>NVVJ01000108.1 GCA_002402175.1 SAR86 cluster bacterium
TTTGGTACGGGGGAGTGTTTCGCAGAAGTGTGTGAGGCAGGGATGCCGAGCCCAAGCCTCCATGGATGGGATTTCGGCGGCTTCGGAGAAACACTCCCCCGTGCCGAAGGCGGAAAAGAACACTGGATAATCAGTTTTCGATAACAGAAAGCAATAACAACTATCAGACAAGCTGTCTTCACTAAAAGATATGCGTTTCTCTCTTTATTCCTGTTCCCAGAATTTACTCATTTCCATAAACATAAAAGAAGCAGACCAGGTGATAAGAGATAAGCCGGTAATTGCTTCCATGCCTGCCAGGAATCGAAGTTGACCATACGGTACGATATCGCCGTAGCCCAGGGTTGTATAATTAGTGAAAGAAAAATACACACAATCGACAAGGCTGCCGTTGAAGTTTCCGCCAAGTGAGCCAAAGTCACCGTGTTGAGCCATGTAGTAAAAGGCAATTCCAAACAACCAGACTTCGATAATATGTGCACATATGCTGCCGAATACTCCAACGATTACACGTATACGATGTTTTACTCGTAGTTTTGGAATGATGACAGAAAGCAGGCGCAGCATTTCGTAATGAATTACCACGGCTACTGTAACCAGTAAGCTGATTATTATGAATGAAGCTAACATTGTTTATCCAATTTGATTTTCATGACTAAATCGGTGCGCCCGGCGGCATAGGTAGAGGTGCAGTTAGCAGGCTCGCTTGTGCGCCTCTGTTGAACCAGTTGTTAATTTCGTCCAGCGCTAATTGATAGTTCGCATTCCATAAAGAGTCACGTTCCTGTAATAAAATTTGTGTTAACCAGTCTTGTAAGTTATGTAAGGCATAGTTAATTTGCGATTTCACTCGATTATCAATTTTATCATTTCGCACCAATGACATCATGCGGTAAAGCAATACATGGTTCACTACGCGCTGAATGCTAGCAGATTGAGGATCGCGGGAATGAGGGGTGTAGTAAACTCGCTCTAACAGGCGGTCGAGTATTTCGTGAATCGCAGGCAGAGAGGGGTCGGTGCCGTTTAAATTACTAATTCGAGTCAAACGCTCATGCTGTAAAATCCCTTTCAGCGTGTGATCGGCGGCTGTTTCTGCAATAGCTGCATAGTCAATTCCTAAAGACGTGCGTAATGGAAAGCTTTCTCTATTGCGAGAATAGCCTATGGGCTTTGGTGGAATCATTTGTAAAATTGATTGGGGGATTACTAATACATCGGGTTCCAGAGTTGCTAAAAGGGCATCTAGAGCCTGCCATTGATCTTCTGCTGGAACAGCGACAACTTTGGGAGACTGGTTGTCTGGATTGCCGTCATAGACGCTGTAATCGTAGTAAGTCCCGCCTATGATTTTGTGCACTGCCTCTATTTGATAACGATGCAACAGGTAAAGAGGAACTAATACTTCTTCCAGCTCGGCATAGGGTTGACCAGGGTTAAGGTTCGCGGCACCGAAGCGGTTCATGGCATTTTGTCGAACGTCGAGTAAATGCGCCAGTTCATCCGTAGGAGAGGCGCCATTGTCCCACATATGCGAAAGAGGGTGAGCGCTTCCTGGTGCTCGACTATCGGCATCCGAAATGTAGAGTAGGCCAGCATCCTGGTTTTCTTCTAAGGTGTTAGCCAGACCGGCACTCTCCTCATTGCTATTACCGTAGGTACTGTAGCCGTATTTTATTACCTGATAATCCCATTGACCAAGTCCTATATCGTAGGCATTAATTGCGTTCAATACACCATTGTCGTTAATATCGATTAGCGGATGTGGGTAGTCCATAACGGACGCTCTTTGGTTAATGCTAGCAGCGAAATTATGTGCAATTCCCAGTGTGTGCCCAACTTCATGTGCGGCCAGTTGACGAATACGCGATAGAGCTAATTGCTGAATGGATTCGTTTGCGCCTTCCATCGCTAGACCGATGAGAGATTGTGCAATGCGATAGTCCTGGCGAACTCTGAGCGAGCCAAGGGTAACTTTACCTTTGATTATTTCGCCCGTTCGAGGGTCGGTTAAACTAGCGCCATAAGACCAGCCGCGGGTTGATCTATGTACCCATTGAATCACGTTATAACGAATGTCCATGGGGTCGGCATCAGCTGGTAGTAGCTCAACTTGAAATCCATTCTCAAAACCAATCGCTTCAAACGCGCCATTCCACCAGCGAGCGCCATCAAGAAGTGCCGATCGTATAGGTTCAGGCACGCCAGGGTCGAGGTAATAGATAATGGGTTCTATAGCTGCGCTACTTGCAGCGTTAGGGTTCTGTTTCTGCAACCTATGACGGGAGATGTAGCGCTGCGTGATGTCTTCGTCGATAGGTGCGGCGTAGTCTTCGAAGCTTCGTGCCCAGTAACCTGATTGTGGATGAAATATTCGGGGAGTGTAGTTGTCGTCGGGTAGCTGAACAAAGGAATGATGCAATCGAACAGTAATGGCATCGGCCGAGGGTGTAACGGTTCTTACCAGAGATCCACCTCGGGCGCTGGTGAACGTAAGCTGAGCTTCAAACTCAGAATTTAATGGAAAGTTTTTAGTTCTTGGTAGATAAATGGCAGAGCGGCTTTGGTCGAGAGAGTAGTTCCCCTGGTCTCTTGCACTAAGTGTATTTACGATACCGTGGACATCAGAAAGGAAAAACTCAGTGACGTCGATTAATACTCGATCATCGGACTCGGCGGCAACAGTGAATCCCCAAAGAATAGATTCCGCAAAGGCTTCTTCAACGGCTAATCGTTCCAGTTCATTGTCTGATTGGGCACGATATTGCAGATTTAGTTGTTTAAGAAAAACTTTATTTCCATGGCGCTCAAACTTGACTATGCGGCCAGCATTAATTTGTCCTCTGTCCAGGCCTATGTCATTAGACCCAATTCCAGTTGCCAATGAATTGGCGTAGAGGAATTCTGTATCAAATTCATTGATTTCTACGAGTATGCTGCCATTGGCAGGTTGATAATAAAAATTAAAATATCCATCGAAGAATTGAGCCCCGTCGGTGGCTTCTTCAATGCTTTGTATTTCTTCAGCTGCCCCAGCATTGCCAATGTAAGAAAGGCCTAATAGGGTGACGAGTAGGGTGGTTAGTATCGTTGATGTGAGTTTCATTGCTTTACTCCTGCCTGGCGAATAAACACTTCCTAGATTATTGAGCAAATAATTAGTAAGGTTAAATTGCCCATCAATGAATAGCAAATTAGTAATAGTGAGAAATAGATGATGAAGAATTTAATGAAATCCTGCTCTATGATAATACTGAGTCTGGTTTTTGCTCAGACTGCTCTGGCGCAACGGACTATTCCTACCGACGATGAGCAGTTGCTGTATGAGGTGTATAAAGAGCTGATCGAATACAAAACAACCATGCAGGAAGAGAACAATACCATTGCGGCAGAGGGCATGGCGGCCTGGTTGCAGGCGGCAGGCTTTGCGCAAGAGGATATCTTTATTGGTGGAGCCTTACCCCATAAAGGCAATTTAGTGGCTCGATACCGTGGTACTGGCGCAAAAGAGCCAATCATAATGATGGCACACCTGGACGTTGTATCCGCTGAGCGTGATGACTGGAACCTCGACCCCTTTGTGCTGAATGAAGATGATGACTATTACTACGGGCGAGGCACGCTGGATGATAAGGCTATGGGTGCTATTTTCCTGGCCAATATGATTCGTTTTAAACGCGAAGGCTATCAACCAAATCGTGATTTAATCATTGCCTTAACCTCAGACGAGGAAAGCGGTGGCAGCAATGGCATTGGTTGGTTACTGGATAACCGACCGGGATTGATTCAGGGTGCGTTGGCAATTAATGAAGGTGGCTATGGCTTGTTACAGGATGGAAAACCGCTGGCAAATACGATTCAGATTGCTGAAAAGATTTATGCGACGTTTAGAGTTACTGCCAAAAACCCTGGTGGCCATTCATCACTGCCTCGTGCCGACAACGCTATCTATGATTTAGCAGAGGCGCTGCTAAACATTCGTGATTTTAAATTTCCGGTTGAAATTAATGATGTCATGCGTGTGAGTTTCGAGCGTCAGGCGGAAATCAATACCGGGCAACGAGCCGAAGATTTTAGAGCGTTGCTTACCTATCCTATTCCTCAGGATGCGTTGGATCGCTTAAGCAGCGAGGCGGCTATCAATGCGCAACTGCGAACAACCGCAGTAGCAACCCTGCTAGACGGTGGACATGCGCCCAATGCACTGCCACAGACAGCTGTCGCCAATGTGAATGTGCGTATGTTGCCAGGGTCTGATCCGCAAGTAGTTTTACAAACATTAATAGACGTGGTCGATAATTCAGAAATATTAGTTGAGTATCGCGGCGGTGGTTCAATTACTGATCCTTCTCCGTTGTCTGAAGAGATTATGTCGGCGGTTGAAACAGTAACCCAGTCAATGTGGCCTGGCGTTATTGTTATGCCTACAATGTCTACAGGAGCTACGGACGGGGCGCGTATGCGGCGAGCGGGTATTCCTACCTATGGAACCTCAGGCTTGTTTGTGGATCGTAACGATATGCGAATTCACGGTCAAGATGAGCGCTTGCTAAAAGAGTCACTGTATAACGGCTATAAGTTTCTCTACAGCTTGGTGAAAGAGCTGAGCCAATAGTCTATTGGGGAAATGCCAGGGTTTTGCTGAGGTGGTCGCCGAACTGCTTAGTGTGTAAGAGAGTAAATCAGGTAATTGATGCCTAGCTGATAAGCCGAGTTTGCATATTGTGTGGGATACCACTGATCGTAAGTATGTTCCCAGCCGTCGCCCATATCTGAGTTCCAGTTTATTAACACCATGATTCTGCCATCGTCATCGACGATGGCATGATTACTGGCAATATCCATTCCTGCCTGACCAAAACCACGTCTTCCACCTCTACCTGGAATCATCTGCGGGCCATCGATATCATAGAAGGTATGATAAATTTCATGGTCGGCATACAGTTCAGTTATCTCACGGTCGGGAAAAAGTTGTGAGAAATCGCGATAAAAGGCATCCCATTGCTGCTGCCCCCAGAAATCATCAATAAGCAGAAAGCCACCACGCAGCAAATATTCACGCAGGTTTTCAGATTCTGCTGGCGATAGCGATATTCCACCGTTGCGCCCCATTTCCAATGCGTAGAGAAAAGGGTAATTGAAAATCTCTTCATCATCGAAGCGCAGCACCAACGGCTTACTCATAACTCTAACATTGGAAAGTCTGGCAACTCCCCGCAGGAAATTTTCATCAGCTGCAGGAAAATCAGTAGCCCAGGGGCCGCCGTAATAACCGCCGTCGTAATAACTATCATATTGAATTCGCACAAAGGCAAACTCACCTGCACTGTCGTAAAGGTCTGGTTGATCTTCCTGTGCCAGTACAAAGACGGGGGCGCTGGAAAGGATGACGGCAAGATAGAAAAGGGCTTTATTCATAGAACTGCAATGCACTCAAGCGAGAATATGGTTCCAGAATTGGACAGTGTGTATCGACAAGACACAGAGATCAAGTTATTGTCGTAAGTCCTTTTATATTCTTCTCTTTATTGCTTTTATGAACATCATTAAACAATGCCTGAAGCATATTGTTGCCAATTTTTGCAGCGTCGTACTGCTCCTGTTGAGCGTGTGCACGTCGTTGATGGCGGCAGAAGGGGTCGAGTTGCGCGAAGAGCTCGAACGCTATCGGCTGCAGATTGAAAGCCTGGAATCACAATTCGGACCCTATCACCAAAGCCTGTTGGAACCTCTGGAGCGCATAAGCGCCATACGACATGAGCAAGGTGATTATGAAGGCGTTGCCGATGTTCAGAGTCGTCAGCTACAGCTAATGCGAACAACATTAGGGTTTGAACACCTGGGTTTAATACCACAGCTTAGATCAATGATTGCTAATCAAATGCTGCTGGCTAACTGGGAGGAGATATCTGACCAGCTTGAACATATCCGTCATATACAGGCATCCAGTAATAACGATGATCCAGAAGCATTGCTTGAAGCAATTGACGATCAGGCCTTTTGGTATTTGAGTCGAGCTTATCTCGATGAAAAAGAATACCGTGTTCGTGATTTTTTCAAGGCTCGAGGCCTGTATGAGGAAATGGAAGATTTGGCTGTAGCGACTTATGGTGAAGATAGCCCTGAAATCATCCCGTTGCTATACAAGCAGGCATACAACAATTTTCAACTGGTGCAGTTTTTGAATGCATCCGATGGAATTGGCTCAAAATCGGTTGATCGTCTCGCTCTTGAGGATGGGATGTCCAAGTTACAAGACTATGGAGCAAATGTTTTAGATGTAGACGCACTGTTTGGAATAGGCGCGAATATACCTGTAGTAAGAAAAAATTCACACAATGATGATTCGCGAATCGGCAAGCCCTATCTACAGGACGGTTATTATCTGATTGCACGAATAGAGAATATTAATAAAGCTAGTGCCGACGTTGAAGCGGAAGCTATGGCGAAAATTTATCGTGCCGACTTTCAATATCTACAAAACAAAGGTATCGGCATACGAAACTATCGCGATGCAATAAAATTACTAGTACAAGCAGGTGTTGATGAAGAGAAGATCAATACTTTTTTTAGCCGGCCCGCGATGATCCCAGTGAACAAGTTTTTTCATCGCCTTGATGATGCCTTAGCCTACCAGCAAGAAAACAGCAATCAGATAGAACAGTTCGTGGATGGGCAGATCCATCTTGGTGTGTTTACCGCCTGGAGTGAAGCGCTAGATTCAACGCCAAAGCCAGTTAGCCTCGCCCCCCGTTGGCAACTTGATATTGCGCATAGCCAGGCCGAGCTAAGTTTCTCAGTTAACTCTCGTGGCAACGTGTCATCTGTTCGTGTGATAGAGTCGACGCCCGATGAGCGAGATGTGCAACGACGCGCTCGACGTGCGCTACGAGATATTCAGTTTCGTCCTGCAGTTATCAATGGTCGAGGCAAAAGAGTCAAAGATGTACATATTATTTATCGCTTCATTGAAGAATGATTTGAACTTTTACCCCCATCTGCATTTCCATCCCCAGATATGCCCTCGACAGGAGGCACTCGCTTGATCGAATTAAAAGGCGTACGCAAATCCTACGACGGCGGTAAAAGTTATGCCGTGGCTGGTGCTTCATTTACGGTGGAGCGTGGAGAATTTCTTGGCCTCATCGGTGAATCCGGATGTGGCAAAACAACTACCCTAAAAATGATCAATCGACTTGAGGAGCCCACGGCAGGTTCTGTTTTTGTCAATGGTCAGAATGTACGGGAACAAAATCCAGAACAGCTTCGGCGTAACATTGGTTACGTGTTTCAGGGTATAGGCTTATTTCCCCATCGTACTGTGGTGCAAAATGTGGCGGCAGTGCCTGAATTGCTTGGCTGGGATCCCGATCGCATTCAAGCGCGGTGTGAACAAATTCTCTCTATGGTTGGGCTACCTCTCGAAGACTATGGCGCTCGTGTGCCAGGACAACTCTCGGGTGGGCAGCAGCAGCGAGTTGGCGTAGCCAGGGCTTTAGCTGCTGAGTCTGAAGTTGTATTAATGGACGAGCCATTTGGGGCGCTTGACCCTATTACGCGAGTTGAATTGCAGGAAGAATTCAAACGCATACAGCAGGAGTTGAATCTTACTGTTGTCATGGTTACTCACGATATGACTGAGGCACTGCTACTGGCAGATCGTATTGCGGTAATGAAGAACGGTGAAATATTACAGATTGGCACTCCGCACGAACTGTTAAACAATCCTCAGCATGATTACGTTAAAAAAATTGTTGATATGCCTAAGCGTCGGGCCGATAGACTCGAAGAAATAATGCGAGGGCATTCTTAAGGTATGAGTGACAATCTGCGGGAGCAATTACTACTATTACCGGTGTATTTTCAGGGCCATCTGTTGCTTACGCTTGCGGCTCTGAGTGTGGGAATTTGCATTAGTGTTCCTTTGGGTGTGTGGGCATCTCAATCGCCGAGAGTGAAACGACCCTTGTTAATTACTGTCAGTATTATTCAGACGTTCCCAAGTTTGGCTATTTTGGCCCTAGTCGTTGCATTGCTTGGCGGTAGAATTGGTTTCTTGCCAGCGTTTATCGCATTAACGCTTTACTCAATGTTGCCCATTGTTCGCAATACTGTTTCCGGCCTGGAAAGTGTATCAACGTCTGTGGTGGATGCTGCCAAAGGTATTGGCATGTCGCCGCGACAGATTCTAACCAGAATACAAATGCCATTGGCGATGCCGGTTATTGTTGCTGGCATTCGTACAGCCACGGTTTGGACGGTAGGCCTGGCGACACTATCTACGTTGGTAGGAGCAAGTAGTTTTGGCAATTTTATTTTCACCGGCATTCAAACTCGCAACCTCGTTGCTGTCACTGTGGGTAGCTTGGCATCAGCGGCTTTGGCAGTAAGCCTGGACGGGCTTATTGGTTTAGTTCAAGGCTTGGCTGAAAAACAATCGAAAGGAATCGTTGAGAGAAAACACAAGCGAGCCGGAGCTATCGCAGGGTCGGTGATAGTTTTGATTTTCTTGGCGATTGCCTACAACTTATTTCAACAGGAAGAAGCTGATTTTGTTGTTGGTGGTAAGCCATTCACTGAGCAATACATAATGGCAGGGTTGATAAGTGCAAGATTGGAAGACGCGGGGTTTAGCGTTGAGCTTCGACCAGGGCTTGGATCCGATGTGATATTTGCCGCAACCAGTACAGGTAATGTCGATGTTTATCTTGAGTATTCAGGCACTATTTGGGCGAGTTTTATGAAGCGCAGCGGTAATCCAGGACGTGAGGCAATACGTTCCGCTGTGGTGCAATTTGTTGAAGAGCAGGGCATGACAAACCTTGGCTTCCCTGGGTTTCAAAATAGATACGCATTGGCTATGAGGCGCGACAGAGCGTTAGAGCTTGGCATCAGTTCGATAGAGGATCTTATACCTATCGCCAATACGTTATCAACGGGAGGTGATCTGGAATTCTTTGGCAGATCAGAATGGCTTCGCTTGCGTGATCTTTACAATATAGATTTTGCGGAAAAACTAACCTTTGATGTGTCACTTATGTATACAGCCGTGCAGGAGCGTCAAGTCGATTTGATAACCGCCTACACCACCGATGGCCGTGTTGCTGCGTATGATTTACTTATTCTGGATGATCCAAGGAATGCAATGCTGCCATACGATGGAATGCTGCTGGTTTCAGATGCAGCGTCTTCTTCGCCTGAATTCTTACAAGCATTAGAGCCGATCATTGGTGGGATTTCGGAGGAGCAGATGAGAGAAGCGAATCGCCTTGTCGATGTAGAGGGTAAATCAGTGTCGGAAGCGGTTGCTTACTTACAGGGGCAATTGTAAATTTTCAGGAAGGGGAAGAGCTAATGCCGTTGGCTGGTTCTTTTCGCAACAACGGCACTAGTAATTAAAAAATTTAGCTAGTTGCTAAAAATTTCTCTCGCATCGGCTATTCCGCCAACATTTTCTACATTGGTATAACCCAAATCTTCTAATGCTGTAAGTGCTATGCCAGCTCGTACGCCGCTTCTGCAAAATACTTTTATAGGCGTAGATTTGCTCAGGTTAAGATCAGAAATTCGTGCGGCAATTTCTGTGTGAGGTATATTTTCGGTAGTGTTGATATGATCCTGTTGATATTCCTCAACGGAGCGCACATCGATCCATACAGTTTGTGGCGCAAACAGACCGCAAGAAGACAGCAAAAAAGCCAGTATCGCGACGGTTGCAAATTTTGATAACTTTATCATCGTGGTATTTCCTTATTATTAAAATTTTCTGTATACGGCTAAAATAAAAGTCGAAGCATCCTAAGAACTAACCAAGTCGTTCAATGTGTCCACTACCATGGGATCAAATTTTCCAGATCGCACATATTTACCAATTTCGCTGAGAGCAGCGCTGCCATCCCAGGGGTCTCTGTAGGGGCGTTTTGAGGTTAAGCTAATATAAGCTTCCGCAACGGCCAGAATACGAGCGCCAATAGGAATGTTCTCACCCTGAATTCCAGCAGGGTAGCCGGAGCCGTCGAAATTCTCATGATGACATTCGATCAATTCCAACATTTTTTCATTTTCATAGCCCGCACTACGCAATCTGCGAACACCCTCTCTTGGGTGCATATGAATATGAGTGAAATCGTCCTCGGTTAGTCCACCGTTACGATTAAGAATATTCTCTGGCACGATGGTCTTGCCAATCTCAGCAAGATAACCTGCCTCCAGTACATCATGCTGATCCTGATCTACCAGGTTCATTCGTTCGGCAATCAGGAAAGCTGTGATGCCGGTAAGTCGGGAAAATCCTACCGAACCATCGAGGCATTCAACCGGTAATATGAAATCCTCCGGATAATCGACTAACTGATCAATCCGGGCCTCCAGATCTATAAGCAAACTTTTTGGAAGTTGTTTGCAAATATCCAGAGGGTTCCTGAAGGCAATCACTTCATAAAGGTGAACCGTGCTGCGTCGGCCTCTAACGGTGATGTTCCGCTGTTTTTCCATTAAAATTGAGTTTTCAGCGTAGGCGATTTTTGCGTCGCTGTTATCTGGGTCCGTTTCCATGGCAAATTTCAGATGTATATGAGCCTGTTCGGGGTCGCTAGCGTCTTTTAATAGCTTCGCGAGTTGAATGCGCATGCCTACATTGGTTGGTTCGCTATCGACGGATTTGAGAAGATTATTGATTTCCTCAACTAGGTCTGTATCACCAGATTGAGTATAGGAGGCGAGGCCAGAAACAGGACGAAACTCGAAGACATCTTTACAATCATTATAGGTTGCTTCATCGACAGTCACTTTTCCAGGCTCGCACAAGCCTTCAATTCTGGATGCCAGATTTACTATATCGCCAAAAGCGGTGAACGATTGTCTTTTTGCACCAATGATGCCTGTTGTAGCTACACCAGTTGATACACCAATTCTAAGTTTGCAGGGATAGGTTCCCTTATTCATACGGTCTTGCATCTTCCATGCACAGGCTACAGCCAAAAGCGGATGTTTCTCATAGCGAATGGGGGCACCAAACTCCGACATGATGCCGTCACCCATATATTTATCGATATGGGCATTGTAATTCAGCAGTATGGTTTCCATGTCCGCCAAGTATTTATTGAGTTCGGTAATGACGACTTCGGCAGAGTGGTCTTCAGAATATTTGGTAAAGCCTTTTAAATCAGAAAACATGACACTGATACGGCGATTTTCTGTGCGGATACGGCCCTCGATCATGAGCTTGACTACAGCTGGGTCCATTGTTGAATACAGCGCTTCTTCCACTTTTTCTTTGTGGGCTTTAATTGATTTGGTCTTTTCTTCTAGTACTCGGGTTCGTTCTTCAACTTTATAATCCAGCTCTGATTCAAACTCACGGATTGTACTCATGGTTTGTTCCAGAAGTTCGGCATTACCAGTAGCTTCTGCTTTGGAGCGTAATGCTTCAGTTATCTTTTCCTGTAATTCGCGGTGAGTAAAACCAACGATTACAGCAGTTAATATCAAGAATCCGGCCCAGGTCAGTATCGAGGCCCAAAGGCTGAAAATATCAGATGGGTTGATAAAACGTTCAGGGTATAAGCTGGCGAAAATAACAATTACCAGGAATGTGAAGAATGCACCTAAAACACCTGACCGAATACCCAGGTAATAAGAACTTAATAACACAGGCAAGTAGAAAAAATTCAAAAAAGACAGCTTTGCATCAACGACCCAGACAATGGCAATTACAAAGACCAAAATGACCAGAATAAACACGCCTTCAAAATTGTCGACCAAATACTTCTTTAACGGTTCCATAGAGTTGTTTTCTTAATAGTGGCGAATTAGTTACAAGATGCTTCCGTAGCTTGAATGTCGAATTATAGTCGTGCCCAAGTTTATTGGTATCATTATCTCGGGACAAAGTAAGGTTCAAGAGGACAAACGTGGGTAAGATTTAAGCAGATTTGCGGCGGCTGAACAACTACTGGCAATCCTCCACGCTCGTTTATCAACCTGATTGTTCATGATTCTATCAACTGGTGGTTTATCACCCACACCACGTTCAGGTTATGGATCAAAACGCTGTGTTAGGCAGACTCCTATAGACCTTTAAAAGTAGCCCTTAAAGACTAATTGCCCTGAAAAAGCCCAAATACTGGGCTCAATACCCTCGTTTTGTCCTTATTTAGCTAGCACTCATCGCCTGACGCTTGATAATTGTAATTTTGGCCTTATATTTGGTCCGACCAATTTGGTCCGACCAAATCCAGTTTTATTTTTAGAGAGCAAAACTACAATTCGTCATGTCAGCAAATAACACTATCAGCCATGAAATAGCGACTACCTTGCGTGATGAGATATTGCGTCAACAGTATCGCAGTGGCGAGCGATTCCCTTCTGAGCGAGACCTTGCAGGCCGATTTGATGCGAGTCGAGGTGCTGTAAGAGAGGCATTGTCTCAATTGGAGCAATTGGGTTTGATTCGTATTCTGCCAGGTGGAGCACGGGTTCAAGCGGTGGATGCCGCCAGTATTGCTATTTTAGGCCCTTTAATGGCGCAGGATGATTTTCCTGACGCGGCGCTGGTGGATCAATTTTTACAGACCTTTGGTGCGTTAATTTCCCTTACCGCAAAAAACGCCGTCGACAATGGCAATAGAGAACAACTTAACCAGCTGGAAGACATGATCGTTGAGATATCGAAGCTGGCCGGCGATTTTGAAGCAATGCAGCCAAAATGGCGCGAGTTTCTCGACTACATGGCAACTGTGGCAGATAACCTGGTGGTTCGTTTAATTTGTAATGACCTAAAAGCCCAGTTTGTAGAACAAATGATGAAACTGGGTGTAAAGCCAGAAATAAAGAAGAAGTCACTTACCTTGTTGCTAAATTCACTAAAACTTGGTTTTCGCAGTAAAGATGGAGAGCTAGCCGCCTGCGCTATGCAGAATCATTTCGACGAGCTGCGGGTCGCAGCGGCTCAGGCCATTAGCTATAAGATGGCTAGCTTTCATAAAGAGGCGGTTTGAGCCGAGTATAAGCAAGACCATTTAGTTAGATAGGTACGTATAACCCTGCATGCAGAATAAATTGAGAGATTCAAAGATGAACAAACCCCAAAGTAGTAATTGTCCTCAAATGAAGGATTCCATAGGAGTAAGCAAGTGAAGCGCGTAATTTTGCCTATTGGTATTTTAGTAGTCTGCATTTTAATTGCAGGAATTCTGATTCGCACTCCTACCACGGTGTTGGAAACTGCGCCGGAAATTATTCCCGTTAGCGTGCGTGTAGCTAAAGTGGAACTGGAATCAGTGCAATTGGTGGTCGAATCACAGGGTAAAGTTCAGGCAGCCCAGATCGCAAATTTGTCAGCGGCTGTTGCCGGGCCGGTTGAGTGGATTTCTCCATCCATGCAAGCGGGGGCATACGTGCTTGAGGGCGAACTTTTATTACGACTGGATGCCAGTGATTATGAAACAGCGAGAGCGCGTAGCCGTGCTTCTTTGCAGCAAGCCGAAGCGGAAGCAAGCCATGCAGAAAATGAGTTTGAAAGACTAGCCGGTTTGGCCGAGCAGCGACTAGCAAGCGATTCACAACTTCAAGATGCAAAGCGCACTGCCGCCGTAAATTCGGCCCGGCTTCTGGATGCTCAGGCTAGTTACAGACAAGCCGAACTGGATTTGGAAAGAACCGAAATTCGCGCACCCTTTGACGCCATTATCGAAACCCGCGAAGTCGAACTGGGTCAGTATATAAGCCGCGCGCAAAGTGTTGCGGTTATTTATGGGGCGGACGAAGTCGAGGTACGAGTGCCTTTGGCTATTAGGCAATTGGGTTTTCTGGACATTCCATTAGGGTCGCGAGGAGAATTTTCTCAAAGCGAGGCGCCAGACGTAACATTAACAGGTATGTATGGCGGTCAGGAATACACCTGGAAAGGAACATTGGTTAGAACCGAGGCGACTATAGATGCTAATAGTAATACCGTGCAAACCATTGTTAGAGTGCAGCAACCCGTTGCTACTGCGCACAAACCCGGCGTCCGTAATGCCGAAGCCATTCCTCTTCCAATAGGTTTGTTTGTTCGAGCTGAAATTGTTGGTAAACGTGTGGACGACATCATTGCCTTGCCGCGCTCAGTGGTGCGAAACAACAATCAGGTGTTGGTGGTTGATGCAGAGAACAAAATGTATTTTCGTGAGATAGATATATTTCGCCTGGAAGAGAATCGGGTGCTTATACGCGGTGGCCTGCTACCGGGTGAATTCATATGTACCTCGCCTATTCAGGCTGTAGTGAATGGAATGTCCGTGCAGCCAATCGTAGAAACAATTTAAAAAATTTCACGGTAATTTCAATAATGCTGAATTTACTTTATAGAGGTGAGTTTTGAGAACACCAATTACATGGTTTGTTAATAATCCTGTCGCTACCAATTTGATGATGATGATCTTTTTGGCGGGTGGCTTTATTTCTTACTCCAATTTAAACCAGGAAGAGTTTCCTAATATTGATTTTGGGGTAATACAGGTGTCGGTCGCTTATTTGGGGGCGACGCCAGCCGAGTCAGAGTCAGCGATTTGTTTGCGAATTGAAGAAGCATTGGAAGGCGCTGAAAATGTAGATCATCTCACCAGCACCGCAAGAGAGGGTGGTTGCGATGCCAATGTCACGCTGGCCAATGGTGCTGATCTAAATCGAGTACTTAATGACATTAAGGGCAAGATTGACGCGATATCAACGTTTCCAACAGAATCTGAAAAACCTATTGTCCGTGCGTTTACCTCCAGCGGTAATGTAATGACTCTTGCGCTATCGTCAGATACTGATGACAGAAACCTGAAAGCACTGGCTGAAGATGTTCGAATTCAATTGCTGGATCTCGATGAAGTCTCAACGGTAACAATTGAATACATTCGTCCGTTTGAAATTTCAATCGAAGTCTCTGAATTTACCTTACGTCAGTACGGACTAACTCTGGATCAAATTTCCCGATCGATTAATAGAGCATCACTTGATTTACCAGGCGGGACTTTGCGCACGGCCTCTGGTGAAATACTGCTGCGGACCAAGGGGCAAGTTTATAGCGGCGACGAATACGCCGACATCGTTGTGCAATCTTATCCTGATGGTACGCAGCTGCGTCTGCGTGATATAGCTCTTATCAAAGATGGATTTCAGGAGGGCTATCTTGATGCCAGGCTAGATGGTGTTAATGCAGCTATCATTGATATTCGCAGGGTAGGCGATGAAGACATCGTAACCGCCGCTGCGCAAATACACGACTGGATGGCGTCTTCGCAATTGAATTTACCCCAGGGTATGACCCTCAAGGTAATTACTGATTCTGCATTGGCAACGGCTGACCGAATTGGAACAGTTGCCACGAATGCCTATACCGGTTTGGTACTGGTATTAATCATCCTGGCTCTGTTTTTGCGTTTTAAGCTGGCTGTGTGGGTTGCAGCGGGCATCCCAATTGCGATCGCTGGTGCTCTGAGCCTGTTTCCTGGCGCCGGGCTCACTATCAGTTCGCTGACAGTCATGGGCTTTATATTGGTGCTTGGGATTATCGTTGATGACGCTATCGTAGTTGGAGAACGTATCCACTCCTTCGAACGGAAAGGCTATTCAAAAATTGATGCCGCCATAGAAGGAACTGTGGAAGTTTCTGTTCCGGTTATTTTTGGTGTGCTAACTACCATTGCCGCATTTCTTCCAATTCTGATCTTGCAGGGACAGATGGGCGCCTTCTTTAACGCCATTGGCGCTGTGGTGGTATTTTGCCTGATTGCCAGCTTGTTGGAATCACAACTAATTTTGCCTGGTCACATTGCCCATCGGAAAACCGAAGGCTATCTTTTTGAACACAGTGCATTGGTGAAATTCTGGCAGAAACTTCAGGGCCGTATTTCAGACGGAATGGAATACTTCTCCGAACACGGATACCGCAGGGCTTTGAAGAAGGTACTGAAATATCGTTACGCAACTTGGGCTGTTGCGACTGGGGTCATTATTATAACTGTTGGTTTAATGATGAGTGGGCGAGTTAATTTTCAATTTATGCCAGCCATAGAAGGCAATGTAGTCTACGGTACGGTACAGATGCCTCCAGGTGTCCCAGGATATATTACTGAAAATGCTGTAGAGCTGATGGAGAAGGCTGCATTCGAGCTTGCGGCGGAACTGGATGTGGAGCTTGAGATTTTGGTAGCGAGTGGCGACGCCCCGGAATCCACCGAGCGTGTTGTGGACAGTGTGTTGACAATTATTGGCGGACAGGCGCCACGAGAAGGACCGCCGCGACCTCGTGGAGGTGGCAGTAGTGAAGTGGCCGAGGTAGTGCTTTATTTAGCGCCGTTTTTTGATCGTGGCGAGATGAGCTCTGCGATTATTCGAGATCGCTGGCGCGAAAAAGTTGGAACTATTCCTGATGCACTGGAGTTAACTTTTATATCCGACAGTTTTTCGGCGGGTGATGCTATAAATTTTCGACTTGAAGGCCGCGACGAAGACAATTTAAAAATTGCGTCATCGCAACTAGTGGCAGATCTTGCTCGATATCCGGGTGTATTCGATATCAGTGATTCCTTCAGGGCTGGTAAGCAAGAAGTTCAGATACAAATTCGGGAAGAAGGTAAGACACTGGGTTTAACTCTGAACGATCTCGCTACACAAGTTCGACAAGCGTTCTATGGTGCTGAATCCCAGCGCATTCAACGGGGTATGGATGATGTTCGAGTTATGGTGCGCTACCCGGAAAACGAGAGACAGTCTCTTGGAAACCTGGAAGACCTGTTAATACGAACTCCAAGTGGGGCTGAGGTGCCTTTCCTGAGTGTGGCTACTTTCTCATTGGGAAACACATACTCGAGTATAAATCGGCAAGATGGAAGACGAGTTATTACTGTGCGTGCTGATATCAATCGCGCTGTTGTTAAGCCTGAGGAAGTTCGTGCAGAGTTGATTGAAAAATACGCTACTGTGTGGGCAACAACACTCGACGTTGAAATGGTTGTTGGTGGTGAGGGGGAGCAACGGCTTGAATCCATGTCAGAATTATTTTCTACGTTCCCGTTGGCAATGATGCTTATTTTCGCCTTGTTGGCTATTCCCTTAAAATCTTATGCACAGCCTTTGATTATCATGAGTGTTATTCCATTTGGGGCTATCGGCGCTATTGTCGGTCATTTCATTATGGGTGCAGACTTGGTGTTCTTTTCAATGTTAGGAATTATTGCCTTAAGTGGGGTAGTGGTGAATGCATCTTTGGTGCTGGTGGTTTCTATCAATCGCTTACGAGATGAAGGCACGGGTATGGTGGAGTCGGTTTCACAGGCTGGAATGATGCGTTTTCGACCTATTATTCTAACTTCAATAACTACCTTTATCGGACTGGTTCCGTTAATGGCAACTGCAAATCCGGCTACGGCTTTTATCGTACCTATGGCGGTTTCACTGGCCTGGGGTGTGTTGTTTGCGACCGTAATTACCTTGTTTCTGGTGCCATGTCTGTATTTGATACTGCATGACTTTACCGGTCACACAGACACTGCCGAGGAACGAAAACTGGCATATGAGCACTAGTTCCCGTAACCTCTTCTGGGTCCCTGCTTAGCGCAGTTATTTTATAAGTCAATCTTATAGGAACAAACGATGCGTAAGACTAGTTTAACGTTAATTTCAGCCTCGGCTCTACTTTGTATACTCATGATTAATACACTTTCTGCTCAGGATAATCGAATAGATATAATTAGACCTGATGCCCCCGAACTGGCTGAATTTGGAGAGTATGATATTGGTGTTCGTACTCTGCAATTTGTTGATCCTGAAAGAATAGACATATTGAATACACCGCGCGGTGGTGAGTCTGTTTATTATGATAGAAGCCTAACAGTTGAAGTATGGTATCCAGCACTACTCGAAAGCAATCAACACTCTGGTGGGCAATATCAGGCAATAACTCGCAACCCGGCGATAACGGCGACGCTTAATGGCAGGGCGGTGCGAGATGCACAGCCCAATAGCGAAGATGCAAGCTACCCACTGATAATTATTTCTCACGGCTACCCTGGTAATAGATACTTGCTGAGCCATCTTGGTGAAAATCTGGCGAGCAAGGGCTATGTGGCTGTATCGATTGATCACACTGACAGCACTTATGATGATCAAAAAGCATTCGCAAGTACCTTATACAATCGACCTCTGGATCAGCGCTTCATATTGAATACTATGGCCGGTCTGTCAGAGGATTCTGATAGCTTTCTTAATGGTCTGCTGGATGCTGAGACAACAGGTGTGGTTGGTTATTCAATGGGAGGCTATGGCCTTGTGAATAACCTTGGTGGTGGCTACAACGAAGAAATCGCATCTTCATTCATGGCCCCACAAAATGGGCTGTTGAATGAACATACCAGCGCAAACCCTCAATACAGAGATAATCTTGATTCCCGCATTAAGGCAGGCTTTGCTGTGGCCCCCTGGGGCATGGCTTCCGGTTTTTGGAGTGCAGAAGATTTAGCTGGAATAAATGTCCCAACATTTTATCTGGCTGGGGACGCGGATACCGTGGCTGGTTATGATGAGGGTACGCGTGCAATATTCGAAAACGCAGTAAACAGCGATCGTTATTTACTGACTTTTAAAAATGCCGGTCATAATGCCGGGGCACCTTACCCTGTGCCCGTAGAAATTCTAAACAACGAAGACACCACGGGTGCTAGCCATTATACCGATCCGGTATGGGACACTGTGCGCATGAACAATATAATGGATCACTTCGCCACAGCTTATTTCGATCACATACTAAAAGGTAAAGAGGGGCGGGTAAGCTACTTGGAGCTTGTGCCAGACGGTGCAGACGCCGTTTATTCAGTAAGCAATGGTCAGCCAAAGGATGATCACACTTACTGGAAGGGCTTTGGCCCAGGTGGAGCAATTGGCCTCAAGCTGGAACATCTCGAACCAGGTCAATAAGACGAGCGTAACTAAACGCCGGCTTTTCTCAGGACTTAAACGCCAATTTAATTGCTTGTACGGTTATATCCAGCCAAACACCACCTGAAACATAAGGGTCGTTGTCCAACCATTGGTCCAGCTCTTCTCGTGAGTCAAATTCGACATACATAGTAGAGCCTATCATCTGATCGGCATCATTCAATATGGCGCCACCGGCGATCAGATTGCCTGCTTCGTTCAATTTTTTTGCCCCGGCGATGTGAGATTCCCGTACTGCCATGCGGCGCTCCAGTGCTTTTTCGTCTTTGCCATCGTAGGCGGTAATTACAAATTGCATGATATTCCTCTCTTTTTGCTTGCAGCGATATTTGCCGATTGTATCAGTGATCTTTTCGTAACAATATTAATATAACTACAAAGCAGCAGAGAAGTTTTACACCGGCCTTAACAACTAGAAATGTTATGCAGGTGCAGATAACATGCCGTTATGATTCTTTCAGCGCTAACACCAATCTTCATGATTATCCTTTTGGGTTTTCTGATTAGTCGAACACCACTTTCAAGTCAGGAAGTGTGGTCTGGAATTGAAAGGCTAACCTACTATTTATTTTTCCCGGCATTATTGATTCTGCGGCTGTCTTCTTCTAATTTTGACTGGGATGATATTACTGACATAGCTAAAGTAATAGTTTTGGCGCTTGTCGTAATTACTCTGCTTATCGCCCTGTTGCATAAATTAATTGCCTCTGACTTGGCTTCGTTGAGTTCGGTCTATCAAGGCAGTATTCGCTTTAATACTTATATTGGCCTGGCGTGTATCAGTGTGCTGTATGGTGACAGCGGCTTGATGATGGCTTCGCTTTGTCTTGCGGTGTATATACCGTTGGTGAATATTCTGTGTGTGATATCCCTAACCCTAAAAGGACAAGGAGGCGCGAAGCGGATCAGTCGAATAATTAATTCAGTGGCGGTTAATCCATTGGTTCTGGCATGCATCGCCGGCATTGTAATAAGTTACACCGGGTTTGAGCTGCCGGATTTAGTTGAATCGGTTTTTGAGTTGCTGAGTCAGCCTGCTTTGCCCCTTGGATTGTTGGCGGTGGGGGCTGGCATTCGTTTCGTTGCTCTTGGCGAGCAAAGCTGGCAATTGATCGTTGCAGTGGCAACTAAATTAGCGCTGTTTCCGGCGTTGGTTCTTTTTTCTTGTCTGTTATTTGAAACACCGAATGAAATAGCAGTGGTCATGCTATTACTTAGTGCGCTCCCTGCACCACCCTCTGCTTATATTCTTGCACGACAACTTGGTGGTAACGAAAGTTTGATGGCAAATATCATTACCGTGCAGACTCTCGTAGCATTCTTTGTGATTCCGCTGTGGATACAGCTGGCAGACAGCTATCTTTGATTTAGTATCTACTGCGATTCGGAGCAGTAGCATCAGAGTAAAAATTCTTGAGCCGCAACTGAATTTGACAGGGGATTGGGAAGGGGTGCTGTTTTGTAGTGACTAGCGCCCAGGGATGGAGCGCGGGAGGGCCAGGGATGGCCCAATGGAACGGAAAA
>NVVJ01000029.1 GCA_002402175.1 SAR86 cluster bacterium
TGTGAAATATGTTTAAAAATTGGCTCGCTGGATGACCTCGCGACTTCTGCTGATGCGAGCCTGAGCACTATAGTTCGCGTACATATTGTTAGCACTGGCAATCAAAGCCAGCCATTCTTCGCAACACCAGTTCAGAAAGCCCGCGCTCCTCCTTCACACGCTTAACAGTCCCCCTTTTTTCGCCCTGATTTTAACCGGCATTGCTGTGCATTTTTTGCGTGGTCTTCGGTTGAAAATGGCAATACTAAATTAAGCGTGAGTTTTAAAAATGAAAAATATATCTATTGTGGCCACTACTGCCATTGTGAACAGCAGACTGTTTTCGGCGTTGTTGCTTGTTACAGCAATACCTTTACAAGCCGCCGAGCTCGAACATGCGGATCAGTCCGTAGAAGAAATAATTGTGACTTCTACCCTGCATAAAAGCAGGGCGGATACCGCCTTGCCAGTAAATATTCTTGCTGGCGAAGAGTTGCGGGAAAAAGTAGCGACTACCCTGGGGGAAACCCTGCAAGATCAGATTGGCGTRACCGTAGCGTCYTTTGGGCCRGGMGTTGGTGCGCCGGTTATTCGTGGGCAGGGCGCAAATCGTGTTCAGGTTCTGCAAGGCGGAATCGGCAATATYGATGCYTCGTCAATYAGTGCAGACCATGCGAATAGCCTGGAGCCGGCCCTGGCYSAGAGAATWGAAGTGCTTCGCGGGCCAGCAACACTYTTRTATGGCAATGGAGCCATTGGTGGCGTKGTTAATGTTATAGATAATCGCATACCCACCAGCTTGCCTTCGGGTATCGGTGGYTTYATCGAAACACGCAAYAACAGTGCATCAGACCAACARGTAAGTGTRTTGAARCTTGAAGGTGGYGCRGGTTCGATWGCCTGGCATCTSGATGGWGTCTATCGYGATAGTAACGATGTGGAAGTRAGTGGCTTYGCYATAAAYCCTGCRATAGTTAATCGRGAGAATGCTGAGGCAGAGGCGGAGCTRAYTAATAGCAAAGGAAAAATCGCYAACTCGAATACYCGTTCCAGTGTAATGACGGCGGGAGCATCCTGGRTTTTRGAAGAAGGCYATRTTGGTTTTTCRRTRAATAAACTRACCAACGAATATGGCATACCCAATGCGGCRCATGATTTTGGYARTGNAGGAAWTSGGNGAAGAAARCRMAGAGGAAGAAGARGGTGATATYCGTATTRTYATGGAACAAGACCGTATGGACGCGGAGCTAGTCTTGCCCTTGTCAAAATGGTTCACCGAGGTTCATGGGCGCATGAGTGCAGTGAACTATCAGCATGTAGAAATAGAAGGAAACGGTGAAATAGGCACATTGTTTGAACAAGATGGCATAGAGGGCCGGTTTGTATTTCACCTGGATACGCGTGAAAACCACGATGGCGTGTTTGGCTTGCATTTTTCTCATCGAAATTTCTCTGCTGCCGGTGAAGAAGCTTTTATACCCGCAACCGATATCGATTCTCTTGCCCTGTTTACCGTGCATAGCATCGATGTAGAAAATACTACCTATGAATTTGGTATTCGAGGAGAGCGGCAGTCGCTGGAACAACTAAGAGGAAGTTGTGATGAAGTACAGACAAGCTGGAGCGGGAGTGCATCGGCTATATGGCGATTTCGCGAAGACACAAATCTGATATTTTCACTGGCTCACTCTCAACGATCAGCAACTATTGAAGAGCTGTATTCCAATATTGATACGACTTGCACTGAAGCGTCTCCTGGGCTGCTCGTTCAGCATGCGGCAACGCAGCGACTGGAAATTGGAAACCCTGGGGCGGCAAAAGAGCGCTCGAATAATTTTGAAATTGGACTACGTAAACACATTGGTGTCGTTGCTGGCGAGCTCAATATTTTCTACAACAATATCGCTAATTATATTTTTCTGTTCGACACCGGAGTTTTTGAAGACTCGGTGCAAATTTCCCGTTACTTGCAGGAAGACGCAGTATTTAAAGGGTTTGAAGCAGAAGTGCACTTTCCGGTGTATCGAGATGGAGATCATTTGTCAGAGATAAGTTTGTTCAGTGATTATGTGTTGGCTGATTTCAATCGCAGCGGCAATGTGCCTCGCATTCCTCCTATGCGTTTCGGCGCCGAGATACGACACTCACATGTAAACTGGCAGGCAAAACTACGATGGACCGAAGTTAAGAAGCAGCACCATACTGGAATAAATGAATCTGCAACAAGAGGGTATAGCTTGTTAAATTTTTATGCCGACTACCATCTGGAAATAGGCCAGAAGTCGGGGTTAGTCTTTTTTAAAGTTAACAACTTGCTTGATGAACAAATTCGCCATCATATTTCTTTGCTAAAAGATGTGGCGCCAGCTCCAGGCCGGGCTATTGAGCTGGGAATGCGGTTCGAATTTTAGATGGCTAGTTGAGGTAGATAGTTGAGATAGGAAGCAGAGGTAGAAAATATAGTAGGGGCAGAAGTAGAACGTTAATTATTCTCTTCTGTCTCTTCTGTCTCTTCTGTCTCTTCTGTCTCTTCTGTCTCGTCTTCGGTAGGAGAAAAATCGCCGGAGAAACTAATCAGCTGGTCATCAACAAAAATGACAGAAACTCGCTCTTGCCCACGTACTCCGCCACCGGGTTGAAAGCTGTATACATAATCCCAGCGATCCTGATGATATGGATCTCGCACTAGTGGCGTGCCCATTACAAAAACAACTTGCCGCTTGGTCATGCCTGGGCGAAGTTGATCAACCATGTCCTGGGTAATAATATTTCCCTGAGCGATGGAAATTTTGTAAACCCCGGGAAAATCCATAAAGCCCACATTATTACAGGTAACAAGTAATAGAGAAGACAAAACAATGATGGCGCTTCGCATAAGAGTTTTCATGGATATACTGTTTTATTAACCTTACTTAATTTATGTCTATTTTCGTACACTGTTCTTATCACTAGTAGTTCAGTAGGAACACTCAAGAGCTTTGGCCGGTTATTGGCTGAAAGCATACTGTTGTCTTTGCCTGAACAGCAATCAGCGGGCATAATACCCTACAATAAGAGGCAGGCAAATAGTCAGCCTTGTTTGAGTCAGGGTAAAGTAGAGAAAATGGCTCTGCAGCCCCTGGGCTAATTAGTTATATGAGTTCCCTGCTACTTTCCAACTACATACTTGAGATTGAGATATGAACACTGAGAATCAGGAATTAAAAAAAGCAGGTCTAAAAGTTACCCTGCCAAGAGTTAAGATTCTGCAAATCCTCGAAAGTTCCGAAACCAAGCATTTAAGTGCCGAAGATGTATACAAGGCATTGATAGAAGCTGGTGAAGACGTGGGCCTGGCAACGGTATACAGAGTGCTGACCCAGTTCGAAGCGGCGGGCCTGGTTATGCGCCACCATTTTGAAGGCGGCAGCTCAGTGTTTGAACTCGCATCAATGAGTCACCACGACCATATCGTTTGCCATAACTGTGGCTCGGTAGAAGAATTTTACGACGAGGTTATTGAGCAGCAGCAAGAGAAAATTGCACTCAAGCACGGCTTTAAAATTACAGATCACAGTATGTATTTGTATGGTATCTGCAAAAACTGCCAGGACTCTGCTTAGATTTAGCTGTTCGCTACCATCTGTTCAGCATGGGCAAGGGACTCGTTGCTTATGTCTTCACCGCCTAGCATGCGCGCAACTTCCCTGACTTTTTCATCATCATTCAATTCTGTTATCTGCGTCAGGGTGGACTTTGCGTCCGTGTATTTACTCACAAAGAAATGGTGATGCCCTTGTCCGGCAACCTGAGCCTGATGGGTTACGCAGAGTATTTGTGCTGTTTCGCCCAGTTGTCTGAGCAACTCACCTACAACCTTGGCAACGCCGCCACCAATTCCTACATCCACTTCGTCAAAAACCAGGCTTGGAATGTGAGAAGTTTGCGCAGTGATCACCTGTATAGCCAGGCTTATACGAGATARCTCGCCGCCTGAGGCTATTTTAATAAGCGGCTTAGCKTCCTGRCCCGGATTGGTACTAACCAGAAATTCAACCGAYTCCATGCCGGTAATCAGTGGTCTCTCGGCAYCMGTAGGCGTTAGATTTACCTCYAAYACRGCATGTGGCATGCCYAGAAGTTTGAGTTGYTGGTTAACCAGACGAGCYAGTGCRGTACTGCCYTTTTTACGYTGAGYGCTAACTTTTTTTGCSAGCTTTTGATACTGACTGCGYAATARCTGATCGTTTGYTTCYAGYTTTTCCAGYTCTTCATCGCYGTGYTGAATCAGGTTTAGCTGTTGCCTAAGKCCAGCAATTAGTTCAATYAAKTCYTTTGGTTTTACTTTGTGYTTTCTGGCAATAGAGTGCARTTCRCTRAGYCTGGAATTTACCTGTTCGAGGCGCTCMGGATTGGCTTCAAACTCATCGGCAAAACCGCGTAAATCGCTGGCGGCTTCTTCCAGTTGAATGCCMGCAGATTCAAGTARYTTGATAATGTTTTCTACACGGCTACCTTTTTCSGGTAGYTCCTTAAGTGCAGAAAGTGATTTCTGCAAAAGTGTTAGTGCGTTTTTATCTTCGCCTTCGCTACACAAGTTCAGGGCATTCTGCACTGAGTCTGTAGTCTCGTCGGCGTGGCTAAGTGATTTGAATTCGGCTTCAAGCTTAGGTATTTCATCAGCGGCGAGGCCAAGCTCGTCGAGCTCAACAAGTTGATAAGACAATAGTTGCGACTGTGCTGAATCTTCCTGTGACTGATTACTAAGTGACTGTATGGCCTGATGGTTTTTATGCCATTGCTTGTAAGTGCCGACCATGTCGGCCAGTAAATCAGCCTTGACGCAGTAGTCGTCCAGTAGTCGTTGGTGAGTGCCGCGATGCAATAGTGATTGATGTTCGTGCTGACTGTGAATGTCGATTAGCATTTCGCCAAGAGATTTCAGATTAGCCATAGTAACGGCGGTGCCGTTTATATAGCCTTTCGATCTGCCGTCGCTATTGACCACTCTGCGCAATATACACACGCCAGAATCAGGCTCCAGCTCCAGGTCATTGTCACTTAACCATTGGCGGGCAGTTTTGATATTGCTAGTGTCGAATTCAGCGCAGATATCTGTTTTATGAGCGCCGCTGCGTACGATGGCTTTGTCGGCTCTATCGCCAAGTGTAAGGCCCAGAGCTCCCAGCATAATGGATTTGCCAGCACCTGTTTCACCGGTGATCACCGACATTCCTGATTCAAACTCAATTTCTAGAGAGTCGACGGTGGCGTAATTTTGAATTGAAAGCTGTTGCAACATAGTGAAAGTATATTGGATCAGCCTCGATAAATGCACAAATATTGGCGTTAATTAGCTTTTGTTTTACCTCCGTCTGGGTATCTGTGCTGTCTGGCCGAATTAACGGTCGGCAAAGTACTTACCGCGTATCAGTGCCAATTTCCCCGAATATCACATATTTGCTTGAAACTGCTGCTCTAGCCCCCATATAGCGGACATCGCCTGTCGGGCTGCGCCTGGCAAAGTGACGAAAATTAAGCTGACAAAGCCGTGAACAGGGCTTTGTTGTAATTCAGAATTTAAATTCAGGGGCAGGCATGAGCACGCAGACGCCAGGTAACGAAGACGATATGCCGTCCGACGACAATGCAGATTTAGAACAAGGACAGCCTCAAGGCAACGAGAATGCCTTAGATAACGAAGCTGAATCTCAAGATGTTGATACAGAGCTTGAGCAGATTCTTGAGAAACTGACAGAGGCCGAAGATAACGCCGGTCGTGCGAAGGACGATTTACTGCGGGTGCAGGCAGAAATGCAAAACCTGCGTAGACGAACCGAGCAGGACATAGAGAAAGCTCATAAATATGGCCAGGAAAAGCTGAGCGTCGAATTGCTTGCGGTAATGGACAATCTTGAGCGCTCTCTAGAAGAGGCAAGCAAAAGCGAAGACGAGGCGGTCAAAGCCATCCACGAGGGTGTGGATATTACTTTGAAGAGTTTCGCGAGCTGCTTCACCAAATTCAGTATCGTAGCTGTTGATCCACTAGGTGAACCCTTTGACCCGCAGCTGCATCAGGCAATGACTATGCAGGAAAATACTGATGCGGAGCCCAATACCGTGATTTCGGTAATGCAGAAGGGCTATACCCTGCATGGTCGAGTAATAAGACCCGCTATGGTAATTGTTTCAAAATAACCACAGTAAATTAAAGGAATTAGCGGTTTGATCCTTGAAATACGCTGGATTGGGCCAATATTAGGAACATAGTTAAAGTAGAGCCAAATCAGGCTTAGAGCTGAGCTAGCCTCAGACAAGATTGTAGAAATTTGAATTTATAGCTAGCGCTTATCGTTAGCACATAGAAAGACCGGAGAATTTGAGAATGGGTAAGATAATAGGTATCGACTTGGGTACTACCAATTCATGTGTTGCAGTCATGGATGGTGGTGAGGCCAAAGTTCTGGAAAATGCAGAAGGCGATCGTACCACTCCTTCTATCATCGCCTACACCGGTGACGGTGAAACACTTGTTGGTCAGCCAGCCAAGCGGCAGGCCGTTACCAACCCAACTAACACTTTGTTTGCCATCAAACGACTCATCGGTCGTCAGTTTAAAGACGATGTTGTGCAAAAAGACATCAAAATGGTGCCGTATAAAATTATCGGCGCAGACAACGGTGATGCTTGGGTAGAGGTTAACGGCGAGAAAATGTCTCCTCCGCAAATTTCTGCACAGACACTCATGAAAATGAAAAAAACAGCAGAAGATTATCTGGGCGAGCCAGTGACGGAAGCTGTAGTGACAGTTCCTGCTTATTTTAATGACTCCCAGCGTCAGGCAACTAAAGACGCAGGTAAAATTGCAGGCCTGAATGTTAAGCGAATTATCAATGAGCCTACGGCGGCAGCATTAGCCTACGGTATGGACAAAAAGGTAGGTGATTCCACCATAGCTGTTTATGACCTTGGTGGCGGCACCTTCGATATTTCGATTATTGAAATCGCAGAAACTGATGGTGAGCATACCTTCGAAGTGCTTTCTACCAATGGAGATACTTTCCTCGGTGGTGAAGATTTTGATCTGCGGCTTATCGAATATTTGGCTGATGAATTTAAGAAAGAATCAGGCATGGATTTACATAATGATCCCCTGGCTTTGCAGCGACTAAAAGAAGCGGCTGAAAAAGCTAAGATTGAGCTGTCTTCCGCGCAATCGACAGAAGTAAATCTGCCGTATATTACTGCCGATGCAAGTGGGCCAAAGCATCTTGTGCAAAAGCTGACTCGTGCAAAATTAGAGTCGCTGGTTGAAGAACTGGTAGAGAGAACATTAATACCTCTTAAGATCGCACTGACAGATGCTGACCTTGATGTGTCCAGTATCGACGATGTTATTTTGGTTGGTGGCCAGACGCGCATGCCGTTAGTGCAACAAAAAGTTGCTGAATTTTTTGGTAAAGAAGCACGTCGTGATGTGAACCCTGATGAAGCTGTTGCAGTTGGTGCGGCGATTCAAGCGGCGGTTCTGTCAGGTGAAGTCAATGATGTATTGCTGTTAGACGTGACGCCTTTATCTTTGGGTATCGAAACCCTGGGTGGTGTTGCAAGCCCACTTATCGAAAAGAACACCACGATTCCAACCAAGAAAACACAGGTTTTTTCAACGGCGGATGACAATCAAACAGCAGTAACTATTCATGTTGTGCAGGGTGAAAGAAAGCAGGCGGCGCAGAATAAATCTTTGGGTCGGTTTGATTTAAGCGACATTCCTCCTTCAGCTAGAGGTATGCCGCAGATTGAAGTTTCCTTTGATCTGGATGCAAACGGTATTCTCAGTGTGTCTGCTAAAGATAAGGCCACGGGGAAAGAGCAGTCTATTGTGATTAAAGCATCCAGTGGCTTGTCGGATGAAGAAGTCGATCAAATGATCAAGGATGCTGAGGCACATTCAGCCGATGATAAGAAGTTTGAAGAACTTATCGCTGCTCGAAATACAGCAGACGGATTGATACATGCGACCAATAAGACTTTGGAAGAAGCCGGCGACAAGGCTACTGACGAGGAAAAGGAAACGATTAAAAATGCCGTCACAGCGCTTGAAGAAGTCTTGAAGAAGGATGACATCAGCGAAATCGAAGCAAAGACCAAAGATCTGACTGATGCCTCTACCGGACTGGCTCAAAAAATGTACGAAGAGCAGCAGGCGCAAGCCAATGCTGGAGATGGCGGAGCATCTGAAGATGCAGGTAGCACGGACAATGACGAAGCAGTAGATGCCGAGTTTGAAGAAGTAGACGAAAACGAAGCTGAAACGGAAAAGGAAACCGAAGAAGAGAAGTAATCGAGCAGAGTTGTCGATCTTCTAGCTGAGTAAATTCGAGAGACGTTTACTGCGGGAAAACTAAGTCATTGCAATGACTTAGTTTTTTGCGTTTAAAAGGCAGGCGGACAATCGCGTTAAATAAGTCATATTAAAATAAGCAGTAAAGAGCAAAAGGCCAATGTCAAAAAAAGATTATTACGAAGTACTAGGTGTAAAGCGCGACGCAGAGGCAGCTGATATTAAAAAAGCTTACCGACGTATCGCTATGAAAAATCACCCTGATCGTAATCCGGATAACGACGAGGCTGAAGACACGTTTAAAGAAGCCAATGAAGCGTTTGAAGTGCTGTCTGACAAAAAGAAACGTGTACGCTATGACCAACTCGGTCATGCTGGTATGGAAGGGCAGACCAGTCAAGGTTCGGCGGATTTTGGTGATATTTTCGGCGACATTTTCGGCGACATTTTTGGCGGCGGGCGCGGTGGGCAAAGCCATGTGCGTCAGGGAGCGGATCTGCGCTACAACCTCGAGCTGACTCTTGAGGAAGCAGTGAAGGGCACTTCGGTAAAGATAAAAATCCCAACATCAGTGGCTTGTAAAACCTGTAAAGGCAGCGGCGCAAAAGAAGGAACGAAGGCAGTAGATTGCACTACCTGTGGTGGCATTGGACAGGTGCGCATGCAGCAAAGTTTCTTTTCAGTACAGCAAACTTGCCCGCGCTGTCATGGAGCAGGCAAACAGATTAAAGACCCATGCCCGGGTTGTCATGGCCGCGGTGCCGTGGAAGAAACCAAGACTTTATCAGTGAAAGTGCCACCGGGTGTAGATACCGGTGACAGGATTCGTCTTACAGGCGAAGGACAGGCAGGTACACACGGTGGTCCTTCGGGCGATTTATACGTAGAAGTTGCTGTGAAGCCGCATAAAATATTTCAGCGCAATGGTCGAGATTTACACTGCGAGATTCCTATCAGTTTTGGTGATGCCTCACTAGGCGGCGAACTGGAAGTACCTACGCTGGATGGCCGAGTTAAATTGAAAATCCCCCCTGAAACGCAAACCGGAAAATTATTTCGCCTACGTAATAAAGGCGTGGTTCCAGTTAGAGGTGGAAGCACAGGCGATTTATTGTGCCGAGTAATTGTTGAAACCCCGGTGCACCTCACCAAGCGTCAGAAAGAAATCATGCAAGAGTTTCATGAAATTCAGGCAACGCAAGGTAAGAAACAATCACCACGAAAATCATCCTGGTTCGATGGTGTGAAAAGCTTTATCGATGAGCTTAGACCTTAGTTAAAAAGACTGATTGTAGGTGGTTGGTGCGTGAATCGGGGTTTGGGAAGGGTAGCTGTTTTTCAGCTCCAATGGGCCATCCCTGGCCCTCCCGCGCTCCATCCCTGGGCGCTAGTCACTGCAAAACAGCTACCCTTCCCAAGCCCCTATCGAATTCAGTATTCTTCTCGACCCCTTTTTTCGTTCCTCTGTTTACATCACTTCGGCAATAATTTCTTTGTGCATGTCTGCCTGTAGTCTCGGCCCAAATCGTGAAACAACTGAAGCAGATGCCAGGCTGGCTAGCTTGCCGGCGGTTTCGAAATCTTTTCCGTTGGTAATTGCATACAAAAATGCGCCAGCAAACATGTCGCCTGCGCCATTGGTATCAATAGCTTTTACAGTATGAGGCTCGATGTTGATGTAATTCTCTCCATCATAAAGTAACGCACCTTCAGCTCCGCGAGTAATGGCGAATTGCCGGGCCTTGGACTTCATTAGTTCGCAGGCTTTCTCTAGCGTATCGGCGCCGGTGTATAAAAGCGCTTCGGTCTCGTTGCAGAACAATAGATCAACCCCGGAGCCGAGAACCTCAATAACATTGTCTCTAAAATACTCAAGCATGGACGGGTCTGAAAACGTCATCGCTGTTTTTACCTGATTCTGCTCTGCAAGTTGTTTGAGTTCGGTAATGGCTGCCATGGCGCTAGGGGATGTCACCAAGTAACCTTCGATGTAAACATATTCAGAATTTTTGACGGCATCATGGTTAATCTCTGAAACTGATATGGTTTCTGAAACGCCTAGATAGGTGTGCATTGTTCTTTCTGCATCGGGGCTTATCATTACCAGGCAGCGGCCGGTTGTGCCTTCTTCGCGCTGGTTTTCAGTATTGGTTTCAATTGACTGATCACCAAGTTGATCAAGGTAAAAGTCGCCAGGCTCATCGTTGGCAACCTTGCAGGAAAAATAGACATTGCCGCCAAATTGGCTAATGGCATATAAAGTATTGGCCGCTGAGCCGCCGCCCGATCTGTTTTTAACTCCAAATTTGTCTTTAAGAACGCTCAGCAATTGTTGTTGTTGCTCATGACTAACAAGAGTCATTAGGCCTTTTTCAATGCTATGCTCGACAAAAAAACTGTCATCGACTTCGAATTCCTTGTCAACCAGGGCGTTACCTACTCCGTATACATCGTATTTCACTTTAGTACCTCAGTATTATTTGTTAGTTTTTGAGCTAGTTATTTATTTAGAGTTTATTTGAGAAAATGCTTTTTCAGCAGCATCTAGAGTTAATTGAATTTCGGTATCTCCATGTGCGCTGGAAATGAAGCCTGCTTCAAAAGCGGAAGGTGCCAGGTATACGCCATTATCTAGCATAGTGTGGAAATAGCTTTGAAAGCTTTCAACATTACATTGCATGACTTGTGAAAATTTTGTCACTTTGTTTTCTTCAGTAAAGAAGCAGCCAAACATGGCGCCGACCTGATTCGTAGAAAAAGGAACCCCTGCGGCGTCTGCGCGCTGCTGCAAACCTTCCAGTAAGGTTTTTGCCCTGGCATCCAGCTTGGCATAAAACCCTGGCTCAGTGATAACTTCCAGCATTGCCAGTCCAGCAGCTACGGCCAGGGGGCTGCCTGACAAGGTGCCTGCCTGATAGACAGCGCCAATCGGAGCAACCATATCCATAATGTCTTTTCTGCCGCCAAAGGCACCTACGGGTAATCCTCCCCCTATGACTTTACCTAGTGTAGTCATGTCAGGGCTTACCTGATACACCGATTGGGCGCCACCAAGTGCGACGCGAAAGCCTGTCATTACTTCGTCGAAAATCAGCACGCTGCCATGTTGAGTACATACTTCTCGCAGCGATTGCAAAAAACCTGGAACCGGAGGTACGCAGTTCATATTTCCAGCGACAGGCTCAACTATTACACAGGCAATTTCGTCGCCATTTTTAGCAAAAAATGCTTCAACTGCTTCAATGTCATTGTAAGGAAGCACATGGGTGAGGTCGGTGTAGGCCTTGGGTACGCCAAGAGAATCTGGTTCGCCAAGTGTTAGTGCGCCCGACCCGGCTTTAACCAGAAGGCCATCAACATGGCCGTGATAGCAGCCTTCGAACTTAACGATTTTGTCGCGCCCGGTGAATCCGCGCGCAACACGTATGGCACTCATGGTGGCTTCGGTGCCTGAGGTGACGAGTCTGATTTTTTCAATGGAGGGAACTAGCTCGCATATTTTACGGGCGATTTCGACCTCGGCTTCAGTTGAGGCCCCATAGCCCAAACCTTGCTGAAGTTGTGATTGTAATGCCGATACAACTTTTTCATTACAGTGGCCCAGTATTAGCGGGCCCCAGGCGCCTACGTAGTCGACATAGCGATTATCGTCGGCATCGATCAGGAAAGCACCTTGCCCAGCCTTGAAAAATAGTGGATTTCCACCAACGCCCTTGAAGGCTCTAACCGGGGAATTAACACCGCCGGGAATATACTGAAGTGCCAGGTCATACAGGTTCCTGGAATTTTCATTGTTCATTGTAATGGGCCTTTACTAACTATTTAATGATGAGTGTGCAGCACAAATATCGACCAGTGCTTTGCTGTGTTTTAAAACGTCATGCCGACCAAATATGCCATGAATGACTGCGAGCATATCCGCACCTGCGAGTAGTACATGACTGCTATTTTCCGCATTGATACCGCCAATAGCAACTATTGGTATAGTCAGAGCAACACGAGCTTGATTTAGAATCTCTAAATTTGCTAATGGCGCTTGCGGTTTACTCTTTGATGGGAAAAACCGTCCAAAGGCGACATAGCTTGCACCGTTTTTTTCCGCAGCTAGTGCTTCCTCAATAGAGGAGTGACAGGTAACTCCTATAATGGCTTCGCAGCCAAGCTGCTGCCTTGCTGATTTGACGCTGCCGTCTGTATGGCCAAGGTGTACCCCTTGGGCCTGGGACGATTCGCACAACGATATATCATCATTAATAATCAATGGAGTTTCATACTTACGACACAGCGTTGCCAGTTTCTGCGCATTTTTTAAGCGCTGAGCAGGCGAGCCTTCTTTGCTGCGGTATTGTATTAAAGATACGCCGCCTTCAAGGGCTGCTTCAGTCGCTGAAAATAAAAGCGGGCCTGGCAACAAAAGGTCGTCTGTTATGGCGTAGACGCCGGACAAATTCATAGCATGAGAATCCTGTATTTTTTACTGCGGCTGCTTATTCCAAAAACTTCGATTTGGTAAATGCTGACCAAACCCAATGCGCGACCCATGACTTAGTGCTTCCCAGGTAAACCGCTGTGCGCGTTGTATAGCATCGTGCAAGCCCAGCTGATGTGCAAGATAGCCTGCGACTGCAGCCGCGAGGGTGCAGCCAGAGCCGTGATATTCATGTTCTAGTCTGGGCCAGCTAAAGGATGTTATGTCCTGATGCGTGGAATAAAATTTATTCACCACGTTTTGTGATTGTGCATGAGTGCCAGTAAGTAAAATATGTTGGCAGCCGCTGTCTAATAGCTCATTAGCACAGGCGTCGAGGTTGTCTGCCGCTGGCGAGAACTGCATAATTTCTTCTGTGTTGGGTGTGAGTACAGTGGTTAGCGGAATAAGAAGAGTGCGTATAGCATCCACAACTTGATCACCTCCAAACTCATAGCCACCTCCTGCAATGGTGACTGGATCAAGTATCACTGGAATATCAGGGTAATCTTTTAGCAGTGTATGCAAAATTTCAACGCTCTCTACACTGCCCAGTAAACCTATTTTAAAGCACCCAATAGAGATGTCTTCCAATACTGCTCGGGCTTGCTGGACAAGCAGTGCGGGCTCGACAGCGACTATGCCACTGGCATTTTGTGTGTTCTGCACGGTTAGCGCGGTAACTAGTGGTGTGCAATGACAGCCAATACTGAACAGCGTTTCGATGTCCGCCTGAATACCTGCGCCGCCGGTTGGATCCAGACCTGAGAAGCACATGACATTTGGTTTGTTTGAATTCATGCTGCCTAAGTTTTACTAAATTGCTTGTTAAAGAGTGGGTTTAACGACTATCAGGATAACAATGCCAACTACCATAAAGATTGGGAGTTCATTGAATATTCTGAAGAAAACATGAGTTCGCCGACTGGAGTCTTCACGCAGTTTTTGCATATACCACCAGCAGTAACAGTGATAAACCACGGTTAGCGCTACCAAGCCCAGTTTAACCTTCATCCACCACCAGACCATGAAATAACTGGCGTTTGCCATAAGCAGCCAACTGCCTAAAAGTATCGCCACAATAGCTGAAGGCGTGGTTATGCCCCAAAATAGCTTGCGTTCCATGATAACAAAGCGGTCTTTGCTGATCTGGTCTTCGCTCATGGCATGGTAGACGAATAGCCTTGGCAAATAGAAAATGCCGCTAAACCAGCAGATAACAGCAATTATATGAAAAGCCTTAACCCAAAGCATTCTGTGCTCCTATTTTTACATCTTTAGAAGCTATCACAGCTCCTGCAGCTTGTCTTGAGGATTGGTATTCTACTCCTAAGCTGTTGATTTTACGCAATGAAATCTTCCATTTGATTGCATTCCTGGCGTTGGAGTGTAAGATACTCACCCCGGCGTTCCAGACCTGATTGAACGCATCAAATCTGCCTCTGGATCGCTTAGCAAATCATCGGAATAGCCGCTATAGCGCGGGAGTGTGTTTTGATTAAAGCAGGAATTATTGGAGCGACAGGTTATACCGGCGTTGAATTGTTGCGATTGTTGGCGCCGCGCACAGACGTGGAGATTTCAGTTGTAACTTCTCGCGAGCTCGTGGGATCGCCTGTACACAAACATTTCCCCAATCTGCGCGGCCATCTTGACCTAAACTTTTCAGCTCCTGACATTGATGCATTGGCGCAATGTGACGTGGTGTTTTATGCCACACCTCATGGCGTGGCGATGGATTCAGTCGCCGAATTGTTAGCGAAGGACGTGAAGGTTATTGATCTGTCCGCTGACTTTCGTATTAAGGATATTGCACTGTGGGAGCAGTGGTATAACACCACCCATAGCTGTCCTGAACTAGTTGCCGATGCGGTTTACGGATTACCTGAAATCAACCGCGAAGCCATAAAATCGGCGAAGCTTATTGCCGTACCTGGCTGCTACCCCACAGCGATTCAGCTTGGTTTTCTGCCGTTGCTGGAAAATAATCTAATTGATAGTGATCATTTAATTGCCGATGCGAAATCGGGTGTCAGCGGAGCAGGTCGCAAGGCAGCTGAAGACTTTCTGCTATGCGAAGCTACGGAGTCTATAAGGGCTTATGCTGTATCTGGTCATCGACATCACCCGGAAATTTGCCAGGGCTTAAGTGAGTTCAATAAGGGCGAAGTCAAATTAACGTTTATTCCGCACCTCACACCGATGATTCGAGGAATACTGGCTACACTCTATGCACCTGTTAAAAGTGGCATAGAGGTCACAATTGAGCAGTTGCAATCTGTTTTTGAAGACCGGTATGCTGAGGAACCATTTGTAGATGTTCTGCCCCAGGGTGAAGTTCCGGCAACAAGAAATGTGAAAGGCTCGAACAAATGTCAGATATCAGTGTCGTATTCTGAACATACAAACATGGTGGTGGTCCTCGCGGCTGAGGATAATTTGGTTAAGGGCGCATCCGGGCAAGCCATACATAATATGAATATCATGTTTGGTCTGGATGAGTCAGCAGGTTTGCAGGGAATAGCACTGCTACCTTGATCAAGCTACAACGTAGAATAACGACCATCAGGAACGCAAAAAGAGAAGCTAAAAAAACTGAAAGCAACACAACACGTCAGGACAGATAAAGGCTGTACAGATTTATTCAGAGGTTTCCGAGATGCCAAATGTTGTAAAAGGCAGTAAACAGGAAAAAATGATTGTGGTGCCGTATCGTCCAGTTCGGCGTCTGGTGTATGTTGTTATCTCGTTGGGGATTGTAATAGCCAGTGTCGCGGGTGGTTTTATGTTTGGCTACTCTGAAACTGTTTCGATTCAGGAAACGGTGCAACTAAGCCGACAAGAACTTGATGAAAATTTGGCAACAATGCAGCTGGAAAATTCTGAGTTGCAGCGCCAGGTTACTATTTTGGACCGCGCCAGTGTAATGGATCAACGCGCAACCGAGGAAGTTCAATCTACAATTAGAGACTTAAGAAACAAGGTTGCCGAGCTTGAGCAAGACGTTGTTTATTATCGGCAGGCAATTGCAGAAGAAACCGAAGACACCGGGCTTATCATCAGTCAGTTTGATATTGATGCATTGCAAGCGCCGAATCGATATCGCTATAAGCTGGTACTGCGTCAACAGGATGCAGACGGAGATACTTTTTTAACCGGTCATGTGAACATCAATATTGTTGGCAGCCAGGGTGAAGAACAGATAATTCTAGCAATAAGAGATATATCTGAAGAGCAGGATCAGCTGGATATAAGGTTGCGTTTTAAGTATTTTCAAAACATAGAAGGTGAGCTGACGCTTCCTGAAGATTTTGTCGCAGAGCGAGTACAGATAGCCGCTGTGTCAGTTGAGCCGGTTGATAAGAGTGTTAATCAGAATTTTAGTTGGGTCGTCGAAGGTAATTGATTTTCGTATGGGTCCAATTTAGGAGAACTAAATAATGTTCAATAAATCTACGCAAGAAAAATCATCGGCTGGTCCTGCTCACACTTTGGTGTCGAGAACCACTGAAATTGTTGGTGATATACACTTTAGCGGTGAGCTGATTATCGAAGGTAGCGTAAAGGGCAGTATTTATGCCGCCGATGATTCTGAAGCGTTGATTCGAGTCGCTGAAAGAGGTTCGGTTGAGGGTGAAATTTGTGTACCTACGGCTGTAATTAACGGCCTGATACAGGGCGATGTTCGCTCTGCCACTCATCTTGAATTAGCAGCAAAAGCAGTAGTGGTTGGAAATGTATTTTATAACTTGATTGAAATGGTTATGGGCTCTGAGGTTAATGGAAAGCTCATGCATATTAGTAGCAGCGAAAACGAAAACAAAAAACTTGCCGCGAATAAAAAGAAACTTCCATTCGATAGCTCTGCAATGCAAAAAAGCTAGAGGAAAAGGTATCCCCGCGAAATAATTAATTAGGTAAATTAGACCTATTAAAGCGTGCACATTGCACGATGTTAGATGGAAAATAGGGGGCCCTGACCCAGTGCGCTCTCTCAGTAATAACCAGGCAACAATTATTGAAGATTAGCAGGGAATGATTGTAGGCAGTTGATGCGTACATCGGGGCTTGGCAAGGGGTACTGTTTTTCCGTTCCATTGGGCCATCCCTGGCCCTCCCGCGCTCCATCCCTGGGCGCTAGTCACTACAAAACAGCACCCCTTACCAATCCCCTGTTGAATTCAGTATTTCGTGTGGATATCTCAGATTCTGTCCAGACTTTCATTCAATACCTAAAATTTTTCGAGACTAACTACCTACCTCGTCAGCTTTCTGTCCTGACACAAAGCTGGTGTATACATAAATTGGAATATCAAGTTCACCTAGCTGAGACTCTATCAACGGTTTCACTTTGTCCCAATTCAGACCGCCGACTCCTGTGGCTAAACGTGGCAATGCAATAGATGTAAGCTTTTCTTTGCTGATAATTTTCTTAAGAGCCCGAAGCGCATGATTCACGTCAGCTTCTGTAGCCTTACCAGGATGCGCTCCAGTACCATATCCACCTTCCTGAGTAATGAGATTAATAACTCGAACACCTCCAGCGCCGCCCCATATCCAGGCTTCTCCCGTTTTGGGATGTGCTTGATGACACCAGTGATGGAAGTCTTTGTGCATGCTTGGATACTGCTCATGCAGAGAAAGGGCCAAACCCTGATTCATCGGATCATTGGCAGCAATTCCATGGGCTATTGCCTGCGCACTGGTCAATAAAATATCTCCTTCAACTTCATAAATCATACTCAACTCCTGTTAACAACTAACAAATAATTATTTCTCTGTGGAGTCTATATTTTAGCAATAGTCACTATGTAGAAATTGATCAGGCGCAATAAGGTTTTGGATTGATCGTAATCAAAAGACTGCAAACGTAGAGATTACATACTAATATTGAGTAATATTAAATTGAGGACTGATATGTGCCGCCACTAAATTTTATTTTCGGACTGGGTATTTTCCTATTTGGAATGTCCCAACTCGAAAAAGGTATTCACCGACTAAGCGATGCCAGATTAAAAGGCTTGCTGCGATCTAGTACCAATACCACATTTGGCAGCATCTCCATGGGTGTCATTAGCACTGCTGTTCTACAAAGTAGTTCAATGGTAAGCCTTTTAGTGTTGGCATTCGCAAGTGCTGGATTACTACCATTGGTCAATGCCATTGGCATCATCCTTGGCGCGAATCTGGGCACCACGATAACCGGATGGATTGTGGCAACCATCGGTTTCAAAATGGACCTTGAAGCGATGGCTATTCCCCTTATGGGAATTTCTTCTTTGCTTCTGGTATTGATGAAAAATAGATCGAGAGCGAATTCAATAGCACTGGCTTTCCTTGGTATAGCGTTATTGTTGTTCGGTTTAGGCATTATGAAGACCAGCATGGAGACCATCCCCCAACAATGGGATGTCTCGGTGTTACGTGGTCATCATCCTGTGGTGTATTTACTTTTTGGTATCGCTTTATCTTCTCTCATACAATCAAGCTCCGCCGTAATGATGATGGCTCTAGCCGCGCTTAATGCCGATTTCATTACGTTGCAGGAGGCGGCCTCTTTAGTAATTGGAGCCGATCTGGGTACTACCAGCACGACAATTCTAGGCAGTATCTACGGCAGCGTGGTAAAACGAAAACTGGCATTTGCACATTGCTCATTCAATTTTATCGTGGATATTTCGGCGTTTCTGCTGTTGCTGCCATTGCTGCCTCAGTTGCTGTCCTTATTACAGATAACAGATCCCCTCTATGGTCTGGTTGCCTTTCACAGCATTATGAACTTGCTGGGTGTGATTGTTTTTGCGCCTTTCCTGAGACCATTTGCCAACTGGATAGAAAAGATATTCTCTAGTGGCAAGCCCCAGAGCCAAAGCCTGTTGGAACAAGTCCCCGCGAACGTTACAGATGCAGCTCTGGTGGCGGTGAAGGATACGGTAGTTAGCATTGCTATTCAGGCGGCCTGTAACGCCATGAAAATATTTTCTCTTCAGCCCGAAAAAATGAAACTCATTATCGCGGCGCGAGAAAAACTCGATGGCATTGTAACCTCCGAAAAGTTTGAGAGAGCTTATGAGAACCTTAAACAGAATGAAGGCGCCCTGCTTCAATATTCTGCAAAAATTCAATCGCAACCGCTTGACGAAACTCAGGCCAGAGCTCTTGAGAGTTATTGTGCGACTACTCGATCCATTATTTATAGCAACAAGACTCTAAAGGACATCAGCAGAGACCTGGAGGATTTGAAACATAGCAATCTTGAATCTTCCAAGTCTCTATTAGACAAGCACAAACAATTTCACAAAGAGACATACCATAAACTACTCGAGCTTATTCTTAAAATTCATCCTAATGATTACATCAGTGAAGAGTTGGAAGGATTAAACAATCTGAACGAAAAACATTATGAAGAAATGAATAGCCTGGTTTACTCTCAAGCATCCCTAGCTAAAAACGAAAATATCTCGATGCAATTAAACGTTAATCACGAAGTTCATCATGCCACAAAAAATATGCTGCTTTCTATTACTAATCTAATCGCAACCCAAAACAGCGTCCTGGGTTAATCTTTCCTCTGGCTTGCCAGACTTAGTCAGTCTCAGGCTCTAAATTCTTTCTTGTAATGTGCCTGTTGACGCGACACACTAACCCCATTCGCTTAAGGATGATATTCGGGTATGAGTCGCCTCAAGGTAGCTGTTGTTGCATTGTTATTAGCAAGCGGCCTGTCAATTGGCATTTTTGTTGCTGTTCTTATTTTTTCTCCTGCTTCCCTATTGTTACCTTTAGCAAACTCAACTCTTGATAACAATGGATACAAAGTCACAAGGCTCGACGCTCTACGACTTGGCACAGAATCCACATCGATCGGCAATGCCACTATTACGGGCAACGGCATGCAATTCTCTATTCAGGGAATAAACCTGAGTTACAACATCCTTGAATTACGTCAGGGCCATCTTCAATCGCTGACAATTAGTAAAATTGAAATCGAGCTGGGTTCTGAAGTCCCCGATACCAGTGCTGAAATTCAGCCAGTGTCTATTAGCCAAATGCTGCAATCACTCGATCAGATTCCTATCGACTTACTACAAATCGACAGCATCTCACTACTGCCCGGCGCTGAAATATACAATTTCGATGTGGCTATAAAAACCAATCCGCTTACACTTAACGGAGAGCTTAATTTCAACGATTCTAATTCTTTAAAAATAGAATTCGACGCCGAACAAACCGGCTACAGCAATTTCGACTTCTCGAGCAAGCTACTCATAGAAAACTCGGCGATTATTACTAGCGAGCTAGAAATCACCGCCCAGGACGACGCTATTCTTATCGATGCCCGCAGCCGCATAGACATGTCTGAAGCCACGAAAGTTCAATTTATGGATACCTTACCGGCAGACACAATATTTCTTAATAAAACATTGCTTGTACAAAGCCAGTTTTCCCTTATAGATATTTTTACCGCCCCCTCCATACAGGAAATTCTAATTACACTGGATAGTCCTGCATCAACCCTTTCAGTCAGGCAGCAATCAGAGCTGGGTGAAAATAGTTTTCAAATACAGTTGCCTGTATCAATAAGTGGAAAGATCGCTTCCTTACAAACGGGAATTGAATTATCTGCCTCAGACATTATTGCCACAGGGTCATGGCTAAATGAAACAGCCGAACTAAGTGCAGAATCAACAATAGCCAACACGCAATTATCCTGCTCCGACACCTCCAATTGCAATATGTCTATCGATTTGAATTACATTATGAATAACTGGAAAGCAGGTGACCTGTGGGGTGAGAATTTGACGCTATCAGGCCCAGTTAACTTCAATTTGGCCAATAACGAGCTTCGTGTTGCAGTTCCATCTCTGAATATAAATATTCCCAATGTAGAAACAGCAACGACCAGTAGCTCGGTGCAACTGTCTATAGAAAACCTGGGTTTAAAAATAGGCAATGATGTAACAGCTGAATTCACCTTCACAAGCAAAAGCTTTAGTCCTGATCTTGGGTCGGCCTCTATGTCAGACCCCACTATATCCGGAAAAATCAGCTTCAAAGAAGAGACACTAACTGCAATAGTAGAAGTGGATTTAAACGACCAATTAAAAATGGGTGTTGCGCTACAGCATTTTTTCTTACGAGACACCGGTGAAGCAGAAATACAGTTGGCGCCACTTGAATTCAGTAGTACCTACCCCTTGTCTTCACTAATATCGCAATCACTAATCAACGGCGATCTTGTCGGCGGTCGAATATTAGCTCACGCCAATATTTCATGGAGTATGCAAGAGAGTCAACAGTGGGTATTTGGTGGCCCGGTGATTTTAGACATGCAAAACATTAGCGGCTTCTACGAAGATGTTTTTTTTCTTAATTTAAATAGCAAACTATTTACTGAAGTTACTACACCGTTGGGACTGCGCACCAACACCGCACATTCGGCAACTGTGGCAAGCCTGGATATTGGCGTACCGATCGAAAATATCTCCTGGCAATATGCATTCGATAGTCTGAAAAAACAGTTTCAAATTGACGACCTAACCACTGAGGTTCTCGAAGGTAGAATCAACATTCCTCACATGGATTACCAGCTTGACCGAGATTTAAACGAGTTTAATATAATAATTAGCAACCTGAACTTAAGCTCAATAGTTGGTCTCGCCAACTATCCTGAACTTCAGGTAGACGGACTAATTAGTGGTTATTTACCATTGGTTATATCTGATAATAAACTTACTATCGAAGAAGGTCTCATAAGCGCGCTTAAACCAGGGGGCAGTATTCGTTATACACCAGTCGACCCGACCCCTAGCGCCAACCCAAGCATACAATTAGTCAATGATGCTCTGTCAAACTACCAATTTGAAACACTGAACACTGAGGTTTTTTTTGATGAAGCCGGAGAGTTGCGACTGGAAGTTCAATTACGAGGCAACAATCCAGATATGAACGATGGCCAGGACATTAATTTGAACGTGAATATTACCGATAATATTCCAGCATTGATGCGCAGTCTCCAGGCAAGCAGGGTTATTACCGATGAACTGGAGCGACTACTACAATAAGGCTTCCCAGAAATGATTACTAAAAATTCGGAATCGAAACCTGTGAACTACTGGGATAACATGGCTGAGCGTTATTTTTCGCTGCTACCACCACTAGTTCCATCACCGATGGACATTGAGCTCTTCAAGAATCCAATTCGTGGTTTGTTAAAGGAAGATGCAAACCCGAGAGTAGTAGTATTAGGATCTACGCCAGCTTTCTACGACATTTTCTGGCCCGAAAAATCTGAAATAATGGCAGTAGATCGCTCAGCCGACATGCTAAAAGCCATTTGGCCTGGAGGCTTGAAACAAGCATTACATGCCGACTGGACGGACTTAACACTAGAATCGGGGCCTAGGGATATCGCGCTCTGCGATGGAGGCCTTTCGTTTGTCGATAGCCAATCTCAACTTCGCACGCTCGCCAACTCTCTTAGCAATGTGCTTACCCAAGGCGGCGTTTTTGTTGTTAGGCTCTATGTTCGTGGTGAAGTAAAAGTAAGCGTTGATGAAGTTGTGGTTAATTTTCTGGCCGGAAAAATAGCCAATAGTAGCGAATTAAAACTTTGCCTGTGGATAGCCATGGACTGGAAAAGTAAAGATGGCGTCAACCTTCACAATGTCTGGGAAACTCTGCTAAACAAAGTGCCAAAATTCAGCGCTGTCTGCAACAGTTTGGGCTGGACACAGAAAGAAATAGCAATGATGGAAGCATACAACAACATGCACGAGGTTTACTATTTTCCAGACATCGACACAGTGACAGCGGCTTTTTGCGACAACTCATATGGCTTCGAGAAACTCTCAGTACAATATGCAAATTGCAACTACAGTGAAAACTTACCGATTGTCACTTTTCGTCGAACATAGAACAGCCCTATGACAAATATTAAACCAATCGCCATTTTATGAAAAAAAACCCATCATCAATTCCGAGTTCAGCCGCAGCAGAAACAGAGTTTCAAAGCTCCTGGAGATTGTTAGATAAATTCGCTGACACAGATGTATTCCAAACGTTAATAGACAACGAATTCAAGGATCCGGCGGACATAGAGAAAAAAGAAATTCGCGCCATTGGAAAAGTTTTACAATACAGTGGTAAAAAAATTCCTTACTACAAAGCGCAATTCGAGAATAAAAAACTAACAGCCTCTTCGTTTGCCAGCTTACAAGAAATAAACCAGTACCCAATACTTACTCGCTACGATCTTTTAAACCAATTCGAATTACTAAAGCCACCTGATCTTGACCAGAACAGCAGCAAGGTACTGCTCACACGAACTACAGGCTCCACGGGCCTGCCGGTATCGGTGTTACTTTCGCAGGAAAGCAGAAGTATGTTTCCTATTTTGTGGCAACGACTTGCGCGCTGGTTCAGGCTCGATCTTGATAAGCGTTTTGCGAGAATTCGTATTCCTCCCGATTTATTCAAACTTGAAGAGGGTAAGAACAATCCCGATGGAAATACAGTTGGCAGGAATAGCTGGATGCACAGCGGGCTTTTTTTTGAAACCGGTGATGAAATTCATTTCAATGTTAGCAATTCCAGAAAATCTCAGTTGGACTGGCTGGAAAAATTTAATCCTGCTTACCTGTTAACGTTTCCCGGTTTGATGGAAGAACTAGCACTGGCAAATAATTGCAAACCTGTTCCTTCGCTAGAGTCTTTAATTTCAATTTCTTCTATTTTAACCACGTCGATGCGCAGCAGAATTGAGCAGTCTTTTGAGGTGCCCATAGAACAACCCTATGGGCTGAACGAGATTGGATTGGTAGCGACAAAATGTTCTGCACATCGCTACCACGTGAACTGTGAACACGCCTTTGTAGAAATAGTGGACTCACAAGGACAGTCGGTCAACCCTGGTGACAGTGGTCGTTTACTGGTTACAAGTTTAAATAACTCGGCCATGCCACTAATTCGCTATGACACCGGCGACCTGGCAACTTTGTCTTCTGGAAACTGCCCCTGCGGAAGAACCCAGCCCTCTTTCGAGAATATTCTCGGGCGCTATATTCGCTTCGCTGGTACGCCTGAAGGTACCAGACCACGACTCAACGGACTTTTAAAAGTACTGGCTAAAATGCCAAATGAATTATTTAAGAATATCCGCCGTTATCAAATACATCAAATGGACAATAAAGATTTTGAGATCAAAGTCGTAGCTGACGGTCCTATATCTGAAGGGTTCAAAAAACAACTGGAAGAGGTTTGGCGTACGCTAAATTCCGATGGTGAAGTGTGGGGCTTTACGCTTACAACTGTAGATGAAATTGCCTCCACACCCAGCGGTAAACAACTTGATTTTGTCTCGGCATTTCACGAATTGGACAGTGACTTCGCAACACCGGGGAATTAATTGAATTTATCCGGCCCCGACATCTATATTGGTATTGAGCCCATATTATTAAATCAACCTGCTACAATGCTGGCGTGAGCAATTTTCGTACAGCGCCGATTCCTTCAACAAATATGCCGACTGGCATCCCCTACATTATTGTTAATGATGTAGCGGAACGCTTTAGTTTTTATGGAGTTCGGGCGATTCTGGTCATTTTCATGACCCAGTATTTAATCAATGATAATGGCGTTCTCGATACTTACTCCGAAGAGGATGCCACCTCTTATTTTCACCTGTTTACGGCGACCGCCTACTTCCTCCCTATATTAGGCGCCATAGTTTCGGACGCTTTTCTGGGCAAGTATCGCACCATTATTTTTCTATCGATGGTGTATTGCGCTGGACACCTGGCTCTTGCTATGGACGATACACGCATGGGTTTGTTTCTGGGCCTGACCCTTATCGCGCTGGGCTCTGGCGGCATAAAACCCAGCGTTGCATCACATGTGGGGGATCAGTTCGGCAAGAGCAATCAACACCTTTTGTCACGAGCGTTCTCGTGGTACTACCTCGGCATTAATATTGGTTCAGCTACATCATCTTTATTTATTCCCTGGCTACTCGAAAACTACGGACCATCGGTTGCATTTGGCATTCCCGGTGCTTTTATGATTGCGGCAACACTAACGTTCTGGATGGGTCGTAACAAATTTGTGCATATACCTCCCGCCGGCACGTCCTACTTGCGCGACATTACAGGCCCTGTAGGCCGTCATCTTTTTAAGCGCCTGGCGTTAATTTACATACTTGTTGCTGCTTTCTGGTCGCTATTCGATCAAATGGGAAGTACCTGGGTATTACAAGCGCAACATATGGACAGGACCATATTTGGCTACGAACTGCTGTCTGCTCAGATTCAGGCGGCAAATCCATTTTTAATTATCCTCCTCATTCCTATTTTTACCTACATCGTGTATCCGTTTATGGGTCGGTTTTTTAAACTCACCGCCGCTCGAAAAATGTCCATGGGTATGTTTCTGGCATCGACTCCATTTTTGGTCACAGCCTGGTGCGAATATCAAATTCAGAGCGGGCTAACGCCGCATATCAGCTGGCAACTGCTTGCTTATTTTCTACTCAGCACCGCCGAAATCATGTTGGTTATCACCTGTCTTGAATTTTCATACACTCAGGCACCAAAGCGCATGAAGTCACTAGTAATGTCGTTCTTCTATTTATCCATTTCCATGGGGAATCTGTTCACTGCGGCGGTGAATCAATTAATTCAGAATCCGGATGGCTCATCGAAACTCGAAGGGGCCATGTATCATTTATTCTTCGCTGGATTTATGGGAGTGGCTGCTATTATTTTTGCAATTTATATCTATTATTACAAAGAAGAATACATAGTTCAGGATGAAGCCGTAAGCGATTCATAACAAACACACGAAACAAAAGCTAACCCGAACCCTTAACTTACAAAACAATAACTACAAATCAAGTAAAGGTAAAAGTAATGAGCACACCGCCTTTCAGTTACAACAAAAGCCAGGCCCTGTTTGAACGCGCGAACAAAGTAATCCCAAATGGCATAGCTGGCCATTTTAATCCTTCTGTACAAAAGCCGGCTGGAAGCTATCCCTTTTACTGCGCACAAGCAAAAGGCTCTCGATTTCAGGATGTCGATGGCAACGAATTTATTGACCTTATGTGTGCCTACGGCCCAATGATTCTGGGTTACGGTAATTCCGTGGTAGACGATGCGTTCAGTAAACAGGTCGCTATTGCCGACACCTGCACACTCGCTTCTCCAGTAATGGTAGAACTCGCCGAGTATCTGGTGGATTTAGTGCCCATGGCCGACTGGGCGACATTCGCTAAAAATGGCGCTGACGCGACAAATATGGCCGTGTTAGTTGCACGAGCTGCAACTGGGCGAATCAAAACTATTGCTATAGACGAAGGCTATCACGGCGCCTCTCCCTGGATGCAGTCCATTGAGCGAAGTGGCATCGGCCCGGACGACCATGCAAATGTAATTCGTATTCCATGGAATGACATAGCCGCTGTGGAGCAGGCGCTCGCTGACAATGCTAACAACGTTGCTGCATTTATTAGCTCCCCCTATCACCACCCGGTTTATAAAGACAACGTACTTCCTGATGAGGGCTACTGGACCAAAGTGCATACACTGCTTAAGCAGCACGGTGTGGTTTCTATATGTGACGATGTACGCACAGGTTTTCGAATTGACATGAAAGGCTCGAGCGAATACTTCGGCTACAAACCAGACCTCGTTTGTTTCTGCAAAGCTCTGGCCAATGGCTATCCTGTATCGGCATTAGTCGGCGCTGACTCTTTGAAAGAAGCCGCCAGCTCAACTTTCCAAACTGGTAGCTTCTGGTTTTCCGCAGGCCCTATGGCGGCGGCATTGGCCTGTTTGAAAGAATTGAACCGTATAAATGCGCCATCGCTAGTTCTCGAAACAGGCAAAAAGCTCACCGACGGCCTAATAGATATTGCCCGTGATCATGGCCATGAGTTAATAGTAAGTGGCATGCCATCAATGCCGTATCTGCGCACAGAACACGAAACCGGTATCGAATTTCACCAGGCCCTGTGTGGCGAATGTACGAGACGCGGCGTGTTTATGGCATCACACCACAACCTGTTTATCTCAACTGCGCTTAGCGATACTGACGTACAACGCATTTGGGATATTTTTGGAGATGTACTGACCTCATTGTCAGCGACTAGTTAGCCTCCAAAGCTCCAAAAAAATAATAAAGTGAGTAGAACACTCAACCCCATCGTCAGCACTACTATCAGCACAACTATCAACACTACAGGAGAGACCCATGAGAACTTTTAATAAGCGTATTCCTGCCGTACTTGTATCGCTTTGCCTAGGCCTATTGTCGACAAGTGTTTACTCTCAGGGCAATAGCTACATCCGCGGCGAAGACAGCTTCGTAAACCTTCCCACTGGTCGCAGTTGGGGAGCAGTAAGCGCCATACACTATGCTGGCAATAACACTATATGGATCGCAGAACGTTGCGGGGGTAATCGTGGGCCAGGCAGCTGCGCCGACCGACTGGATGTTGACCCCATTATGCTAGTGGATACCAACGGCAATATTCTAAAAAGTTTCGGCGCGGGCCTGTTTATCTGGCCCCATGGCATCTATGTGGATGCCGGCGATAATCTCTGGGTTACCGACGGTGCCAATTCCACGGAACCTCTCAAAGGCAATCAGGTACATAAATTCAGCCCTGACGGTGAGTTATTAATGAGTCTTGGAATTGCTGGAGTAAAAGGCAGCGGCCACTACTATTTCAACGCACCGAACGATGTATTAGTGGCACCCAACGGAGATATCTTCGTAGCTGATGGGCACAATACCAGCACCGATAACCGCATTGTTAAGTTCAATAGCGAAGGTGAGTATTTGATGGAATGGGGATCTGTCGGCGCGGAAGCCGGTGAGTTTCGAGTACCTCATTCACTGGCAATGGACTCTCAGGGCCGCCTCTTTGTAGCTGACCGCGTCAATAGCCGTCTACAAATATTCGATCAGTTGGGTAATCATCTCGAAACCTGGACGCAGTTTGGGCGGCCCAGTGATTTGTATATAGACAGCAACGACATCCTCTACTCCGCTGACTCCGAATCTGGCACTGGCCCCGATCGCAATCCGGGTTGGCAGCGAGGAATCTATATAGGCAGTGCCAAAGATGGATTCGTAACCTCATTCATTCTTGACCCAAATACAAACCCTGAGGGCACAACCAGTCACGCCGAGGGAGTAACGGTAGATGATGACGGAAATGTTTACGGGGCTGAGGTTGCCGAAAGGAATGTTAGAAAATTTAGCCTAAGGTAAGTAAGCCAACAAAAAGGAGTACACCGTGTTTGAAAAGCAAGGACAGAAAACTGATTTATTCAGCGGTATGAAGCACAACTCTTATATGCGCATTGCTGCTATCGCAGCGTCTATTTTCGGGCTATCCGCCAATGCCATAGCTGATCCCGCAACTGTACTTTATGACAACCAGGTTATTGAAATTGATCGAACTCTTGCCGACCCTCTGGACCTTTGGATTCCACTTGAAGAGTTATCAAAGTTGAATGACTTTGCTGTTGCTTCTGAACAGATATGTTTGATTGATTTCTGTGTCTCCACAGACAAGCAGTCAAACAACCCTCTGGTTATTGTTCGGGATCAAACCGATTGGGTTGATGTGACGCGACTAGCATCAGAACTTAATCAGCTTACCGTTACCGACTACGATCATGGCGTCTGGAGCTTTGGAGAAATTCCTGAACAACGAAAAACCTTTCTTGAATCAGGCCTGGCGCCTGATTTTGAATTGACTGATCGGCAGGGAAATCCAGTTCGCCTTTCTGATTTTCGCGGCAAGAAAGTATTACTACTCACCTGGGCGTCGTGGTGAATATGCCGTTTTGATGTGCCCGTGTGGCAATCGATTTACGAAGAGTTAAAAGACAAGAATTTCGAAATAATTTCAGCTGCCCAGGATACTGGCGGCGAAGAAGCCGCCGGCAGATTCTATGACGAAGCCAATGTAAGCTATACAGCACTTATCGATCAGAATCACACAATTAGTTCTCTTTACAATTTGATTCATGTTCCATCAGGTGTTTGGATTGATGAATCAGGAAAAATTGCTCGCATTAATATACGAACATTTTCTCGCCCTCGAAACGGCGAAGAAGAGTCACCTTATGTAATCGCGCTGCGAGACTGGATTGATAAAGGCAGCGACAGCGAATATGCCTGGGACACGCAAGACGTAATCAGCAAAATACGGCAGCGAACTCCCGATGAACTGTTGGCAGAGCCTACCTTTAAACTAGGAAATTATTTCTTTGCTAATGGTGATGAAGAAAGTGCAAATATTTACTGGGAACGCGCAAGAGAACTAAACCCTGATGCATGGAATTATTTTCGACAGAGCTGGTATTTTGAAGCAGACTTCGATGAAGGACGTCGCCGATTTGGTGAACGCATGCGCGAACTGAACAACACACAACAAGATCCGCTTTTTTTCAGCGGCGATGAAGTAATAATCAATAATTAGTAGTCAGTAGAAAAAATAAATAACAAGGAGAATCACATGAAAAAATCTATAAAATTTTTATTAGCGGCACCGCTAGCAGCAGCCATTGCGGCAGTTTCCATTCAAGCCACGGCCCAGAGCGACCAGTCTTATGCCACCTACATCACCGAAGAACAATGGCAGATGGTGAACGAACTTCCCGGTGTAGACCGACAGATTGTCAGCCGTGATATAGGCAAACTTAATCTTTCCGTCGGCATCATTCACCGTAATGCGGTTGCCCGAGCAAGCGGCGTCGATAATGAAAATCCGGAGCGGCCATGTGGTGTGACCAGCAGCAATCGCCACAGCGGAGCACGGGGAATAATGCACATTTATCAGACCGAAACCTATTACATTGCCTCAGGCTCTGGAACGCTAGTAACCGGTGGCGAAATTCTAAATGGTAATGCATCGGCTCCAGACAGTAATGTAACAAACGTTCTGAACGGCCCGTCATGTAGCGGTTTAATCGTGGGTGATTGGGTATCCAAGCACGTAAAAGAAGGCGACATTATAATTATCCCCGCTGGCACACCCCATGGCTGGCTTGAAGTTCCTGTTCACGTGGATTACCTGAGTGTGCGCCCCGACCCAGACAGAGTGTTAGCAGATGATTATGTTAATCCTGCGCTTGGATCGGACTTTGAGATTAAAACCCAGTAATCAACTGACCCCCAGGAATTTAATATGCTGAAAACTCAAGCTTACGTTTCTTTTGCTTGTACTTGTTTGCTGACTCTAATGGCGGTACTGCCAGCATCTGTTAGCGCACAGGAAAACCCTTATCAGCTTATTCATCTCTGGGGAGAACTTCCCGGCGGACGCGAAATGGGTGTGGTAACCGGTGTGTTGCCCGACCCTGATGGCGAACATATATGGATAGTCGAACGCTGTGGAACTAACCAGTGCGCCGACTCATCTGTCAATCCAATTCACAAACTGGATAAAGATGGCGTTGCAGTAAAGAGTATCGGCGCTGGATTGTTTGCCTGGCCCCATGGTTTCGATATGGATGACGACGGCAATTTATGGGTAACTGAAGGCGCGCCAGATGGCGACGCAAGAGGTGAGCCCGGCATGGAAAAAGGCATGGGTCATCAGGTATTAAAGCTAAACCAGGAAGGCGAAGTACTTATGCGCCTTGGTGAAGCTGGAGTGCCCGGAGATGATGCCACTCATTTCAATGGACCTTCGGCGGTACTTGTGGCTCCCAATGGAGAAATATGGATTGCCGATGGGCATCGTGGTGGCAACAATCGCGTGCTTAAATTTTCTGCCAATGGTGATTTATTGTTGCAGCTTGGTGGTGGTATTGAGTCTTTAAGCCGCGAGAGCGGTCGCTTTAATGACCCTCATGATCTGAAAATGGATTCTCAAGGTCGGTTATTTGTAGCTGATCGCGGCAATAATCGGCTACAGATTTTCGACCAAAACGGAAATTTACTGGATATCTGGACACAGTTCGGTCGCCCTAGCGGCATCTGGATTGATGACAACGATACTATCTACGTTGCCGATGGCATGTCTGGAGAGCAGTGGAATCGAGGCTGGCAGCGAGGCATACGTATTGGCGAGGCCGCCACTGGCTGGGTTACCGAGTTTATCCCTGACTTTGAGGTACCAACAGGAAGCGGAATCGAGTTTCTTGCCGCCGATGCGCACGGCAATATTTATGCGGGCCAGGTTGGTCGCCAGCGATTCGAGAAATACCTGCGAGTAAGGCCTTAACCTCAAGGGCTTTAACAAAAGCCCAGTCAATCTACCTGTGCCGTATTGGACTCACCAACTCAACTCCGCTCAATCAAGTAAAGGCTGCTGGTTCTTACACTTCAGCATCAAAATCGCTCGCATCGTGACGCTCTAACATTCTTTTTTCCTCGGGACCCCAGGAACGGTTCACCCGACGACCTCGTTTAACCGCAGGTCGGTCCGCGATTTCTGTCGCCCAGCGCACAACGTGTTGGTAAGAAGCCACATCAAGAAATTTCTCTGCATCGTAAACGTTGTTCAATACCAATGCCCCATACCAGGCATAGGTTGCCATGTCGGAAATATTGTAATCATCGCCGCAAAGGTAACGGCGCTCAGACAGATTTCGGTTCAATACATCCAGCTGACGTTTAACCTCCATTGTGTAGCGGTTAATGGGGTATTCAAATTTCTCTGGTGCATAGGCATAAAAATGGCCAAAGCCACCACCCAGATACGGCGCAGAACCCATTTGCCACATTAACCACGACAGACATTCCGCGCGAGCAGACGGATCCTCAGGGTAAAACTCGCCGAACTTTTCGGCAAGATAAATCAGAATCGCGCCGGATTCGAAAACACGCGTTGCAGGATCCGTACTATGATCCAGCAGGGCAGGAATTTTGGAATTGGGATTAATCGCAACAAAATCGCTACCAAACTGATCACCGTTACCTATGTTAATAAGATAGGCATCGTACTCTGCCCCTTTATGCCCCAGTGCCAAAAGCTCTTCCAGCATCACGGTGACTTTGACGCCATTAGGCGTTGCCAGTGAATACAGCTGCAGTGGATGTTTACCAATAGGTAAAACTGCCTCCTGGGTTGCGCCCGCAATAGGTCGATTGATGCTACTAAACTGTCCGCCGTTGTCCTTGTCCCATGTCCAAACCTCGGGTGGTGTGTAATCCGTCATCTCAACTACTTCCTGAATAGAAACAAAAAGAAAAATAAAAAGGAGGTGGAGTATAGGCATACTATGTAAAACAATGAAAATGATTGCTCACGCAAATCCGTGTATAGATTAATTACAATAAGCCCTTCGTATCTGCGCCCAATACAACGATAATAGGGCTTATTCCGCCACCAACAAACGAGCAAGCAATATGTTCAGACGTCTCAAAGATTGCCATAACGTGGAAGACCTTCGACTGCTGGCAAAGCAGCGACTACCGGGTCCAATATTTCACTACATCGATGGCGCCGCCGATGACGAGGTAAGCTACCGGCGAAACACCTCGGCATTCGATGACTGCGATCTTGTACCGAATGTTCTGGCTGGCGTGAGTGAAGTCGACATGTCGGTAACGGTTATGGGCCAGAAACTGGACATGCCAGTTTTTTGTTCACCCACAGCATTGCAACGTTTGTTTCATCACCATGGCGAACGAGGAGTTGCTCGTGCAGCAGAAAAATTTGGCACCATGTTTGGTGTGTCTGCGCTCGGCACTGTTAGCCTTGCCGAAATAGGCGAGATGATATCCACACCAAAAATGTTTCAGTTTTACTTCCATAAAGACAGAAGCATTAACGACGCCATGGTTCAACGCGCAAAAGATGCCGGTTTTAACACGCTGGCATTGACTGTCGACACTATCACCGGCGGAAATCGTGAACGCGATCTTCACACTGGCTTCACCTCGCCGCCGCGCCTGACACTGGGCAGTTTAATTAGCTTCGGTCTGCACCCTGTATGGGCATTGAACTATTTTTTTCGTGAGGCATTTGAACTTGCCGAACTCAAGGATTTTGTCCAGCAAGGTTCTAATGTGTCGGTATCAATTGGGGACTATTTTGCAACCATGTTAGATCAGTCCATGGACTGGTCCGACGCCGAGGCCCTACGCGCACAATGGGGCGGGCCATTTTGCCTGAAAGGCATTATGAGTGTCGCCGATGCGCAAAAGGCTGTCGACATTGGCGCCGATGCCATCATGGTATCCAATCACGGAGGGCGTCAGCTCGACGGTAGCCGATCTCCATTCGATCAAATTGCTGAAATCAGTGACGCCGTCGGCGACAAAATCGATGTCATTATGGATGGCGGTATTCGACGAGGCACTCATGTTTTGAAAGCGATAGCCGCTGGAGCAAAAGCCTGTTCAGGAGGACGCATGTATCTGTATGCACTGGCAGCAGCCGGTCAACCTGGAGTTGAACGCGCCCTGCTTAACCTTAGAACAGAAATTGAGCGCGACATGAAACTGCTAGGCGTTACCAAGGTTTCCCAGCTAAATCGTGAAATGCTGCGTTATCGATAGAGACACTAATTAGAAAGTTTTTCGATATTAACGTCTGAAATTAAGCATATGTTCATCTGCGGACGATATACTTTGCTTATTGGCTTAGAAAACCAGTTACGATTCATTAGAAATCACTTATTACGGTAACAAATGCCATGAATAAACCCGTTTTATCCAGCGCTCTAAGCTTAATGGCATTGTCAGTTGTGGCGTGCACACCAACTATTCAGATAGCGGTTCCTAACGAGCCTATTACCATCAACCTGAACGTGCGCATCGAGCACGAGATTCGCGTAAAGGTTGAACAAGAACTGGATGGTATTTTTACGCTAGACAGCGGTTTATTTTAAGGAATTGACTATGAAAAATCTATTAAGTAAATCTGCCGCTCTGTTATTTTGCCTATTGCTAATACCAGCAAGCTTCGCAGCAACATTACAGGAAGCAAAGGCCGAAGGTCTGCTAGGCGAACAACGCGACGGCTATGTTGGACTGGTTGTTGCCGATGCTCCGGCAGATATTGTTGCGATCGTACGTGATGTAAACAGCCAGCGCAGACAGCGCTATGAGCAAATAGCGCAACAAAATGGCATTACACTACAGCAGGTTCAGTCACTGGCTTACGAACAGGCTGTAGAGGCTACCCAAAGCGGTAATTATATTCAAAATGCCAGCGGCGCCTGGGTACGTAAATAACTCTGCGGAAAAGCCTCGCTTTGCGGGGCATTAACGCAATCTGTACACTCCCCTTCTTTTAAGTACTCACCTCTTTAAGTACTCTCTTCTTTAAGTCAACTGCAAATTTGCTACAATCATGGCAGTTTCATGACACTTATGTGTCGCGGACATTCGTGCACGCCAGATATAAGCATAACAACAATAAAAATCAGCTACAGTGTTCTTGTACAGCATGGAATCTTCTATGAACAAAGACGCACTACTACACAAAGTATCAATCTCTCAGMGGCTCTTAGCCRCACCACGCCTCATAGTGCTGGCTTGTCTGCCGTTGCTTGTTCCYGCTATCAGCTCAGCYCAATCCCAGGCGCAGGACTATAGGCAACTGYTRAATCAGTAYTGCGTGGCYTGYCACAACGAAGCCTTYAGTAACGCCGAYCTTGAACTGGACAAGCTRGATTTAACCCAGATAAGCGGCGATGCCGAAATTTGGGAACGAGTGATCAGAAAACTACGAACTCGCGCCATGCCYCCTCCTYTGAGCCCTCGGCCCGATGATTCAATTTATCCACAAATGATAGCCTGGCTTGAAGGTGAAATAGATACAGCGGCCGCTGCAAACCCAAACCCTGGCCGTACCGAAGCGTTTCACCGATTGAATCGATACGAATACAAGGCCGCCATTGAAGACTTGCTGGCTATCGATATTGATGTGGAACCCCTGTTGCCAGTGGATAACACCTTCGATGCCGGCTTCGATAACAATGGCGACATGCTAACCGTTTCACCTGCATTGCTTGAACGGTATCTTTTAGCCGCCAGAAAAATCAGCCGACTGGCGGTGGGTGTTACACCTAGCGGGCCTTCGATTGATAATTACAAAGTACATTTAAACCTGATTCAGGACGGGCGCATGAGCGCCAAACTACCCTTTGGTTCCCGGGGCGGTACCGCCGTGGAACACTATTTCCCTGTAGACGGCAGCTACCGAGTAAAGGTGGATTTGCAAACTCAATACAATGATTACCTTCGTGGCATGGGGCGTCCACACACAGTTGAAATTCGCTTGAACGGAACTCTATTACAAGGTTTCACCGTGGGCGGAGAAGCGCCAGGCCTGGCAGCGCCGGAAGGCTTTGCCGGCAATATTCAAATGGATCGGGAGTGGGAAGACTATATGCACCACGCCGATGATCTGCTGGAGCTTGAATTTGATGCACTGGCGGGCTCTCAACTGTTAACTGTTTCTTTTTTGCGAAGCCTCACAGAAAAACCCGGCGTACGCCAGCCAAGGCAAACTAGTTATAGCCTTGCCACAGAGCAGCGCTATATGGGCAATGCCGCTATAGACCTGGTAACTATTACTGGACCACTTGAAGTGTATGGCGCAGGAGAAACTCCTAGCCGCCAAAAAATATTCAGCTGCAGGCCCAGCGAGGCAGCAGAAGCGACAAACTGCGCGCGCCGCATATTGACGGACCTTGCCACCACCGCCTATCGCCGCCCGGCTACTGATGCCGACGTGCAAACCCTGATGGATTTTTATGAAGCTAATAACTCTGAGTTTGATTCCGGCATTCAAGTGGCGCTGGAACGTTTATTGGTTGAGCCTAATTTTATTTTTCGTATAGAACGGGAGCCAGAAAATCTGGCGCCTGACAGCAACTATCAAATTAGCGATGTAGAGCTGGCATCACGGCTTTCGTTTTTTCTTTGGAGCACTTTGCCCGACGAAGAGTTATTGAACATTGCTATCAGCGGCCAGTTAAATGATGAAGTGGTGTTGCAGCAACAGATCAATCGCTTACTGGCTGACCCAAAAGCCTCCAGCTCACTAGTAAACAATTTTGCCGCGCAGTGGTTGCAACTTCGCAATCTAAATGGACACCTGCCAGACCCGGATATTTTTCCGGAGTTTGATGAAAACCTTCGAGCAGCCTATTTAAAAGAAACCGAATTATTTATTGCCAGCACCATTGAAAGAGATACCGGTGTTATAGAACTGCTAAATGCAAACTACACTTTTGTAAATGAGCGCCTGGCAAAACATTATGGTATTGCTGGCGTATACGGAAATCATTTTCGTCGGGTTGATTTTGAGAACGGCAGCATCAGAGGAGGTTTGTTAGGACAAGGAAGCTTATTAACAGTTACCTCCTACCCAAATAGAACCTCACCAGTATTACGCGGCAAATGGTTGCTAACCAATATGGTTGGCTCGCCGCCTCCGGAGCCACCCGCCAATGTGCCAGCATTGCCAGACAACGGCACTGAAGGCCAGCCCGCTTCAGTTAGAGAACGCCTGGAAGAACACCGCAAAAACCCGGTCTGCGCATCTTGTCATGCCCCAATGGACCCACTGGGTTTTGCTCTGGAGAATTTTGATGCCATTGGCAGCTTTCGATTGATAAGCGAAGGTGGAGACGAAATCGATTCCAGCGGTATACTACCTAACGGTATACAATTCGAAGGAATCAATGGATTGTATGGACATCTTTCCAGCGACGAAAAACAGTTTGCCGAAACGGTCACCGTGAAGCTACTGGCATATGCTTTAGGTCGCGGGCTTCAGTATTATGATCGACCAACAATTCGCCAGATAGTACGTGCAGCCGAAGCTGATGGCTATAGTTGGTCTTCATTAATTACTCAGATTGTCATGAGCCCCGCTTTCAGAATGCGCCGAGCCGCTTCTCAGGAACTAGCGGCTACTACTATCCAGGAGACATCGCTGTGATTATCACTAAGAAGTTCATTCCCAGGCGCGCCATGCTACGCGGCCTTGGTACTGCCTTGGCGTTGCCCTTACTTGACTCTATGGTACCTGCCTTAACGGCGCAGGAAGCCACCGCGGCCAAGCCAGTGAAACGGCTTGGCGTAGTGTATATTCCAAACGGCATGGCCATGGACTATTGGACACCCACTAGCACCGGAGCCAACTTTGAGCTAACACCAGTGATGCAACCACTGGCACCGTTTCGCGATAAAATACTGCCTGTTTCCGGGCTCAAACTGCCCTGGGACAATGCTCCCCACGCCGGTGGTTCTGCTCCTTTTCTTACCGGCTCGGTGGGCAATACTGGTGAGACTGACATTCGTTGTAGTGTTTCGATGGATCAAATTGTTGCCCGACAGTTCAGCCAACACACCCAATTAGGGTCTTTAGAATTAGGCATGGAAGACCGAGGCAACTCAGGACAGTGCAGCAACAGTTTTGCCTGCATATACACCAATACCATTTCCTGGCGCGATACCACCACGCCACTACCTATGCAAAATAATCCACGCATCGTGTTTGAGCGTATGTTTGGCGACAGCACCAGCACCGATACCCGCGCACGCGCGCAAAGAATTGAAAGTGGGCGCAGTATTCTCGATTCGGTTCTGGGTACTGTGAATGATTTGAAACGAACCGTGGGCGCACAAGATCAGGACAAGATTAATCAGTACCTCGCAGGGGTTCGTGATGCCGAGCGCCGCCTGGAAAAAGCCGAAGAACAAAAAGACAAAGAGCTGCCAGTAGTCGAGCGCCCTTCAGGTATTCCTTCGGTTTACTCAGAGCACGCCAAGTTGATGTTCGACCTGCAATTACTCGCCTTTCAAACTGACCTGACGCGAGTGATCACCTTTATGATGGCGCGAGAACAAAGCAGCCTGACCTATTCTGAAATTGGCGTGGCCGAAGCTCATCATCCTCTGTCTCATCACGCCTATGACCCGGTTAAGATTGAGCAGATGTCGAAGATCAATACATTTCATATGCAGCTATTTAGCTATTATCTTGAACGACTAGATGCCACCGCAGACGCCGATGGTAGTTTGCTGGATAACACTCTCTTGCTGTATGGCGGCGGAATTTCAGACAGCCACGTTCACAATCATGCGAACTTGCCGGTACTGCTAGTAGGTGGAAAAAACACCGGCATCAAAGGTGGTCACCATGTGCAATATCACAACGACGAACCGCTATCGAATTTGATGGTAACTGTGATGGACAAACTGGGCGTGCCTGTGGAAACACTAGGCAATAGTGTAGAAGCTCTGGATATTGATACAGTGAGGGCTTAGTTTTTAATCAGTTGCCCCGAGATCTCTGAGCAGTTTTTCCGTTGAAGCGTTGCTACTGGCACTTCGACCAATACCTCGCACACGTAGCCGCATTGCATAATCCAGTGCTGTCATTCCGCGCTTGTTGGCGGTATGAATATCGGCTCCGTTCGCCACCAAATATTTTACAATGTTGTTGTAACCTCGTGACGAAGCCTTGTGCAAACCAGTATCTCCATTGCCGTTAGCGGCGTTAACATCCACACCAATCGACAATGAATATTCAACTAACTTCAGCGCATCTCGCTCAGCGGCACCCGAGTCTGTTATGCCTCTGGTCTCCTCCTGAAAAAACGCCGTCCTGCCATCAATCGCCAGCATTAGGCTAGTGTCCTGACTGTCGGTGGTGAAACTGAGGTCAGCACCGGCTGCCACCAGAGCCTGCAATATTTCTGTCTGGCGATATTGAGCAGCAATCCAGAATGGCGTAGTGCCAACAATCTGCTCACGAATGGCAAAATCACGACTGGAACGCCGCGCTGGTGTTGGGCTAATAACGACTTCGTTTACGTTAGCCCCATGAGCTAACAAAGACTCTACCAAGGCCAGATCTTTGTGTGGAATGGTAATGTGCAATGCGGAATACCCTGCTTCCATTAAATTTGGATCGGCGCCTTCCTCCAGTAAAAACTGTGCCAGTTCACTATTGCCACTGTGGGCAGCAATAAGCAGTGCGCTGGTGCCATCTGGAGCCTTCTCATTTACATCGGCGCCGGCACTAAGCAATAAGCTGGCGATTTCCACGTTGCCCTGCTGCGCGGCAAACAAAAATGCGGTGTATCCACCTTGTACGATTTCGTACACGGCATCTCGAATTGCAGGCCTGGCACCTGCTGGCTGCGCGACTTCTATCCAGGTGTCTGTGCGTAAATTAATATCGGCGCCTTTCACTACGAGAGCCTCAACAGCCTCTGGATGCTGCTGAACAACAGCCCACATTAAAGCCGTTTGATGTTGAGAGTTTTCAGTAGCGTTGACACTGGCACTGTGTTGCAGCAATAAATTTATAACCGCCGGGTTCCCCGTTCGTGAGGCCATCATCAGTATTGTTTCACCCGAAGGCAGGCTCAGATTTGCATTCGCATCGGCATCCAGCAATTGCTGTGTCATAGAGGCGCTACCGTTTTCAGCCGCTAGCCATAGCGGTGCAACACCCAGTTCATTGCGAGCATTCACGTCAGCACCCGCGCCAATTAACAACTGTGCCATAGCCTGATCATCCCAATGCACTGCCCAATGCAGCGCTCGAGTACCATCACCGTAAGCTGAATTAACGTCAATCCCGTCATCAAGAAGAGCTTGCAGAGATTCAATGCTGGATTCAGAAGCCGCTTCGACAAATCTGGGGTCAGAAATTTTGGGGACTGCATTAGGCGATGTTGTATCAGTCGACGCCAGTTGAAATACCAGCATCAGCACAGCACCAAGGGCTATGCTGATAAGAAACAGCTGTGGTAGTTTGATTGATTTACGCGATTTAGCCATTTCGGCACTCCGGTGGGTTGTTAATCACCCTTGCATCTATCCCGTGATTCGTTACAAGATATTAGCATGTTGATTTGATTCGCCAAATTGATTTTTACCTAATTGTTTTTTGCCTATTTGCTTTTTACCTAATATAACAAGGAGACACTCGCATGCAGATGAACGGAATCGCTCATATTGGAATTACTGTTTCTGATTTCAAAAAATGTAACTCATTCTACCGGCAGTTATTTGAATTTTTGGAAATGAAATTAATCTACGACACAGATGAAATCATTTACGGGGTGGGCAGCCGTACTGGCATAGTAGTAAAAGAAGCGACTGCCGAATTTCAGAACCAGGCATTCGAACAAAACCGAATAGGATTACATCACTATTGTTTTAGGGCGCGCTGCAAGGAAGATATTGACGAGTTGCATGAGTTCTTAAAAATAATAGATGCCAATATTGTTCACGGCCCCGAAGAAGGCTCATGGGCACGAGGTTATTATTCGGTGTTGTTCGAGGACCCCGACGGCATTCGTATTGAAGCAAACTTTGTTCCGGGCAAAGGCAATCTTGATCCAGACGTTACATTGCCGCGAGAAGTAAGCTAAGCATCGCTCTAGTTTTGTGAGTACAGTTCTTCCATCGCGCGAACAAGAGGTTTCATAAAATAGGACGAAGTGGGCATAGCATCAACTCTACACCCAAGGCTGGTTAACAAGTCTCTAACTATCGGGCCTACTGCTGCAATTTTTATCTGACTAAAACCAGAGACA
>NVVJ01000030.1 GCA_002402175.1 SAR86 cluster bacterium
TGGTTTTGCGTGGCGGCGTTGCACGGATCGGGCGGTAATATCGTGACAATAGAGCGCACTGAGGACTATCGCAGGGTAAAGCGTCTGGTAGATGCCAACCCGATTGATCAGGAAAGCGAATGGAAGCTGACTATTTCGCGTGATGTTTTCTATTTAATCGAAGTACAAGACGGCGAAGATGTAGGCGTTTGGTGTTTTGATCCCACAGAAAACGGCGACTATGAAATGCATGCGGCTATGTCGAAAGCTTGTCGGGGTAAGGCTGCCGTAACCAGCGGGCTTGACGCGATCAGGTGGATTTACGAGAATACAGACGCAAACACCATCATTGCCCCCGTGCCGGAATACCTAAAATATGCACAACGCATTCCCATAGCGGCTGGTTTGGTATATGAGGGGATGAAACACGGCAGGAAAATATACAAAATGCAACGTGAATTATTCAATGAACTAAGCGAGGTGATGTAAATGGGTGGCTTTTTTGGTGGCAGCAATGCAGGTGCTTCGGCGGCGGGCGCCGCAAATCGGGGCATTGGCCAAGGTATTGATGAACTTCGCAATCAATTTAATGCAACACGACAATCCTTTCAGCCGTTTATTGACGTTGGACAACAAGCCTTGGGCGGTGTGCAGCAAGCGTCAACAGTGGGCGGATTGGGCGAACGTCTTGGCGCAATCTTTGGCGGTGGCGCACTCGATCCCCTTATTGACGAGCGCACACGGGCGGCACAGGGGCAGCTTGCATCTACTGGGTTGTCCCGATCAGGAACGGCTTTGGAGACAATCGCAGGCATCCCGCAAGAGTTGGGATTGATGATTGAGCAACTTCTAGCAGGACGTGAGCAGCAACTATCAGGGCAGGGCTTCCAAGCTGTTCGGGATGTTGGTCAGTTTGGCGCGAACACGGCTCAGGGCATAGCAGGAAGTCGCACACAACAGGGTCAAAACATATCGAGCGGTATTTTGGCCGACGCACAGTCAGACGCGGCAGGGTTTGGTAATTTGATAAACCTTGCATCTACGGCAGCGTTTTCGTTTTCCGATCCGCGCCTGAAAACCAATATTGTTCAGGTTTCATCCATTGGGGATGTTGGCGTTTATCAATGGGACTGGATAGAGGCGGCCAAAGGCACAAGCATTGTTGACCAGCCAACAGTTGGATTTATGGCGGATGAGGTTCAAGAGAAATACCCTGAATTTGTCGGAGAATTGGCGGGCTGGATGGGTATATTCTACGGGCCTCTACTGGATAAGTTGGAAGAAACGTTCCACATTAACACCCGAGAATACGCATAAGGAAAAAATATGACACATTTAATCGCAGACTATCTACCTTGGCTTTTATCGGCGATCACAATTTGGATGACTTTGCTTGCAGGTAATATGCATAAATCAGCATGGTTGGTTGGACTGGGAAATCAGGGATTATGGTTGATTTGGATTGTCGCAACAGGCACTTGGGGATTAATCCCGCTAAATATTGCCTTGTGGGTGGTATATGGTCGAAACCATTTGAAATGGAGTAAGTAGAATGCCAACTCTACAATCAATCGACGGTCGCAGTTTGGTCGCAGATTTAAGCCGAACCTTTGGAAACATTGAACAGGCTGGGGTTCGTGGTCGGGAAACTCGGCGCGAGGAAAAAGACATTACGCTTGCAGAACAGGCGCGAGGGATAGGCGGGGCAGCTTTACCCGGCACGTTCCCAACAACACCAAGCCAACAAGATCGGGCTAGCGGTTTTTTGCGTAAGATTGCACCTAAATTTGCGGATGCGCTTTCACAATTAAATCAAACCCGCGATCCTGATGGTGTTGATAAGTTGCGCGCAGATGCCGAACAAGGGGCAGTGACCGCAAGTGAAATCTTGGCCGCCAAAACGCAAACACAAAAACAGGCGATCATTTTGCGTCGTGCAGAACAGATACGGCAACAGGGCGGCGACACACGCGAACTATTGAAACAGTCTGGCGGCACAGTGGCCGAAATGGATTTGCAGGCTCAAAAGGCACAGTTGACCAGCAAACACGCACTGGAAGCATTACCGGCCATAACAGATGCCGAACGTTTGCGTGCGCGCGCTGCATTGTCTGTACGCAATCCTAACGCTCTTGTGGCCATTCAAAGGGATGAGGCCGTACAGCGTCAGATTGAAGCACGTCAAAGGGCTGAAGCAAGACAGGCCGCAGCCGCAAGGGTTGCCGCTGGTAGGCGCGCCGCAGCGGCAAAAGCACCGAAAACAAAGCTTGGTAAAAGACTTTCAGATATTCGGGCAGACATTTCAAATGAAAACATTAGCGCAGAAGTCGGAAACCAGTTGATTGCAGATGCGCGCGGGGAAGCGCAGGCATCAGGCATTGAGGCTCGCACACCGAAAACCGCACTTGGTCAGGCGTCTGCAAACGTTCAGTCTGATCTTGACGCGGGGGTCATAGATCAAGAGCAGGCGGATATTGAAATAGCCAGCGCACGGGCTGAGGCTGGCGCACCGGCCATTGAAGCCGCCGACGCTGAAAGAGAAGCGATCAACGCCGCGGGCATACGTGATTTGGCCGTTCTTCAAGATATCCACAGTCAAGGCAAAGAGGTATATGAAGCGCGTCGCAAAAAAGAGCCAGACTTGCCATCTTTTGAGGATTTCCCTCAATTTAGCCGTGAAACCATCACGCAATTATCAACACCAACCGACCTTCTGGCCGAATTACGGGTGAATAATCCAACACTTGCGCCGCAAATTACCGCGTTGGGCAATGCGGCGGTTGCGGTGAAAACGGGCGATCAAGTAACTTGGGATCAGATTGTTTCACAAACGGGCCTTGAACCGCTAGAAATGACGCAATCAAACTTTCAATTATTGGCAGGCGTATTGACCAGCGACCCCGAAGCCGTGGCGGAGGCTATTGGCGGGGAAGGTGGTGGTGATAAAACCGTAGCCACCCTAACAAGAGAACAAGAAATTGCGCGCATTCAAAGAACTCAGGGCGTTTCCGAACAACTTGCGGCTGGGATTGCTGACGGTGTTATCAAAACTTCTCTTGATCCAAATACTCGCGAAATGATAATCACAAATCTTGCTACGGGTGAATCGCGTATCGCATCAGCCGAAGAAGTATCCGCAACGCCAACAGACACGGACGGAACCCCGACCCCCGCAGTTGACCCCGGATCGTTTGAGGGCGCAGGGGCAGCCTTTGGCGCCGGTGGTTTTGGCCTAAACATTGCAAACAATCTTTTGGACGTTGTGGGTTTACCCCCGGCATCACCTGAAGTTCAAAGAACAGTTGCCGCTTTCGATGTATTGCGTGAAAATCTGACAAACACACTTGCTAGCGCATATAGTGGCCGCGTACCTGCATTTCTATTGAAGAACATTCAAAACTTGACCCCGAAACCCGCATCATTAAGCGAGGGGCCAGAAAAAGCACAATCCAAACTTAAAGCGATTGATGCAAGCTTATTGAGGGCCGAAAATGCCGCAGACGCGCGACTTGCTAATCGCAGAGTTTCCCCAACAACCAGATCAGAAGTTGGAAGGCAGCTATCAGCATTATCAGCCGCGCGCACCGAAATCAGTGCTGCCCTTGCTGGTTTTAGTGAAGGTCAAAACGCAGGCACAACGCAAAGTGGGATCAAATTTAGGATTGTAGAATAATGGCTATTCTTGAAATTCAAGGTAAACGCGTCGAGGTAGACGATAGTTTCAAAGACCTATCGCCCGAAGAACAGGCGGCAACAGTTGATGAAATTGCGGCCTCTATGGGCATCACTGGCGAAAGCACAACGCAACGCTTGCTAGGTCAATTCAACAAATCAGCCGCCGAAGGGTTTGGCGGTTTGGTTGATTTTATCAATCCATTCGACAAACCAAATGTAATCGCTGGTTTCGAAATACCGTCAACAGGATCAGCCGCCGAGGGGCTGAAGTCGGCCTTTCGAGGCATTGGCGCGGCTGTAGCAGATAGGCCAGCCGAAGGTATTGCCGAAAACTTAGCCGCTGGATCAGGCTTAGCGGCTTCGATGTTTGCACCGGGTGCGGGCGCAATCAAGGGCCTTAAGGGCGTTGGCGGTGTAGTCGGCGGTGTGGCTGATGATGCAATTCGAGCCATGTTGACAAAAGCGGGTTTGGTTTCTGAAATAGCGGCTGGCGGTATTGCCGAGGCGGGTGCAGAGATTGCCGAACAGCGCGGCGCATCCCCACTTGTTCAAGACCTTGTGAGAATTGCCGCACCCGTTGGCGTTCTGGCAACCGTACCAGCGGCAGCCCGTGGCGTTGCAGCCTTGGCGAAGAAAACCCCTTTGGGTGCCGCCGTAAGGGTAGGCGCGCGCATGGCGGGAGAGGTCAAACGATCACTTGCACCACAGACAGAAGGCGGGGCTGAAGCCATTGCGGCGGAACGTGTTCGGCAACTTGTCGGCGGTGAAAAGAGGGCGGCTAAACTTGCTAAAAAGATTGATCCAGATAGTAGATTGAAATTAACCGCCGCGCAACAAGTTGAAGACCCTGTTTTATTGGGCCTTGAGCGTCAGGCTCGGATTGAAGACCCTCTTGTTCGGGAACGTCTGGACGCGCGTCAAACAGCATCGCGTGAAGCGGCTGGTGAAGCGATTGCGGGTCTAGGTGGCGATGTTAAAACTGGTCAAACCATTTTCCAAAAGCGCATCGCCAAAGTTAGTGACAGAATGCAAACTAAAATTGATGATGCTCTAAAAATTGCGGATGTTGGTGTTGAGGCATCTGGCCCGCGCGCATCGGAAACCCAAGCATCACTTAATTCTGTTGAACGTATCAAGACGGCCTTGGGTGAAGAACTTGCCACAGAAAAGGCATTGTGGGAAGCAGTGCCAAAAACCGACGTTGTACCGGTCAGGGTTGCCAGGGAAACCGCGCTTGACCTTATTCAGAACACGCCCCGCGCTCAGCAAGGCGACATTCCAGTTGCGGCCAGAAACCTATTGGCAGCGGAAGGCGGATTTGGAGAAGCTGAAACAGTTTCAGAACTTCACGGCCTTTATTCCAGCTTGCGGCAATCCGCGCGCGAGGCCAGTTCAGGCGTTGCGCCGAATGCAAACAAAGCACGGATTGCAAACCAGATAGCTGACGGGATTATGATGGATTTAGGGGCGGTAAATGCTGATACTGTTCTCGGAAAATCCATAAATGAGGCCCGCGCGTTTAGTCGTTCATTGCACGAAACCTTTGATCAGGGTGCAGTCGGCAGAATATTGAAGCGCAATCTACAAGGTGGCGAAACGATTGCGGGCGAGGCGGCTTTGAGATCCACAGTTCGTCCCGGACCTGCGGGTGTTGCCGCTGATATTAGCATAAGAGGTGCAGCCCCAGACGCGCAGGGAGATATTGCGGAATTTTTGCGCGGCCAGTTTCTTGACAGTGCCTTTGATGCATCAGGCAAATTCACGGCTAAAAATGCTGATAGATGGTTGCGGTCAAACCGAGAACTGTTGACGCGACACCCCGAGCTGAAGGGCGAACTGCAACGCTCACTTACCAGCCGTAAAAACGCGGATATATTCGCGGCCCGAACAGCGGCGCGACAAGCCCTGATAGAAAACGACAGTGCATCGGCGCGGTTCGCCTTGGCCCCTGAAGAAAAGGCAGCCAAACAAATATTGGCATCAAGCGACCCTGTTGCAGAAGCGAAGGCTGTAATGGCATCGGCGCGCAAAGATGAAACCGAGTTTGCGGTTGACGCGGTTAAGGGTGCGTTCACCGAGCATTTAATTGCAGGCGGCACGAGTAAAAGCGGTGTTTTGTCTGGCGATAAACTTGCAAACATCATGACAGATAAAAAGCTGATCGGCGCAATGAAACAGATATTTTCGCCCGATGAGTTTAAACGCCTGAAAGACATCACGCGCGAGATTTCCAAGGTTGATCCCAAGAAAATCACAAGTGTTGATGCGGTGTTAGATACGCCAGCCAATAAGATACTTGAATTTGTCGTGACAACCATTGCGGCCCGTCGCGGTGCGGCTCTTGGTGCGGGAACAAGTGGCGCATCCCTGAAAACGGCAGCAACGGCTTCGGCTTCGGCTAAAGCGGCCCTGAAGTCCTTAACAAATTCCAGAGCGCGCCAAGTGCTAATAGATGCAATTGAAGACCCCGCACTGATGAAAGCGCTTTTGGCGACACCTGAACAATTTGCAATTGATCCAGTTATCCGCAATAAGCTTGCACCATACTTGGCAGGCGGTGCGGCAACCATTGGACGGACAGACGAACAAGCGGTAGATGAGCAACCCGCAAATACAAATGTAGATTTACAATCACAATTGCGCCAACGATTTGGACAATAGGAGTTAATTAAATGAGCACGGTATTTAACGAAGATACACAATACTTAAGCATCGGCGGCTTACCTTATGTCGGCGGTAAAATCTATATCGGCGTTGTGGATACTGATCCTGTTAAAAATCCAGTAACGATTTATGGAGATCGGGGGTTAACCACGCCAATCGCAAACCCACAACCGATTGATGCCACGGGTCGCGCATCGGCGAAAATTTGGGTCGATGGTAAATATTCCCTACAGATCAATGATGTTGATGGCGCGCAGGTTTTCCAAGACCTTGACCGGGGAGAGAATACAAATAATATTCCTATAATCGGTCTTTCAAATGTATCAGGCGGCAATACAATCACTGCGAACGCTTCACCTGTTTTGACGGCTTATGTTGATAGGGCATTATATCCATTCAAGGCGCAACAAACCGTTACGGGGCCGACAACGCTTAATATCGACGGGGTTGGGGCGAAACCAATTGTTCAAAATAACGACATCCCATTAGGGGCGGGCGGCATTAGAACTGATGATAATGTCTGGGTTTCTTACAGCGCAGAAAACGACAATTTCGCCATTGTAAACCAAAAAACAAATCTGGTTGGTTATCGATCAATAGCAAGCAATGACACGCTAGACGCCAACGACCTTGGGTTTCTTATTGATTGCACAAACGATCTGACATTAGCGTTAACCGCCGCCGCCACACTGGGGGCAGGCTTTTCTTTCTTCGTCAAGGCAAACGGTGGGATTGTTACGATTGACCCGAACGGCGCCCAAACAATCGACGGCGAGGCAACTCTTGAATTGTTCGATGGCCAATATGCAGAAATTACATGTGACGGAACGAATTTCCACACGGTAATGTTGCCGAAATCCGAACTTAGATACAGGGCCACGTCGGCGGCCACCACTGTTGAGCCAAGTGACTTGGGGCGTTTGATCGACTGTACTGCAAGAACTGTCTTAACCCTTAATTCAGCCGCGACGCTTGGCATTGGGTTTTTCTTTTGGGTTAAGGGAAACGGCGGATCAGTCGGCATAAATCCAAACGGTTCAGAGACAATTGACGGATTGGCAACAAAGGCTATCGCAAGCGGATCGTCAACTTTGATTGTATGTGACGGGTTTAATTTTCATACAGCCACAACGGCAACAGCGGCATGGCCAGGTCAGTTTTTCGGCCTGAATACATCTAACGGCGCCGATCCGGATCATGATGTTAACGTTGCTTTGGGGCAGGCATCATCCGACGACGTTTTGGCCGCGAACATTGTGACTATGAACCTTTTAACGTCGGCTGGGAAAAAGATTGATGCGTCGTGGGTTGTGGGTGGAAACGTGGGCGGTCTGGATACAGGAACCGTAGCCAACAACAGTTGGTATCATATCTTTCTAATCATGCGAACAGATACAGGCGTTGTCGATGTTTTGATTTCGCTAAGCCCGACAAGCCCCACAATGCCAACCGGGTACGATAAAAAACGCCGTATAGGTTCCGTTTTAACCGATGGTTCTGCAAATATCATAGGATACACGCAGACAGGCGATGAATTTCTTTGGGATACGCCTATTCTGGATATTAACGTAACATTCCCACCGAATACGGCTGTTACGCGAACCCTTTCAATTCCAACCGGAATAAATGTTCTTTGGAGTGGCGTCGCAAGCCTTGATGACCCCAGCATTGCAGTTACATCATACGCGTATATATCACCACTAACGACAGATGATGATGCAGCAATACTTACAAACTCACAAGTGCATTGTGTTTTCACGGGGGCCACAAGCATCGCAACAAATTCAGGCAGTTCACCCTTGGAAATACGCACAAACAATTCGGCACAAGTCAGGACACGAATAAGCCTTCAAGACCCGGCCTTGGTTTTCAGCATGAATACTATAGGTTGGGTGGATACACGCGGCAGGGAATTTTAGGAGTTTATAAAATGGCAACTCAATTTCAAGAAAACATTAACGACATTTGGGTCGATATAAAATCCGCCCTTTCCCTTGTTGAAGGGCAAACGTATTCCGCGCAAAACATTGCTCTTGGTACTATTATAATAAGAGAGTCAGCGAGCCTTCCCCCTGATGCCTTTGGACACATTATAGATCAGAAAGAGTATTCATATCTGACAATCGGCCCCGAAAATATTTATGTCCGTTCAAGATGGGGTGGTGGAAGACTTGCCATTACGGAGTGCTGAATCATGCCAATATGCGCCCCCTTCCCCAGAGTAAAAGTCCCAAAACATAAAATAATTGTAACCAGCCCATTCCAAATGGCGGGCGGTGGGTTACGATCTGACGTTGTATATGAATTGGATGGCGGTATTGATTTCAGTGGTATTTCAATATTGGTGCCGACGAATGGGATAACAATTCACAGCCTTGATTTGAACATAGGCGGAATGACAGCAACCGATGCGGGCCAAACGTTGTTTATCAATGAAGGTGCAGTTGCGGGCAGTGTGTTTCTGAGGAATATGTTTGTTGAAGTCAGTGGCGCAGGTTCTCAGGTGTTTGATTTGGATAATGCTGGAAACGGTGGGGCCGTAGAGTGTACCGATTTCAACTTTGTAAATTGTAAGTCATTAGGCGTTCTTGATAACTACAGGCAGGGATTATGGGACAGTTTTGCGACAATAGCTTGCGTCGATGGTCTGACAATGGAGGGCACTTGGGCGGGTGGTTTCGCCATACTAACGTCAATCATCGTTTCGTCTGGAACAGCCTTCACTGGTACTTTGCTAAAAAAAGGCACATCCCTAGTTGTTAACGGTTCGATCAGATCAGACATGAATGCCCTGCAACTCGATGCTTCAGGCGCAGTATGTGATTTCGAGCCTGCCAATATAACAAATGATGCTAACTTTTTAATGAATGGCGTTCGGGTTAATCCGTCATCCACAGCCTTCCCAAACATGCCAGCGTCAAGCGTAAAGGCAAAATTCGTGACGTGTACCGGTACTGACAACACATTTGTCGGCGGTCAATGGACAGTGACAACAGAGGTCGCAACGGCTTTGGGTTCTGAATCTGCGGGTACATTTTTAAAAGTAGCGGGCACGACAACATCAAGTAATTTACAATGGATTTCCGCCCCGGCATCCAATAAATTAGTTAACCTTTCGTCTCAACCCATATCCGTTGATGTTACATTCAACATATCAATGGCAGGCACAAACAACGATGTAGTGACATTGAAAATTGTTCAATACAATTCTAGCGATGTGTTTATAGCTGACATATTTATAAGTGGCGGGGATACAATGAATGCGGGCGGGCGTGTTGAAGGGGCAAGTGGCGAGGGATTTGCTACCTTGGCGTCTGGGGATTATGTTCAATTGGAAGCAAGTAGCAGCGGGGCAAAGAACGTCACCGCCGCAGAAAATGGACGCTTTATCGTCAAGGAAAGGGCTAGTTAAAATGGATTATTTAATCAAAGGCGTAATTCTACACTGGACGGCTTCAAGCTATAATCTGACGCCGAACGTGTTGAAGCATTACAATTTCGTGATTGATCAGTTTGCAAAGGTTCACGACGGCTTGCATCCCCTCGCGCACCAAACGCCCCCGCTTAATTCTGGCAAATATGCAGCCCATACGCGCCGCCACAATTCTTATCAGGCTGGTATCGGCTTGCTGGGAATGCACGGCGCGAAAGAAAAGCCGTTTTCTTATGGTAAATACCCGATCACGGCAATTCAGTTTATGGCTGCCGTTAAGCTGACCGCCACGATTTGTATTGATCACGGGATAACCGTCACACCGCAAACCGTTTTGACCCATGCCGAAGTGCAAGACAATCTAGGCATTAAACAGCGCGGGAAGTGGGATATTACAAATCTGCCTTGGAATAGTTCTATTATTGGGGCAACAGCGGTTGGCAGCCACTACAGGAACCTTGTGCGCGTCGAAATGGATAGACGGCTAACAAAACCAACCCAAAGCCCGTGGGCGGCGTTATTTTCGGCCATAGCGGCGAAATTCGGAGGTAAAAAGACATGACACAGCACCTAACACCATTCATACGCATAGGATTGCGTATATTCGGCGGGTTCATGATTGGGCGCGGATACACAGACGAGGCCACGGCGGCAATATTTTATGAAGACCCCAATTTAATCGGCGCGATTGCCTTGGGCGTTTCCGAGGGCTGGTATTTGCTGGCTAAACGATTTGATTGGATGAAGTGATGCCACTCTGGATACTTTCCATATTCCGCTCAAAACTAGCCCGCCAAATAGGCGCGGCTTTGGTCATTGTAGGTGGCATATTTCTTGCAGGCGTAAAATGGATGGCAGATCGCGCCAAGTTGAAAACTATGAAGGGCGCGGCAGACACAAACGAAAGGATAAATGATGCGGATACTGGCGAAGGTGATAGTGATGCTGATCGTGACTGGTTGCGCGACAGAGGGAAGTCTTAAAGTGCTTTGTGATCGCACTGACAAAAGCAGAACGGCACACGCAAAAGCGTTGGGCGAAAGCACTGATCTTGGGCCAGCAACAACGGGCCGTGTTCTCATTTCACAAATTGATGCGGCATGTGCTAAAACCTAACTTAAATACAGGTTCAAACACTCCAAGGAATGAATATAATGGCAGACGAAAACGATCACGATAAACTCATCGAGCAAGGTGTGATTATTAAAACTCAAGGTGAAGACATTGCAGAACTCAAGAGGGACAAGAAGGCTGGTATTGTCATGATCCTTGGATTGGTAGCTAAGTCGTTTTTTGATCACCTTACAAAAGGTTCTTCATAATGCAAAATCTACTTATCCCCGCCATCGCAGCCTTTTCCGTTTTATCGGCTGGCTGGTCTGGTGTTGATCTGTACTTTGTTAAAACCACGCCCCCGACCATCGAAGGATATGCCACAAGGGTAGCACCTGTACGCGCTGGGCAGGATATACGCTTAGAATGGCACATAACCAAGCTAACTGACTGCCCTGGCGTAGCAAGCCGCGTGTGGGATGGAGAAGATGGTTTTAGAATGACCGAAGCCCAGAAATCAACCTCATTGCCGAAGACTAAAACTATTACGAAATACAGGTTTCAAACGCGCATCCCGAACTTGGCCCCTGTTGGTGAATTAAATCTAAGTATCATGGGATATTTCGATTGCCCAGATGGAAAGAAATACTGGTCACTTGGTCCTGTAACTTTGAACGTTGTCGATTAACTAGGCGTTCACCACGGTACACACCTGAATTTTACATCGACAGGAACCTTCTCAAAAGCGTATTGCTTTGTCCGTGTTTTCTTTAAGCGCGTACCTTCTTTTTTACATTCGCTCATAGTTTCAAATAGCGGGTCAAACCACGGGTCCTGATGCGGTGTTTCAATCACGCAAGCCCCATTGATCAGGCTACATGCAAGCAATATTAAAGTTATGTTCATCGTGTAATTTCCCTTCTTGGTTAAATGGTCATATTATCGCCACAATGATCGGTGATACATGTGGGCTTTGGAAGCGGTGCAGGCTTTGAATAAGCAGAGATTTAATGCCCTTGAGGCGCGTACAAAAGATGAAGTGCGCGGCCTTCATTTAATCATCCCATCTTCGTAAAGTATAGCGTGGCGCATCAAGGCGGATATTATGCGCGGGTCTGTCTGTCCTAATGCTGTCGTTCTGATGTATTCGGCTTTAGCGATGTTATCGGCCACTGAGGCTTGTTCTGGCGTGACAAACCTGCCCAAATATTTAGTCTTTCCGTGGATGCGAATTTGAGCCTGAAAACTGTTGCGGTGTTTACGAACGCCAAGCGGGCATTCCCCACGGATGGCATCGTTGGTGTTCAAAAGCGTGTTGACTTCGTGTGAAACAAATACGCAAGTCATTGGACTGTAGTGTTTATTTCCAACGATTATGATATCCTTATCCAGACATTTATCATCCCAGTCTTGTTTAGACATCCATCTACGGAAAGTCATAAAAGACAACCAAGATGAATGAACAGTACATCCAATATAGGTTGGGAAGTGGTTGTGAAGTGCATGCGAATAGCATCTTTCCAACATGTTGTACCAAGTCGCATAAAATGGGCAGATCACCACCTTTCCATCGACGGTGGGCTTGACGACATAGTTCGCGTCATTAATGCCGTGTCTTAAAACTATCTTGCGTTGGTTTTGTGTTTTTGCCAGTTTGTTCATTCTATTACCCCATTCCTTTTTCAGTAAGCCACCCCTGTTTCCACATTTGAAACTTGCCGGGGTAGATATCAACTTTCGCGTGCTCATCAAACGGGTTTTCTTCCAAGTCTGCACCCCGACGAAACGCATCATTGCCCATTTTGAAGGCTGGCTTGTTTTTCCCGTAACCCGTGCGCCACAAACGGAACCAAATCTTAGTGCGTTTCCAATTCTCTTGCGCCGTGGGTTCGCTGTTCAACTGTGCGCGGCTCGATATGGCACACAGTTTGTAGATGGCGTCAGTGGCGAAATTTGTGGCATCTATGGGAATGTCGGATACTTCGGCTAGAAACTCCATGAACAACGGTTCGGTGCATTTCATGGCGCACTCGGCGGCGTAGTTTGGGGATTTGGTCAAGATACGCTTTCGGCAAAAGCTATAGCCATGCGCTTTGCATCTTCAAGCGTTTTAGCTTCGAATCCCACAGGAACGGTCTTATCGAGTTCAGGGTGCGCCAAGGCGTATTCTTCAATAAATCCTGACGTGGTGCAGCAATCGCCTTCCTTTGCAATATCACCGATACCAAAACCGAATATTGCGCGATGTGACCAGCCAAACCATTTCTGTTCTTTTTCACAGAAACCAATAGAACAAACATTACTATTTGGGGTGCGTAACTCTGGTGTAATGCCACGCTTGTTGCACAATCTATACGCCCACTTACTATCGCCAATATATAGCCCTTCTGTCGTTTCCGCGTGGCTCATTTCAAAGTCTTTACAAGCCCATTCTTTGCCATCCATAATCCCTTTAATGACAACGTATCCAGCCTTATAGGTTCGGCGGCTAGTCTCTGTTTTATATTTATGCATAATATTTCCTCATTCCTCTTTTTATTTGCGTGGCGCGAGTTCTACCAAGACTAGACCTAAACCGATGAAAGGATTAGATCGACCCGCGCCACCATCCCCACAAAGCATCATTGCTGGACGTTGTGTCCTATGTGGGGTGTGCTTTACGTTTCAATATGGTCGCAAAGATGCAGTGGGTGTATTGTCGTTAATTTATCGCCATCGTATTCGATAGCCGCAACATCATACCAACCCATTGGGCCACGCAGTTGTGATACCGTTATTGCGCGACATCCCATAGTGCCTGCACGCCAAAAGCTTCCCTCGTTGGGTAGTCCAACTGCGGTTAGTGGTTGGCCTTGCTGTAAAATTCCGTCGTTCATAATCCGTGCTCTTATGTTGTGCGCCTAAATGCGCTGTTAATTCATAAAACCATCAGCAACGCGACAGCCGCAGCGATACCAACACCATCGGCGACCAAATCCCAAACGTCGGGGGTGCCGTGTCCCATAGCGTCCCAAACCTCTTTACCGATGCCGACAATTGCCGCGATACCACATGCTGCCCATAAGCCCTTAATACCAAAAAGGGCATCAGGTAATATTAATGCGGCAACAATTGTGATCCCGAAACACCCAAGAGCGTGGAATATCTTGTCTCGGTGCGGGAAGTTGGGTAATTTACTCAATAGTTTTTTCATGTTATTTTCCTACTGTTGAAGTTGATTTATTTATTCTTGCAAAATGTACAAACCACGACACAAACCAGCATGAACACTGCAAGCGCGGGTTTGACTGATAGCAGCCAGACGAAAACCGCCGTGAGTAATGCCCATAGGCTTAGGGTTTGGATTGCTGTTCTTAGAGTTTTCATTGTTATTCGTCGCCGGTCGCTGGGTCTACAACCTTGCCGCCAAAATCATAAGACCCGACGATTGACGAGAAATCAGCCGTTTCAACATATCCGAGTTCCTTGGCATATGCGCGCAATTTCTCGTGTGTCTTAATAGTTTTGGCAAATTCAGGCATATTCGAAATGTCTGCTTTTAAGGCGAGGCTCATTCTTATTCGTATTGCTGGTTGTCGTGGCATGGTGTTTCCTTTGTTGTGGTTGTGCGCCTATGCGCTTGTGTTATTTGTTAGGTACTGTTGACCAAGTGCCGTGATGTCTCCTTGGCCTGTTATGTAATTTTTGGCGATTGCTTCGTTTGTAAGTGAGGCCAGTTTCCAGCCACATTTCAATCGGGATATTTCCCCGTCGCAAGCAGTCAATACAATATCGCTTAAGGTCACTTGGTTTCCTTCTCTATGTTATTTCGCCCCACCACCAGGGAGGGGATGGTGGGGCAGGCTTGATTGGCTGGGTTATCAAGCCGTTGTGGGGTTACATGCCGATAGATTCCATATACAAGTCTAACACGGCTTGCTCTTCTGAAATTTCCTGCGGGTCTTTCTTGCGCATGGCTACAATTTTGCGGATTGCTTTGGTATCATAGCCGCGCGATTTTGCCTCGCACATCACTTCTTTTTGCATGTCGGCAATGTCTTTCTTTTCCGCATCCAGACGTTCAATGCGCTCGATAAAAGAGCGAAGTTCATCTGCGGCAACACGGTATGTGCCATCTGTTGATTGTGTCATGTGGTTTCCTGTTCTGTTTTAATTTCAATAACGACCTTGTTCAAAGGCTCTTTTTCAACTCGATAAGTTGTATCCCAGTCGGCATCATCGACCTTGATTGCGTCTGCTACACCGTCACGACCTGCCTTGAAGCTGGCTATGGCGTTGTCGTCGTCCCTGCGTCGTCTGTCAGGCGGGTACATGGTGATAGATATGGTAACGGGCGCGGTAAATGTTTTGCGTCCGATAGCCATTCTGGTAAATAACGCACAATCACCCCTATAGCCCTTCTTTGCCCTGGCTAGTTGCGCCCAGTGAATGCGCCCGTTCGGGTTCAAATCTTTGCTTGGATATGGCAGTTCGATAATCATCACGCGCCACCGTCCACGTCAAATGGTTGCATTGAACACTTGTATACGTTGTGTTTTGTCTGGCAGTTATACAAATATGTGTCGTATTTCTGTTTCCCTATGTTAAAACCAATGACTACACCCAAGATCAAGAACACGATAGAGGCTACTGTTGCGACTCCGTTCATCACTCACCACCCGCCAAGAGCTCATGCACGGCCTTATACTTGGATACTAGGGGTTTGTCGCGGTTGCAGACACGTTCGGCCCTCGCGCCTATCCATGCCTTTGTGTCGGGCTTGATTGGCTTTGCGGGGAATATGGCGCGAAATGTTTTAAGCATTGGGTGTGGCCTCCGATTTCAGGGATTTCTCATACTCTTGTATCTGACCGTAGAAACTAAGCTGGCCTAAATTGTATTTAGCCTTCAATGCAATGTATTTTTTGTTCCCTAACAGCTTTTCAAGTTCCGCAATCCGCGCCTTGTCCTCCCCGTTTGACAGGTGGGGGCGGAGGGCTTTGACAACAGCTTCGGAAAAACCAATCCAAATATTATCTAGTTCGTCGCCTTGAACCCTTTCAACAATCTCCACCAACGCGGCCTCGTCGGGGATTGCGGGGCGGGTGTTCCATTGACTGATAGCCCCGAAGTCGTGCTGAATTGGCATGTGGCCGTCGAAATCACATTCTACACAAGTCACCCAATATTGGTCGGAAACTGAATGATGATTCAATTTAGCCTCACCCCCGCAAAACGGACACGGTAACAGTTTTGTTTCGTCGGTCATTCTTCTGCCGCCGCTTTCAAAACCATGACTTTCATATAGGCGGGTACAGATACATAGCCCTCGCGTTGAGCCGCCTTCGCAACAAGCTGGTGTTGTTCTTTTGATAGCCGAATACGTGCCAGCTTATCGGATGTGTGTGGTTTGTCGTTCATTGTTCTTTCCTTACTTATAGTTTGAATGCGTTTAATTCAGCAAAAACTTCCAGCATTTCCACAACATCACCGCTAGAAAGTGCTTGCTCTGCTTTGGTTAGCGAGTGCTGCATCATCATGACCGCAAAGCCACCAGCAGGCCCAACGCTTTGATACGATGGTATGTATTCCTCCCTTATTTGTTTCATCTTTGCAGGGAGTGCGTCACCTAAGCTTTCAGCCATATCTTCAATTCCTTGTTTCATTCATATACCTATAGCGCACCCCGTTTGCACATGTCAAGGTGCAATTTAGGTGTTGACATAGTGTTTTAAGAATGGCATAAGATTATTACAACAAACGAAAGATAACGATATGACAAACGGCACATACCACGGCGAGATCGAAATGCAATTTTCGGCAACCGCAACACAAGAACCCCTTAACAATACAGACGGACATCCACAGGGATACTTCACCACATACGATAGCCCGACACTACAAACCGTCACCTTATTCGGCATCGAAATGGAAGAGGCCGCGTTCATTATGGTATTCGGTAAAGAGGTTTGGGAGGCGTTTGCGTTTGACGGGTTGCAGCAAGTTGAATGGGAGGACGAATAATGAGTATTGAACCCCCATTCACCAACAGATTTAGATGTAAGCCCGGCCCAGATTACAAACAATGCGTGGGAGCAACAAAGGCGGGTAAACAGTGCCGCGCCTGTGCATCCAAAGGCCAAGATACATGCCCGCAACATGCCCCATTCACCAAACAATTAAACAACGTCAAGATTGAGGCAGATACGAGCATGGGCGGGATGATTACAATTTACCAAGACAGCGCGATAATATCAATCCCCACGAAAGACGCCGAAGCGCTCGCCAAGGCACTACTGCAAGCCGATCAATGGATAAAGGATCAGAAATAATGACCTATGTGCCAGATATCGACAATCGCGTTACCGTGCAGTTTCATGCTGTTGGCAAACGGTCACGCAATGTTCGCAAAGCTAGGGCTGATTTCGACATACCGAAGGGCGACAGAAAGAAGCTGTCAGAAACAATACTTGCCAAGCTGCAAGCCATGTTCCCGACCGAAAACATTACGGTTAAGCGGGTAGAGAGGTGGATACCATGAAACCACAAGAAATCATAACAGACAGCCAAATAGAAACCGTTCACGCATACGCTGACTTTGGCAGTATGGGAAAGCGAATGGTGGTTAACGAGTCTCTTTTAAAGTTAGCATGTGGATTTCATAATGGAAGTACCGCGCAACATATCTTAGCTGATCACGGTTTGATTTTTGAAAGGTACGGCAAGCGATCACATACGCTAACTGCGAAGGGCCGTAAATATCTCTGGGCGGTTTATGCCCCATGACCGACCCGACCCCCATCCAAGCGGCATTGTTGTTCGCCTCATTCATCAGCATTTAAATTCTAGGAGTTACGTTATGAGTATTACATTTACAGCCCACGGCATTCATTCAATGAGGGCAAGCAGATTTATGCCAAACAATTCCAATTGCGTTGTTCTGACAATGAAATCGAGGGAGGGATATCCTGTCGAAATAGACCTTTATTTTGATGAATATGGCGATGCCGCGCAGTTCTTCTATGCCAATGGCGGCACAAGCGAAAATGTCAGTTATGAGGGCAGTTACGGCACACGAACCGCCGCAGGTGACGCAGAAGAAAAAGCAAAAGCCGAGGAACCATCATGACCCACAAACCCACACTCGAACCACACCTAGACATTACGAAAGTCGGAAATGTCTCATACTACCACCGCCTAACACAAGGCAGCGACGAATGGCTAGACCTGCGCAAAGGCATGTTGACGGCCAGCACAATGAAGCTTGCCCTATCCGAAAAGACGCTGAAAATTGCGAACAACGACAAGATACGCCAGCAAATCTACCAACTTGCAGCCGAACGTATTGGCTGCCCGTCTGGTGATAATTTTGTTTCATACGCAATGGAACGCGGCAACTTAGAAGAGGTTGAGGCCCGGATTGCATACAGCGCGGCGTTTGAACCTGTTGCAGAATGTGGCTACGTGATCAATGACAAGCTTGGCTTTCCGATTGGATGGTCACCCGATGGTTTGGTCGGTAATGATGGCGGCACCGAAAGCAAATCGCGGATGCCTAAATACCAAGTGCAGACAATTTGCGAGCATTACGGCGAACATGAAAACACGCCGATCCCAAGTGAGTTCATGTTGCAGGTTCAAACGGGCTTGTTTGTATCCGAACGCAAATGGATTGATTTTCTAAGCTATTCAAACGGCATGAACATGGCGCCGATTAGATGCTTTCCGATTGCCAAGTATCAAGAGGCGATTGAACTGGCGGCGATTGAAACTGAAAAGGGGATTGATAGGGTTGTTGCAAAATACATGAGCGTTGTTGACGTTCCAGACAACCGCATCACGCCCGTAAAATTTGTTGATTATAATGAGGAGATAACAGCATGACCGACCTATCAGACACAATCATAGCCAAATCGGATCAGACCAACGCGATTGATCTAATCGCCGGTCCGAAAACAATAAAGGTTGCAGAGGTTCACGTCAAAAAGGGTGACGATCAACCGACAACAATCAAGTTTGAAGGTGATAACGGCCACCCTTACAAACCATCGAAAGGGATGCGTCGGGTATTGTGCGCGGCTTGGGGTAAAGAAAGCAGTGCTTATCCTGGCCGATCAATGACCTTGTTCAACAATCCAGATGTAACGTGGGCCGGAAAGAAGGTGGGCGGCATCCAGATAAGTCACTTAAGTAACATTGACGGGCCGATAACTGTGCCTTTGATTATAACGCGCGGCAACAGTAAGCCTTTCACGGTCCAGCCGCTACAGGTGCAGGACACGGCGTCGACACAAGATAAACCTGAAGATCACGACACCGCTTTGAAACTGGCAAAAGCCGCAGCAAATGAAGGCACAGAAGCTTTCAAGGAATGGTGGAATAGTGACGAAGGCAAGACCATCAGAAAATTGGTCAAGGATGATATGCCCGAACTGCAAGAGATATGCAAAACAGCGGACATTGTGGTTGAATCCGATCCGTTTGGTGCGCCACCGATTGAAGAAGGGGAGGGTGCATCGTGATAACATTCCGCATCCACTTCACGCTACGGACAGAGCCAAACACGTTCGACATTGAAAGCAAGAGTTCTGATCGTGCGCGCCGTGAGTTCCTTGGCCGTTTTGACAAAGACGTGCCGCAACCGATTATTAAGAAAATCAAGGTGGTGAAATGATGACCCAGAAAGCAAAACTTGAAAGGCTGTTGGCGAAGGTGGAGGCTGGTGAAGCCAGATTTATGTCGGAATATTTTCGCGTCTCTGACATTCTTGGCAGCGAAAATGCAACTAATGCGTGGTCATCCAATGGTGGCTCCCTAGACGCCGTCCATTCACTGCATAAGGCGGTGTTGGGGGATAGGTGGGCATTCAGATCAAGTGACCCGAACAATACAGAGTGGGTTGTTACACTAGAGCGGCGGGTATCAAAAGTTAGACTAGACGTTGGACAAAATTGCGTTCAAGCTAGACAAAGCCCCTCCCGCGCATGGCTAATCGCAATCATCAAAGCCCTTATATCGGAGTGTGAAGAATGAACCATACACCCTGCCCAACATGCGGCCACAAACCCGAACCTATATCTCTATCCCGCCGTCAAAAGCAAATCTATGCATTCGTCGTGGAATACATTGCAACAAGCGGGCAATCTCCAATGTGGAAGGAAATCGCGTACGGTCTGGAGTTCAAAACAAAAGACCAAGCATGGAACTGCGCGCAACCTCTATTCGCGCGCGGTATTCTTGGCAAAAACGAAAATGCAAGCCGCTCGATTATTGTGCTTGTTCAACCGGGCGAAATATTCCCGACAAATAAAGGTGAATGATATGACCGATAAACCAGAAAACCCGCACTTTAATGGACTGACACCAGCAGAAGCCGAACGCCTAGCCATGTTGGCAGAAGAGGCGGCAGAGGTCATTCAAATAATAGGTAAAATCTTACGTCATGGATACGAGAATTTTCATCCTGATGCCCCCGAAACCACAAACAGAGAGTTGCTGGCAATGGAAGTCGGAGACTTCACTTCTATTGCCGACAAGATGGTGGAGGTGGGAGATATACCATTCGGTATGGTTGAAAAGTATTTTTGGGATAACAGTGGCAGCACTTGGATGTATAAATTGCAGCACACACATCATCAGAAAGACGCAATGCTTGAAGAAAGGGCAAAATCATGACCCACCCATTTAGAAACCACCAAATCCGTATCTACCAAAGCGTTGCTGGTGATGGCCCGAAATTCACTGGCTACATTGGCCCAACAAACATGCGGTTCAGTGGTGAAACCCAAGATGACGTCTTTGAAGAGGCTGACGCTTTTCGCATAAAGGCAATCGAAGATCATGAAGCCGCCTTGATTGCTAGACAAGAAGCCGCTGCAAAGGCTAAAGCCAAACGGAAGGCAGGCAAATCATGATCGATGCAGAATGTAAATATTGGAACCCAGATGCATTCACTTGCACCAAAGGCCCGCACTGCTATTGCGTGGAGGGTGCTGACGACAACATACGCGACCTATCCAACTGGCCGCCACAACGCAACCATGCCCCCATAGGCAAGCTATTGAAGGTGGAAGCCTTTGCGATTTGTTTGGTGGCAGGTGTTGCGTTTTGGACTTGGGTGGGGTGGATGCTGTCATGACCGAACGTGATGAACTGATTAATATTGTTGAAGATGCACTAAGTGAAGCGTTCTTTAATAAGCCTAACTTCGACACACCAACCGTAGCCGTTGACGCCATACTATCAGCCCACCCCGAACTGGGTGAGCAGGCGGATGGGTTTGAGGAGTGGCTGAAAGGGTACACAGACCAAGTTATAGATGCATGTTCCTACCGTGACTTAAAAGACGCCTTCACCGCAGGCCGCGCCCAAGCCGTTGCAGGCAACGCACTGAAAGAAGCTTTGGAAGAGATCAAAGGCATGGGGTTTGATATGCCTAGGACATTAGATTTAACCAAAACCGAATGGGCTGAAAGGCGCGGATTCTTAATGCAACAAATAGCCAACGAAGCCCTGATACTGGCAGAGGTGAAGCCATCTTAACATTCCTCGCATTCATAAACTTCGAAATGAACCAAGCGTTCATCATCCAGCAATACAGCAACGGATTTGATTGCGGCACAGACATCCCGGACAAGATCAAGATGTATTTTCCAGATGGGCAGCCTGATCGACTTTACACGGCTTGCTTGGAAACGGGTATTATTGGTACGTCGGAAATTCCAAGGTTGAGGGGTGATTGAAATGGCGGATGAAATAAAGATAGAACACATACCTTTAGGCCCGTGGGTACATCCTAAATGTATAAGTGTTGAAACTCACTGCCAACATTGTGGACTGCCGCATCCAAAAGAAAATCCATATTGTTTCTGCAAACAAAAGCCAAACCCCGCCAAATTAATGAACGGGGCTTGATTTTCACGAGAGGTACTCGTAATGTATCTTAACAAAAGAAAGCATGTGTAGAATATTGGCGGCGGCGTCATTTGTCAACACATGCGCAACATGAAAGAGCGCACAGTGACTAATCCAATTATTAAAGAAGAACGCATCGGCGGTCAACGACTCCTACTAGGCGATTGTTTGTCTGTCATGCCGTTGCTTGGTGAGTTTGACGCTGTGGTGACAGATCCGCCATATGAGTTGTCTTCTTCCAGCCCCGGCAAAGCCCATCACTTTGGCGCAAGCCTTGCAAAGTTTGATAGCCAAGCCTACAAGGCAATCGTTTCAGGGGTTGACTACACAGCAGTAATTGACGGACTTGCCGCAATCTGCAACCCATTTAATATGTTTTGCTTTTGCTCCAATAAACAAATTTCTAAACTTATGGAGAACTGCGAGGCGCGGGGATATGCAACAACATTATTGATATGGCATAAGGTCAATGCGGCACCATTTGCCAACGGGGTATGGCGAGGCGATATTGAGTATATCGTACATTCACGCGGCAAGGGTGCAGTATTTCAAGGCAATGCCATCCAAAAGAAAAAGGTTTCGGAGGCACCTATCGTTGTCGATAAATCCCATCCAACTGTGAAGCCACAATCTATTATAAAAAAATATATTCGTATTTGCAGCAATGAAGGGCAGACAATCCTAGACCCCTTCATGGGCAGCGGCACAACCCTAGTAGCCTGCCAAAAGCTAGGCCGTATGGGAACGGGGATCGAGTTAGACCCTGAGTATTTCGCCATAGCCTGCAAGCGTGTAGACGAGGCCGCAAGACAGCCGGATATGTTTGTAGAACCAATCAAGCCGCCAACACAGGAAGGGTTTGATTTATGAGCCTTCCATACTTCCCAATGTACCCCAAGGACTTTGAGGGCAAGACATCACACCTCACACTTGAAGAGGACGGGGCATACAACCGTTTGCTACGGCTTCAATGGATGAATCCGACCTGCCGACTACCCAACGATGACGCATGGATTATGCGAAGAATGCGCGTCGATAAAAAGGCATTCGATAGGGTGGTTAAGGTTATTATTTCAGAGTTTTTCACCACAAAAGGCGCATATTTATACAGCCCAAAATTGCTAGAAGTTTACAAACAATCTGGTGTAGCACATTCTAAGCGCGTAAAGGCAGGAAAACAGGGGGGTCACTCTAAGGCTAGGAATTATAAGCATAAAGACCCTAGCAATGCGGTAGCAATGCCCTACCAACCAGAACCAGAACCAGAACCAATAAGAGAGATAACTACTACCCTTGTAAGCTCGAATGACGTTCCAGCCTCACCAAAAGGCGAGGATAAAAATCAGTTCACAAAAGAGTTTGAAACCATCTGGCCGCACTACCCCAGAAAGGTCAGTAAAAAACAATCATTAATAAATTACATCAAAGCACGTAAGAAATTTTCATATGATGATATCGCCAAGCCGCTTAGGGAATTCATCGACGCAACTATGAAATTCGGCGACCCTGAGAACATGATACATTTTTCAACATGGCTACAACAAGAACGCTTTAGCGACGAAGACCAACAAGCCGCAGTCACAGGCAGAACATCGAAAGGATACACAAATGGACGACAGCAAGACAAAGGGTCAATTAGCGACTGGTCAGCCAAAGCCGCAACTGCCGACCTCACACCGCCCCCAGACGGAACCTGATAGCGCAAAATGGCGGCTGGTTAAGATCAAGCTGTTCTATGCAAACTTCTATCAAACCGCGCTGGGTGATGAGGAAATATTGCTATGTGTTGAAATTGTAGATTTGCTATCCGTGTTTTCAAACGATGAAATCAAAAACGGATTGCAGCAGTATCAGATTGCAGGGCCACGAAATCAAAACGGATATTTACGCAAGCCAGCAGCCGGCGACCTGTATCAGTTTTTAATGAATGAACGGGGAAAGGCTCGCATGGAGAGTAAACCACCCGAAGAAGAACCCGCACCAATAAAGCGCGTCACCCAGGATCAACGCGAAAGAATTGCTAAGGAATTGGATTTTCCTTTGCGGAATATTGGTAAAACACAAGGCGCGTGAAGGCTACAAAGTTCGCTAGACAAAGGTAAAAAGGAAACCAAACCATGAGTAAGACAAAAATAATCGTAATTGTTGATGATAGGCTTTGGAAGTCTATCGCAAGAGATATTGGAACACTAACCATGGGCGTTGCTTTTATGAGTATCGGTTCTGTTCTTGATAATAATTCAATGGAGGTTGCTGGTTTCATCGCATGGGCGTTGTTTCTTCTATCAAAGGTATCAGAAAGTAAAACCAAAACCGTTAAAGAAGCCCGCGCCATTCTTGATGAAATGGAGGAACCCAAACCATGAATGACATAACACCAGAGGCGGTTTATCTTATTCGCAAAGGCGGTGCGTGGTATCGCCATAACTCCGCAGGATACACAATCAGCGCAATCCAAGCTGGGCGGTACACGAGAGAGTGCGCCGAGGAAATCACGCACCCAAACGGCCCAGATGGCCCGCGTGATAATATGTCATTTATTCACGAGGACGATCTGGATGACCTAGATTGGGCGGCGTACAAAACCCTATCCGCCCGCGTGGTGGAGTTAGAAGCGGCAAAGTGGCACGTACAGCACACGGACACCATGAATGAAGCCGTTGGGTTGCATATGGCTAATGATGAATTAATCGCCCGCGTGGCTGAACTGGAAGCGGCGAGTGCGTGGCAACCGATTGAGACCGCGCCTCGTAATGTGGATGTATTGTTATACTGCCCTGATATGGGTTGTCCAACAAACCGTGAAAGAATTGAACTTGGTATGGCAAGTAGCGGATGGTCTACTGCGGAAGTATCCACCATATCACACCACTCATGGGCTACTAAATGGCAACCACTACCTAAGACATGCGACACCCTGCCACATACCCACACCCCGTCAGACATGGCATAAGGAGTGGAGGCGCGGAAAAGTGTCGGTTTGAGGGTACCCGTTTAATAAATATCCATCGCGCCTCATAGCAACAAAGGGAATACGAAAATGATTGAATATACAAAACACATTAAAATGTTGGCCTCTGTTCTGGATGAAAAAGATTTCATATCACCAGATAGAACAGAGGAGCTATTAAATTCAGTTCGGGGTGGTGTTCATTTGTCGATTGATGGCAACTGTGGTTGCGCATTGCTTGGAGTGAACCTTCAGGAAGGCGAGGCTGAATTTGTTGAAATCGATGAAGCGGAAAAGGGTGACGGCTATATGTCCGCTGCAAACAGGGCAACAGTTAGGGCCTTAAGAAAGCTAACAGCTAGATGTTATCCAGAGGGCAACAAGTCATTGCCATATTACACTGGCGATCATCCGTTCTTCGGTGCCTAACCCCAACAACCCAGCGCAGGCGGGGGCGCAATAACGCCCGTCACGAAAAGGAATGATTATGATCAGCTATTCAGACTTTAAGAAACAGCAACGCAATTTTCTAAAGCTGTACGTGAGGGTCGTATTAAAGAATAGCGACAACGTTTCAGATGCGGCGCGTAAATCTGGAATGCAGCGCAAGGTGTTGCAGCGATACATGGTCGAATTTGGATTGAACATTAAAGGAAAAACGTAATCATGAAAAAGATGTTCGGTTTTTACTCAGCAAAACAAAATGAATTAGCAGGCAGTTGTTTCTATCGTGACAAAGATGGAAATGAGGTGGAAGTCACAGAGGTTTGCAAAAAGGATCGTCCCTTCGGATCTTTTGACGACTACATCAGCAAGGGGCCGCTTGATAAATTTATTAATCTTGGGTTTGTGAGTAGACGTAAGGGGATATTTACATGACCGAACACAAATACGACCTCGACCGCCGCTACCAGTTTGAAGCCACAGCCGATAGTGCTTGCCCCGTGGATCATGGTACGAAGGTGGCCATTTGGATGACTGGAAAATGTGTTGTCATGCACACCTGTCAAGTCGATGAAAACTTATCATGGCAAACTAATGGTGGGGCAACAATCACACATTTCCTTGTCACGTCCTACCCGCCTGAAAAGCACAAGGCTTGGGTGAATGTTTATTCTAACAGCGACATGCGGCCAAACTATTCAAAAGAACGGGCAGACCAATGCGCAAACGATAAACGTCGCGCCTGCATCAAAATCGAATGGACAGAGGGCGAGGGGCTATGAGTGATGCACCGAAAAAACTGTGGATTGATCCTGATTTGATAGGGGGTTATTTTGGTGGCTATATGTCATCGTCTGAAAGCAGAGACGACCTTGATTATGGCGTTCTCTACCACCACGCCGACACAGTGAAAGCCCTGACAGCCGAGCGGGATGATCTGATTGAATGTGTTGATGGTATGGAAACGGCCCTACAGCGTATCGAACAATGGGCGAGCGCATATCCAACAAGTGTTTTCCCCGAAGTTGATAGCAAATGGCTACACGAAGCACATCAAACATTGGTGGCCAGTGGGAAAAATATAGACCGCATATCCGCCAATGTTGCAAGGCATTCCCTAAAGGGTGTTGGCGATATTGCGCGCGGCGCGCTCCCCACCCCACCAAAGGACACCCCATGAGCGATGAATGGACAGACTGGCGTGACCATGACGGGAAGGGCGTTCCTGTACCGATTGGCATGTTTGCTGAGTGGGTTTTTTGCGATTTCAATTTTGAACCATTAGGGCAGAGCTCTGGAATGGTAAAAGGCGGTAATAGCTGGCTATGGGCAGGAGGCATAAACAGGATGAAATCCAACCCTGCAAGATGGGCAGCACCATTTACACGCTACCGCATCCGCAAACCCCGCGCCCTGCAACAACTGATCGAAATGGTGGAAACACTGCCAGTACCGGTAAAGCATTTGGAGACGACAGAATGAAACAGAAACAAAAACTTGAAACGCTGTTGGCGAAGGTGGAGGCAAAGCGCACCAAACATACGCCCGTGCTGTGGTTCAATGATGATGCACAGGCACTTGGCTTGAGTATAAGTTTGCTGGTTCGTGCATACAATGGCAGCTTGGACGCCGCCCACTCACTGCATAAGGCGATGTTCTCTGGATGGGAGTGGGGTAGATACTCAACAATAGAAGAATTTACCATTTCTAAACGCGGGGTTCCTAGTGATGTCAAATGCAGCAATCACGAAAACCCCGCCCGCGCGTGGCTCATCTGTATCATCAAAGCCCTTATTTCGGAGTGTGACGAATGAACCTCATGCTCGAACTCGCAATAAAAGAGGGACACGCGAAACGTCTGCCAAGCGATCATGACAGGGGAGGCGCTGGCAATCCAAACGTTATCCGAAAGTCAAAAATCACAACCAAGTTAATATTGGCGGGAATGAAAATGTTCGGCAAACCAATGACTGTCAGACAAATAGCCGATAAAACTGGACTGGGGTACAGTAAGATTTACAATCAAATGAAACCACTAAAGGGACGTGGTCTTGTTGTTAGGTCGGGATCAGTTAATCAGCACGTTGGGCGCATGCCTTCGACCTTATGGGCATTGGCTAAAACTCATCATTAAATTGCGTTAATAAACGTAAACAAGGAAGGATATGGGGTAAAATGAGTGATCATATAATCAAAACAGGGTGCATTCCTTACGATGATGGTTCGGGGTTTGAGATAACAATCCAGATAGAACCGCCTAGTAAGTTTTCTGATTACGTCAAGGTTGTCATAAACCCTGATAGTGAATTTACTGATTTCAACATTGATGAATGGCCTACTGTTCGTTCGGCAATTAATAGAGCAGTTAAGGCGCATGATATGTTGACTGCATCCGAAACTCCCAAAAACTAAACAACATTGCAATAATTCCAGTTGTGTCATAGTCTGCAAAAAATCACATGACACGGATCAGGAGTTACCAACATGCCAAGTAGAGTAAAACCAGCATCAAGCGGTAAGGCAATAACCCCAAGCGACACTGAAGAGTTTCAAGCCTCTAGGGGTGTGATGGTTGGTGTTGCAGGAGATATAAACGTATTATTTGCTATCGACACCGTTCCCGTTGTTATTCCAGCGTTGACGCCGGGCCAAGTTTATCCCTTCAGTGTTATTAAGATCTTGGCAACAAACACAAGCGTGACGGGCATCGTTATTTTGAGGTAATAAAATGGGAATGGCGTTAGGTTTAGGGTTAGGGTTAAGTTTTATCGGCAATATTGAAGGCCCAGGAGTTTCCGGGGCGCCAAATCTTGAAGGCTATTTGACCAATTCCAACCCAGGTTCGGCTAACAATACGCTTGTGGCAATAAAACCATCGGGCGTTGAGGTGGGCGATTTACTTATAATCCTCGTCGCTAATTCAGATAGCACCAACACCAACCAATTTGTAAATAATGTAGCGGGTTGGAATTTTGTTTTAGACGGCGGCAATAGTACGGCCTCGGCTCACTTAGGGCTGTATTGGAGAGAAGCAGACGGGACAGAGCCGGCGACACAGAATGTATCTGCGCAATCAACCGATCATTGGACTACGGGTTATTTGCGGGTATCAGGGGCAGACACAACCACACCTTTCGTTTCGGCTGAAAGTGTAAACTCTGCCGCAGCTGCCACACACAGTCAAACATGGGATGCGACATTGATACCTAATGTTCTCCTTCTTGGCTTTTTATCCTTCGACGGTGGCGATATAGGGGCTAATACAACTGTAGACCAAGGATTTACAATGACAGACGTTTGGTGGTCGGGTGATGGAACGCAAGGCAATCGGGCGGCGTCTGCACTATGGCAAAAGGATCAACTGGTCGCTGGTACCGTTGGCACTGTTACTGTCACACCGGAAAGTTTTGATGGGGCGGTTTTATTAGCCATGGAAATCCAACCTCCTGTTTAGTAAATATCTAAGTAAGTTGCAAAAACACCGAAAGCGGAATAATACGAGTAAAAGGCAAGTTCAATCTCGCCGCTACAAACCTTAAAAGGATCACAACAATGCCTCTTTTATTTGACCGCGTACAGGTTACGACAGCGACCACAGGCACAGGAACTATCACGCTCGGTGCAGCGGTGACAGGGTTTCAAACATACGCAGACGGCGGCGCATCAAATGCAGATATTGTTCGATATGTTATTCAAGACGGTGACTCTTGGGAGATAGGCGAGGGCACTTACACATCATCAGGCTTAACGCTATCACGCACGCTATCGTCCAGTTCTACGGGGGCACTCCTAAACCTATCAGGCAGTGCGGTTGTATTCAGTGATGCATCTGCGCAAGACATATCAGTGAAGTTTGACAAGACAGGCGGTGATATAACGGGCCTCCTTGTCCAAAAGGCAAATGCTTTTGCATCCGTTCTGTGGGATCGTGGCGCCGGACTTATTTGGGGTGCTGGTATTTTTGCAGGCGCAGTGGGGCCGTTGGTTTTTTCCCAGAATGGAGTTGAACAGGCTCGGATTGAGCCCATTGGGATTGACATAAATGCAGGGCAGCCAACAACACTTCTTACGCGCGCCCTTGCCGATGATCGCTATCCACGGTTAACTGGCGGAGAGTTTACTGGCATTGTACACCTTGCGGCACCTGCGGCATTGCTCGCGGATAGTGTATTTTTTCAAAACACACCGGGTGCAGGCGTTGATCGAATAACCCCAATCCGTGCGAACAGAATGTTTGCGGGCGCCAGTAAAACGCATTACGGCACGTCACGCGCCCAAACAACGGGCGGAGAGAACTACAACACAGGCGCCGCTTGGATTGAGCATGGCGACGATGGGGATAATATACCCGTTGGCCTTCCCGCAGGTTCACGCACCCAATACTTCCAAACTCAGGCTATGGTTGTTTCCAGCACAGATCAAAATAACGGGGCGGGCGGAACGTCTGGCCAGATTGGTATAAGTGGTTGCGCGCGCGGTGCAGCATCAGGTAACGCAATCGGGGTCGCGGCGCTGGCTCGTGCTGACGTGGTCAACACAGGGGATACCTGGGCCATGTATGCGGAGGCTACCAAAGGCGTATCTATGACATCCGACATAAACGGCGTTTGGGGCATGGAAATAGCGGTGATGAATTTCAGCCCTCACCTACCAACTGAAATGAGCCCTTATCTAAGCGGTTCGGCTGGCTTCACTAAGGCACTTATGCTTAGTTCTGGCGGCGGCAACACTCGCACTACAAACGTTCATCCGGTTGATATGGCGTTACATCTTCGGGGCCCGTTCAACAGTCAAACACAAGGTAACAAATTCAGAGCGGGTATTGTGTTCGATGAGAAGTGTTTGGTTTCTGCGCAGGCCGTGAATGGATTTGAAAATGTCGGCCGGGGTATCCAATTCGCTCAAAATCAAGCTATGCAATGGTGGGGAACAGGCGCGGTAATGATGACTGAGGTGTTTGCTCTAACTACTGGCGCCCTCGCAATAAATCGGGCGAATACAGCAACGCCGACATCCCTTGCGTTCTATGTGCAGGCAGGCAGCCTTGTAGGTAGTATTTCACATACAACCAGCGCAACGTCATTCAATACCACCTCAGACGAACGCCTAAAGAGCAACATTCAAGATGCGTATGGTTCGGGCGACGTTATTGATGGCTTACAGGTACGTCGATACAATATGGGGCCAGAGAACCACCTTATCGAGTTCGGTATGGTAGCCCAAGAGGCCGTTGATTTTGCACCCGGTGCGGTAACGGTTGGATCATTAGGCAGTGGCCTGCCAACAACACCAGAAGACACATGGGCTATGGATTTCTCTAAGATCGTACCCGTAGCAGTACTAGAATTGCAGTCACTTCGCAAACGTGTAGCAATCCTAGAAACATCGTTAGCCGCATAACATAAACCAAGGAATATCAAATGAAGATTAACTTAGCGACAATCCCCCTATCACATAAGAAAGTACCTTTTCTTACCCCAAAAGGCAAAGCCACGACATTAGGGGAATTTTGCATCGAAGCTTTGGCGACAAGCGCCCCAAGCGACGCACAAGCAACTTTGGAAGAAAAGATGAACGTGCATCGTCTGGCTTGCCTATTGAATGACGTGGGCGATGGAGAAGCCACCTTAACTGCCGAGGATATTGTTCTCCTTAAAAATCGCATGGGTGAATTATTTAACGCAATAGTTGTTGGTGCTTGCATCCCACTTTTGGACGATTTGGATTAAGGGGATAAGTATATGTTAGGATTTGGCCCACTTTGCAGCACACCATTAGGCAGCCTTTCGCCGGTCGTTATGCCATTTCCGACATTCGTGCCGCTTGTTGTAGACCTTTGCAATCCGATAATCTCAGAATACGGGCCGATCCGTATATTTCGCAAGGGCGCGTCAATTCCGTTTATATTCTCCCCGCCCTGCGAAATATACGAGGAATGGGTTTGCACAATCCACGTCAAAGCGTACAAGTCTGATGTGTCACTGATCACCCGCGTTATTCCTCTTGATGGGCGTCTGGTATGGTCTGGCTACCTTACATCCACCGAAAGCGACACACTGTCAGTGCCAAACCTATACAGGATCATTGCGGTTCTAACCAACGCCACCACCAATCAGGAAAAGCAAATCCCATATCGTTTCCAAATCAATAATGCGTGGGCTTAAGAGAGGTAGATAATGTCAAATCCTAACCCATCACCAGAAAATAGATTCAAAGAAGGCAACAACGCGAACCCCGGCGGAAAGACCAAAGAACAAAAGCAAATCGAAATGGAAGCGGCGTTAATGTCCGCCAAATTACGACATAAAATGCTTTCCGCAATGACGCATAAATTAGAAACCATCCCAGAGGGTGAAGAAAAAGCCCCTAACGCCATGGATTTCCTCAACAATAAAAGCCTTAAGCTGTTCAAGGATAGCGAAGACAGGTATCACGGCGCGCCCACTCAACCACACGAACACAATGTGGTTCATAGCCCATCTGATAAACTTGCGGGGATACTGGATGCAATCTCAAGCCGAAAAACTAGCTGATCGACCGAAATCCGAACAAGACGCATTCATTGCCAGCCTATCGCTTGATGAATGCGAAGCCCTGATTTATGACTGGCGCGGCTTCAATGCTCGGCCAAATCAAATCGCCCCCGGTGGTGATTGGGATATATGGTTGGCTCTTGCCGGGCGTGGCTTTGGTAAGACTAGGATGGGCGCGGAGTGGGTTAAAGAGCAAGTAGAAGCTGGCTGCATGCGGATAGCTTTAATAGCCGAAACCCAAAAGGATTTGGAAAAGGTGATGATCGAGGGCGATAGTGGATTGCTGTCATTATACCCTGAAAGCCAGCGCCCCAAATACACCAAGAAGCCAGTAGAAATCAAGTGGGCCAATGGTGCGATTGCATCAGGCTACAACGCAACAGAGCCCAACCAGTTGCGCGGACCTCAATTTGATGCGGCATGGGGAGACGAGATTGCCAAGTGGAGATACGCCCGTGAAACATGGGATCAGTTGCAATTTGGATTAAGGCTGGGGAACGATCCAAGGGTATTCTTATCAACCACACCACGTCCAATTCAGTTGTTGAAGGACATCATAGCGGGCCAGGAAGGTGAGGTCACAGTTACTCACGGCAAGACAACTGACAACAGGTCAAACCTATCTTCTAAGTTTATGAAGAAGATTTTAAAGCGGTACGAGGGTACAAGGTTAGGCCGACAAGAACTTGATGCCGAATTGCTTGGCGATATTCCAAACGCGCTTTGGAGTCTGACAAATATAGACCTATACCGAACGCCGAATAAGCCCGAACACTTTGACCGCATTGTTGTGGCCGTTGATCCCGCCGTTACAAACACAGAGCGTAGTGACGCGCATGGGATCGTTGCCTGTGGTCAAGTTGGACAAGAGGGGTATGTTCTAGCCGACGACAGCACCAAGGGAACCCCGGAAGAATGGGCGCGCGCAGCAATCTCTTGCTATGACAAATGTCAGGCGGATTGCATCGTGGTCGAGGTTAATCAAGGCGGTGATATGGTAGCATCAACAATTAAAACAATCAGGCAAAACATACCTATCCGTGAGGTTAGAGCGTCCAGAGGCAAGCATGTCCGAGCCGAGCCCATATCATCACTCTATCAACAGGGCCGCGTGCACCACGTTGGCGCATTCATTGAACTGGAAACAGAAATGACAATGATGACCAGCGCGGGCTATACCGGCGAGGGCTCACCTGATCGATTGGACGCGTTGGTGTGGGGGATGACCGAGCTTTTCCCATCAATGATACGCGAGCCAGCCAAGACGCCACCACCGCTTGTCATACCGCGAGCGCGCCGCATGGGATAAAACCTAGACAGCCAGCACAAAATAAGGCTATGGTGTATTTAGTAGTTTACCCTTCAGATGAACTGCCTCATAAACTTACCGAGCCAACCAATTCTCCCGGTGGCTCGGTTTTTTCTTAGATAGATTATTGATGTTTTAATAATTAGGCGTTAATATCAAAGCAGGCTTAGCCTACGAGATCGCCTTTGCGGTCGTAAAACCCCCGTCCCTTTGGCGGGTTTTTTCTTGCCACTTGCTTGAAACACTAGAAAATGTAAAAGATAGAAAAACCATTTATCGAGGGTGGCCATGCCAAAAGTTAACGCAAAAATAAGCATCGACATATCAAGCGAAGACCAGCTACGGCTTGATGACTTCAAGAAACAGATAAGCGACGATGCGGATGCGATGGATGACCAGCGCGAATTGGCAAACGAGGACATGCGCTTTGTTAATGTTGACGGCGGTATGTGGGAGGGCTTTTACGAGAACGTCTTTGATTTTGATGATCGTGTAAAGCTTGAGCTGGACATTGTTTCAAATCCCTTGCAGCGGTTTATCGGAGAGTGGAACCAAAACCGCACCGGCGTTGACTTCAAGCCAGATGATGCGGGAACCACAAAAGACGACAGCGATCTGTTGAATGGTATCTACCGCTCTAATTTTCGGGACAACTCCGGGGCCGTTTCAACTGACAACGCAGTAATGGAATGCGCGACGGTAGGATTTGGTAGCTACAAGCTGGGAACTGAGTTTGACGACGAGGGCGACCCTGAAAACGAAAACCAACACATTGAATGGCGGCCTATTTACAATTCATACAATACTGTTTTCTGGGATCAGTCTGCTTTGCGCATGGACAAGCGGGATGCGAGACACTGCACTGTTTTGAAGCAATACACGACATCAGGATTTGAAGCTGAATTTGAAGGCCACGACGCAACAAGCGCATATGTCCCTGATGATTTATCATTTACGGTGGGAACCTTGTCAGGTGGCGTTACAAATATGGAAATCGTATACGTAGCCACGCGATACGAGATCGTTAAAAAGAAAACTCTGCTCTTTATCTTCAACAATTTACAGACGGGTAAGATAGAAGCATACAAAAAAGCCGATCACGAAAAGATTAAGGATGAATTAGCCGCTGATGAAACGCGGGTTTTCGTCAGGGAACGCCATGTGGTGCATACAACATGCGAGAAAACAGTTTTCAGTGGCACAGAGATACTAAAAAGCACCAGACGTATCGCAGGAAAGTACATTCCAGTTGTTTCAATGTACGCATACAGGGCCTTTGTTGACGGGACCGAACGTTATCGCGGCATCACGCGCAAGCTTAAGGATGCACAACGCTTGTTTAACGTACAAGTTTCACAACTGGCTGAAAATTCGGCGTCTAACGGTCAAGAAGTTCCAATTTTCACACGCGAACAGGTGCAAAACCCAGACATTGCAGACCAGTGGGCAGACAAGAACAACAAACCGTATCTTGTGGTTGACTCTGTTAAGGATGCGGATGGAAACGTCCTACAAGCTGGGCCAATAGGCTACAATAAGCCCGCCGCATTAGACCAAAGCACGACCGCACTTTTATCCATTGTGCCGCAATACATTAAGGATGTTACTGGATTTTTCCCAGGGGAGGCGATCAATAAAGAGACATCCGGCACGGCATTGAAAGCCCTGATGAAGCGCGAAAATATGAATACTCAGGTCATAAGCGACAACATCAAATCGGCCATTGAATGGTCGGGGGAGATATACCAGGCAATGGCGCAGGAGATTTACACAACGCCGCGCATGGTTCGTTTATTGCAGCGGGACGGCATAGACAGCACTGCAAACTTACTGGCCCCTGTTATGGATGAAGAAACAGGCCAAAACATAGAGAGCAACGACCTTAGAAATAAGAAATTCAAATCATATGCAGACGCCGGCCCACAATACGAAACCGTCCGCGAGGAAACTGTTGAGACGATGAAGTCCTTGCTTGAGATATTGCCGAACATACCAGGCGGTGAAGAATACACCCCGGTTGCGCTGGCTGTTCTTATGGATAACGTGGTCGGCACTGGTTTGGACCCATTGAAAGAGTTTAACCGCAAGAAAATGCTGTCACTTGGCCTTGTCGATCCGAAAACTGACGAAGAAAAAGAACTCATTGAGCAACAAAAACAGGCAGCGAACCAACCTGATCCACAACAGGCACTTATTGAAGCGGCGGCACAACAACAACAGGCAGAGGCGCGCAACCTTGATGCAGCCAGTGCCGAGAAGGTTGCACGTAAGGGATTGATCGAAGCCCAGACAGTCGAGACAATCGCAGGCATAGAACAAGACCAGCAGAAACTTGACAACGATTCAGTCAAAGCATTTGTTGAGCTTCGCACCAAAATACGCGAACAAAACACCAAAACCCTTGCAAACTTGCCGATTGATCAGAATACGCGAGTGCAGTAAATTATTTGCCCAATCGGATTTTTTCCGCTATGGGTGAAAACAGGCAACGGGAAAGCCTGCATGAAAACCCGGTGACAAAGCCAAGGAAGATATTTCAAAGCGGCGTCTTACTCTAACCATTTAAGAGGTAAAAAATGGCACAAGCTGAAACGGCACTACTCGAAGACAAAGACGATCTAACCGAAGAACTGGAAACCGAAGAACTTGGCGCGAAATTGCTGGACGAAGATGAAAACGACCAGAACGAAGGCGATGAGAACGACGAAGACCATGACGAAGGCGATGAAATTGTTTTAGACGGTGACGACGGGTCGCACCCACAGGACGACGAACAACGTGGAATAAGGAAACGTATCAATAAGCTAAACGCGAAAGTTGTAAAGGCAGAAACGGGGCAAGAACAATCAGCCGCCGATTTGGAAGTAGCTAACGAGCGCAACAGACTGTTGCAGCTTGCATTAGACACCCAGAACGCGCCTGTTGATGGCCCACCAAATCCCGACGACTTTGACGATGGGGTAACGGACGCTGGATATATATCAGCGTTTCAAAACCACATCGCCAATGGCGTCAAAGCGGACATGCTTCAAGCGCAACAAACGACGCAAACACAGACCGAAGCCGCCAGCAACTTGGAAGAGCGACAATTCGCACACTACAAAAAAGCCGATACGCTAAAGGTCAAGGACTATGACGACACAGAAAACAAAGCTATCGCAATTCTGGGTCAGGAAATCACAAATCAAGTCATATCCGCGTCGGATAAATCGCCAGAACTTTTGTACTATCTGGGCAAAAACCCTGAAAAAGCGAAAGAAATTAGCGCACTGATCAAATCCGATCCCGTTAAAGGCGTTCTACAAATTGGACGGCTCGAAGCCCGCTTAGTTGCAAGGCCGAAAGCAAAAACAAATCATGCACCTAGCCCAGACAGCGAACTGTCTGGCGGGGGATCAGGCAGGCCAAAAGGCAAACGCGGCCCCACTGGTGCAACATTCGAGTAGGATCGAACAATGGCCAATAACTTTGACAGCAACATTACGCGAAAACTAGCGCGCGTATTCCTTGAAAAATTCGAAAGCAAGCGTGTGATGTCTAAAAACGTCAATACGCAGCTTTTGAAAGGTCAATTTGACCCGTCGTCAGGTACGCGGGTAGACTTCAAACGACCAACAGACTACAAATCAACCCGCACTAGCGATGGTGATATTTCCTCTACCACTGCACAAGACATCATTACCGGTAAAGCAACCGGCACCGTGCAAGATTACATCACGGTAGAAGTTGCTTTCAGTGAGGCCGCACAATCCATTGAAATGGATCAACTGGATGATTTGCTTGATCCGATGGCAACACGCATCGTGACAGACCTCGAACTTGATTTCGCTGGATACATGATGAGAAACAGCGCGCTCTTGGCGGGTGTTCATGGCCAGGGCGTTGGCACATGGGAAGAAGTGGCCGAAGCTGGTGCGGTTATGGAATCCGCTGGCATTCCTAAAGATGGAAACTGGTTTTACTCATGCAATCCATATACCCAGCGTTCCCTTTCCGGGGTACAGCGGTCGCTTGGTGCCGGGGAAAAATTGGTGATGTCTTCGCACGAAATGGCGACAATTACACCGATGTTTGCCGGTATGAGTGTTATGACGGCAACAACACTGGCGTCTTATACATCACCAGCATCCACCGATCTAGTTGGGGCTGTTAATGGTACGCCGAATGTAAGTTACCTGGCAGCCAAAGACACCATGACCCAAACGATTGTTTGTGACGGGTTCACAGACAGCTTGACACTAAAAGCGGGTCAGATGGTGCGAATAACTGGACGTAATCGTTTGAACCTGAACACGCGACAGCCTGTTATTACTGAAACAGGTGCAACGGTGGTTTGGACGGCAACACTTGCACAAGATGCGGTTATGACAGGTGGCGCGGTTACGTTGGTTCTTACAGGGCCAGCCATCTACGAGGCCAACGGCGCATACAACACCACAGACAGTGCCGTTGCGGATAATGATGTAATCACCATCCTTGGTGCCGCGTCGACGCTCTACCAGCCGAATTTGTTCTGGCATAAACAGGCGTTTTCAATCGGTTCTGTTCCAATTGCCAAGCTGTATTCAACAGATACACTTGCAACCACGGAAGACGGTTTGCAAATCCGTGTTTCAAAGGGAACTTCATTCCGTGAAAACAAACAAATGGTGCGTTTCGATTTACGCCCCGCGTTTGCCACACTGAACCCATTCTTTTCTGGCCAAGGTTTCGGCGCAGTATAAGACAAAGCGATCAAACGTGACGGCGCTTGTGTCGTCACGTACTCAACATTAAGGATAATTTTATGGCACATTGGATCAAACCAAATTCCGCCGAGATCGAAACTAACGATCTTCCCGACACAATCGAATATTGCGAAAGCCTTGATTGGAAACGTGTTGGTGATGACGAAGCGGAGAGCCAAGATAAAATATCCAAGAAATCCACGATTGACGGCAAAAAGCCAAGTAAACAGGCCAAAGGTTAAACCATGTCGAGCGGTACTGAAATAATCAAAGACGCGCTAAAGGAAATCGGCGCGCATAGTGTTGCTTCCCCCGCCGCCCCTGAAAGCATAGAAGACGGCCTCAAAAAGCTTAACTCGATGCTTGAAATGTGGCTCACAAAAGGCATTATGATTGGGGTTAGCCAGCTTGATAAGCATGGTGCTAACCTAAACGAACCCACAGATTGCCGTGATGCTATTGTGACAAATCTTGCTATCTCTTGCGCGCCACTTTTCGACAACGGAAAAGTAATCGTATCTCAAGACCTTCGAATAAATGCGAGAGTTGGCTTTAACAATGTGGAATCATTGTACAGAAGGGTCGAAATACCTAAGAAGGTTCTTTCATCCACAACACCCGTAGGCGCCGGAAATAATCGTAATGGACGCTTTAACCGAACCTTCTGGCGCAGAGGCTCAGAGGTAGAAAACTAGGGGCTAAAATATGCCAACTTTACCTTTTCCGGCAGGATTTGCCGGAGTAGAAAACCTACCCAAAAGCCGCGAATCTCTTACAAATTGCTTTAATAATCAGCAAGGCGCAATCATTCCGCGCCCGGGCATTGATGAGATAGCAGAACTTGATGGAATTGCGCGTGGTCAATTTGTCTGGAACAAGTCGCTTTATCAAGTATTCAGCACAAACCTAGTTACTGACACCATAACGGGGGCGAACACGATCATCGGCGCAATCGCTGGCAATGAAATCATTGACACGGCTATCGGATTTAATGAGGCGGTTATTGTCGTTAAAGGCGGCGAAATCTACACTCTGGATAAATCAAACACGCTTGTTTCAATTCTAGGCAATCCCAACATTGTTTCGTGCGATGCCGTCACCCATATCAATGGCCGCTTTCTTTACATTCCAAGCGACGGATCGCCCTCATTCTTTTCCGACATTGGCGCGGCGGGCACAGTGCAAGCGGCTAGCTTTTTCGATGCGGAAGAATTGCCGGATGATAACAAAACAACCTTCAACCTGCGCAATACGCTTTATATCGGCGGCACGGACAGTTTCGAGTTGTTCCGCGACACACCCGCATTCCCTGTTCCATTCCAAAGGATAACAGGGGCGCGGCTTGATTATGGTTTCATCGGTGGACTTGTGGCATATGCTGACACATTCGCATTCATTGGGCGCGAGAAGGATCAGGATCACGGTATCTATTTGATTAATCAGGGACGCGCCGATAAAATATCAAACGAGGCGATTGATGCCATTCTAAAGACACATACCCTTGAAAGCCTATCCAATGCAGTCGCAACGCGCTTTAAATGGCGCAGCTATGATATTATGACCTTCACATTATCGACTGCCAGCTTTGGTTACTTTGGCGGCCAGTGGTTTCTTTTGAGCAAGTTGATTGATGGCATAGAAAGCCCTTGGAACGGTGGATTTATAAACCAGTTTGAGGGCGAGTATTATTCGGCATCATTGAAAAAGGTCGGCAGGCTTTCAGGTTCAAACACTGAATACGGCGAGCTTATACCGCGCATCTTGGACATTCCGTTTCAACATCCCGACAATGAATGGTTTTCGGTGCAATCTATGGGTATGGCTATGAGCCAAGGATTTAACACCGGGCCCGCTACCGTTGGTATGGCTTTGAGCCGCGACAATGTGAATTACGGCGAGTTTCTATTTCGTGAAATGGGCGCAATCGGTGAATACAGCAAGCACTTGGATTGGAACTATGCAGGAGGGCTGGGGTCATATGATGGCTTTATGGGGCTGAGGTTTTACACAACGCAGAATGTAGAGTTCGATACAAACGGACTATTTGCCTTCTTTAGGAGTTAAATCATGGTCGATCAACTTGTATCACAACCAGAACACGGCGAAACAATTATCCAAGACGGTAAGGCATCGCCAAGTATGCAGCTATTTCTTGATGAATTGGCTCAGAAGATAAACGGCCAGCTTTTAGGGCCAGCACTACAAATGACGAGTTACACGGTTGACGGTGTTCCAAATGCATCATCATGGGAAGCCGCGATGATCTATGTATCGGACGAAAGCGGCGGGTCTGTGCCCGCCTTCAGTGATGGTTTTGCGTGGCGGCGTTGCACGGATCGGGC
>NVVJ01000109.1 GCA_002402175.1 SAR86 cluster bacterium
TGTTGGCGCCGATAGCGATGGATGAAGGTCTGCGGTTTGCGATACGAGAAGGTGGTCGTACAGTAGGCGCGGGCGTGGTCGCTAAAATTATCGAATAAGACCCAGAAAGACTTTTTTATAAGCCGAAACATCTGTATTTGATGTTTCGGCTTAGTCGTCTTTATAAATAAAGAGCAATATTATTTCTGGAGATAGCTGATTAGCTCCACAGTTTTAGGAAAAGCGATAGGCCAGTAGCTCAATTGGCAGAGCAGCGGTCTCCAAAACCGCAGGTTGGGGGTTCGATTCCCTCCTGGCCTGCCATTACAAGGCAGGCATATTTAGAACGGTCTTGATAGCACAAGCAACGTAGCAGGCTCAGATAGAACCAGGATTTAAAAATTGAGCCTCACAGAAACAACAGCAATATGCTGAATTTAAAATTTAAAGTAAAAGCTTATGTCGGATAAAACAAGTAGCGAAAATAGCAGTCTAGACTGGGTAAAATGGATAGCTGTGGCTGCGATTGCAGCGGGAGCAATTTACACTAATTCCTATTTCTCGACAGAATCTTTACTATTTAGAACGATTGGAATACTACTCGCGACTGGTGCAGCAGGCTGGATTGCTGCTCAAACAGTTAAGGGTCGTTCATTTGTTAATCTGTGCCTTGAAGCACGGATTGAAATTCGAAAGGTAGTTTGGCCAACAAGACAGGAAACAACGCAAACCACAATTGTGGTTTTAATCGTCATATTCATAGTCGCTACTATTCTTTGGCTGCTGGATTGGGGTTTAAATAGCGCAATTTCATCTTTGATTGGTTAGAGGTAATAATGGCGAAACGCTGGTATGTAGTTCACGCCTATTCGGGCTATGAGAAAAAAGTAATGGCTGCACTGGGAGAGCGAATAAGCCTCTCGGGCATGGATGATTACTTTGACGAAGTATTAGTGCCTACCGAAGAAGTGCTGGAAATGCGCGGTGGTCAAAAGCGCAAGAGTGAACGTAAGTTCTTCCCTGGTTATGTGCTGGTTCATATGGAGTTGAATGATGAAACCTGGCATCTGGTTAAGGATACACCCAGAGTAATGGGTTTTATCGGCGGCACAGCAGAGCGACCAGCTCCAATTACTGACAAGGAAGCTGACAAAATTCTCCAGAGAATGGAAGCCAGCGAAGAGACGCCTACGCACAAAACGATTTACGAACCTGGCGAAATGGTTCGAGTTACAGACGGGCCATTTAATGATTTTACTGGCACCGTTGAAGAAGTTAACTACGAGAAGAGTCGTTTGCGAGTAGCAGTATTAATTTTTGGTCGCTCAACACCAGTAGAACTGGAGTTTGGGCAGGTCGAGAAGAGTTAAAAGATTTACTAAGAGCGTGCCTTCTGATCTATTGTTTATGAAGGCATACAAGTCGAGCTTCACACTGCATCAGGCAAAGTGAAGTACGCCGGGGAGTTTGAACAGTTTTTTCAAAGCTGAGTCGAACGTCTGAACCCAAAGGAGAAAGTGATGGCTAAGAAAGTACTAGCTTATATTAAGCTGCAAGTTGGCGCAGGAAAGGCTAACCCAAGTCCACCAGTTGGTCCGGCCCTCGGACAACATGGTGTAAATATCATGGAGTTCTGTAAAACATTCAATGCTCAGACGCAGGGTGTTGAACCAGGGTTACCTATACCGGTAGTTATTACGGTTTATGCTGACCGCAGTTTTACCTTTATTACCAAAACACCACCCGCTTCAGTATTGTTGCGCAAAGCTGCTGGCCTTAAAAAAGGTAGCGGCCGCCCTAATACGGAAAAAGTAGGTAAGGTAAATCGCGCGCAATTAGAAGAAATTGCCACTCAGAAAATGCCTGACCTCACAGCAGCGGATATGGATGCTGCCGTACGTACACTGGCGGGCAGCGCACGCAGTGCAGGTATAGAAGTCGAGGGAGTAAAGTAAAATGGCTAAACTATCCAAAAAACGTAAATTAATAGCTGAAAAACTGGAAGCCGGAAAAAGCTACACAGTTGAAGAAGCGGTAACACTCATATCCGAATTTGCCTCATCTAAGTTTGCGGAATCATTAGATGTAGCAGTTAACCTTGGCATCGATGCACGTAAGTCTGATCAGGCTGTACGCGGGTCTACGATTCTTCCTAGCGGTACAGGAAAAGATGTGCGAGTCGCAGTATTCGCCCAGGGCGAGAATGCAGAAAAAGCCAAAGCCGCTGGAGCTGATATTGTAGGTTTTGACGACCTTGCAGAAAGCATTCAAGGTGGAAACCTGGATTTCGATGTTGTGATTGCGACTCCAGACGCCATGCGTGTAGTGGGCAAACTAGGAACAGTGCTTGGCCCTAGAGGACTAATGCCAAATCCAAAAGTTGGCACAGTGACTCCCGATGTTGAAACCGCGGTTAAAAATGCAAAGTCTGGGCAGGTTAGATATCGCACAGACAAAAACGGCATTGTCCACGGTGGAATAGGCAAAGTTGGTTTTGATGGCTCAGCAGTCAAGCTCAATCTTGAAGCTTTACTGGCAGACCTTAAAAAAGCCAAGCCAGCGTCATCGAAAGGTGTCTACTTTAAGAAGATCGTTCTTTCTTCAACAATGGGCCCTGGAATACTGATAGACCAATCCTCTTTAGTTATTTAGTAAAGAATTCGAAGAGCCGCAATTGCGGCTCTTCAGAAAGACTTTGGGGTTTCGCTTAGGCGAAGCTGTCAAAGACCGTAGGTGTTGCAGTAGCTCATTGTACTGTTAACTTAATTTCCTACGCAGATGGTGAATCCCGATTCGGATCAAGTAGCCGAATTCTAATCACCGAACAGCAAGGACATGAATGACTTTATGTCTTTTGTGTCAAAACACGACTGAGAAATCAGTCATTTTTAGGAGTTAGCTAGTGGCTATTAGACTAGAAGATAAGAAACAAATCGTTTCCGAAGTCAATAAGGCTGCTAATAGTGCATTGTCTGCAGTACTCGCCGATTACCGGGGTGTAACTGTTGGCAATATGACTGAGCTTCGTAAAGCCGCAAGAGAAAATAACGTTTATCTACGTGTGGTTAGAAACACGCTGCTGAAGAAGGCAGTTGTAGATACGGATTTCGAATGTATTACTGAAGTTTTAGTTGGTCCTACTATTCTCGCATTTTCACAAGAGGATCCTGGTGCTGCAGCACGAGTACTTAAGGATTTTGCTAAGGAAAATGAGAATTTTGAGATCACAGCACTCTCTGTCGGTGGTAAGTTATTAGACGCTACCCAAATCGATGTATTGGCCTCGTTGCCAACTCACGATCAGGCACTGTCTATTCTTATGAGCGTGATGTTGGCGCCAGTAACGAAACTTGCCAGAACTTTGATTGAAGTTCCCTCGAAAGTTACACGCGGAGTTGCCGCAGTTCGAGACCAAAAGCAGGAAGCAGCATAGTTCCTTTAGAAAACGATTAGAAACAAACACAAACACACACACATTTATTGAAAGTAGGAGATAAGGGCATGGCTCTATCTAAAGAAGACGTATTAGAAGCAATTGCAGAAATGTCTGTAATGGATATTGTTGAGCTGGTTTCAGCAATGGAAGAAAAATTTGGTGTTTCAGCTGCAGCTGCAGTAGCAGCGGCTCCTGCCGCTGCCGGCGACGCAGCCCCAGTAGAAGAAAAGGATGACTTCGATGTTGTTCTAACAGGCATTGGCGAAAAGAAAGTTAATGTCATCAAGGCCGTGCGTGCACTTACAGGCCTAGGTCTTAAAGAAGCTAAGGAAATGGTTGACGGAGCTCCGACAACTATTAAAGAAGCTGCACCTAAAGCAGAAGCGGAAGAAGCCAAGAAGACCTTGGAAGAAGCTGGCGCAACCGTTGAGCTTAAGTAGTAAGCATCAACAAAAAAACGACTTGCACCAGATGCGGTATTACTGCGTCTGGTGTTAGTTAGTTGTTTTATATTTTTTTTAAAAAATAGTCAGGCATTAATGCCGCGAGCAGCTCAGATTGCCTGTTTACAGAGATCTAAGAGTCATGCAAACCGCAGTAGATTTTTGCCAGTAGTTATTGCTAATAGTACACAACGCTAGGAACACATTAATGGCCTATTCGTATACAGAGAAAAAACGTATCCGCAAAAACTTTGGTAAGTTGCCAAGTGCAATGGATATTCCTTACCTCTTGTCTATACAAGTCGATTCCTATAAAGGTTTTACTCAGGTTGATATTCCGGCGGATGAACGCCGAGAACAAGGCTTACATGCCGCATTTAAATCTGTATTTCCAATTGTTAGCTATTCCGGCAAAGCCGTTCTGGAATATGTAAGCTATGCACTCGGGAAGCCCGTCTTTGACGTCAAGGAATGTCAATTACGAGGCTCGACATACTCTGTTTCCTTGCGGGTTAAGGCTCGGTTGATTTTGTATGACAAGGAATCAACAGTATTAACCATTAAAGATATTAAAGAACAAGAAGTCTACATGGGTGAAATACCTTTGATGACTGACTCGGGTACGTTTGTTATTAACGGCACCGAGCGTGTAGTTGTTTCTCAGCTGCATCGATCACCAGGCGTATTCTTCGATCATGACCGAGGCAAAACCCATAGTTCCGGTAAATTGCTCTATTCTGCCAGAGTGATTCCTTACCGTGGTTCCTGGCTGGATTTCGAATTTGATCCTAAAGACATGGTATACGTGCGAATCGATCGCCGTAGAAAATTACCAGCGACCGTATTGCTGCGCGCGTTAGGGTTTAGTTCTCAAGAAATTTTAGAAATGTTTTATGAAAATATTACATTCAAAGTTTCAAAAGGAAAAGAGCCTAAAATTGTAATGCAGTTGATTCCCTCTCGACTACGTGGCGAAGTTTTGCCGTTTGTAGTTAATGATAAGAAGGGCAAGGAAATTGTAGAAGAAGGTCGTCGTGTCACGTCTCGTCACGTACGATTAATGGAAGCAGCCAAGTTGACGACCATGGTTGTAAATAATGAATATTTGATTGGAGCGTCACTTGCAAGTGATATCATTAGCGAAGAAACCGGTGAAGTTATAGTTGCTTGTAACTCTGAAATCACTGAAGAAATTCTAGAGCTATTCCATACTGAAGGTATTAAAGAATTTCAGACAATCTACACGAATGATTTAGATTGTGGCCCATTTGTTTCTCACACACTTCGCATCGATAGTTCAACTTCAAAACTGGAAGCGATGGTTGAAGTATACCGCATGATGCGTCCAGGCGAGCCGCCTACAAAAGAGTCGGCTGAGAATCTGTTCTCTAATTTATTCTTTGCACCAGAGCGCTATGACCTGTCAGCTGTTGGTCGTATGAAATTCAATCGTCGACTTGGTAGGCCGGAATCAGAAGGCTCACCTGTATTAAGTGCTGACGATATAGTTGATGTGCTTAAGACTTTGGTTGGAATCAGAAATGGTTTTGGTTCGGTGGACGATATTGATCACCTTGGAAATAGACGCATACGTTCTGTTGGTGAAATGGCCGAAAATCAATTCCGTGTTGGATTAGTAAGAGTTGAGCGAGCGGTTAAAGAAAGATTAAGCATGGCTGACTCTGAGGGTCTTATGCCTCAGGATATGATAAATGCAAAACCAGTTGCGGCGGCTATCAAGGAGTTCTTTGGTTCTAGCCAGTTGTCCCAGTTCATGGATCAGAACAATCCACTTTCTGAAGTGACTCACAAACGACGCGTGTCGGCTCTAGGGCCGGGCGGTTTGACAAGAGAGCGAGCCGGATTTGAAGTTCGCGATGTGCATCCTACTCACTACGGTCGTGTTTGCCCAATTGAAACACCTGAAGGCCCAAATATTGGCCTGATTAACTCATTGGCAACCTACGCCAGGACTAATCACTATGGGTTTTTAGAAAGCCCATATCGAAAAATCATCAATAACAAAGTAACGAAAGAAATTGATTACCTGTCGGCTATCGACGAAAGCGATTTCGTAATCGCCCAGGCAAGTGCTCCTTTAGATAAGAAAGGTGGCTTTATAGATACGCTGGTTACTGTTCGTTATAAAGGTGAGACATTATTAAAGGCAAGAGAAGAAGTTGATTATATGGATGTGGCGCCGCAGCAAATGGTTTCAGTTGCCTCTGCGCTTATTCCTTTTCTTGAGCACGATGATGCTAACAGAGCCTTGATGGGTTCGAACATGCAACGCCAGGCAGTGCCAACGCTGAAGACAGAAAAGCCTTTGGTCGGTACCGGAATGGAGCGTAATGTTGCCAGAGACTCTGGGGTATGCGTGGTTGCAACTCGAGGCGGTATTATCGAAGGTGTTGATGCAGCTCGTATTATTGTACGTGTGAGCGATGAAGAGACCGGCGCAGGCGAGGCCGGTGTTGATATCTACAACCTCACTAAATATACGCGTTCTAATCAGAATACCTGTATCAGCCAACGTCCATTGGTCAAAGAAGGTGATGCTATTAGCCGAGGAGATATCTTGGCAGATGGTCCATCTATCGACATGGGCGAGTTGGCATTAGGGCAAAATATGCGCATTGCGTTTATGCCCTGGAATGGATACAACTTTGAAGATTCAATCCTGATTTCCGAGCGCGTGGTGAAAGAGGATCGATTTACTACTATTCATATTCAGGAGCTGACATGTGTTGCTCGTGATACGAAATTAGGCTCAGAGGAAATAACGGCTGATATACCTAACGTTGGTGAAGGTGCGTTAAGCAAACTGGATGAATCAGGAATAGTCTACATTGGTGCAGAAGTAAGTGCCGGTGACATTCTGGTTGGTAAAGTCACACCGAAAGGCGAGACTCAATTAACTCCAGAAGAAAAACTACTGCGTGCCATATTCGGGGAGAAAGCATCTGATGTTAAGGATACGTCACAGCGTGTTCCGACTTCTGTTAAAGGAACGGTTATCGATGTGCAGGTTTTCACGCGCGATGGTCTTGAAAAAGATCAGCGAGCCGTTGAGATTGAAAAAACGCAATTAGCCAAAGTGCGCAAAGACATCGACGATGAATATCGCGTTGTTGAAAGTGCGACCTTTGAGCGTTTAGAACAAGCTCTGGTTGGCAAAATTGTTGCTGGCGGGCCAAATCTGAAGAAAGGCCAGGAAATCACCAGTGATTATCTGCAAGATTTGCCACACGATGAGTGGTTCAAGCTACGCATGTCAAACGATGAGGCAAACAAACAGCTCGAGCGCGCTGAAGAGCAGCTTAAAGAAAGGCAGATTGAACTTGATGAGCGCTTCGAAGACAAGCGCAAGAAGCTTACTCAGGGTGATGATCTGGCTCCAGGTGTATTGAAAATTGTTAAGGTTTATCTGGCCATAAAACGTCGTATTCAGCCTGGTGACAAAATGGCTGGACGTCATGGCAACAAAGGGGTTATCTCGGTGATTATGCCGATCGAAGATATGCCTTATGACGAGAAAGGAGATCCGATAGATATCGTATTGAATCCTCTGGGTGTGCCTTCTCGAATGAACGTTGGACAAGTTCTGGAAACCCATCTTGGTGCGGCAGCTAAAGGCCTGGGTAATCGCATAGGCGAAATGCTTGATGCGAACAAGAAAGCGTCTGAAGTCAGAAAGCTGGTCACTGATATATACAATAAAATTGGTGATCGCCCTGAAGACATTAAGGGTCTGAATGACGATGAACTTCTTGAGCTTGCCAACAACTTAAGAGCAGGTGTGCCAATGGCAACTCCTGTATTCGACGGTGCGGCTGAGTCTGAAATCAAGAGTATGTTGGAATTGGCGGGAATGCATGAAAGTGGTCAGGTCACACTTTATGATGGTCGTTCTGGCGAGTCATTCGATCGACAAGTGACAGTGGGCATTATGTATATGCTGAAACTGAATCACTTGGTTGACGATAAGATGCATGCAAGATCTACAGGGTCATACAGCCTTGTTACACAGCAGCCGCTGGGTGGTAAAGCTCAATTTGGTGGTCAGCGCTTCGGAGAGATGGAAGTATGGGCCCTGGAAGCATATGGCGCTGCGTATACCTTGCAGGAAATGCTAACTGTTAAGTCAGATGATGTTGCTGGACGTACGAAAATGTACAAAAACATCGTTGATGGCGATCATCGAATGGAACCGGGAATGCCGGAATCATTTAACGTGCTAATCAAAGAAATTAGATCGCTAGCGATCGATATGGAATTGGATGTAAGTACAAAGTAGCCAATGCCATTAACTAGTACAAAAAATGAAGAATTAGTGATTATTAAAGTCCAGCCACTCATGAATGGCTGGACGGAGGAGTTAGAATGAAAGACCTATTAGGGTTGCTTAAATCTCAATCACAATCAGATGAGTTCGATTCCATTCGAATCGGATTGGCTTCGCCGGAAATGATCCGGGCGTGGTCGTTCGGTGAAGTGAAGAAACCAGAGACGATTAATTACAGGACTTTTAAGCCTGAACGAGACGGTTTGTTCTGTGCCAAGATATTTGGCCCGGTAAAAGACTACGAATGTCTTTGTGGAAAATATAAGCGCTTGAAGCATCGCGGTGTAATCTGCGAAAAATGCGGCGTAGAAGTTGCGCTATCAAAAGTTCGTCGTGATCGCATGGGTCACATTGAGCTGGCTAGCCCGGTCGCCCATATCTGGTTTCTTAAGTCATTACCTTCGCGTATTGGTTTGCTGCTTGATATGACGCTCCGCGACATCGAAAGAATTCTTTATTTCGAGTCTTTCGTAGTGACAGACCCTGGTATGACCACACTTGAAAAAGGTCAGTTGCTCACCGATGAGCAATATTATGAAGCCATGGAAGAATTCAGTGATGAGTTCGATGCCAAAATGGGAGCAGAAGCAGTTCAGGCATTGATGAAAGATATGGATGTTGATTCGGAAGTGGCAAGGCTGCGTGAAGAAATACCTGCAACTAATTCTGAAACAAAATTAAAGAAATTGTCCAAGCGTCTCAAGTTGCTGGAAGCTTTTAATGCTTCTGGTAACAAGCCCGAGTGGATGGTGATGACTGTACTTCCAATTCTTCCACCGGATCTGCGCCCGTTGGTGCCACTAGACGGTGGTCGTTTTGCGACTTCAGATTTGAATGATTTGTATCGACGAGTCATTAACAGAAATAATCGCCTCAAGCGTCTCCTCGATTTGAACGCTCCAGACATTATTGTTCGAAACGAAAAACGTATGTTGCAGGAAGCTGTTGATGCGCTTCTAGATAACGGCAGACGTGGGCGAGCAATTACCGGTTCAAATAAGCGTCCATTAAAATCTCTTGCTGACATGATCAAGGGAAAGCAAGGCAGATTCCGTCAGAATCTTCTCGGTAAGCGCGTAGATTATTCTGGTCGTTCTGTAATTGTGGTTGGACCAACTTTGCGATTGCATCAATGTGGTTTACCGAAAAAAATGGCTCTTGAGTTATTCAAGCCGTTTATTTTCGGAAAGCTAGAGCGACGAGGCCTGGCAACAACTATTAAGGCTGCCAAGAAGATGGTGGAGCGGGAAACCGCAGAGGTCTGGGATATTCTGGCTGATGTGATTCGCGAACATCCAGTATTGTTGAATCGCGCACCTACCCTTCACAGATTGGGTATTCAGGCGTTCGAGCCAGTGCTTATTGAAGGCAAGGCGATTCAGCTGCATCCGCTGGTTTGTGCGGCGTACAACGCCGACTTCGACGGTGACCAGATGGCGGTACACATACCTCTGACACTAGAAGCTCAGCTGGAAGCACGAACCTTGATGATGTCTACTAATAATATATTGGCGCCAGCAAATGGTGAGCCAATTATTGTGCCTTCGCAAGATGTTGTACTTGGCCTTTATTACATGACTCGCTCGCGTGTTAATGCCACGGGTGAGGGCATGATATTTGCCGATGTAAAAGAAGTGCAACGCGCCTATGAAACTGGGCATGCTCATTTGCAGGCGCGCATCAAGGTACGTATTACTGATATTTACAACAACGAAGATGGTGAAAAAATCACGGAAACCAAAATAATTGATACTACGGTAGGCCGTGTATTGTTATTCAATGTTGTTCCCGAAGGTTTGCCGTTCTCAATGGTAAATCAGAAGATGGGTAAGAAGCCTATCTCTCAAATATTGAACGCCTGTTATCGAAATGTTGGCCTTAAGGAAACTGTTATATTCGCTGATCAGCTTATGTATACAGGCTACAAATATTCCACACGCTCTGGCTCTTCCATTGGCGTTAATGATTTTGTTATTCCAGATGAGAAAGCTGCCATTATTGATCGAGCCAATGCCGAAGTTGAAGAAATTGAAGCACAATTTGCTTCGGGCCTGGTAACTCAGGGAGAGAAATACAATAAGGTTATTGATATCTGGTCCAGAGCTAACGACGTTGTCGCAAAAGCTATGATGGATGGCCTGTCTACAGAATTGGTAATTAATAAAGAAGGAAAAGAAGAGGCGCAGGAATCGTTTAACTCGGTTTATATTTACGCGGATTCTGGCGCCCGGGGTTCCCCCGCACAGATTCGTCAATTAGCAGGCATGCGAGGATTGATGGCTAGGCCAGATGGCTCCATCATCGAAACCCCAATTACTGCAAATTTTCGTGAAGGTTTAAGTGTGTCACAGTACTTTACCTCTACTCACGGAGCCCGTAAGGGTTTGGCAGATACGGCATTAAAAACAGCCAACTCTGGTTATTTAACTCGACGCCTTGTGGATATTTCCCAGGATCTGGTTGTTACTGAACATGATTGTGGTACTGAGAATGGCCTGACAATGTCGCCTGTAATTGAGGGTGGCGATATTATTGCTCCTCTTGGTGATCGGGTGCTAGGACGGGTTCTTGCTGTTGATGTGATTGACGAAAGCAGTAAAGAGACTCTTGCAAAAGCAGGCGAAATGATTAATGAGCGCCTGGTCGAAAACTTGGAAGTTTGCGGCGTGGATCAAGTTTATGTGCGATCGCCTATTACCTGTGAGACTCGTTTTGGAATATGTAGTTTGTGTTACGGAAGAGATTTGGCTCGCGGACATGTGGTTAATGTCGGCGAAGCTGTTGGTGTTATCGCAGCACAGTCAATTGGAGAGCCGGGCACTCAGTTAACGATGCGTACTTTTCACATCGGTGGCGCGGCATCAAGAGCAACTGCAAGCGACAGTGTGCAAGTGAAGAACACAGGTAAAATTCATCTGCACAATATGAAGACAGTTGAAAATATTAAAGGCCAGCTAGTAGTTGTTTCTCGTTCTGGCGAGCTTATTGTGAATGACAGCAATGGCCGCGAGCGTGAGCGTTACAAGCTACCATACGGCGCCTTGATTACAGTAGGCAAAAAAGTCGAAGTAGAAGCTGGTCAGATTGTTGCAACCTGGGATCCGCACACACATCCAATCGTTTCAGAAGTATCAGGTAAGGTCGCGTTTGCTGCTATGGAAGAAGGAATTACCGTACGCGAACAGACTGATGAAATCACTGGGCTTACCAGTATTTCAGTAATTGATCCAGCCGAACGAGCGGCTTCAGCTAAAGAGCTGCGCCCAGGTGTTTCGGTGGTTGATAAGGATGGCGAAGAAATATGCTTGCCTGGAACTAATCATCCAGCTCATTACTTCTTGCCAGCAAATTCAATTGTGAGTATTAAAGACGGTACAGCGTTAAATATCGGCGACGTTATTGCGCGTATTCCTCAGGAAGGCTCGAAAACTCGAGACATCACCGGTGGTTTACCTAGAGTTGCCGATCTATTTGAAGCTCGTAAGCCGAAAGAGCCAGCAATTCTGGCGGAAATCTCCGGAACAGTAAGTTTTGGTAAGGAAACCAAAGGCAAGCGTAGATTGGTTATTACGCCGAAAGATGGAATAAATCCAATCGATGGCTCAGATCACTACGAAGTATTGATTCCGAAGTGGCGTACCATGACTGTGTTTGAGGGTGAATTTATTGAAAAAGGTGAGGTGGTTTCTGAAGGCCCGCCTACCCCTCATGACATTCTTCGTTTGAAAGGTGTTGAAGCTCTGGCTCAATACATTGTTAACGAAGTGCAGGAAGTTTATCGATTACAAGGCGTGCGTATTAACGATAAACACATTGAAGTCATCGTTAGGCAAATGCTGCGTAAGGTTGAAGTTAGTAAAATTGGCGATTCTTCATTGATCAAGGGTGAGCAGCTTACATTTACTCAAATCCTTGAAGTTAATGATAAATTACGCGAAGAAGGAAAGCAGGAAGTCTCATTTGAGCGAATGTTGTTGGGTATTACCAAGGCATCATTGGCAACAGAGTCGTTTATTTCTGCCGCTTCTTTCCAGGAAACAACCAGAGTACTTACCGAAGCTGCCGTAACAGGCAAGCGCGATTTCCTTCGTGGTTTGAAAGAAAACGTGGTGGTAGGCAGGCTTATTCCTGCGGGTACAGGTTTGGCGTATCACGCCGCACGTAAGAAACGCAATATTGAGGCCGCTGCCGCATCTGAAGCTGTTAGCGCCAGTGATGTAGAAGCTGCATTGAGTGAAGCGTTGAATATATAGGCAAATGGCTAGATCACTAGCGTTATCCTATGTCTTGAAGTAGTTGACTAGAGGATGCGGGATCATTAAACTCTCGCATCCTTTATTCGCTGAAGACTTAACAGATTTGTATAGAGCAGATAAAGGCAGGGCAGATGCCCTAGCAAACAGAGGTTTTGAGGAAACATGACAACAATTAACCAGCTGACGCGAAAGCCCAGACGTAGAAAAATCGTTAAAAGCGGGGTTCCTGCACTTCAAGGTTCGCCACAGAAGCGTGGTGTTTGTACCAGGGTATATACAACCACACCCAAGAAACCAAACTCAGCACTGAGAAAAGTTTGTCGTGTGCGATTGGTTAATGGTTTTGAGGTTTCCTCCTATATTGGCGGTGAAGGCCATAACCTTCAGGAACACTCCGTGGTTCTGATAAGAGGTGGTCGAGTTAAGGATTTGCCAGGTGTGCGTTACCACACTGTACGTGGCTGCCTCGACACATCGGGTGTATCTGATCGCCGGCAAGGTCGATCTAAATATGGAGCCAAACGCCCTAAATAAAGGCGTTTTGGTGTTCGCTAAGAAAGTTTAGAGTCATGGCAGATACGTCAATTATCTGCTATCACAAGCGTAAGGATACGCGCCTCATCGAGACTCTTTAATAAACCGATGAGTGAGAGTAAGGCCAGGTATTATTCAAATGGTTGGATAAGAGTCCTGGGTTAACCTGAATAAACTAGAGGTCTCAAATGCCTAGAAGAAGAGTAGTGGCAAAACGTGAAGTTCTGCCTGATCCAAAATTCGGAAGTAAAATTCTCGCAAAATTCATGAACCATGTGATGGTCGACGGCAAAAAATCAGTCGCCGAGAAGATTGTCTATGGTGCTTTAGCTGTGGTTGCTGATAAATCTGGCGGCGATCCTGTCGAAGTGTTTGAAAAAGCTCTGGAAGCTATTGCGCCCATGGTCGAAGTTAAATCTCGTCGTGTAGGTGGTGCAACCTATCAGGTTCCTGTCGAAGTGAGAGTGGAGCGGCGTACCGCACTGGCCATGCGTTGGTTGGTAGAGCATTCACGAAAGCGTGGCGAAAAATCTATGGCTCTACGCCTTGCTGGCGAAATCACTGATGCCTCTGAAGGTCGAGGCAGCGCCGTTAAGAAACGAGAAGATGTACATCGTATGGCAGAAGCTAACCGCGCATTCTCTCATTATCGTTTCTAAGGGAAGCGTTTCTAAGGAAAGTGTTTCTAATAAAAAGCGTTTAAGTAAACGCTTTTTATTTGCATTATTATTTATTGAGAGCATAAGCTGTGGCCAGGAATCATCCGTATAGTCGTTATCGCAATATAGGCATCGTTGCCCATGTTGATGCGGGCAAAACGACGACTACGGAGCGAGTGCTGTTTTATACAGGCGTTTCACACAAAATTGGTGAAGTGCATGATGGCGCAGCAACCATGGACTGGATGGAGCAAGAGCAAGAACGAGGTATAACCATTACTTCGGCGGCGACTACCTGCTTCTGGGAAGGCATGGACAAGCAGTATGAAGAACACCGCATTAATATTATCGACACACCAGGTCACGTTGATTTTACAATTGAAGTAGAGCGTTCGCTACGTGTTCTAGATGGTGCGGTTGTGGTCTTATGCGGTTCTTCGGGAGTGCAGCCCCAGACTGAAACTGTTTGGCGGCAAGCTAACCGCTACGAAGTCCCGCGTCTGGTGTTCGTGAATAAAATGGACCGTGCTGGTGCAGACTTCTTGATGGTTGTAGAACAAATGAAAGAGCGATTGGGCGCAAACCCCATTCCTTTACAGTTGGCTATCGGAGCAGAAGAAGAATTTAAAGGTGTTGTCGACCTGGTCAAAATGAAGGCCATTCGCTGGAGCGAAGAAGATCAGGGCGTTACATTTAATTATGAAGAGATTCCTGAGGACATGCGCGAGCAAGCTGATGAGTGGCGCGAGACCATGTTGGAAGCTGCCGCTGAAGCGAATGAAGAGTTAATGGACAAGTACCTCGAAACGGGTAACTTGACAGAAGAAGAAGTCATGCAGGGAATTCGTCAGAGAACATTGGCGAGTGAAATAGTGCCGACGCTATGCGGTTCTGCATTCAAAAACAAAGGCGTTCAGGCAGTACTTGACGCTGTAATTGATTACATGCCTGCTCCAACTGAAGTTAAAGCCATTGAAGGCACTCTTGAAGATGGTTCTAAGACTACTTGTGAAGCTGATGATGATGCGCCATTTGCTGCTTTGGCATTTAAGATAGCAACTGACCCGTTTGTGGGAACGTTAACTTTCTTTCGAGTGTATTCTGGAACATTGAATTCAGGCGATTTCGTTTACAATCCAATCAAGTCCAAGAAAGAACGTGTTGGCCGTATGGTGCAGATGCACGCGAACACACGTGAAGAAATTAAGGAAGTACGGGCTGGCGATATTGCTGCCGCCATTGGGCTTAAAGATGTAACGACAGGTGAGACTCTTTGTGCGCTTGATCATGTAGTTACTCTAGAGAAAATGGAATTCCCCGAGCCCGTTATCTCTGTGGCCGTAGAGCCGAAGAGTCAAGCGGATCAGGAAAAGATGGGTGTTGCTCTGGGCAAGCTTGCTCAGGAAGATCCTTCTTTTCGGGTTGAAACAGATGAAGAATCTGGACAGACAATTATCTCAGGTATGGGTGAGCTACACCTTGACGTTCTGGTAGACAGAATGCGCCGCGAATTTTCTGTTGAAGCGAATATTGGTAAGCCGCAAGTAGCCTATCGTGAAACGATTAGAAAGACGGTTGAGATTGAAGGCAAACATATTAAGCAATCTGGTGGCCGTGGTCAGTACGGCCATGTGTGGCTTAGGCTTGAGCCGCTTGACCCAGATTCAGAATACGAATTTGTTAACGAGATCGTTGGTGGATCTATTCCCAGAGAATATATTCCGGCAGTTGATAAAGGCATACAGGAGCAGATGAAGAACGGTTGTCTGGCTGGATACCCACTATTAGCAATGAAAGTAACTTTATTCGATGGCTCATTTCACGATGTCGATTCCAGTGAAATGGCATTCAAGATCGCTGGCTCTATGGCATTGAGAAAAGGGGCTATCAAAGCAGATGCGGCTCTGCTCGAGCCAATGATGAAAGTAGAGGTTGTAACTCCTGAGGACTACATGGGTGATGTAATGGGTGATTTAAACCGACGTCGCGGCATGGTTCAGGGTATGGAAGACAGTTCTATGGGTAAGGTAATTAATGCCGAAGTACCTCTGGCGGAAATGTTTGGTTATTCAACCTCTTTACGTTCGGCGACCCAGGGTAGGGCAACCTATACAATGGAATTCGACAAATATGCTGTTGTTCCTGGCAATATTGCGGAAGGCATAATTAACAGTAACTAGCGTAGTTGTAGCTAGGGTAATAACAACTAAACATTAGACTCTTTAGATTTAGGTGAGGTGGTATTGTGGCGAAGGAAAAATTCGAACGAAATAAACTACATGTAAACGTAGGCACGATAGGACACGTTGACCATGGTAAGACAACGTTAACAGCGGCATTGACCC
>NVVJ01000110.1 GCA_002402175.1 SAR86 cluster bacterium
AGGGATGGAGCGCGGGAGGGCCAGGGATGGCCCAATGGAACGGAAAAACAGTACCCCTTGCCAAGCCCCGATACACGCATCAACTACCTACAAGTCATTTCTTGCTAGCTTATTTAATTGCTGAGAGAACGCACTGGGTCAGGGGCCCTGTTTTCTCCGCAGCTTGCACCCGTCCCGGGTTCTCTCGGTCGGTCAGGAGCCCAAAAACACGGTCTCCTTCGGTCGCTCGATGCTACGCTCTAATTGCTGCAAAAACAGGGGCCCCTGACCCAGCGCTCGCGGTCCCATTTAATATCGAGTCCCAAATTTCTATCCTTTTCAAGCCATAGACCTTTGGGTGATTACCGACTATGCTTTTCGTTAACTAATCATTGATCAGGTGCTGCTTAAAATTATGCCTATGAATAAGAGTGTTGAGAAAATTAACTTGCAGGCTAAGGTCTTTATTCTTAGCTGTTTGGTTTCTTTATTCGGGACGCAAGTACTGGTGGCACAGGAAGCTGGTGACCACCAGTATACCAGCGAGGCTATTGAGGCCGGGTCTCGTGTCTACACACAGCAATGCGCTCTTTGCCACGGGCCACAGGGGGATTTGATTGACGGTATTAATCTGCGTTTGGGGCAGTTTCGCAATGTACAGTCCGATGACGATATAAGGATGGTGGTATCGCAGGGGGCGGCTGCTGGCAGAATGCCAGCATTCGATCTAAGGCCAGAGGAGCTGAGTGGAGTGGTGGCCTATATTCGCGCAGGTTTTGATCCAGAAGGTGTAGCGGTAAAAATTGGTGACCCCTTGCGCGGCAAAAGCCTATTTGAAGGCAAAGGTGAATGTGCTGATTGTCACAGGGTTAATGGAGTTGGTCCGCGAACAGCTCCCGACCTGAGTTCTATAGGTGCAATTCGTACGCCGGCTTCGCTTCAGCGCAACATCGTAGATCCTGCTTCGGCATTATTGCCAATTAATCGCGCTGTACGAATTGTCACTCGCAATGAAGAAACGATTGTTGGTCGTCGTCTGAATGAGGATACCTACACGGTACAGATTGTCGATTCTCAGGAAAGACTGCGGTCTCTGATAAAGGCCGATCTGGTCAGTTATGAAATTAGCGATGCTCCAAGCAAACAGGCTACTACGCTTTCCAGCGACGAAGTCGCCGATGTTATTGGTTACCTGTTAACTTTGAGAGGTTTGAGATGAGCGCAACAAATACTGTATTTAAAAAGCTGAGCCAGTTTCTTTTTCTGATCATCGGCCTTTCCTGCGCTACCGCCTCTTTTGCTCAAGTGTCTTTCGAGCGTATTTTAAACGCGGCAGACGAGCCAGAAAACTGGCTAACTTACAACGGTGGTTATTCGAGTCAACGTTATAGTTTGCTGGATCAGATGACACCTGAAAATGTAGAAAATCTTAAACTACAATGGACATTGCAGGATCAGGTGTTCGGTGCATGGCAGTCAAATCCTATTATTGTAGACGGCATTATGTATGTCACTGAACGACCCAATAGCGTGATGGCAGTTGATGCTGTTACTGGACGTGTGTTCTGGAAATACCGGCATGTTCCTGCCGAAAACTATCGTGTCTGCTGTGGCGCCAATAATCGTGGGGTAGCAGTGCTGAATGATAAAGTTTACATCGGCACACTAGATGCTCGACTGGTAGCTTTGGACAGGGTTACAGGTGTCCCTCTTTGGGATATCGAGGTGGGGGATGTTGATCAAGCCTATTCAATCACTATGGCGCCACTTGTTGTCAAAGACAAAGTTATCGTCGGCGTTGGTGGTGGCGAATATGGTATTCGAGGTTATGTTGCTGCTTATGATGCTGAAACTGGCGTGCAGGCATGGAAAACCTATACGATCCCAGGCCCGGGCGAAGTTAATCACGACAGCTGGGAAGGAGACGACTGGCAGCATGGCGGAGCGCCAGTGTGGATAACGGGCTCTTTCGATCCTGAACTTAATTTGACCTATTGGGGAGTAGGAAATCCCGGGCCAGACTGGAACGCAGGACAAAGACCAGGGGATAACCTTTATTCCGATTCGGTTATCGCGCTCGATGCTGATACAGGAAAATTGGAATGGTTTTTTCAATTCACACCAAACGATGCTTACGACTACGATTCGGTTCAGGTTCCTGTACTGGCAGACATCGTTTTCAGAGGAACGCCAACCAAAGTCATGATGTGGGCTAACCGCAATGGATATTTCTATGTGCTCGACCGTGTTACTGGAAAGTTCCTCGAGGGCAAGCCTTACGTAAAGGTTAACTGGTCAAGTGGCCTCGATGAAAATGGCCGACCGATACCGACACCACAAGCTGAGGGTATGCCAACGTACCCTGGTAACCAGGGTGGTACTAACTGGTATCCCCCATCTTATAGCCCAAGAACGGGGCTTTTCTATTTTAGCGCCTGGCAAGACTATGCAACTATTTATCGTCCTGAAGAATCGGTATACGAACCTGGGCGTGCGTTTCTAGGAGGAGGATTTTCTGTACTAGCACCAGTTCCCGGAGCGCCAACTATCGGTATTGGTCGTACTAATCCGATTAACAACTGGACTAACGAAGTGGGCTTTGCATCTCTTAAGGCAATGGACCCGCAAACTGGGGAAGCGGTTTGGTCCTATGATCAATTTGATGTGAGTGATGGTGGCATGCTGACTACAGCATCTGATTTGCTTTTTACCGGAGGTCGAGAAGGCTATTTTCACGCCATTGATGCGCGAACAGGAGATTTGCTGTGGAAAGTAAATCTTGGCGGCCAGATTGTCATGGCGCCGGTGACTTACATGGTGGATGGCGTGCAATATGTTTCTGTTATTTCAGGACATGCCTTGTCAACATTTGCATTGCCACATTAACAGTATTCAATGTGTGTGAATAAGTTGCTGCTTATCACGCCATTGAAAAATAAACAGAAGGGTTATATCAGTTGGATTTTGAAAAAAGTTTTCACCCATTTGCGGACTTGCTGGGCTTTGAGATTACACAATGTTCTAACGGCGAGTCAGTTTGCTCCGTCGAGCATCATATAAAGCTAAACAACACCAATCAGGTAGTACACGGGGGAGTTATATACTCGCTCGCGGATACTGGCATGGGGGCAGCCTTGTTTTCAATGCTAGAGAAAGGCGAGAGATGCGCTACCATTGAAATCAAAATCACCTATTTTCGACCTTCGGGGCCTCATAAACTCGTTTGTGAATCACGGGTCCTGAAAAAAGGGAAGAGAGTGGCAATGACGGAAAGCGATGTGTATTGCAATGGTGAATTGGTCGCCAAAGCCACTGGCAGCTTTGCCATGTTTTCGATGCCGCGCGATATATGAGTGCGTCTGCTTGTTTGTCGACAATTTATACGCCTAAGCCTTCTCAGGCTCCTTCAGCTTCTTCGGAAAGTAAAGCCTGAAAGTAAACGCACACAATGCAAACACGCCCACTGCAAAAACAGTATCACCTGGCACCCTGGCCCAAACAAGGTTTTCCATTAGCGGACTGTGAACTAGCTCGGCGGAGCGAGCATACCAATAGCCATATTTATAGCTGTTAAATGTTTGCCAAAGACCTTGAGGTAGCAGGGACATCACCACCATCATAGCCAGGCCAATATTCAGGCTCCAGAACGCCAGTTTTAACCAATTATCATTCCAGTTTTTTTCTGGTGCCAGGCCGCGCAGACAAAACAACATCAGCCCGATGCCAAGCATGCCATAGACACCAAATAATGCAGCGTGACCGTGGGTAGCCGTAGTATTTAGCCCCTGCATATAATAGAGCGCAAGTGGTGGGTTGATTAGAAAGCCTAACAAGCCAGCACCAACTAAATTCCAAAAAATCACACCGGAGAAGAACATAAGGGGCCACTTGTAATACTCAATCCAGGGGGCTTTGCTTTCTAGTCGGCTGTGGTGATATGCCTCGAAGCCAATGACTGCCAATGGCACAACTTCCAATGCGGAGAACACTCCGCCAAGGGCGAGCACTGACAACGGTGTGCCGCTGAAGTACAGATGATGAAATGTTCCCAGTACCCCACCTGAAAGAAAAATTATAGTCGCAAAGAGTACCGACGTTAATGCGGTGGTGTAACGTAACAAGCCCATGTTTACAAATAGCAGAGCGACAATTGTTGTAGCGAATACTTCAAACACGCCCTCTACCCATAAGTGCACAACCCACCAACGCCAGTACTCGACAATACTAATGTGTGTATGCTGCCCCCAAAATAGACCTGTACCATACAATAGTCCTATGGCAGTGGAGGCAATCAATAACAGAGTTAGCAAAGATTTATTTGAACTATTTTTCAGTGCGGGCAGTAATGCGCGAAACATTAAAGTCAGCCAAAGCAGCAATCCAATGAACAGAAATATTTGCCAGAACCTACCAAGATCAATGTACTCGTAGCCCTGGTGTCCGAACCAGAAATTAATAGTCATGTCCTGAATGTACTGGCGAACCCCAAGCCATTCGCCTGCAAATGAACCCACCACAATTACAAGTAAACAGGTAAATAGAAAATTAACACCAAAGCGCTGAAACCTGGGCTCTTGTCCTGAAATGAGCGGTGCAAAATAAAGTCCCGCGGCAAGCCATGCCGTTACTATCCACAATATTGCAAGTTGTGTATGCCAGGTTCGAGTAATCGCATAAGGAAGGTACTCAGCAATAGGAAAACCATAGAATTCCTGTCCTTCTATAGCATAGTGCGCCGTTATAATGCCCAGTAAGACCTGTGCTGCAATTAGTACAGTAACAGTCCAGAAATACTTGGCCGTCGCTCGCATAGAAGGTGTGATTTTTGCGTCGGCCAACAAGTTATGCTTCGCGATTCCTCCCTCGGGTTCCATTTCATCGCGCCAGTGATCAAACTGATAGGCGTAAAACCACACCAAGGCGCCAATGCCTCCAAGCAGTAGCATTATGCTGATTATTGTCCACATAAAAAGGCTGGCTGGCGGGGTGTTACCAACCAGCGGTTCATGAGGCCAGTTACTGGTATAAGAAATCTCTTTATCTGGCCTGTTAGTAACCGTACTCCAGGATGTCCAGAAAAAGAATGCATTCAAAGCATGCATGTTTTCATCACTGAGGGTCACGCTATTGGCAAAGGCGTACTGTTCGCGCAAGACTTCGCTGGCTGCATCACCGCCACCTTGGAAAACTGCTGCATAATGTCTAGAAACGTTGGCAATCGCCCTTGCTCGAATGTCGCTAACGATAACCTGGCCGGTTGAAGCAGAGTAGGTGTTCTTTCGTATTTCAAGGCGTAACAAGGTCTTTAATACCTCGCTGGGCTCGATGTCCAATTGCTCAAAGTCTTGGCTGTATCGTTGTTGAGCTGACTCTTGTAGCCAGCTGATAGCTTCTCTATGCAACCAGTCCGCACTCCAGTCCGGAGCGAGGTAACTGCCATGGCCCCAAATCGATCCACGCTGCATTCCACCCAACGATTGCCAGACATTTTGCCCGTGCTGAATTTCTTCCAGATTGAAAATCTGTTCGCCAGAACTGGTTTGAACACTCGATGGGATTGGAGGTGCTTGGTGATAAATCTCGTTTCCGAAATAAAGCAGTATCGAGAACATGACGAGCATGGAGCCGCCCAGCATTATCCAAAGACGTTTGACGCTAAACAGATTTTTGTAATGTGACACAGGGTCTCCTTAAATATTCAAGCGCCAACATCTAAATTTTTGACACTAATACTTTCAGCTTACTCGTCGACTGCTCTAAGGTGTTGATATGTATCAAGCACATAAAAAAGGGGTCGTAACGGATAATTTTTAACCGTTACGACCCCTTTAATTTCCTTTAACTTTAGTCTTTAACTTGGCTTTTTAGCGAACCGAGTACTTGGTAAATGCTCCGCCAGCCGAACCAAGAGAGTTAGGTCCTTCAGCGGCAAATACATTTCCGTCCGCATCAACAGCAACACCTTCACCAGCGGTTCCTTGGTAAACACGATCTTCGCGCTCAAAAGGTTGAATAAAACCGACGATTCGATCTTCGTCAACAGAGCCGATTCTCACGCCATTTCTCCAGCCAACATGACCCGTTGGACTAGACTCGGAATCGATGGCATAAACCATATCGTCGGCTGTTATGAATAGACCACTGATGCGGCCATACATATAACGGGAATCCAGGTAGTTTCCGTCCTGGTCGAATATTTCTATACGATGATTGCCTCGGTCAGCGACCCATAAGCGTCCCTGAGAATCAAATTCCATGGCATGAGGTGTGCGAAATTCACCATGACGTACGCCTATCTGCCCCCATTCCTTGATACGTGTGCCATCGGGCGAGAACTTGATAATACGTGCAGTAGAACCTGCAGCACGACCTTCTTCCATTGCCGCGTTACTGGTCATGCCCTGACCATTATGGCCATCGGAAACATAAATACTGCCATCTGGTCCAACGATGACATCATTAGGCTGGTTGAACTGGTTTGGCCCACTACCCGGCTTTCCGGCTGTTCCCAGGCTCATTAGCAATTCACCCTCGGGACTAAACTTGTGTACTTGCTGGCCTTTGGTGCCTGCTGCGTTATTGGCGAAGTCAGTTACCCAGACATTACCTTCAGAATCCACATGGATGCCATGAGGAGTCATCATGATGCCGCCGCCGAAATTAGCTAAAACTTCACCAGTATTGCGGTCAAATTTGAAAATTGGGTCAACTGGATTACTGTCACAGTTAATTGGTACACCGCCGCCAAAAGTACCCGCACCACAGCGTTCATAAGCCCAGATGTGGCCATCGATAGGATCAATGTCGATACCTGCTGTAGAGCCCCACTCTCGTCCGGCTGGAAGATTGCCCCAATTCTGAGTCACTATAGGCGCAGGGTTAGGCAGGCCTGCTCCCGAAATAGGGTTGCCAGCATTGCTAACACAGCCGGCCAACAGGGCTGACGCACAGGCAAGTGACGCTAAGGAAAGAGTTTTAAATGATGACATGGAATCTCCTTGTTTATGTGTATTGTTGTAGGGGAACTTGCCTAGGAGAATAAGAGCTATCTATGGCTATGTCTACAGACTTAGTCCATTCCGGTGCTAAGGGACAGGCCCCAAAATATGCAAATAATAGGTAATAAGTAGTAATGTATGAGACAGAACCAATTCTTATTAGCAAAACCCGGATTTGGGGGCATAGTTGATAGCCTCAATAGATGAGTCTAGTATCACCGGTCTGTTATGTTTAATTACCCGTTCACGAGAATACAAACACATGAAACTACTGAACAAGAGAGTTTTATTACTCATATTGCTGTTCGCAAGCAGCTCGAGCCTCGCGCAACAAACTGACAACTATTACCGGGTATCAATTGCCCACGGTGGTGCGAGCCAACATTTACCGTTTAGCTCCTTGACTGCTTTTCAGGCTGCAATACCCATGCAGCCGAACTATATTGAAACCGATGTGCAGCTCACTAGAGATGGCGTGTTAATTTGTTTTCATGATGTGGCTTTGGAAAGGCGTACCAATGTACAAGAACTCTTTCCTGATCGGTTTACTGAAGTTGAGGTTGATGGCCAGATGGTCAAGACCTGGTATGTGAATGATCTCACCATAGCCGAACTCAAGACACTCGATGCTGGCTCCTGGTTTGGTTCAGAGTATTCCCAGGAGCAAATTGTCACCTTTCAGGAACTGATAGATATCAGCAAGGGTAAAGTTGGTCTCTATCCCGAAACAAAAGACCCTGATTTTTACAGAAGCCGGGGGCTGGATATTGATCAGGCATTGCATGAACTATTTGTTCTTAATGATCTGCATACACCTGAAGGGCAGGCAGGTACCCCAATTGTCATACAATCCTTTCATGAATCCAGTTTAAAGCGTCTGCGCGAATTAAATGGTGACAATTACGCATTGATTCAGCTGGTTTGGACAGGGCAGTCTTACGACTATTTAAGTGAAGAAGGTTTACGTCATATCGCAACTTATGCCGACGGCGTTGCGCCATTATTAAGCATGGTACTTCCTCCCAATGAAGGTAGTATCGATGCAGCCCACGATAATGGTTTGTGGGTTCACATCTGGCATTCCAGTACCGGTTTTCCTGCTGCCGGTTACACCACCAAAAATTATATGTCTTACTTAATGGATGATTTGAAAATAGACGGTGTAATGAATCACGAGCCAGATCAGTTTCCGTTTAAATAAGTTTATTTATTCTAACCGTGCCGAATTTTGTTTACAGTCCATAATGTGAAAACCACAGTGGCTAAGGGGAGAAATCCCTGGGCGACCAGATAGCTAATGCTTTCAATCTCTAAGCCAAGTTCATGGTAGTTGTTTTCGCCAAACAACCAGTACAAATTAAGGCACTCAAATATAATGCCTCCTGCTACTAACAGCTTGAACTGTTTGATGTTGATTACCCAGTCACGCAACAGTTCCCGAAACATATAGATAAGTGACAATGGTATAGCGGCAACAAGCAGCCAGATGTGCCTGCTCACATAGGCACCCATTGGGCTATTGGAGTCGTAATCGAAAATCAGTCTGACTCCTATAACGAATAAAAATCCGTATGCCATGGTTAAAGCAAGACCAATTGAGATCGCTATAGGATGTAACGCAAACCAGGTGAGAAATGCGGCGACAAGAACTAGCAATGTATAAAATGCTATAAAAAGTAGCATAAGCCTGAGAACAATGCCGAAAACTGATAGAGCGAAAAATTCCGATAAGGCATCGGAGAAAATATCTTGAACTAGATAAAAATTACCAGAAAATAATGGCCCAAGCACCCAAATTATTAGTCCCATCGCAAGTCCCACAGCGATAGTACTCATTACTACTACAGATATTTTTATACTTACCTGGCTGACCGTACTAAGCGGCGTGGTTTTGTCGTGGACACTCACTCGGGCATTTTCATTCTTGTAGCCAATGCCAAACATATAGGCAGTGAAACCAAAGCACACAAGTATGTACATTGTGATGCTTATACCCGTGAAGCGCTCGAGTGCAAAAGTGTTGTCATTAGGTGTCAGAAACTCAATGATGCGAAGAAACAACAGACTAGCAAAGCCACCGATGGCTCCTGAAACAGCGCCTTTGAATGGTCCGCGCAATTGCCTCTCCTTCCAGAGCTCCGCACGAAGGGGCGAGTCTGTTGGGCAAGGTTGCTGCATGAAGGGAAGGACAGCTCTCCACTGAAATGTTCCGACGAGTGATTGATTATTCTTTTCAGGCCCCAATAGTGCGCCGCCATAGCGCTGTTGTTTTACCCCGAAATAAGTTATGAGCAGAAATGCCAATGTAATTGCACTGGGAAGCAGGAAAACGGTGGGCGAGTCGTAAATCACCACCCAGGAATTCTCCACTTGATCCAGGTTAGGAATGAGCAAGCCTTTCCAGATAAGGAAAAAAGCGACAAACCAGCCAGCAATGTTTGCTATCGTGTTATTCGTCCACCATGAAAGCGTTAGGAGTAAAAGGCTGGCCTGAAGAACTAAGAAACTTATCGGTAAGATAGAGACTTCGGCGCCTATAAACAGGTAGTTCACAATCAGGCCAGGTACAAATACAGCTACCTGAAACATCACGCATAAATAGGCTATTGGAACGAACAACATAGTGTGTGTTGCAACAGGTAACGAAAATTCACGTCTAAATGGAAACCCACTATTTAATTTGCCTCCACTGAACCCATGTGTTGAGTTAAGTGCTACCGCGTACACAAATGTAATACTTATAATGAGCACAAAACTTGCTGCTCCTTGAGGATTGTACGTATCAATACCGGAACTAAATGCAAGGCTGATAAGATAAACAACTACTATTACTCCAGCGTGTTGAGCCAATAATGCCGGCCAGGTAAGTCGCAATGAGCGCCACAGAATGGCTTGAGCTGGATTATTCATATTGTTTCTGTCGTTGAGTGGCTGATGCTTCTACCAACCTGAGATACAAACACTTCTTCTAGCGTTGCATTGCGAGATTCAACAATTTCACCGCCGAGTTGCGAAACAGAATCAGCAAGGCGCTCAGCAGCGCCTTCATGTATCACACTCCACGAGCGGCCACTGCCTGATATCGATAAAGCGGTGTTTAACACAGGTTTAACTTCTAACGAATCTGTAAACCGAATAGAGCTGTAATGGTAGGAGTTGTTGATTTCTTCCATGGAGCTATCAAGCGTAATTTTCCCATGATGAATCATGGTGACATGATCCGAAAGGCGCTCTACTTCTTCGAGTAAATGTGAGGAGAAGATAACGGTACGGCCTTCCTCGGATATTGTTCGCACTACTGCATTTAAGATGTCATGCCTTACAACAGCATCCAGTCCGCTTGATGGCTCGTCGAGAATTAGCAAATCTGGTTTGTGTGCTACTGCGGTGATCAGTGCAACTTGCGCGCGCATACCCCGTGAGAGGGTTTTGATTTTTTTTGTTTTATCGAGAGTAAAGGTGTCTAGTAATTCAGTAGCATAATTGTCATCCCAGCCTTTGTGAAAGGCGCTGGTGTAGCGCATTAGCTCACCAATATTCATCCAGTCGGGAATGTCTCTCTCTTCTGATAAATATCCTATACGTTTTAAAACTTGTTCTGGGCTTTTCACTGGGTCCTGACCAAATATTTTTACCGTGCCGCTTTGTGCTCGAAGCAAGCCCAGAAGATGTTTGATCAAAGTCGTCTTTCCTGCACCGTTAGCGCCGACAAGCCCGTAAACTTTTCCACGACTCGCGCGATAATTAATATCATCCAAAGCCTTAGTTTTACCGAAACTACGGCTTAGCTGGTTAATTTCAACTACTAAATCAGTCATCGCTTCTATCCTTTCTTGCTGCTATCAGTGTCGCTTTTTAGTGCTGTCTGTCTTTTGTCTATAAGAGCGAGAAGCTCTTGTGGTGAAAAATCCAGCTGATGAGCCTCAGCCAATAAAGCATCTATTCGGCTTTCAATAATTCGTAGACGTTCTCGATTTGCCAGAGGTGATTGCTCTTGAGATATATAAGTTCCTGCGCCGCGACGCTTGAAAATAACGCCAGCGGCTTCCAGTTCATCGTAGGCTTTAACCACTGTGTTAGGAGTCACGTTAAGCGTTAATGCAAGTGCGCGAACGGCAGAAATTTCTTCCCCGCCCTTCAATAAACCAGAGGCCACCATGTAGCGAATCTGATTAGTGATTTGCCGGTAGATTGCTACGCCATCTTTGGTGTTAATACTTATATTCATTGTTTATCTGATTTTTAAATTGTATGGGTATTCTGATACAATATAAATAATTGTCAACTAATAAATTTTCAGAGTTCGAATAAACACGGTATTAGGCGGTTTTCGTCGGGTGATGGATCAAATAAACATGGTTTGAGCGCGGGTTTCTTGATACTTTTAGCCGGTTAATTTTAGACGTTTGCCTAACCGGCAGGTTGCCAACTTAGTATTAAGAGAGGAATTTATGCAAGCTCCAACTGTAAGGAGATTTTCGCTGGCTTTAGGGAGTGCTGTTGCAGCAATTCTGGCTGTGTTTACTTCAAATTTAGTGTCAGCACAAAATACCAGTGAGTGGTTAACCCTTGGTGGTGACTTTGCCCATACGCGTTATTCAGCCGCTGATGAAATCACGGCAGAGAATTTCAAAGACCTTGAAGTTATGTGGGAATGGGATGGTGCCAGCTTTCACGCAGTGAGTGGTCGTTCAACGCCTTCATTAATTGATGGCAGGTTATACACCGTGGCAGGCAACAAACGCTATGTGGTGGCAATCGATCCTAAAACCGGGGAAACATTGTGGTCCTACAGAGAGCCTGACACGCCACGTGGCGAATACTCAATGCGGGCCGACTACGGCAAAGGTGTGGCATTTGCCAGAATCGACGGCAAGCTGGTTATCTATATTGTTTCGCCAGGATTCTTTTTAACGGCTTTGGATGCTGAAACGGGTGTGCCGCTTGAAGGGTTTGGCGGTGCTGTTCCCATAGACGGTTTTCCTGATACCGGCGTGGTAGATCTTATGGCTGATCTTGGTCACCCCTACGATCCCTATGATGGAATTCCATTGGAAACCGGTTATATCACGTCCTCTTCGCCACCCATTGTTGTTAACGGTGTGATAATTGTTGGTAACTCAGCAGAGCAGGGCTATCACCAGTCTCGCGTTGAAAATGTGCCAGGAGATATCCTTGCCTACGATGCCCGAACTGGCGATTTCAAATGGAAGTTCAATGTTATTCCTAAGCCTGGTGAATATGGTCATGAAACCTGGGAGAACGATGCCTGGGAATGGACCGGCGATGTATCGTCCTGGGCGCCCATGTCGGCTGACCCGGAAAACAATCTGGTTTACATTCCAACTAACAGCGCCACCATTGATTACTACGGTGGCTTTCGCCCTGGTGATAACTTATACGGTGCCGCTCTTATTGCATTGGACGTAACTACTGGCGAGCGAGCGTGGCATTTTCAGATGGTGAAGCACGAAGTGTGGAATTTTGATAATCCCACCGCTCCTGTATTGCTTGACTTGAACATGCCCGGCCGCGGCAGGGTTCAAGCTATTGCACAGGTAACAAAGCAGGCCTGGGTTTATGCCTTTGATCGTATAACAGGTGAGCCATTGTGGCCTATTGTTGATCGACCTGTGCCAGCATCGATTGTGCCCGGGGAAGTGTTGTCTCCAACTCAGCCCCATGTCACTAAGCCGGCTCCTTTTGATATGCAGGGCATAACCATTGATGACTTAGCGGACTTCACGCCGGAAATTCGACAACAGGCGATTGAAGCTATTTCTGACTACCAGATGGGGCCCTTGTTTAATCCGCCAATTCACGCAGGAAATGATACCGGTAAGTTTGCCGCTATGAATTGTCCTGGTGGAGCAGGTGGTGCCAACATTACAGCGCCAGCAGTGGCTGATCCTACATCAGGAATATTGTATGTTTCTTCTCATAAGGCCTGTTTTGCACTGCGCCTTATTCCTGGTGAAGAAGCTGATTTACTCTACCCGAACACAACAGGGACTACTCTGTCTGAATGGGCAAACGCAGGACCAGGTGCAACCGCAAGGCCACCACGTCACCCTGCGGGAATTCCTCTTTGGAAGCCGCCCTATAGTCGTATTACCGCTATTGATATGAACACCGGTGAGCATTTGTGGATGATTCCTACAGGCGAAACGCCTAACCGGATTAAGAATAATCCAGCATTGGCAGGCGTTGATATCGGTAATACCGGCACTGGTGCATTAGTGCCAATGGTGACCACGGCCAATATGCTGGTTTATTCAGACCAGGCCAGCGATGGAACTCCTATGCTTTATGCTATTGATAAACAGACGGGTGAAATAATGAGCGAAATAGAAGCGCCAGCTCGAAGCAGTTACGGCATGAGTTCTTGGGTGCATGATGGACACCAGTATCTATTGCTACAGACAGGCTCAAAGCTGACCGCCCTGGCATTGCCAGCGGCTCAGGCGGAGGCTGGTGCTGCGCACTAGTTTCCTGGTTTGCTGAAAAAGCCGAAACGGTGAACCTCACTGTTTCGGCTTTTTCTTTTTCAGAGATATAAAAGGACCAAACTAAAATGAAAATACACGCTAGTTGTAGCTGTACCAAGGTGCAGTTTGAATCTGAGATTGAGCCTGTTATTCAACTGTGTTGTCACTGTCTGGATTGCCAGGATGCATTGCAGGCAGATTACGCTGAAATCGCATTTTTCAAAATTAGTTCGGCGAAATGGTCGGGCGCTACAGAGAGTAAAAACTACGTAGCGGATTCGGGCAGTCGTACACGCCGTGAACAATGTGCAGAATGCTCAACGGTAATGTTTGATCGCTCGGAGGGTTTTCCAAAATTGATAGGGGTGATGATGGCGCAAATAAAACCGCCATTCAGTTCAGAGCCTGCCTGTCATGTATACATTAAAGACAAACAAGCTAAGGTTTTGATCCCCGACGGGATTAAAACTTATGAAAAAGGGATCAGCTAGGGATTCAAAAAGGAGACCAGAGATACCCCCACAAAATAATTAATTAATTCAGTGAATTAGACCTATTAAATGTGTACACATTGCACGAAATTAGATGGGAACTGCGAGCGCTGGGTTAGGGCCCCCTGTTTTTGCAGCAATTAAAGCGTAGCATCGAGCGACCGAAGGAGACCGGTTTTTTGGGCTCCTGACCGACCGAGAGAACCCGG
>NVVJ01000031.1 GCA_002402175.1 SAR86 cluster bacterium
CGGCGTAGGCGGAGGCATTTTAGCCTGCATTCTCCAATTCATTGTTTTAACTATATTTAATTCAAGTTTTCGACAGCTGATGCAACTCTATGAAAGCAGCTTTGAGCTTCAGGGCTTCGGAATTGCAAATTCTTTTCTATTAATTACTATTGGTGTCGTAATTAGCTGGACGGCGGCGTTACTGGCTAGCCTGCGTCATATTCGCGCGATAAACCCCTAGATCCACGGATACGCCGGAAAACTATGGCTATACGCCCCGAGCCTATGGCGTTTATTAGGGGTACAGACCTTGAAAAGTCAGGAATTGCCCCGATGTCTAATATGGATCAATAAGCTTTGAGAGCATTAACAGGATAATCATAGATAGGGCAACAGATAGAGCCATTGTCCGTAAGCAACAGACCTTCAGCTAGCAACAAATTGGCGAAGGGAAAGTTTGAGTGCTAAAATACGGTCTATAAGTGAGATATCCAAGATAAAGTGAATTATTGAAAATGAACAGAAATAAAAGTTTAAAGGCATTCGACCCCACTACACCGGGTCAAGATTTAACCGCCTACATGGCTTCGGTTAACAGCATTGCTGTGCTGACGCCCGAGTTGGAGTTAGAACTTGCCAAACAATATTACTATGACGATAACGTAGACGCCGCGCGCCAACTGGTACTGGCTCATCTACGCTTTGTTGTACACATGGCTAAAACATATTCCGGCTATGGCCTGTCTCAGGCAGACCTGATTCAGGAAGGCAATGTTGGATTAATGAAAGCAGTTAAGCGCTTCAATCCTGAAGTTGGCGTGCGTCTGGTTTCCTTTGCCGTTCACTGGATTAAAGCCGAAATGCATGAGTATATTCTGCGTAACTGGCGAATCGTTAAAATTGCGACCACTAAAGCTCAGCGTAAATTGTTCTTTAATCTGCGCAGCTCCAAGAAAAAGCTTGGTTGGTTGAATAACGCAGAAGCCGAAGCGATGGCTTCAGATCTAGGAGTTGATGCCAAGGTTGTTCGGCAAATGGAAGGTCGTATGAGTTCCTACGACATGGCCTTCGATGCCGATAATGACAGTGATGATGAAGCGGCTTATAAAGCGCCAGCTTACTATCTTGAAGATCAGGGTTCTGATCTTGCTAGCAAAGTTGAAGCAAGCGAGTGGGAAGAAGTCACTAACAATAGCCTGCATCTTGCCATGGCTGATCTGGATGACCGCAGCAAGGATATTTTAAATAGCCGCTGGTTAAGCGATAGCAAATCTACTTTGCACGACCTGGCCGACAGGTATGGCGTTTCTGCTGAAAGAATTCGTCAGCTTGAGAAAAATGCCATGAACAAAATCAAAGTAAAAATGGAAGCCTGACATTCATTTTGAAAAAAGCCGCGACGAGCTCGCGGCTTTTTTTTGCCTGTAATTTATTATTTGAAAATAAGAATTGAATACTTGAATCCTGTAAGCGTCCCATCCACAATGCATCTGCTATGACTAAACTATTTATTTTATTCGCCAGTATCAATGGCTTTATTGCTGTTTCACTTGGTGCCTTTGGCGCGCACATGCTTCGGGACAAACTCAGTCCTGAGTTACTGAATACTTTTCAAACCGGCGTCCAGTATCACTTCGTTCACACGCTCGCCTTGTTTGGTGTTGGGCTGCTGTCTATCCACTACCCGACATCGGCTCCACTTAAATACAGCGGCTATCTATTTTTGATCGGCATCATTTTGTTTTCCGGTAGTCTGTATGTATTGAGCATATCCGGCACTCGCTGGCTGGGTGCAATAACGCCTCTAGGTGGACTGTTCTTTTTGGCCGCGTGGGCCAGCTTAATCTGGTTTGCTGCAAGCCAGCAGTTTGCGAACCAGGTTTGACGGCAAGGTAAATACATCATGAATATTGTTGTTAACGGCAAACCACAAGAATTGGAAGCCATGACAAACTTGCAGCAGTTACTGGAAATTTTACAACTCGGTAAGGGGCGAATTGCCATCGAAGTAAATGGTGAAATCGTTCCTCGGAGTTTGTTCCAGGAGACTATTCTTCAACATGACGATTCATTGGAAATCGTTCAGGCAATTGGCGGCGGATAAGCCCCGGAATTAAAAAAATGAATGAACAAACACAAAACACTTTGACCGTAGCCGGCGTTGATTATCAATCAAGGCTGATCATCGGCAGTGGTAAGTACAAAGATTTTCAGGAAAACCTTCAAGCTCTGGAGAACAGCGGAGCGGAAATAATCACTGTTGCGATTCGCCGAGTCAATCTGGGCCAGAACGCGGACGAGCCTAGCCTGCTCGATGTTATATCACCGGACAAATACACCATATTGCCTAACACTGCTGGCTGCTATAACGCCGATGATGCGGTGCGCACTTGCCGCATGGCAAGAGAGCTTCTGGGCGACCACAAACTGGTTAAACTTGAGGTGCTCGGCGATCAGAAAACACTTTACCCGAACGTCACCGAAACATTAATCGCCGCCGAAATTCTCGTTAAAGACGGCTTCGACGTAATGGTATATACCAGCGACGATCCCCTTATAGCAAAACGGCTGGAAGAAATTGGCTGTGTTGCAGTTATGCCACTAGGCGCACCTATTGGGTCAGGCCTTGGAATTCGAAACCCACACAATATTCGCCTTATTCTCGAGAACGCCGAAGTTCCAATAATTGTTGATGCAGGAGTAGGTACGGCATCGGATGCAAGTATTGCCATGGAGCTTGGCTGTGATGGTGTACTAATGAACACGGCAATAGCCGAAGCAAAGAACCCTACTCTTATGGCATCAGCCATGAAGAAGGCCGTAGAGTCCGGACGCGAATCTTTTCTTGCTGGCAGAATGCCAAGACGACAATATGCCAGTGCATCATCTCCAATTGATGGAGCTTTTTTCTAGTCTGGCTTTCTAAGCCGACTAGAGTCAGGTAGAAAAATATTATCGTGACAAGCGAAACAAACGCCGAAAATAGAAGACCAATCCGTAGCTATGTTATTCGGTCCGGTCGTTTAACGGATTCCCAACGCAAGGCTCTCGATAATTACGGGCCTTTGTATCTAATCGAATTTCAGCCCAAGCTTATTCCGTTCGCTTCTTTGTTTCCAAATGAATCCAAGCTAGTTGTGGAAATTGGATTCGGCATGGGTGATTCACTGCTCGAAATGGCAAAGCAAAATCCTGATTCTAATTTTATTGGTATTGAAGTTCACCAACCTGGTGTTGGTAAACTTTTACATGGTATCGCTGAACACAATCTCAACAATCTAAAAATTATCTGCCACGATGCCAGGGAAGTTTTTGAGCATTGTTTTGAAAATGGGTCCATTAGTACGCTGCAGATATTCTTCCCCGACCCTTGGCACAAAAAACGCCACAACAAGCGTAGGCTTATTCAAACCGAATTCATCGAGCACATTATTGAGAAACTAAAACCCGACGCCAAAATTCATTTAGCCACCGACTGGCAAGCCTACGCCGAACACATGATGGAAGTCATGCAAGGCATAAGCCGTCTGGAAAATTCAAATGGCGAAAACTGTTACTGGGCTGAACCTGACCGGCCCGGTACAAAATTTGAAAAAAGAGGACAACGCCTTGGCCATGGGGTTTGGGATTTGTTGTTTAGTGTTAGATAAAACAGAGATTACGGTGACTGGTGACCTAGAGTCTTTTTCCGCCTTCGGTACGGGGACGTGTTTCTCCGAAGCCGCCGAAATCCCATCCATGGGGGCTTGGGCTCGGCATCCATGCCTCACACACTTCTGCGAAACACGTCCCCGTACCGAATGCTTAATATTGTGCCTACTGGCAGGTAGTTGAAACTTTCTTTTGGTTGGTCTTTTTGATTTTTGTTCTGTTTGTACTTTTAAGCTGATGCTTCGTTGATCTGCGGGGCGAGGATGGAGTGTTGCCGGAGTAGACCGTAATGAGGCAGGGATGCCGAATCGAGCCCCCAGGGATGGGTTTACGGCGTGTCTATGGAGGCAATACTGCATCCGCGTCAGTCACGAAGACTACCGATAACGGGCTTGTACAACAAAGAGTAAACAACAGCATAACCAGATGGCTTGAAGTTAGATGAAGTAAGCTTCATTATTACCCGCATATAAAAAAAGCAGTGAAATAGAATTATGGAAAAGATCTCGAGTACGGTTTGTTTTGGCGGTGAACAACTGCGGTTTAAGCATTTTTCGGCAAGTCTTCTTTGTGAAATGACTTTTTCAATTTATTTACCTCAGCAATTGGCTACCGGTGTTGATACAAAGTTGCCCGTGCTTTATTGGTTGTCTGGTTTAACTAGTACCGATGAGAATTTTCTACAGAAGGCCGGTGCACAAAAAATCGCATCGGAGCTGGGTCTGGTTCTTGTCTGTCCTGATACCAGTCCACGTGGTGACGAAGTACCGGACGATCCGGAGGGTGCTTATGATTTTGGCCTGGGTGCTGGCTTCTATGTGAATGCTACTGAGGAGCCCTGGAAAAAACATTATCAAATGTATGATTATGTTGTTGAGGAACTGCCGGCGCTGATCAATAAGAATTTCCCGGTTGATGGAAACAAGCAATCGATTGCGGGCCATTCCATGGGTGGCCATGGAGCACTAACTATTGCATTAAAAAATCCGGACAAATACAAATCGGTTTCCGCATTCGCTCCAATTGTATCTCCCGTTAATTGCCCCTGGGGTGTTAAAGCACTTGGGAACTATTTGGGTGGCGATATTGCAGACTGGCTTGAATACGATGCGGTGAATTTGGTAAGGAACGCGACACAGCCTATTCCAATGTTGATAGACCAAGGGACGGCTGATGACTTCTTAGAGGAGCAACTAAAACCTTCTCGCTTGGTTGAGGTGTGTAATCAGGTAGGGTATCCGCTTAACTATAATCAACGCGATGGCTACGATCATAGCTATTTCTTCATCGCCAGCTTTATTGAGAGTCATCTACGTTTTCATTCGGCAATACTTGAACTACCCATCTAGATTTGTTGGTTCACTCTACTTTATTACTAGGCTAATTTTTGCTGTTCGGCTAGCTATACTATATAGCTAGCCAGATTAATACTCCGCTCAGCAGTGCGATGGCCTGGCTTAAACGGTCGGATATTGCAAAAAGCACAGGGTCTTCATCCAGTTTTCCTTGTTGGGAAAACCGCCAGATACGACCAAGCAACAATACCAATAATGGACAGATAAACCATAACAGGCCTGGGCTGGAGTACAGCTGTGTGGTGTCTGGTGCATTGATGTAGAGTGCAAAAACTACAACGGCTATTAAGCTGGACAATTTCCCAACTATGGCAAGCATCGCCAAATTATCAGTTGTGTAAGCTCTGCCTTCAATCGATGCTTTGTTGCTTGTTAATAAATTGGAAAATTCGGTAAAGCGTTTAACCATAGCCATACTTAAGAAAAAGAAGAATGAAAAAGCTAGAAGCCAAAAAGTAGTTGTCACAGAAATAGCCGCTGACCCAGCGAGAATTCGTATAGCATAAAGCAGCGCTAGAATTAGTACGTCTATAATGAATAGTCGTTTAAGGATCAGGCTATAAGAAGTGGTCAACACCCAGTAAAGAAATAAAATCGAGATAAAATTTCCTGGCAGAAGTAGTGCCACGGCGAATGAAGCTAGTAGCAATAGTGGATAACCTAAAAACCCATAGGCAAGCGAAAGCTCTCCAGATGCAAAAGGGCGCGTGCATTTCGTTGCATGTTGGCGATCGCCATTTAGATCCAACATGTCATTGAGAAAGTAAACACTTGATGCACAGAGGCTAAAACTAACAAAACCGATACACGCTTGAACGAAAAGATCAATTTGATCTAACTGGTGTGAAAGCATTAGAGGTAGAAAAATAAGACCATTTTTTAGCCATTGATGTGGCCGCATAGCTTGCCAGAACTTACGTGCATTCGAAGACATGTTATCAAACGTTTTAATCTTGTCAGTGTGTTGATCTAATTTTGAACGCAGCGATGCATTGCTGTTCACCATGATAACTTCATTTGCTTCAAGCCAAACCGGCAAGTCATCTTTTGAATTTCCTGCATAAGAGAAATCATTCTCAGCGTTGAGCTGTAGAATACGTGTCAGTTTTTCTTCCGATTTTAAATTTACATTTTCATCACTGCCTATCGCATCAATAAACAAATCTAGATGACTGCTGATTTGCCTTACTGGAGTCTGATTGGACGCAGAAATAAGTATGATGTCGCGCCTGTTGGAGGCTTCTAGTTGAAGGTAAGCATGAAATTCCGGATTCAACGGGAGCAGCTCTACTGGAATGTCAACACGCAAAGCCAGTTGGTGCTTTAGATTCGCTTTTCCTTTGAGTAGCCACCAGGGAACCAGAAAAATGGCGAATATGTTTTTCTTGAGCAAGAGTAAAATGGACTCAAACATCAAATCTGTTTTGATCAGAGTGCCGTCAAGATCGACAAATAAAGGGGGTTTGGGGAATATGCTGGACATAGCTACTTGTCTTTAGAATTTCAGGCGTTTGAATATAAATTCAGGAAAGGCACACACGATAATCATAATCAGCCTCCAATAGGCGGGTGCATAAATCGTGTGTTTGCCGTTATCTATTCCTTTTACAATCTTGCTGGCAACTTTTTCAGGGCTGGACCACAGTGCGCCTTTCTTCATGCCGGCGGTCATGGGGGAATCTACCAGACCTGGACGAATATCTACAATATTGACTTTGTGAGGAAAAAGCCTGCCTCGTAGGCCTTGCAGGTAGGTTGATACCATGGACTTGGCAGCCCCGTAAACGTAGTTAGGCTGCCGGCCTCGGTCACCAGCGACTGAAGTTATAACGGCTATTGTTCCGTGACCTTGGGTTATAAATTTTTCTGACAAAATAGTAAGCAGCGATATAACGCTGACGCCGTTGGTGTTGATTTCTTTCTGCGCCGATTTAAAGTTTATTTCAACTTGTTGTTGGTTAGGTAGCGACCCATGACATATGAGTGCAATGTCGATGCTGCCAAGAAACTCAGCAGCCGAATCTAGTGCTTTTTCATGTTCGTTAAACTTGTTTATATCTAGCATTGCCGTTCCAACAGATTTGGCGCCCCGTACTTTCAAGTCGCTGCATAACTCAACAAGTCGACTTTCATTACGGGCAATCAGAAAAAGAGATTCATTTCTTTCTGCGTAAATTCGTGCGGAGGCTTTTGCTATGGCTGATGTTGCGCCAATGATTACTATATTCATCTCAACTTAAACCAAGGCGATTAGATTGCTTCGACGCAAAAATACAGGACGGGTCGAATTGAGTTTTTATCTTGAGAAAATCTTCCCAGTTTGAATAACCGGCCTTAAAAACGGCTTCACTCATTCTTGCATCCTTAGTCAGGTAAATTCTACCATCGTGCTCCAGGATAATCTGATCCAGTTCGTCAAGCAGTGGAAAAATTTGCTCTTCTCGTTTGAAATCCAGAGCCAGTGTATAGCCTTCTTTAGGGAAAGAAAGCAGGTTTTTATTCTCTGGTCCAAATTTCTTAAGCACCGATAAAAATGATCCTTTGCCAGCGCTCGAAACTTTGTTCAATACTTGTTGTATACCTTCAAAGGCAGCGTCGCTGGGAATAACAAACTGATATTGCACAAAGCCTTTCGAGCCATACAATTTATTCCAGTTGGCAATGCCTATATTGTCCAGAGGGAAAAAGAAGGAGTTGTAATTTACGTTTGATTTCTGTTTGCCCGCTTTCTTTAAGTTGAAATAAGTTTTATTGAATATACTCATAGAGAGTTTGTTGATCAGGAAGCCAGGGGTGCTGAAAGGAATGTTAATGCCGCGGCTAGCCCTATACTTTAATGTGGAATTCGAGTTTTGTTTAGACTGGCTTGCATCAACATGCTCTCCCAGAAAAACCATAGACCGCCCAAGTTCATTGCCACGGGAGAGGCAGTCAAGCCAGGCGACAGAGTATTTACTGCTGTTGTTTTCCTCAAGCAAGTCAAAGCACTCTCTCAGGTTATTGGCAACCAGAGATTGCTGTTGAATAGACGTACTAGATATTTTATCCAGAACAATTGTTGCATCAACAATAATGCCAGTCAGACCCATGCCGCCGCAGCTTGCATGAAATAGCTCACTATTTTCGTGTTCACTACAAAAAAAAATTTCGCCAGAGGCGAGCATCAGTGAAATACTTTGTACATGGTTGCAGAAGCTGCCATCAACGTGGTGATTCTTGCCATGTATGTCCGCCGCTATTGCGCCGCCAACGCTAACATATCGAGTGCCAGGAACGACCTTGAGGAACAAGCCTCGTGGAATACATAGTTTAAGAATCGCGTCGAGGCTAACGCCTGCTCCACATCGAATTGTGTTCTGCGTTTCGTTGAGTTCGAGAAAGCTGTCGAGAAAACGGCTACTGATAATTTTGTCGGCCAGTGAACTATCGCCGTAACTTCTTCCGGCTCCGCGACAAATCAGGGAATCAGATTTTTTTTGTGCAGTAACAATCTTCTTCAACATTTCAGAATCAACGGGTTCTAAAATATCTGCTGTTGTTACGGGATGTCGACCCCAGCCAGAAACTTCCATTTATAAAACCTGTTGTGAGAAAACATAGCGTTTGTCCAGGCGGTATTTTAACCCATAACCAATGGATAGTCCGATGACTGCGCCCAGATACCTGGCGATTCTCCCTCCAAAGAGCATGTCGAAGCTTAACTCAAAGCCCCAGAATAGAAGTGTGGTTGCTATTCCGGTTAACGCGTAAGCGCGAAAAACCTTAATGTCCTGTGCGGCAGAATCGGTTTTGAAATCGAAGATGTATTTTTTATCGAGCCAATACTTGGTTAATAAGCCTGTCAGAGTTCCGATGCTCATGGCTACATAAAGCGAGTAGCTGCCAGCATAAACAAAGCTACTGGTTTCCTGAGTCATCAGGTTTGCCAATGTAGCGAATGCAGCAAAGAACATATATCTAATAGCTAGGGGCATAAAATATTTTACTCGTTGGAACCTGTATAAACCTGTGATGCACTGTATGCCAATGCGCTTTATAATCAGGCCGTGATATTCACAAATTATTATTGGATAGGCCAGACTTAACTATGACTGACATCTTACAATTTACCACAGCTCTTGCGCAGGAAGCCGGAGAACTTATAGTTACAGAGCGAGCGGAAGCAGAGCTAACTCATAACTACAAGAGCGGCGACGAGCTGGTTACCAGTGCCGACTTGAAGGCAGACCAGCTTATCTGTGACCGAATCGCCACTAATTTTCCTGATCACTTTATTCTCTCCGAAGAGTCGTCGCCAGACATAGGCAATATTCAGGAGCTGAACGCACCGGTTTGGATAATAGACCCTATCGATGGCACGGTGAATTATGCCCATGGGCACAATCAATCGGCCATCTCTATAGCTTATGTGGAAGGCTCAAACATACAGGTTGGGGTTGTTTTTAACCCATTCTCGAACGAAATGTTCTGTGCAAAGCTGGGAGCGGGGGCGACTTTGAATGGCAATTTGATTGAAGTCTCTAAAGAAGCAGCGATGAAACGCGCCTTAATCGCCACCGGCTTTCCCTACGATAAGTCGACTATTGGTCCCATGATACCAAGGCTGCACGCGGTTCTGCTTAATTGTGCAGACATCCGTCGGTTAGGCTCGGCGGCGCTGGATATTTGTTTTCTGGCTATGGGCAGGCTGGATGGTTATTACGAAAGCTTGAGTATCTGGGATTTTGCTGCCGCTCAATTAATCGCAAAAGAAGCGGGTGCCGAATTTGGCCATTTCAGCGCAGTTCCTGAGGGAATAGATCCTCAATTCTACGATCGCGACATTCTAATCGCCAATCCTTCGATTTACCCTCAGTTGCTAGCTCTTCTACAAGCAGCCGATAAGCAATAAACGGCCGTGGACAGAGTCTGTTGTATAAGCGGTGAAACGAAGCGGTATTTATTGACTGAAACTGCCTAAATTCGTAGAGTTGTAGGGTTATTGGGGGCGGTTTGCGTAGTAAGTAGCTCCAATTGTATTTGCACTGCTTCGAGCCCCTGTATTTGGGAGCTTTGGAGGAGTTACAGAATTTTATGAATAGTGAGGAGATAACAGTGAAAAAAGTGAATTTGTTGAAAATATCCCTTTTGTCGCTTCTGCTGATTCCGGCAATTAGTAATGCGGTTGACAGAGTTGGTGATTTTTCGCTTTTGGACCAGGATGGTTATTACCACAGCATGAGCTGGTATAACGATAATGAGGCAATAGCGTTACTGGTTCAGGCTAACGACAGCCAAGCGTCAGACGCAGCCATTGCTGAATTCGATGCTCTTAAGGCCAAGTTTGAAGGTCAGAGCGTGAAGTTCTTAATGATTAACCCCATGGGTAAGATGAATCGAGACGAAATTCGAGCCAAGCTGGCCGAACTCGGTACGCAGATTCCTGTACTTATGGATGATGCTCGCACTATTTCTGAGGCTCTTGGCATCGAACGTATTGGCGAAGTAGTCATTTATGATCCTAATTCTTTCACTGTAGCCTACCGTGGAAGCGTTGCAGGATCAGATCAGGCTATTCAGCAAATGCTTGCCGGAGAAGATGTAAGCAATGCACTGGTAGCAACAACCGGTGCTAGCGTCATGTACGCAGCCGCAACTGTACCTTCTTACACTCAGGACATAGCGCCGGTTCTTGCTGAGAAATGTGCAAGCTGTCATCGCGAAGGTGGAATTGCCCCATTCGCTATGGACAGCCACGCCATGGTTCAGGGCTGGTCGCCAATGATTCGTGAAGTATTGATGACCAAGCGTATGCCACCAGGCCAAATTGACGGTCACATTGGTGATTTTATTAACGATCGTCTGGTTGGTAATAATGACGTTAGAAACATTATTGCCTGGGCGGAAGCTGGTGCACCAAAAGATGGTGATAACGACCCGCTAACCGAATTAACCTGGTCCACATCAAAATGGACTTTAGGCGATGAGCCTGACTACATAATCAAGCTTCCTGAGCAGCAAGTGCCCGCCACTGGCGTACTGGCATATCGTGATGTTGCCATTGTTATTGACCTTGATGGTAAAGACAGATGGTTGCGTGGCAGTGAGTATTCGCCAGGTGATCGAACTGTTTTGCATCATACGATTAACCGTTTGGATTACCCTGGCGAACAAGGCCGAGGTCAGCTTGGGGCTACAGCAACAGATAAAGCCTCGATAACACCTTATGTGCCTGGTGGAACTATTGCTATGAACCCTGCTAATACTGGTGGTTTATTAAAGGATGGCTCGACTCTGCATCTGAATCTTCACTACACTACAACCGGTAGAGAATCAGTTGATAATAGTGAGATCGGTCTTTGGTTCTACCCAGAAGACGAAGTGCCTGACGAGCGAATGACTGGTAATTGTGCATGTATTTTTCCAAATACCTGGACCAATATTCCCGCCAATGATCCTTCATTTGAGCAGGTAGCCATAATTACAATCGACAAAGACGCTAACATTCATAGCTTCCTGCCACATATGCATTTCCGTGGTAAATACATGCGGTTCTACGCGGACTATGAAGACGGAACAAGCGAAGAGTTAATCAATATTGCTCAGTTCGATTATAACTGGCAGATGAGTTACACCTACGAAGAGCCAAAATTTGTACCAGCAGGTACTAAGATTAGAGCTGTAGGCGCGTTTGATAATTCTGCTCAGAATCCTGCGAATCCAGACCCAGAAAGAACAGTACCTTGGGGACAGCAGAGCTGGGACGAAATGTTTTTCGGAGCAGTACAATGGAAGTACGCTGACCAAGGCGGCAATTAAGTCTACGGTTGGAGTGTTTCTTTAGAATCAAAAGCCCGACTTTAGTCGGGCTTTTTTGTGGGTGGACGCGGGGTATGAGCACATAAACTACGGCGTTAAAAAATCTCTCAAACTCGTCATTTACAACAGTAAACTCCTCGCTTTCGAAACTTTTTGCCTTGTACTTTAAGCGCTCAAACACCGCTCGAAATCGTAAAACCCTTCGGGCGGCTTAAGAGATAGTCGGCAGCACCTATTATTTCGGCTACTACTTAGGTTAAAAATTACTATAGGATTTGGAAGATGTCGTAGGCTACTTTGTTGGTGATTTGTTTGCTTTTGCCTACGCAGACTATGTGGTTTAGCCAGTCGTATTTTTCTGAGGCGGTTTGGAATATGGGGCGAACTCGCCAATACAGACCATTCTCGCCGGGGTGTACTACGCCGGTATAGGTCATGTAAATGATTGCACCGTCGTCGGTGTCCAGTGTTATACGAACGTCCAGGCTGGTATGGCCGGCAACCTGAGTTATCCAGTCGGCACCGCCATTTCTTACTGTGCCGCTTAGGCGTGGGCCGCCAAAGGTGCCGCCGGTTACCGGGGCGATGCTGGTGCTACCGGCGTCTAGCTGATCGGCTACGTCCAATGAGAGTTCCATAAGGTATTCAGATTCAAGTTCACTTGCAGGGGTTTGTGCTGATGCCATATGACTCGCTCCTAGTGATGCGGCGGCAATTGCTGCGGCGCCAAGTTTATTAAATTCTCTTCGGCTCAATGATTCTTTGCTTTTGCTCATGAGATTGTTTCCCGTTAATGAATTGAAGCTATCGGAGATAGTAATGCCGACAATTCAGGAAGTCATGGTGTTTCTGTGTCAAAGCGATTGTCGAAACGTCGCAAAATAGTGGGTAAGTACAGAAGATCAAGCACTAGTGCCAAAACCACAATAGGGACTAGTAGCTTTGCGGCCTGCTGGAAATAGAGTGTGCTGGCACCGATTAAAATAGTCGTGCCTAAAGCCAATACCAATGTGGTAATTGATAGAGCCGGGCCTGCAGTTTTTATGGCGTAATTAATTGCCAGAGTTTGATCCATTCCTGATCGGCGTTTGTCCAGGTAGTGGCTAAGCAGATGCACTGTATCGTCGACTACCAATCCTATACTGATGCTGAATAGCATCATCACAAAAGGGTCCAGTTGCCCCACAAACAGTGCCCATAAACCAAAAACAATTGTCGCGGGCAACAGGTTGGGAATGATACTTAACATTCCGAAGTAAAAGCTCTTCATGCCAATAATCAAACAGATAGTAATGAGCAGTAAACTAATTGAATAGCCTTGCAGGAGTTCGATAGTGACAAGTTCATCCATACGCGCAAAAAGAAGAATACCACTGCCGTGAATCAGGTCAGCATCAGAGAACTCGGCATTGAATTTATCGGTAATGCGTTGGTCAAGATCGATTAGCTCCTGGTTCGACATGGGTGTTGCGTTAACGAATAAATTCATTACTGAGAAATCGGTATTGATAAAGCCGAATAATGGAAAGTCCTGAGTTTGCACCAGTGCATACAGAAGCAAGTGATTCAAAATGGTATTGGCAGTATCAGGCAAGCGGTAATAGCTTTCATCGTCATTATTCAATACACGATTGGCTGTCTTTAATAAGTCCACTACGCTGGCCACTGACTCTACGCCAGCTTCCTGTTCTAGCCATAGGCTAAAGCGTTCGACCTTTCGTAAAAATTCTGGATCAACTGCCGCCTCCTCAGATCGAGCGCTGATACCGTAAGTCAATGCAGAACCTCGATTGAAATGCTTCGTTACTTCGTCGTAGTACTGCTTGATGTCGGAGTCGGAGGCAATAAAGTCCAGGCGGTTAAAGTCGGTTTCATTCAGGGGTAATAGTAGAAATGTTACTACGGCTAGTGCGGTACATGACCAGAAAATAGGTTTGTCGCGACGCAGGGTAAATTCACTTATTTTTTCCAGTGTTGCTTCCATAAAAGGCGAGCTGGTTTCTGCTTTCTTGCCCGGGGCTGAAGTTAGCTTGATCAGTAACGCGGGTAGTATCGATAAGGTCAGCAGGTAAGCAAAAATAATACCTATAGCCACGATTTGACCAAAGTCCTGAATCGCTGGCGATGAACTCATGTTTAACGACGAAAAACCAATTGCGGTAGTTAATGCAGCCAAAGTAATGGGCTGAAAATTATGTAGGATGCTTTCTTCCATCGCCTGTATTTTGTTGAGTCCTTTGTGCATTGCCTGTTTATAGATCGAAATTATATGCACACTATTCGCCACCGAAATAATGACCAATACCAGTGGTGCAATAATTGAAATGCTATTAAAAGAAAAACTAAGAAACCCCAGAGTACCGATGGTGCACAACAGTGTGAAGATCGTGTGAGTTAGAATACAAACCCCAAGTGTTGCTGATCTAAAGCAGTAGCAGATAGCAAATACGCAGGCAAGAATAACGAAGGGCATCAAATTGGTAAGGTCATCTACCATGGCTTGCTGGCTGGATTGTTCTAACAGTACTTCACTGTTGGCATGTATGCCCACGTCAGGGTTATTGCTGCGCAGCTGCGAGCGTAACTCCAATACCGCATTGGCTATGTCGAGGCGCTCCGGCGCGGTTAGATTGTCCTGTTCCATGGTGATTATGGCAAAGCTCAGGGAGGCATCTGGAGATAGGAGATTGGCAGATAGAAGTCGGTCTTCGCGTGCCGAACGGCCAAGTTCTAACAGCTCTGTTTCAGAGTAATTATTTAGAGATTTTTCAAAGAGTCGCCGTTGTGTTTCTGGAGACCGATAGTCAATTAACGAAGTCATCCGAGTGGCAAATGGAATTGAAGTGTAGTTTTCTTTAAGTTCTTCAATTGCCGCAAGCAGTTCGGCGTTGAAAACTGTTTCGCCTTCTGAGGCGACGAATGCGAAATTGACTTCAAGATGGCGCGGAAACTCGGCGTCCATGGTTTCCAGTTCTTCCAGATAAGGGTCACTCTGGGTTAGCAAAGCCTGTAGTGAGGTATCGAAACTGGTGCGCAGAATTCCAATGGCAAGTAATGCACTTACAATGCAGGTAAGCACCGTCAACCCACTTCGATGGGCTACGGTAAATAAGGCTACTTTCTTTGAAAAAGATTCATTCAACGGAGAATATGATCCTGTTATATTTTTCTACAATGTTGCATCCAGCTTCGCACACCACCACCAAGAAATTTTTGTCGATGCAATATAAAGTAAAACTTTCGGTTCCAGTTTCTGTGAGGAGCCTTGAGTGGAATTAGCGTACCACGCTTAAATGCGTCTTCTAGTGCAATTCTCGACAGGCAGCTAATTCCCATACCCGCTTCAACAGCACGCTTTATACCCTCTGTGTGTTGTAACTCCAATTTTAATTTCAGGTTTGGCAGTATTCCTGTCATCGCTCGGTCAAAGGCCTGACGTGTTCCGGAGCCTTGTTCTCGCACAATCCATTGCGCGTCAATTAGATCCTCATCATCAAGTACTGAATTTTTAGCTAATGGATGTTCCGGTGCGCAGAACAGAGAAAGCTCGTCTTCTCGCCAGTAGCTGACGTCCAGGTCAGGCTCTTGCAGCTCACCCTCGATCAGTCCTATATCGAGTTCAAAATTACGCACCTTGGCAGCAATGGCGGCGGTATTCTCCACATTGAGCGCAACTTTCGCTGCAGGGTGTTCTTTCATAAACTCAGCCATGATGCCAATAGCCAGGTAATTGCCTATAGTGAGCGTAGCCCCAACTTTCAACTCGCCGATTTCATTGTTTTGTACCAGAGTATTCTCTAGTTCTTCGGCTCCATCGATAAGTGCTGCCGCCTTTGCTCTCAATGCCACCCCCTGCTCATTTAATTGCAGGCGCTTGCCTATTCTGTCAAACAGCAGCAAGTCGAACTGCTGCTCCAGTTGCTTAAGCGCTGTGCTCGTTGCTGACTGTGACAGGGCCAGTTCTGCGGCGGCATGGCTAACGTTTTCATGGCTTGCTACGGCGAGGAATACCTGAAGTTGCCTGAGGGTAAAATGTATATTCATAAAATAGATAACAGATATAACAATAATCAATTTTACAGATATAGTAGCCAATACCTATACTGCATGCAATCAAATCCTTACCGCTTTAGGAGCATCGTAGTGGCCAGCTTATCAACTCAGAGCGTAACCGACGTCCATCACTGGAACGAATCCCTCTTTAGTTTCAAAACCACACGAGATCAATCTCTGAAATTTGAGAATGGCCACTTTCTAATGTTGGGTCTCGAGGTAGAGGGCAAACCCCTAATGCGTGCCTATAGTATTGCCAGCCCGAATTATGGTGATGAGTTGGAATTTCTTAGTATTAAGGTCGCAGATGGCGCATTAACTTCCCGATTGCAGAATATCAAGGTTGGAGACGAAGTGTTTGTGAGCAGCAAGCCAACAGGAACTCTGGTGGTTGATCACTTGCTTGAAGGTAGGAATTTGTACCTTATTAGTACCGGCACAGGCTTAGCACCTTTTATAAGCATTATTCAGGATCCTGATGTGTATGAGCGCTTCGATAATGTCATTCTCACCCATGGTGTTCGCTATGCATCTGAGCTTGCCTACCAAAATTTCATTAATGAGCAATTACCTGAAAATGAATTCTTTGGTGAAGACGTTAAGAAAAAGCTTATTTATTATCCGACAGTAACTCGTGAAGAATTTAAAACCCAGGGGCGTTTAACCCAGCTTATGTCATCAGGGAAAATGTTTACTGATATAGGTTTGGAAAAACCCAATCCCGACACAGACCGCTTTATGATCTGCGGTAGCCCAAGCATGCTGAAAGACACCTGCCAGATATTAAATGACTGGGGCTTCGAAGAATCAAGGCAGGGCATTAAAGGCCACTATGTTATTGAGAGAGCGTTTGTAGAGTAGGTCATTGGTTTAGTAGGTCGTGGGTTTGGTGGATCGTTAGTTGAGCAGGATATTGACAGCTCAATCAGTTAAACTGCTGATCTAAATATCTAAAACTCAGTCCGTATCAATGCTATGAACAACGCAGTTCCTCCTGATGAAAATTACGGCTTCGAAGATACTTCCTACCGGGCGGCGGGAGAATTTGATGGAATTCAAAAACTGGTTAAATGTTTTTACCAGTTTATGGATGAGCTGCCTCAAGCGAAAAAAATCAGGTCGATGCATGCGGTGGACCTGTCAGTCATCGATGACAAGCTCACACATTTTCTCTGTTATTGGCTAGGTGGCCCAAGGCAATACCGAGAAAAGTATGGCCCCATTAGTATTCCCAAAGTACATATGCATTTAACCGTGGGCGAGTCAGAGCGCGACGCCTGGCTTTTATGTATGCGAAAGGCCGCAGAATTGCAGCCCTATAAACCCTCGTTTAAAAAATACCTACTTGAACAACTGGCCCTGCCAGCAGAACGAATTCGTGTAACTAGCAAGAGCCCTTCTTAGCGGGCTATTTTATTAGTTTCCCCGAGAGTACTGTCAATATATTTTACACTTGGCTTTTCTATACAAAATTAGAATTTCATAACACCTTGATAATAAACAAATTATAGAGTTTGGCGTGATTCATGCTTTGTAATAGACACCTATCACTGTTTAGAAAAAAACATACCTAAAATAAGAGTAGTTCTTCATTATGATGAAAATTCGATTTCTATTGTTTCCAGCCCTTTTGCTTTTATCTATCAATAGTTTTGCAGGAGTTATTGTAAATTTTGATGCAAAAGTGAGCCATTTCAATCCCGGACCATTAGTTAGAAATACTGAATTTTCAGGGTCTTTCACAATTGATAACACAGTTGTTCCAAGCTCCGGTGGAAATAAATACTTTTATGGTGCTTTAGACAATGTAGTAATAACCATAGACGGCCAAACTTTTGGGGGAACCGATGGCAATTATTTACAGCACACTAGTAGCAATGGTGAGCTTGGTTATATTGGAGCGACGCTGAGTTCTACTGTTGGTAGTCAGTTTGGTTCATATAATGACGGAATCAAAAATTGGGAATTTGTTGGCTTAGGAATTGATTGGAGAGGATTGTCAGCAGAATTATTTCCTTCGGCTAATCCGGCACTTATTGGCTCTGGTTTTGGCAGAAGTGATGACGGTATTTTAAGTAATAACGAAATAGACTATGCGTTAATGTCTTTGCGCTTTAAAGATGAAAACGGCGTGTTAAGTAATGCGCTTCGTGTTTCTTTCAGCAGTATCGAGTATGTAGGTCAAAGTGTTCCTGAGCCAGCGGCTTTAGTGCTTTTGATGCCGAGCTTATTGATTCTGTTATTTACAAGAAAATCAAAAATAAAAATCAAAAATAAAAAGCTCTAAAAATAACAAAGGGGGCAGGTTTATTTAAATAGGATTTTTTCCCAAATAATAAACCTCCCCCCTTTTAACAGATCGGGAGTGAGTTATTCCGACGGCTTGAATGCCAGCAATACGTTACCAGCTATCTGGCCGAAAGAACCGTAGCCAGAACCGATAAATACCATGCCTGATCCCGCCGCTATAGAATGACTGTCGATTGAGCCACCATAACCTTCAACGCCATTAACGGTTTCAAAATCAGTCACGGTATCGTATTGAAAGAGTATCTCGCCTGAATCCGAATTGAATATAAACAAGCGTCCATCGAGTCCACCTGCAATAACTGCTCCATCCACCGACAACGGCGTAGCAGAAAACCCAGTGCGTGCCCCGCAATTTCTGATTCTATCGCTACGATCATCATTGCAATCTGGCTGCACTTCGTAAAACCAGCTTGGCTCGCCGGTGCCGAGAAAGTACGTGTAAATGCCAGGTTTACTAGTTCCACTCATACCGGCAGGATCGTTGATGGTCATAAAGGCGCGCTCGGAATCAGTCGCTATACCCCAATGATTGCCTCCAAGTGCTGTTCCCTCACCGACACTTTGATTCCAAACTACTGCACCCGTGTCAGGATCCAGAGCCCAGATATCACCCGATTTCTGACCAGCAATAAGCAGCTCTTGCTCACCTGCATTTACCAGGACGGCGGGGCCGCCGAAATCGAAATCAACAGAGTTAGTATCAGCTAGGATAATGCAGTTGGGACCAGCGGTGGTACAACCGTAATTCCACATGTCATTCGCTAGCGCCTGGAAGACCCAAATTTCTTCGCCAGTCTCCAAATTCAGTGCAATGACTGAATCGCTAGTGCCAGTAGTTGGATGTGAAGTATTTTCACCCGTGGTGATATAAATCTGCCCTCGCTTCGCATCAACAGTCGGCGTGGTCCAGATTGGAGCACCAGAAGGTCCGCGTTGTTTGACTCCGGTAGAGCTGACAGCGCCGGTGTATTCTGCCGTAGGCATTGTGTGATATTCCCACAGCTTTTCTCCTGTGCGGACATTCAGCGTAGTAATAGCGCCGTGGTTTTCACAGCATTCATAGCGTGGGTTTCCACCGCTAAGCACTCCAGAACCCGAAACAGGCACGATGATTTTGTCCCCATGAATAACAGGCGTACCAGTAAGCATTCCCTGATTGTCAGATGCTTGACCACTCACAACCCAATTCGCCTCACCGTTTTCCGCGTTGAGGGAATGAATCATGCCGTTTCCATCGCTAAACACCAACATACCCACATCATCGATAACGTCGTAGGTCATTGAAGAGCGCAAGCGCGAGTCCGCGTTGTAAACCCACTTGGCACAACCACTTTCGGTGTCCAGTGCAAACACTCGACCGGAATCGCTTGCTGCATAGAAAATTGTAGATCCAACGATCACCGGCGCAGCTCGCAAACTAGATGTTTCGGGGAAAGCGATAGCCCAGGACAGCTCCAGGTTTGACATATTGGCTGTAGTGAGTCCGGCCTGCGCGGCATTAAGATGGCGCGGGTTGTTGCCATCTGCCTGGGTAAAGACAAAGGACGGCGACTGCTCAAGGTTTACTGTGCGGCTATTCGCAGCGCACATGCTCGCTTCGACCCAGTCCGCTATACCATTGGCGGCCTGATCTTGCGCCAGGCTTGGCTGGGCTGTGATCAAGCCCACGCTTAATAGCGCAACTAAGGATAGGTAATATCTAATTCTTGCAGAGAAACGAAAGTAAAAATTCATAAGTAATGCCTGCTTGGTGAATGTTAGCTGGTAGTTTCATTCCAACGAGAACTGCGTGTCTGGCGCTGTCGATTTACTCGGAGACTGAAAGCCAGCGCTAAAACTACAATAATTTTAGGCATAGTGCGAATTTGAAGTGGATTAAGAATAAGACTAGTGGCGGCACTATTAGTTTATGGAGTCCGCCGTAAGTATCTAATCCAGCACCAAATCTCTGATTATTGCTCGCAGGTCCGTAATGCCGCGACGAAATGCTTCGATTTCAATGCGTTCGTCATTGCCGTGAACGCCCGAAGGATCACCGCTTTTCGTAATGATAGGGTTAAAACCATAACTGATTATGCCCATGTCTCGAGTAAAGTGGCTGTCAGTAAAGCCTGTTGTTACCGAGGGCAGAACCCGCGAGCCAGGATGCATTTCGCGAGTAACATTGGTTATCGATTGATATAAACTTGAAGTGGTTGAAGATATTGCCGGAGTAAAGGCCATAATAACTTCAATCTCTACACCAGTTCCTGCTATCAAATTTCTCACGTCAGCAATAAATTCTTCTGACGTTCTGTCTGGCAGCATTCTACAGTCTAGCTCTGCCCAGGCTTCAGGCGGAATCACGTTTATTTTGTTTGATGCACCCATGCGAGTCATTGAGCATGTATCGCGTACCAGTGCATGATGACCGGGGCGAGAAGAGTGAAACTCCTGTAAAAAGCTTGGGTCCTGAATTGCACTTGCCATGTCGGCATAGGCCTCTTTCCATTCGTTATTCATAGACAAAGACAGGCCTGAAAAATACGCGTCCACCGCAGGAATAACATGTGGAGGAAACGGATTGTCCTTGATTGCACTTAGTGCATCGACAATGCGCGTTACCGAGCTTGTTGTGCGTGGTGACGATCCATGGCCCGGAACATCTACTGCGGTTAGGCGCAGCCACACAGGCACTTTCTGTGTGACCTCAACACCAAATACAATTTCGCCATTGCTGATACTGCCAGCTCCGCCTTCATTGATTAACAGGCCGGCTCCGGCAAATATTTCCGGGTGATTCTCAATAAGCCATTCGACGCCATAGGCACCGCCAGCTTCTTCGTCGGCTGAAGCCAGGAAAACAACGTCCCGATTCAAGGCGAGCCCAGCTCTGTGTAAACTCAAAAAAGTCGCAAGCTCGGCAATGCCTGTGCCTTTCATATCACGCGCACCACGGCCCCAGATATAACCGTCGCGAATTTCACCGGACAGAGGATCAGTAGTCCAGTATTGACGATCAGCGGGAACAACATCAGTGTGCTGTAATAGTATTAGCCCTGGCTCATCACCTCCTTTAATACGAGCCCAGATATTCCCTCTGCCTGGAGCACTTTCTGCGGTTTCGTACTCAATGCCTTCGGCCTCAAATATCGCCGCGTAGAAGTCGACAGCTCTTGATTCGTTGCCAGGAGGGTTGATGGTGTCGATCTGAATAAATTCCTGCAACCAGTCTACAGCTTCATCTTCTATAGTTTGCGCACTAAGGTGACCAACGAAGAACAAACCAACTATGAACAACATCCCATTTCTTATTTTCAAGCTTCGTCTCCCAGATTGAATAGTGATTGAATTACAGGACTTATATTTGCTCTGCATCATATATCGTTCGCTTCTGCGCTCGCAAGAAGACGACGTTCACGCATAAGCATGAACAATGGCACTGTTGATGCGGCTGCTATTAGAAAAGTAAACACGAAACACGCCGACCACCAGCGATAGGACATTTTGAGTCGCCCGGTTTCAACAAACGACCACACAAGAAAAGTAGTCACCACTACACTAAGATCATTAGTGATCGAGGCGGACGCCGATGTTGTATACAAATCGGCGATAAACCCAATCTCGCGAGGTTGCAAATTGAAGTACCAGGTTACGAAAAGGCCGACAATTGCTGTTAACCCATAGAATATTTGTAGACCGGTAATTTTCATTGCCTGTTCCTTTTGTTGTTTGTGTAATCTGTTTCAATTATCGTTTTCAGTATCCCATTGATTTTCGGTTAGTTCCATAGTATTAGATTGTTCCAAACGTTTATTCGCGACGTAATGAACTGAACATCAAGGTCTAAAGAAGGCCTTAGAAAAGGTCTAAAGGAAAACTAATTTTGCCGCAGAAAGACAAGCCAAAGCGAATCGAGCTGACTCATCGTATTGCAGAAGCGAAGGATACCCCCGCCATTGTAAAACTAATGCAGGGCTCTATCGCCGAAAACATGAAATCGTTTCTGTCAGCCGCCGAGATACAAGCGGCAAAAGAAACCATGGGAGTTGATCGCACTCTAATCGAAGACGGCACCTATTTTGTGATCGAAACTGTTCATGAAGGTAAAACCGTTATGGTTGGCTGTGGTGGTTGGGGCAAACGCAGAACGCTTTATGGTGGTGATCACACTGTGGGTCGAGATGATAGCCTGAGTGATCCCGCATCGGACGCGGCGCGTATTCGTGCTATGTATACCCACCCACACTGGATTCGAAAAGGCATAGGAAGCCTGTTGTTAGATTTAGGCGAACAGGCAGCTAGAGAGTCTGGGTTTAACAAGATCGAACTTGGTTCCACCGTGGCGGGTGAGTCTTTATATTTGGCGCGAGGCTACCATGAAGTGAGCCGAGTAGTTCACACAGCAGCGAATGGCTCTGACAATCTGGTGATTAAAATGGTTAAGGACTTATGATTGATTTTCAAATTACTACCCTGGCATTTTTACTTATATCTCTAGCCACAAGCGGCGCAATTGCGCAGGAGGAAAATAGCTATAGCTGTAGTACCGATGGTGTTGTCTTGCAAATATTAGGCTCGGGCGGGCCGTTTGCTAATGGTCGGGCATCATCGGGATATTTGTTGTGGGTTGATGGAAAAAGCCGAGTAATGGTTGATGCTGGCGGTGGTACCTTTGCTCATTTTGGTGAGGTAGGAGCGGATATTGCCGATTTGCAGCTTCTCGCCCTGAGTCATTTTCATCCTGATCATTCAGCAGAAGTGCCGGCGTTGCTTTGGCCGCTAACGGGCGCGCTTAAAATTGCTGGCCCATCGGGGTCAGAGGCTTTTCCTTCTATTGATGAGTATATTGATGGCTTGTTTGGCCCGACTGGTGTGTTTCGAGTTGTGAGTCAACGCTTTCAATTTCAAACTCTGTTGGTAGATGTAAATGCTCCAGCTGCTGAAATTCTTCGTGAAGATGCGTTGGTCGTGACAGCCATGGGCGTTCCTCACGGTGACGTGCCTGCGCTGGCGTTTCGTGTAGAAATAGGTGATGCAACTATCGCCTTTAGCAGCGATCAGAATGGCAGCAATCCCGCATTCGTTGATTTTGTTCGTGATGTGGATTTATTGATCGTTCATTTTATTGGCAACGAAGATGGCACAGGTCGTGCAGACCTGCATGCCAAGCCAAGTGTGTGGGGAAAGATCGCACAGGATGCTGGCGTCGATAGACTTGTGTTAAGTCATTTGCCCGAGAATCAAAACTTTGAAACCAACCTTGGTTTTTTACAAGAGGTCTACACTGGGCCACTAACCGTGGCTGAAGATTTCATGTGTTTGGCGATTGATTAGTAGTGTTCGTGGACATGTTTACTTCCACCCCTTTATTGCTTTATTTGTTCCAGAATGCTCTTTACCGCATTGATGATGCTTTCGGGGTCAGAATACTCTAGCGCATGATTACCCTCCGAGAATTGTTGAGTCGACTTGTTACTGTAGCCCAGTAACTCGATCTGCATTTCCATCCACAATTGCTGAGACTGTTCTAACAGTGCAGGGGGCATTAGCCCACCGAAAAGATCGAAGCTGTTGGTGGCCGTAAGCACAATGAGTGGAACCTCCAAAGGCTTGGTGAAATTCTTATCAAGAAAACTCTGAGCGCTGTCTATTTCATCTAGCTCAGACGCAACGCTTAGATAGGTAGTACCGTTCTGCAAGCCTTTCTTGATGTTAAGTGCCAATTCTTCGCTTAGCCAGGGCGCAATGTCTTGTGTCGTTTCTACTTCGATCCCTGCTCCCTGTAACGCCGCAAGTCGCCAATAACGATTGGTCTGGAAGTCCTGTAATGCCACCAGATTTGGGTCAAAGCGCTGGTACTGTTGCGGGTGGGCACTGTCTATTAGTACGACGCCGGCTACCAGCTCTGTGTAGAGCGCCGCAAAGGTAAGTGCATTTATTCCCCCAAGTGAGTGCCCTGCAATAATTAGAGGCGTTTCTAGTTGAGCCGCTTCGATAGCGCTGACGATATCGTCAGCATTTTGTTGGCTTGAGCGTGGAAACTTACCCAATGAACTCTGCCCGTACCCCGGTCTGTCGTATAGGCAGGTATGAGTATGCTCCGCCAGTTGTGGAAGTAAGTGTGCATAATGATCGCTCCAGTATTTCGAACCACCGTCTAACAATAAGGTTGGAGATCCTTCTCCAGCACACTTTAAATGAAATTGTTGATTACCAAAGGCGTCTTCGACATTTAACTGCAAAAAGCCATCATTTGCGAATAGTAATGTTGCCTGACAGAACAGTACCGTATACATAATCGTACTTTGAATAAAATATTTCATGAGATCAATAAACTCCCTGCTACTAATAGTAAGAACAGAAGCATGTCGCTTATAAGAGAAGCACTCAATTACCTGGAACGTAATTGAAGTATTTTCTCAGTCAGTGAAAATAGCAAACGTTGTATGAATAACGATTAATGGTTAGAGACAAATCAGGAAACAAAATGCTTGCAGAGATAAATGAACAGATAGCCCAGTTCCCAACATGGATTCAGAGGTGGTTAGTGTGGATGCAATTTATTCTGATTGTCTGCCCTGTCTTGTTCATTAAATTTCGAGAAGCACAGGCGTTAGTAGTCGCGCAGGTTTTTAATTTCGCAGTTGGTGCTGTGGTTGTAATACTGCAGAATTATCAAGTTACCAAGCTATTTGGTTTAGGTCATGTGTTCTGGGCTGTCGCGTTTGTTTATATTTTACGTCGCTGGTTAAAGGGGAAAATTAAACTTCAAGGCTTCGACGCCTACAACCTTGCTTATGTTGTTTGGTTGCCCACTGCTATGCTAACCCTCGTTGTCTCTCTGGTTTTCGATGGCTACGATTTGGTAGCGTATGCTAATGGCTTACGCATGCCGCTGATTGAATACTATAATCAACGGTAAAGCTTGTTCCATTTTTTGTTCTTTATGTGTAGCGCCTGTTTTCAATTGAAAACAGGCGCCGATAAATTTCTGCTTACTATTGAACTATTGAACTATTGAACTATTGAACTATTGAACTATTGAACTATTGAAGTATCTCCAGAATCGAGACAAGTTCTTCGATGGTAGCAGGCAATCTCGGTTCTAGAAGCTCTGCTTTGGCCGCGCTGTAACGATTTTGAATATTCGCCAGGGTGTTGGCATCATGCATCCCACGATATGTCTCAATGTAGATTTGAATATCGATCAAGAAGCCTCCACGACGCACAACGGCAGTTCGATCTCTCCCACCCAGCGCATTACGAATGGCTATAATTGTCGCTTCTTGTAGTGTGGAATCTTGCATTAGGCTTTCTGCAAGGCTGGTTTGCCCATTAGTAGCTGTGGGGAAAAAGGAAATGAATATCAGAAAGAGCAGTAATTTTGCGTGGTATTTGTACATCTATAATAGAGTACCCTGAGTCCATCAGATTTAGAAGAGTTGGACAAAGGACCAACTTGGACATATTGTTCGTGCAGTAATTAAAACAACACGGAGATTCTACGATGAGCAAGCCTAAAATAGCCGGGATTGTGGCCGGAGTGATACTACTGGTGGGGGTGTTGAGCTGGATGTTCACAGCTCCCTATTTAAGCAACCAGGGGCTTGGCCGAATGCCCGGTGTGCTTATAGGAGGCACCATTACTCCAGCGATGAACGATTTTTCGCCGCTTAACGACAGCGTTCAGGGCCCTTTGAAATTTAAGCTCAGTGGCTTCCCGCCATTTGTTAATTACCTTTCGTGGGTGGGCACCCCAGAGGGGGTAATCACGGCCACTCGCCCTGATAACGGATACTGGGCCCGACGCGTGCGTGCAAATGGTGGTGATGGATTGCTGCGCATAGGTGATGCGACATTCGAGATGACTGCCACCGAAATTCACGGCGAGGATCGTATTGCTATGATGAGGCAGTGGGCAGGCAAGACTGGCAGAGGGCTTGATGAGTCAGTCTACGAAGGAGCAGAACCGCTGCGCGATTGGAAAGTCTTCTTTTGGACGCCTAGATCCTAGGCACGCTTTCGACATCGTATTAAGTGACTCATTCAAAGGTTGAATGCAGAGCTAAAGTTGGAAGAAGTATTTCACGAAGGCGGGCCTTTATTCTTGCCTTCGTGTAGACATAATCGCGTTACGATCCCTTTAATTACCTTAGCTACGCTGCGCTAATTTTTGGTAGTAATTTACGCTGATAAAAATTTACACCCCACCTGCCGTTCATGGCTCACAGTAGTTATGGCGTGTTACATTAAGGGTTCTGACCACCTACGGAGCCACAGCTTGTCGTCTACCACCTCGAATTTCAGTTTTTCTCGTGTCGATAAAACATCGAAGGGAATTCTCAGTAATCTGCTAGAACTTTATTGTCACGACATGTCTCAGTGGCTTGATGTCGAGACAGACGAGCGTGGTACATTTTCTAAGCACTACAATGTTTTGCAGTGCTGGGAGAACGGCGGTTCAGTATTCATTGCGAAGAAAGGTGTGCTACCTATCGGCTTTGCCATTGTGCAGCCAGCCCAGCAGTTTACCAATGCAGGCGGATGGGACTTGAAAGAATTTTTCGTCTTGCGTAAATATAGACGCACTGGGGCAGGCCAAAAGCTGGCAAAGTTTGTCTGGGATACCAGCTCGGATAAATGGCTGGTGAGGGTGCATTCCGCCAACAGGCCTGCTGTGCCGTTTTGGCGAACTACGATTGAGTCTTATTCGAACGGAAAATGCATCGAGGATATACGTGACGTCAATGGAAATGACTGGTTCTACTTTTCTTTTGAGGGAGCGGCGAGCTGCTAATCCATTCGCTAGAAAATACCCGTTACGACCTCTTTAATTAGAAAACTCTGTCTAATTAGGATCAATAATGTATTTTGTCGTTGATTCTGTGCGTCCCGTGGCATGAATCCATTGAACAGATGCAATACTTGGTAGAGTAAGATGTTTCCGACTCAACCATCAACCATAATGAGAACTATGAAGCAGCTGTCATATCTTGGTCTTTTCGTCCTACTAGTCTCCACGCAATACAGCCTCGCTCAGGAGAGCACTCCCAACCAGCAGCAGCGTGAGGACGTAGTCGTTGCGACTTCAGCAAATGGGAACGAAGGCGCAGATTCTACTGTGGTGTATCCGGCCGAGTTTTTTACTCAATACAATCCGGTAACTGCTAAAGATATGCTAGACCGCATCCCCGGCGTGTCCTTGCGCGGGGGCGGAGGAGGTGGCGGCGACCGTGGTCTTGGTACCGGTGGAAATCTATTAATCAACGGACAACGCATAGCCGGTAAAGACAATTCCGCGGAAGACCAACTTGAGCGCATAACGGCGGCGGAAGTAGAGCGTATAGAAATCATTCGAGACACAAGCGGTGCGTTGAATGTGCGCGGTGCCAGCGAAGTAATCAATCTAATACTAGTGGCCACAGAATCCCGATCCAGCACAACTGTGGAAATCATAAACAGACTCAATCATGACAACACRTTTGAGACTGGCGGTTCCGTKGCCTGGTCACAGCGAGTCGGTAATTTTCAAGCCTTGRTWAATTTWCGTGCCCGCCCTAATTATGAGAATCGCGAAAATCGCGAAGTAAGCCTCGGASCYAATAACGAGCTGTTAGGCACATTGTTYGAAGAGAATATTCGCGATCAAGATGAGCAGACTCTCTCAACAAATATGAGTTACAGCRCYGGCCCRCATCGCATGCAACTAAATGCCTCGATTAGCGAGGGCGACCATCCMCGCCCTATCCGTAGAGAYTTCGTCGACTTCACGGACACTGGYYTGGYCAATCGTATTCARGAAGAACAGATAGAGAACAAAGARCGRAACTGGGAGATAGGTGGAGACTACGAATTCARYTTCGAYAATGGYTCTCGTCTCGCTYTRTTGTTTGTGACMAACAAYGAGATTCGCGATTCAGTRCGAGAACGYTTCGAAGCAAAYYCWGCTGARGCWSGGTTGAGTAAGAATCTCTTTATCGATTCWAGRCGAGAACTCAGTGAATTTATTGTCCAGAGTAACTACAACTTTTCCTTGAGCGAATCGCAATCTTTGCGTGTCGGYATMGAGCGTGCAGATACGCAGCTCGACTCCAGTTTGCTTATCGGCAGCAGTTCTGGCACCGAACCACTTTCTGCAAGTGTGGGGGGGCTTTCTCCTTTGTCATCAATATCAAATCCTGGCACTAGCGTGCAAGAAATACGCTATGAAGGCTTTGCTTTTCATAACTGGTCTATTAATGATCGCAGTTCCCTCGAAAGCAGCGTCGTATACGAAACATCTGAAATCTCGCAGACCGGAGCTGTTAAAAAAACCCGTGACTTTCAATTCTGGCGGCCGTCATTCGACTATCGTTTTAATTTCACCGATAACTTTCGCTTCCGTGGCACGATACGACGGCAGGTGTCGCAACTAAGTTTTTCCAGCTTTGCTGCCACGACGAACGAAGATGATCGGGATCTTAACGCCCTGGCGGGAAACCCTGACCTGGAACCACAGACAAGCTGGAGTTACGAAGGTGAGCTGGAATATCGATTGCCTAACGATGGCGGTGTTCTTTCTAGCAGCATCTCCTACACTGACATTGACAACTTCATTGGCAGAATTAATGCCACGATCGATCCGGACGAACCGCTCTCAGCAAATGGTAATGTAGCACCGGCCAAACGTTGGGGTATGTTTAACAGAGCCAGCATACGACTCAATCGCTTAAATTTACCTGATGCGATCTTAGGAATAACTATTGGTGTATTCGATTCAGAGATCATCGACCCATTTCTGAAGACCAAACAGCGTATTGGTGGTCGCGGTTTCGCGGACATAAATTTTCGTCATGATATCACTCGTCTCGGTTTGAGTTATGGCCTCGAATACAATCATTCAGTGTGGGGTGGAAATAAGGATATCGATATTCAAACCATTACTCAGAACGACCGGGAACGTACTCTGGATCTATTTGTATCCAAGGTGTGGTTTGAAGATTGGACCTTTAGACTTGAAACGGACAATACGCTGGATGCTTCGCGTTGCCGATTTCGACAACGCTTTAACGGTACAACCATCGATGGCTCGCTGGCTCTGATACAAGATTCTTGTAGCAGTCGTTATCGCCGTTTTATCTTGAGTATTCAGACCACGTTTTAATAGAGCGTTTCCTTTTTATGTTGCTCTACGCTCACCTGGTGCAACATCAACCTTTCCGTTAGCACTGGTACTTGAAATGACAACGAAAGTTGTTCGTTCTATCCAGGCTCGGCAATGGGTATCAATATGGTCAATGGCTTTTGTATCTTGACTGAAGAGGACTTCGCCAATAATGCTCCTAAGCTTTATCGTGATGCAATTCTTTTAATAACGCCAGCTAGTAAGGTCTGCGCCTTCGGGTGCAGTTGTTTCAATACGGTTGAGGATTTTTGGCAGGTACATAGTGTTATAACGCAATCTTGAAATACCGTTGCCGTTTTCCTGGTCGCCGTTCCAGCAATGCTCAGCGCGATCACCGTAATCTACTTCTCCTGCGTAATAGGGGTTGGTGGTGCTTTCCAAAAATTTTTCGGTTAGATACACAGCGTTATTGAGATAATAATTATCCATGTCGCCGGCATAAATATGTAATTTACCTTCGAGCTTTGGCCCAAGGGTTGACCAATCCCGTTCCAGAATGTAACGCAAGTCAAAATTTTCTTTCCAGTAGTTGGCTACAACCGGGTCGATCTCGCCCGTGTCTTTATTCCATAGCCTAACTGGGTAACCGTCTTCTCCCATGGGAGAGTAAGTTGCTTCCCAAATATCGTACTGCTGACCCGAGCGGCCCTTGTCACCCAATACAGACTCCAGCCGATTGTAGTCGTACTGGCTCGCGTCTACATTGCCAAGATAATCTCTATGTCCGGGGCGAGGTAGTTTTTGAAATTGGCTGTCGTAATAATATCCGTTGCTATCATCATAAATATTTACGGTGAGATAGGCGCGAAAATCAATTGGATCAGGGCAGGCAATGAAAGCGCCATTGTACTCATCTGGATAAAACACCTGAACAGCCATAGCTTCCCAACCGCCAGTAGAGCCTCCATAGGTAAAGCGAGCCCAGCCTTCGCCGATGCCACGAAACTGTTCCTCTATAAAGGGTATCAACTCATAGGTGAGAGCATCACCGTAGGGGCCCTGGCTGGCAGAGTTAACGGCATATGAATCGTCGTAATAAGGTGTGGGGTGTTGAATTTCAATCACCAGGTAGCGGGGGAAGTCATCTCCTGTCCAGGTCTGATAAAAGTCATAGGCTTCCTGTTGTTGAATGATGTTGTAGCCGTCCAGATCAAAGCGAGCGCTGTATTGTGGTTCCAGGTTTGCATCAGGGGGCTGTGTACGAAAACCTCCTATGTCTGTTGGAAAGTGCCCATGAAACACCATGAGTGGATATCGTGCCTCAGGATGTTGGTCAAAGCCTTTCGGTAATAATATATGGGCGCCAAGATAAACATCTTCTCCCCAAAACTCCGACAGCAATTCGCTACGCATGCGAATGTGTTTTATGTATTCGGTATCTTCAGGTGGAGTGATTTCGGCAATCACCTGGTCAAGAACCAGCGAGAAGTTGCTGCTGCCTGATTCATTTATCTCGATTCGCACTGGTTCAGAATAGAAGTTACCCGGCTTGCGGTTCCACTGCTGACCCTCGCCACGATCCGGGGCAAGGCTAACCACCTTGCCATTACCTAGATGAAAGTCTTTATATCGATTTAGCAGTGCCTGTGCATAGTAAGTACCCGGTGGCACTGCAGCCAAGCTGTTTAAGGGAAACCCAATTGCAGTTGTATCAAAGACAAGTTCAGATTCGTTTTGCCAGTCCTCAACGCCGATGCCAAACATCAATTGAGTGTCAGCGGAATTATTTATTTGAAAGCGCGGCTCACGACTACTATCGGTTGCTAACAATAATAACAAGCGGCCATCTTGTGGGGTATCGGTTAGTGCATCACTAAAAGATATCGAGAATGTAGGGCCGCTTTGATCAGTGGCAGTCTGGGATTGGCATCCGGAAATTAGAATTCCCGTAAGCGTTATTAACACTGCATTAAATAACCTGGATTGCATGGCCCTGCTCCTGCTAATCAAAAGATATGGAATGCATCGAGAATAAGAGCTATCAACATTGAAGTCCAATTTAAGTGCGATGTGGATTCGCCAGTAACGAAGTAGTAGAAAGGAAAGGGAGGAAAGAGGAGATGCAACTGCTGAATAAACGGATCAAAAAAAAGGAGCACAATGTGCTCCTTTTTAGTTCTGATTAAGAGTTTTGAACTAGGTGTCAAAAATAGCAATAAGGCAGCCTTTGGAATCGGGAATGTTATCCATATCCACGGTGCCACCGGCAATAACTGTATTAAGTGCATCCTTCAGATAATGCTTGCTCGCACTTACTTTCTGAGTTTCGTAACCTAGTTGATCATTAATAGGCCCGCGAAATAAAACTTCTTTGGTTCTGGGATTTACGATAAACACTTCGGCAGTGCGTTCAACTCCCAGAGCTTTAGCCAGCACCTGACCGTCGTCCTTTATGATTGGAAAATCGATACCAAACTCATCGGCTTCTTTTGCAATGCGGCGAATGTCATCTTGAATATTGGCATTGAACATGACGAATTCAATATTTTTAGATGCGAACTCATCGCGAACCTCACGATAATTAGGAAGGGCGATTCTTGCGATAGGGCAGCCAACTCCTTGCACATAAAAAACGACAAAATCCTTGTCTAGATAAGTATCCAGAGTATGAGTCACACCCGTATGATCAGATAGTTCGAATTCTGGAATTGAGCGCAACCATTCATCGGCGATAGCAGCTGTTGATATAAATACAGCGGCACAGAATATAAGTGATTTGTGTAGCATAACCATTCCTTTTTTCTTAATGTACTAAGCTGAAAGAACAGACCGGAGCTTTCTGAGTTTAGTTTAATCTTTAAGAACAAAATATTGTTGATTCAAGTCAACAACGAAAACCGGTGTAAGCGATAACTCGGCGAATGCTGCTAGCGTCTATCAGGGCATCGGCGATCAGGTTTTCGAGCTGTGAATAATAGTAACAACTATTGCTCTTTCATCCCATACAAAATCAGTTGAATGTCACAGAAAATTGCACTTTTAAATCAGCGATTTTGAGTTCGTCTCTGTCGAATTATTGCTAATAAAAACAATAACTTAGAATAATATTTCCAGCATTGAAGGATCTAGTTACTGATAACCCTGTGCTCAGAGGCCGAAGCATGGAGCAAAGCAGGCGAAATGACTGGGTTTGCCTCCTTTTACTCCACATTAGGGCTCTTGTTCTAAAGCATAAGCTGCCGTGGCGAAACCCAGTCCTCTATTGCTCTATTATCGGGGCTGGGAAGCCTGTCAGGGCGCCAAACCGTACCATTTGCAATCGCAAATATTAAGCGAAACGCGTATAGTATTTGCTTTGTAGAAACAGCAGCAGCTGATTAAAAAAGCGAGTTCTATGTCTTCCTCCCTGACCAGACTGTATACCGAAACGGTATTTGGCAAACCCTATCTTGTAATTGCAGTTCTTCTTCTGTTTGTTGGTTTTTTTGGCTGGCAGGCACAGAATTTCAGACTGGACGCATCGGCAGATTCCCTGTTGCTGGAAGATGACCCCGATCTGGAATATTCCAGGCAAATTAGCATTCGATATGGTATTCGCGAATCCGTCACTATTGCCTATACCCCAACTGGCGACTTATTCAGCAGACCCGAGCTGGATCGACTTAACAGTCTGCGCCTTGAATTACTGGAAATAGATCGTGTTGAATCTGTTGACAGTATTTTGAATGTTCCTGTTTTTGAGGACACGCCACTAACAGGTATATCTGAGAATTACCTAACGCTTCTAAACGAAGACATAGATTTGGTCTCGGCTTCAGCTGAGATTATGAATAGTCCGATATTTCGCAATGCAGTTATCAGCCCAGACGGAAAAACCGCGGGCATGTTGGTAAGTTTTGCAATTGATGAAACCTCCCGTTCCTTACTGAGTAGCCGAACTGCGTTTAGAAATAAAGCCAGAGAAGAAGGTTTGTCTGCTGAGGAATCCTCGCAGCTTGAACAAGTCGAGGCCGAGTATGCACAGCATAGTGTTCTTGCAGCCGATCGCCAGCATGCAACTATCGCAATTGTGCGAGAAACACTGAATCGTTATCGTGACGGCGCGCAAATCTTTCTAGGTGGCGCACCTATGATAGCCGATGACCTGGTTACGTTTGTGCAAAGTGACCTAAGCACTTTTAGTTTTGCTGTGGTTATTCTTATCATTTTTGCTCTAGGACTAATATTCAGAAAAATTCGTTGGGTGGCCTTGCCTCTGGCCTGCTGTGCCGTCGCTGGGATTATCATGGTGGGTGTTCTGGGCTTAATGGACTGGCGGGTCACCGTCGTTTCGTCCAACTTTATTTCACTGCTGTTGATCATCACCATTTCTCTCACGGTACATCTTACTGTGCGTTATCGTGAATTGAGGGCGACCCGGCACTTTAGTAATCACGATAAATTGCTGCGCCATTCTGTGCTGAGTATGTTTAGACCATGCCTATATACCGCACTTACAACTGGAGTGGCATTTGGCTCATTGTTGGTAAGCGGAATTTTGCCGATCATAACCTTTGGCTGGATGATGGTGATGGGTGTTGCTACGGCGCTTATTGTCTCCTTTACTCTGTTTCCGGCACTACTAAGCACAATCAAAAAAGACGAAACGCAGCTGTCGTCAAACTTGCGTTTGAATTTGACCTCGGGTTTGGCCAAAGCTACCGATGTTCTAGGACCTAAGGTGCTGTATATCTATTTACTGGTTGTGTTGTTTAGTGGCATCGGCCTGGCGCAGTTGCGAGTTGAAAATAGTTTTATTGATTATTTTCGCGAGAGCACCGAGATTTATCAGGGCATGACTTTGTTCGACAATAAATTAGGCGGCACACTCTCATTTGATGTGGTTGTAGATCTGCCTGAGTCAGAAGATGAATTCGACGATGGCTTTGATGATGGTTTTGGTTTTGGAGACGCCGACGAATCAAGCAATGAAGCCTATTGGTTTACAGCGCCAAAAATGGAACAGATAAAAGCCATTCATCAGTATCTTGATAACGACCCGCAAACCGGCAAGGTACTTTCTTTTGGCGCGGTAATAGAATTGGCAGAACAGTTGAATGATGATCAGCCCATCGATGGTTTGCTATGGGCTGTTTTGTACAATCGAATTCCCGAAACATTAAAAAATACCGTGTTGAATCCGTTTATCTCTATTGAAGAAGATCAACTTCGTTTTAATGTTCGTGTTATCGAATCCGCTGAGGATTTAAATCGAAATGAATTGCTTCAGCGAATAGAGGCTGGCATAGAAGAAGAGTTTGGATTCGAAGACGAACAAGTACAGCTAACTGGCATTCTGGTGATGTACAACAATGTCCTACAAAGCTTGTTTCAATCTCAAATACTAACCCTTGGCGTGGTTATGCTGGCAATAATGCTGATGTTTCTTGCGCTATTCCGTTCTTTGAAGATTGCTATCATCTGTATCATCCCCAATGCGATAGCCGCCGGGTTTGTATTGGGAATTATGGGTTGGCTTGGTATTCCTCTGGATATTATGACTATTACCATTGCGGCGATATCCGTCGGCATAGGCGTCGATAACACTATTCATTACATGCATCGATTCAAGAGAGAGTTCTCTCGTTTTGGTAACTATCGCGACACCATGTACTTTTGCCATAACAGCATTGGCCGCGCCATGTACTTTACTTCGATGACAGTTATCGCAGGGTTTTCAATTTTGGCCCTGTCCAATTTTATACCCACCATTGTATTTGGTTTGCTAACTAGTCTGGCGATGCTGGTGGCTCTCATAGGCTCATTAACTCTGCTGCCGCAGCTGCTAATCTCATTCAAGCCACTTGGTGTTGAAACTGTAGATACTTAGAGCTCTGATTAGAGCCCGGTTACAGGCTTGTTAGTCAGATATCAGGTTTGATTTTATCCCAGGATAGTCGTAGTCTCGGTGGCCCTATCCTAATAAAAACAATGAATGGCGAGTGTTCTATGCGGCTCGTTTGAATCAAATACTAAAAACAGTCGTGGGCATTTTGCAGTGGTCCGCCTCCCCAAACCAACTCAGGGAGTTTAAACCCGTGAATTCTAAAATTACGCGAAGGCGTTTTATCAAAGGGGTGATCTACTCAGCCTCTGCTGCCGCATCCGGTGCTGGCATTTATGTTGCGACGGCTGCCAGTAGTAGATCATCAGGAGCTGTTGAACGCTTAATCTCGATAAACGTCAATGGACGAGTTCGTCGCGTTGATGTTCTTCCTCAGGAAACTCTCGCCCATACCTTGCGCTATCGTTTAAATCTGACTGGTACAAAACTAGCCTGCAATCGCGGTGAGTGTGGTGCCTGCACGGTAATGATTAACGATATTTCTAATTACTCCTGCTCGCTACTGACTCATCAGGTAAAAGGCAAGGAGATCACCACGGTGGAAGGTTTGAGGGCGGCCAATGGAACACTGCATCCAGTACAGCAGGCATTCATTGAAGAATTGAGTCCGCAATGTGGTTTCTGTACGCCGGGTCAGGTGGTGGCAGCGGCAGCACTTTTAATCGCCAACCCTAATCCAACGCGCGAGGAAGCGCGGCAAGGGCTATCAGGAAACCTCTGCCGATGTGGCGCTTATGATCATTACTTGAACGGCGTGATGCGCGCTGCGGAGTTAATCTCATGACATTTATGCATATAGGAAAAGATTTCGTACCACCGGATGTAGAAGGCAAAGTCACTGGCGATGCCATGTATGCAGAAGATTTTCGCAGAGAAGGCATGGTGTTTGCGAGATTGCTTACCAGTCCAATGGCCAGTGCCAGAATTGTTAGCATAGACGCGTCGGCAGCATTGAGAATGGATGGTGTAGTGGGGATTATTACCGCTGACGATTTGCCGCCTTCTGCGCCCCCTGCCAATCCCATGCTCGCTAGCGAATACGTGACTTACATTGGTCAGCCAATTCTGGCAATTGCGGCGATCTCTGAACACATTGCCGAGAATGCGCTTGATCAGATTAAGATTGAATTTGAGCGTAGAGATTTTGTAACTGATCCTTTAGACAGTCTTGTCGAAGGGGGGCCGAACGCTTACCCCGAAGGCAATGCCATGGTGCTAACGGCGCCCGAAGGCGATGAAAACACCGCATTGGTTGGGGAAATTCAGCCTGTTAAATGGCCGGCTGCCGAAATTGATAAACTGCGTTTGGGTAAAGAACCCCAAGGCGTAACCTTCACTGCTGGCTGGGAGTATGGTGATTTAGACGCCGAGTTCGCCAAATGTGATGTCATTGTTGAAGAGTCATTTGTTACCGCAGGCACGCCGCATCAGTGTATGGAGCCGCGTACCAGCATGGTGTATTGGGAAAATAGTAAATGCTATTTTCATGCCTCAACTCAAAGTCAGAGTTCTGTAAACAATGGCCTTGCTGCGATGCTGGGTATAGACCCGGCCAATATTTGCGTAATTAATGAAAACACCGGCGGAGGATTTGGCTCCAAGGGCACAAGCTATCCAATTATGGGTGTATCTGGAAACTTGTCACGATTATTAAACCGTCCGGTACAGTTACGTATTACTCGCGAAGAAGAATTTTACATCGGCATTGGACGCCCTGGTATGCAGGGCTGGATCAAAGTCGGCCTGAAAACCGACGGCTCGGTAGCGGCGGTAGATGTGATTATTATCAGCGATGGTGGTCCCACTGGTCAGAACAGTGCGTCCTCTTCGGCTGGTCACATTTCAGTATTGTTTCAACCTGATGCCATGCGTTTACGCAATATTCCAATTTTCACCAACACGTCACCACGTGGTGCGCAGCGTGGGCCGGGTCAGAATGAAATGGCTGCTGTGCTGGCACCTATTATGGACAAGGCGGCCAATCAGTTGGGTATAGACAGAGTCGCGTTTAGACGACTCAACGCCGCCAACAGCGATTCCGGGATTTATGCCGATCAAGGCCCAGTCACCAGTGCCTTTATGCGAGAAGCAATAGACAAAGGTGCTGCTATGTTTGACTGGCAGGCAAAAAATAACCTGCCTCGTCGCCGCGGTAACAAGCTTGTCGGTATCGGTGTCGGCCAGGGATATCACGGCGCTGGTGGATATGGTTACGATGGGCTAGTGCGCATTCACCCTTCGGGGAAAATTGATATACACAGCGGTGTTGGAAACCTAGGTACTTATTCTTATGCCTCCACGTCGAGAACAGTGGCCGAAGTGTTGCAGTGCAAATGGGAAAGTTGCGAAATTGTTCATGCCCGAACAGACAGCCACTTACCTCATAGCTCAACCCAGGGCGGAAGTAATACTATCTTTACCCATAGCCGCGCTAACTATGTGGCGGCTGTAGATGCCCTTAATAAACTCAAGGAAATAGCTGCTGGAGAATTTGGCGGAACGGCGGATGATTACGATATAGCCGATGAGCGGGTTTTTAAGACCAGTGATTCCACAATGAGCATGAGTTACGGCGAAGCTGCACAAAAAGCGATAGAGTTAGGCGGTCGTTACAGCGGCGCAGAAATGCCCGATGATATTAATCCCATTACTCAACGCGCAGTAGCTGGCTTGGAAGGTACGGGCTTGATTGGTGTCGCAAAAGATAATCTCGAGAGAAAAGGTACACCGCCAGGCGAGATTGTCGGCTTTGTCGAAATAGAGATTGATGTCGATACTGGAAAAATCGAAGTAATAGATTATCTTGCCGTTGCCGACTGCGGAACAATTATGCACCCACAGGGATTTTCGCAGCAGATGAACGGCGGTGGTGTGTGGGGTATTGGCATGGCGGCTTATGAGCGTCATGTTTACGATCCTCAAAATGGATTACCCGCTGGCATTGGATTCAATCAGGGCAGACTTCCTTCCATATTAGATGTGCCAGCAACCATGGCGAGTGCGGCCGCTGATATACCAGATCCGTTTAACCCTATGGGCGGAAGAGGAATTGGCGAGCCATCCCAGGGATGTGCAGTAGCTGCAATGACCAGCGCTATTGCCGATGCTTTGGATGGGCATCTATTTAATCGTGTTCCGGTAACGCCCGATATGATTGTTAATCATCTAGCGCAAAACACGGTAGATTCTGTCCCCTTAAAACTCAATACGTTTTAGATGACGGCTGCATAACCCAGAAGAAGAGGCCAGAGTAAAATACAGCAGCTTTTACTTTGACCTCGATATGTCTAAGTGTATACATTGCACAATATTAAATGGGAACTGCGAGCGCTGGGTTAGGGCCCCTGTTTTTGCAGCAATTAAAGCGTAGCATCGAGCGACCGAAGGAGAACACGCTAAGGGGCTTATCTGTCATAAGAAGATGAACCGAGCTTGTCTTCCTCACAGATCCTCCTGGAGGAATCTTTCCTAGAGGAATCTCTAGGGACGGGTGCAAGCTGCGGAGAAAATAGAAGGCCCTGACCCAGTGCGCTCTCTAAGCAATTACATAAGTTGACAGGGAATGACTT
>NVVJ01000111.1 GCA_002402175.1 SAR86 cluster bacterium
TTGTTGCAATTGAAGCTGATGAAAACAGCGTGCCCTGGACTCATTATCACGGAACTGCAAAATCGACTCGTTATGCCGACATTGATCAGATCAATGCCAGCAACGTGGCCGATCTTGAAATTGCCTGGACATTCGACACAGCCCCCTTTGGCCCACGGCCAGAAACATTCAGTGTATCTACTCCGCTTATGATTAACGGCACCCTGTATGCCACGGTAGGCGCTACGCGTAATGTCGTGGCGCTGGATGCAACCAGCGGTCAACTATTATGGATGTGGCGTCCACAGGAAGGCCAACGCTATATAGATGCGCCACGCAAAGGCTCAGGCAAAGGGCTTTCTTACTACAATAACGGTGGCCAGGAAGTCATTTTCACAATCACCCCAGGCTATTTCCTTGTTGCATTGAACGCACTTACAGGCGACCCGGTTACCAGTTTCGGTGCTGGTGGTTACATCGATTTGAAACAGGGCCTACGCGCCGGCCCAGGCCGTGAAGATTTGGACATCGGCATTTCGTTTCCTCCTTTGGTTGTTGAAGACGTAATTATTGCCGGCGCTGCTCACCTTGTAGGCATGCGTCCGGTTTCAGCCAGCAATGTTAAAGGCGATATTCGGGGGTTTGATGCACGCACTGGCGAGCTACTATGGACCTTTAAGACTATTCCCGAGAGAGGCGAAATAGGCTACGAAACCTGGCTCAATGGTTCTGCCGAATACACTGGCAACGCCGGTGTATGGGCGCCAATGTCAGCCGATATTGATCGCGGAGTTGTATACCTTCCTGTTGAAGCCGCCACCGGTGATCGCTACGGTGCCGACCGTCCAGGTAATAACCTGTTCTCCAGTTCAACCGTTGCTCTGGATTATAAAACTGGCGAGAGGAAATGGCATTTCCAAACTACCCATCATGATATATGGGATTGGGATACACCCTCCGCACCACTGGTTATCGAATTACCAAACGGTACACCGGCAGTAGTTCAAACCCTAAAGCAATCTCATCTGTTTATGTTTAACCCAGAAAATGGAGAGCCACTTTTCCCGGTTGAAGAACGAGCTGTACCTGGCACCGACACGCCCGGCGAAGTGGTTTCAGCTACTCAACCATTTCCTGTATTACCCGCTCCCTATGACAGGCAGGGTTTTCAGGAAGACGATCTTGTAGATTTCACCCCTGAAATTGCCGCTCGTGCAGCAGAGATTGCATCTAACTACCGTTTCAGCGAACTGTATACTCCTCCGTCTTTATTTGAACATCCTGATGATGGGACACTTGGCACTCTTCATTTGCCAGCATCAATAGGCGGATCAAATTGGGAAGGCGGCGCCTACGATCCCGAAACCGGTATCATCTACATTTCATCCCGAACTGACACCAGCGTTTTATCTCTGGTAAATGACCCCAGTGCTTCTTCCATTCGATATATTCAAGGCGGCGGGCGCACTCCGTCAATTGATGGCATACCTTTGGTGAAACCACCCTACGGCAGCGTAACGGCTATTGACCTCACTACGGGCGAGCATGTGTGGCAAATTGTTAATGGCGACACGCCAGAGGATATTAAGAACCATGTTCTTTTGCAGGGTGTAAACATACCCCCTACAGGCAAACCCACACGTTCTGGCCTGGTACTTACCAAGTCTCTGTTGTTCTTTGGTGAAGGGCCTAATGGCTCGCCACTGCTACATGCTGTAGATAAAGCAACAGGTGCAACCATAGCGGAAATTGAGCTGCCCGCTTCTGCAACCGGCGTGCCCATGACCTATATGCATGAGGGCAAGCAATACATAGTTATGACCGTAAGCGACTTTAGTAACGCCGCCAAAATAGTTGCGCTGGCACTGCCTTAGAAATTAAATACTTGCACTGACTACTGTGTTTATATACAGTATTGTTTGGTCAGTCACGGACTATCAGAAAATTATGAGCAATCGCTGTTGGTGGGCAGGAACCGATCCTGTGTATATAGACTATCATGACCACGAGTGGGGAGTTCCGGTTCACGACGAACGACTGCTGTTCGAATTTCTCTGCCTCGAAGGGCAGCAAGCCGGCCTTAGCTGGATTACCGTATTAAAAAAGCGCGATCACTATCGCAAATGCTTCAAGAACTTTGAAATAGACAAGGTAGCCAGGCTTACCGACAAAACTATCGAGAAACTGCTTTTAGACACCGGCCTTATTCGCAACCGCCTTAAATTGTATTCTATTCGTAGCAATGCTTTGGCATTTAAAAAAGTGCAAAAAGAATTTGAAAGTTTTGACAAATATATATGGTCATTTGTTGGCGGCAAAACAATAGATTGCAAACGCAAAGGCACCGCTGATGTTCCTGCAACCACTGACATAAGTGATGCCATGTCTAAAGACATGAAAAAGCGCGGCTTTAAATTTATAGGCAGCACAATTTGCTATGCCTATATGCAGGCCGCAGGGCTGGTTAATGACCATACAAGTAATTGTTTTAGATACAAAGAACTGAAAAAATAAACTGAATACATTAGCAAATTAATTAACATGTAAACTGCAAAGGGGAAGTAACATGATCGGATATATTACAGTTGGCACCAATGACCTGGAAAAATCAGCAAAGTTCTATGACGAACTATTCGAAGGCATTGGCGCCAAGCGCTTCATGGAAATGGATAATTTTATCGCCTGGTCAAACGACCCCAAAGCCGCCGGATTTTCTATAACCAAACCTTTCGACGGTAAAGAAGCCTGCATTGGCAACGGCGTTATGATCGCCCTTATCATGGACAGTACTGAAAAAGTTGATGAAATGTACGCCAAGGCTATTGAGCTAGGTGCAACTGACGAAGGCGCACCCGGTGCACGTAGTGATAATTTCTATGCCGGCTACTTTCGCGATTTAGATGGCAACAAGCTGAACTTCTTTTGCATTACTGAGTAGGTTCAGAGTAATTAAGCAGTAAAAAAAATGGGAGGCTCAGGCCTCCCATTTTTTTCGGATCGAAAAAAGGGTCGTTTTACAGTTTACTTACCCTGCACAACAACATTACTCAATGTACCAATGCCTGACAATTCAACTTCGTAAACATCACCCGGCTCCATGGCTCTGGTGTTGCCTGTAGTGCCAGACCAGATCATATCGCCTGGCTCAAGAGTAAAATACGTAGAAATATAGCTAAGCATTTCTTCCATATTAAAAATCAGGTCAGAACTATTTTCGTCCTGACGAACTTCGCCATTAAGGCGTCCAGTTATTTGAATGTTTTTGTAGTCTGCGCCTTTTACCAGTACCGGCCCTACAGCATTAAAGCCTCTTGAGCCTTTGGCACGCACCCATTGAATGTCGGCACCCTGCCAGGAACGTTCACTCACATCGTTGCCCGCTGTTACACCAAAAATATAGTCGGCTGCATCTTCAACTGAAACATTCTCTGCGCGTTTGCTCACTATAATTGCCATCTCTGCTTCGTAGTGCAAATTACGCGACTCAGCTGGACGAACTATTGCATCTTCAGGGCCTATGATAGAGCTGGCAGGCACGGTGAATAGACCTGGGTATTCGGCTGGATCACCACTGATGTGGCTACGAAAGTTAAACGCGGTCATAAAAACCATGTTTGGGTCAACCGGTGCTTCGAGTTTTACATCATCACGTTGTACCACAACGCCAGTGTGATCCATGCTGTTATACGGAGCATCTGCTAACTGATGAATGCCGTCGTCGTGAATCATTCCCCAGTGAATGTCGCCGCCATTTTCTGAATAGCGAACAAATGACTGTGCGCTGGCCACTGTCCCTGCTAATAAAAAACCAACTGCCGTAATTGTAGTGGCTATTGCTGTTACTGAACGCTTCATTGTAAATCTCCTGTGAAGTCTTTTTCGAGTTTAGAAAGTTTATGGGTTTTTAGTGTTATGAAATCACTTAGCCTGATTCGTCCTCGCCGGAGAATTTAGCATAGGCAATAGAATTAAGTTCCTGTGCACGATTACCAAAGACTATCTTGTGCAAGGTATCCGTTACTGATTTCTGAAAATCATCGACATGCAGATAGGCAGCAACATTTCCATCCATTGGATCCAAAGCCATCGACTTTAAGTCTTTGCGATGATCTTCGGTAATAATAATTACCGGTGTTGGGTTTCGAAATGGGCTGCGTTTTTCTTCCGCGCGTATACGAAACAAAAACTGATCTCTGGGTTTTTTATAGCTGTTCCAACCTGTAATTACACATGAAAGCTTATTGGTAACCAAACCAAACATGCGGTTGTATTGCTGTACTGCCTCAAGCGCATTGGTTTCGTTATAGGTATTAATACTGGTATATAGACCGGTGTGGCCAACAAGAGCCGCACACTCATCAACCAGATCGTTGTTTAAATCGTATAAAAGAATAACTGGCTTAAGACTCATTGGTATTTTTATTATGTTCCTGATTAACTTGAGCGAAACACGACATTTGTGGACATTTCGTCACGTGTAGTTCTTGTCTCATTCGCCGCCACCGACAAATCCTCGTAGCCAAAGCTTATACCGAATAGAATTTTAGTACCATCTTCAATATCAAAGGCCTCGCGTATCATATCGGGGTAATTACGCATGGTGCCCATGGGGCAGCTATGTAGGCCGAATGCCACCATGGTGAGCATTAATGTCTGAGCGTACATTCCTACATCAAGCGCCACCGTTGTACCAAAGGCTGGGTCCATTCCGAGAAACGCGATATAGGGTGCGTCAAAAAACTCAAAGTTTCTTATTATGGCGCGCATTCTCCCTTCTTTATCTTTACGTCCAATACCCATTTTTGAATAAAGAGCAACTGCACACTCAACTTGTCGTTTGCGATATTCGTTCTCGAAGTTTCCACGATATGGATAGTCGGGGTTTGGCGTAACCCCTCCTGCCGTATTCTCTACCATGTCTTTTTTAAGTCTATTCTTTAACTCACCGGTAGCGACATACACTTTCCAGGGCTGCACATTACAGTTGGAAGGTGTTTGCTGTGCAATTTCGAATATTCGATTCAACACGTCCTGTGGCACTTCCTTATCAAGATAACCACGAACCGAATGCCGCGCGTAAACCGACTCTATCAAACTCATATTGGAATCTGTCACGGCGGATTCGCTTGTTTCTGTCTCATTACTCATATTGCCAATGCTTCCATAATTTACTTCGAGTTTTAATAACTATTGCATTCAGGTAATGCACTCAAGTACTACAAGCCAACTGTCAGCTTAAAATTCGGCCACCGTCCACATCTATTGTTGTTCCTGTAGCAAAGTTATTCGCCATAACAAAAAGAATACCCTGAGCTACTTCGTCGGCTGTGCCTGCTCTTTTAATTAGATGTGTTCCGGTCATGCCTTTTAGCTTTTCTTCTTTTTCTGCACCCATCCAGTCAAACATCGCCGTATCTACCGTGCCAGGTGACACAACATTTACTCGAACCGGCGCCATTTCTACAGCAAGACAGCGCACCAAATTTTCAACCGAAGCCCCAACGCAACTTAAAGCCGACTGTGCTGGTCTGATTTTTCGTGCCGGAGATCCACTTACCAAAGTAATAGATCCATTCTCCGCCATGTAAGGTGCGCCAGTTCGAACTGCTTTGGAATAACCCCAAAGTTTTCCATAGGCCGCTTTAAATTCGTCTTCGGTCTGTTCCAGAAAAGGTTTCAATGTACGATCACCGCCAATAGCTGCCGAAACCAAGTGATCTATGGTGCCAACTTCCTTAAATATTTTTTCGAGGCTTTCTGCATCATGAGTATCGGCCTGTCTGACTTCGAAGGTTCCATTGGCAAGCTTTTTAGCTTCCTCTATGTGCGCCTCAGAGCGGCCAGCCGCCCACACATTGGCGCCGGCTGCAGCGGCAGCTTGAGCAGCGGCTAAGCCTATGCCCGCTGTACCACCTATTATTACAATATTTTTTCCGGCCAGGTTATTCGTAGTCATTCTGTTTGTTTCTCCGTTTTAGCTTATGTCTAGTTATTAATTTGTTGGTGAGTTGGTGAGTTGGTGAGTTGGTGAGTTGGTGAGTTGGTGAGTTGGTGAAAAGTCACCGCTTAAAATACCCGCCCCGGATTCAAAATTCCGCGGGGGTCCATAGTTTGTTTTAGTGCCTTCATCAGGGCTATTTCAGACTCGCTTTTACTGTAGGACAGAAACTGCTTTTTCATCAGCCCTATCCCATGCTCTGCCGATACAGCGCCGTTTAGCTCCTGAATCAGTCGGTAAATAATTTCGTCAATTTGAAGGTGATAGCGTTCAGTCTCGGGACCAACATGAATAATAATATGCACATTGCCATCTCCAATATGCCCAAACAATCCGAGAATAGCTTCAGGCCACTGCGCACGAAGGCGTTTTTCCACTTCTTCGCCGAAATAGCCCATGTCATCAACATTCAGGCTAACATCATAGGTGTGCATAGTTCCCACACCGGGATAAACCTCAGCCGCTGCGTCACGTACTGTCCAGATATTCTTAATTTTGCTGTCTGAGTCCGCAATGATGATTTCTTCAACAAGTTGTTTCTCGCTAGCACCATGAAGCACATCAACAAACAGATCCGCATCTTTCTCGGCGTGAGAGCCCATACTTTCAATCAGCACATAAAAATCGTACTGGTCTGACATTGGCACGCTCGCATGAGGCACGTGCTCATCGATCAGACGATAGGTGTTATTCCAGATTACTTCGAAGGCGCTAAGGTTAGAACCCAATCCTGTCTGTGCATGTACCAGTAAGTTAGCCACGTTTTCAAAACCGTTAACGCCACAAAGCGCAACGACCTGGCTACTGGGTTTTGGTGAGAGTTTTAATACCGCCTGGGTAATTACTCCCAGAGTGCCCTCGCTACCAATGAACAGCTGTTTCAAATCATAGCCCGTGTTATTTTTACGCAGCTTGTGCAGCCCGTCGATAATCGTGCCATCGGCTAACACTGCTTCTATTCCAATGACCAGATCGCGGGTCATGCCATAACGAATTACCCGATTACCTCCTGCATTGGTAGAAAGGTTTCCACCAATAGTGCAACTGCCTCTTGCCCCCAGGTCTAAGGGAAAAAGCATTTCATGGCTGTCTGCCTCTTCCTGAATTTTCTGTAGTTCTACTCCGGCTTCCACTGTCATGGTGCTGGTAAAGCGATCCACCTCAATGATTTTTTTCATTCTTTCGAAGCTGAGGGAGATCTCTCCCTCCAATGGTGCCGCGCCAGAAACCAGCCCAGTCATTCCGCCTTGAGGGGCAATGGGCTGATTCGCCTCAAAACAGGCTTTAAGAATAGCTGAAACCTGCTGAGTATCCGATGGTCGTAGCAATAGTAGCGGAGCTACAGACCTCGCACCCATTACATCCTGGTAGTTTTTCAGTTCAATATCGCCGCCTTCCCGAAACCCGGCAGAACCTACTAAGCCTTTCAGATGATCTATCAGTATTTCAAGCTCGGAAGCAGCCATTTTGTGATCTCAAACAAGTCTCAAAAAAGAAAGAATAGTAGCATACTCATTGCCTGCCGCCTCGCCGATTAAGACCGGATATTTGGTACGGGCAACTAAGCAGAATATTGCCGATACTGTTAAAATAGCCACATTGATAGCTGTATCGCATCCATAGCAGCCTTCTTACCACTGGAGCAGTTAATGAAGACATTTCTCACCCTATCGATACTTCTAGCGTCTCTTACTGGCTGCGCCAGCTGGGTTCAAGTCACTAGCGCCGGTCAAAGCGTACGAGTTGTCGCCACTGCAAGCGAGATACCAAACTGCCGACGTATCGGACAAGCTCGCGCACAAACCCTCGGCAAGATAATTCTCGTAGAGCGTGGAGCGCAAAGGCTACAGGAAGAGCTGCAATCATTGGCTAGAAATGAAGCTGGCGACATGGGCGGCAACTTCATTGTGCCCGAAACTTTGATCAGCAATGGCCAACAGACTTTTGGTGTTTACAGCTGCCCTTGAAACTATAGTGTGGCGAAATTTTTGCAAATTGAAATGAACCAAAACCCTTTGCCCTACGACCTTAGGGCAGATATTCGGCGTTGCCCCCTACGCCTGAACACCATACAATTCGGGCACGGATTTTAGCAGTTACATCCAGTATTCACAGGTAGACTCCATGGAAAAGTTACTCATCTCCCTTAGCGATGCATTCGCTACCATTCCTGACAGGGTTTTGCGCTTCAAGAGTTTTGTTCTTAGCAGCTTAGTAATCACCACCATCGTGATGTCTTACGGGATTTATACCCGCACAGAACTGGACATGACCATAGACAGTTTTCTGGACCAGTCTGACCCAGCAATACTAGCGCTTAACGAATACCGACGTCAGTTCGGTAGCGACGATTCAGTATTTTTAGTGTATAGGGCCAAGGATGGCGATGTATTCTCGCGGCAGTCCATCACCGCAATCCAGCAGCTAACTCAAGACCTGCGCTATGGCGCAAACCTGAACCGCAACGACTACCCCGAATCTATTAATGGCATCGACCTGGATTTCGAAGAGCTGAATCGCATTCGCCGGGTTCAGTCTATTGCCAATGTGCGTTATCAGGAAAACGTGGGAGACACTCTGCTCTCCAGACGCCTGGTGCCATCACAATTACCTGATAGCGATGAAGAACTAGCCGTCATAAAGGCTAATGCGCTGCAACAGGAAGACTATCTACTAGCTTTTTATTCCGCCGATGCCCGCTATGGCGCGGTAATGATTCAAACCGATTTCGGCGCACGACCTGTCGACGATTATGTGTCAGCAGTTGATGCAACAGACATCGCTCTGGACGATAGTTTCGGTGGCTTTGACGCCTTCAACAGTGACGGCGGTTTCGATCTCGATTTCGACGAATCCGTAGAAATTCAGGAAGTTATTTTCGAACCCGTAGACATGCTTGGGTACACAAGCTTCCATATTGTAACCAAGGCGCTTTACGAAAAATATTCTGAGCAATTTGATTTTTACCCAGTGGGCAATCCTCCACTGATGGAATTCATGCTGAATATGCTCAACCAGATGATGGTGCTTGGCGTAGTTATGGTGCTGATTTTCACAATGCTACTGTGGATATTGTTTCGCTCCTTCAGCGCGGTGTTATGGCCAATGGTGACTATTGCCGCCAGTATGATCTGGACCTGGGGGCTCACCGTATGGCTTGGTGTAACCGTGTCACAGATGATCTCCCTCACAGTGCTATTAGTATTTGCCGTAGGCATCGCCGACTGTGTGCACGTAATGAGCGCCTACTTTAGTTTTAGGCGTGACGGCGAAGATCATTACAAAGCGCTTTCTCTTTCCTATGGAAAAACCGGTCTGGCTATAATGGTGACCACCGTTACCACTATGGCTGGTGTTTTGGCGCTTACCACATCTGACCTTTTACCTATTAAAGTTTTCGGTTTGATGTCTGCGTTTGGTGTAGTAATGGCCTTCTTTTTCACCATGGTATTGCTGCCAATCCTGCTCGACTTATGGCACCCAGGTGCGTCAGATAAAACTGATGCCAGCTTTGCAGATAGACTCGGCAAACGTTGGCAGAATCTCTACATTGGCAAAAAAGCGGCGATTTTTATTACCTATATTGCATTAGTCTATTTGCTGCTGGATTTCTATGTGGCTACTTATATTGTAGTCATTACCGTGCTTACCTATGTGGTAGTTAACTGGCAGAAACAGATTTTAACTTATGTCCCTTACATCGTTGCACGCCACCCTTATTTGATTCTAATGATATTCGCTTCGGTTTTTGGGATTTGCGCCTATGGCACTAGCCTGGTGAAAATCGACTCTAATATGAGCGAACTGACACGCGAAGGTAGCGTTCTTAGAACCGCGTACGAAATAGTTGATGAAAATATGGCTGGCGCACAATCTATGGTGATAATGGTTGATACCAACACTACTGATGGCCTGTTGAATCCTAATGTATTACAGGCTATTGATCAGTTACAAACACGCATCGAAAATCGTTACTCAGACCAGGTATCCCGCACAAA
>NVVJ01000112.1 GCA_002402175.1 SAR86 cluster bacterium
TTCGCAGAAGTGTGTGAGGCATGGATGCCGAGCCCAAGCCCCCATGGATGGGATTTCGGCGGCTTCGGAGAAACACTTCCCCGTGCCGAAGGCGGAAAAGAACACCAGACATCCAGTCTCATACTGATCACTCAAATGAAACTAAAGTCGAATAAAGAATATTCGTGAGAATCCTAATCGGTATACAGAGTCACAAGTTGTATTGCCTGACGTTCCAATAGTAGTTTGTATTCCGACACAGGGTCACTGCTAATAAAAGTAATGATCTGTAAATCATCGTCCACGATGGAGAATTCTTGCGCGTCGACTCGCGTGCCGGCTCCAGCATGTTGAAAACAGGGTTCACTTATTAGCAGGGCATTGTCCGGACACTCGGAGCAGATCTCGCGCGTTATATCCAGAGTCTTCCCAGTAAGGTTATTGGTTTCTTGTGTGACAGGAGAGTAAAGGCCAGTTATTGCCTGACCGCTATGAACAGCCAGTTTGAATTTGGCAGCGATGAACTCGCCTTCAATGTCATTCAGGTCGCCGATAATTTGTAAGAATAATTGACCTGCACAGATCGCGTAGAACTCTTGTTCTTCATTTAATTTTTCACTGGCAAAGTTAATGACGATTTCATCTTCAGCGCAATAGCATACAGTGCCGCTATAGAGTTGACTGATTTTTCCAGCAAAGAAATAATATTTGTTCAGCAAATTAACCAAAGTCTCTTCGTTTAACGTAGACGCCAAATAATGAAAGTTTCCCATTTTTATAGTTAGCAAAGTAACATCTTGCTTGCCGGGAATAATCTTAAAGCTTTGAGTGCTTGCTTCTGGTTTTCTGTGTCCGAAATTATTCAGAAAAGTATTTTGAGCTAAAAATTCAGCCGTTGCATTGAACTGTCTTATGGCAGTGCTTATTTCGTTGTTGTTGTCGGGTTCGGGGCAAGTATCAATTTCTCCTTTGCGAATATTGCTTATAGAAAAAGCCAGAAGTTTCACGGGAAAACTCACCAGATACCGAAAATAGGTTGTAGTTAAAGTAGCGCCAACAAGAATTAGAAGTAGTGTGGCGGCAACAACAAAGAGAAGATTATTTACTATGCTAATTTCAATATAACTCAGGTCAAGTCGTAGACGAACATATCCAGCAACGGAATCTGACAGAGCAATGGGTGCCAGGTATTCAGATTGCATGCGAGTTAACGGAATGGGTAGAGGAATAATTGTTTCTTGTGTATTTGAGGTGCTGAAAGCGGCAGCAATAACATCATTGTCTACATTGAGCACCGCTATTTCGGCTATAGACGCATCCTGACTCAGGGTTCGCAGAACCACGTTCATGCTAATTAAATCATTAGCTAAAACCAGTTCAATTAACTGGCTTGCAGTTTGCTGTGCAAGTGTATTCCCGAGTCTATCTGCTTGTTGGCGTAGTACATTTTGTGCGTTGTAGTTGCTTATTAGCCAGAAAACGCACATCGACAGTAATATCAATAAACAAACGGCAACAGAAAATTTTCTGGATATCTGTGAGTTATTTTCCAACGTTATTACTCTTCCAACGTAGCTTGTTTTGCTATTGCTTGAGGGTGAAGAATAACAGGAGCGACCAGCTTCCCCAATTAGTTTGTTAACAAGAAGTGAAATGGTGCTCTAGTTCATGGCCGCGTACACCTATGCACCACTTTGCCATGATTATAGGTTAGCCTGAAAGCCCTGGCGTCACCGCTTTAGTCACAGATGCCCAGGGTTTCTTCCTTTAAGAAATTGAAACACAGGCTCGCTTTAGGCTTCTGCAGAGCGTATCCCTGTACAAAATCCACCTGGGCTTGCCAGAGCAGAGGCAGCAACGTCATCTGTTCAACCATAGCCACAATGACTCCTAAGCCGCTGTCATGTAATCGACTTGTGATATCTACAAGCTGTTGAAACTGCTGTGAGCTGATGTTGATCTTCTCGAACCGAGACACATCAAGTTTTACGAAGTGTGCTTGTAGCAAGGGGAGGTAGCGAAAAGGGTCGATAGTACAGCCGAAGTTATTTATGCAGAGTTTGATATCAAGCTGGGTTAGTTTTTCACAGAAGTAGTTGAGGTGGTGTTGGGCTATAAGCACATCGATTTCACTTACTTGAAATATTAGCTGCTTTGCGAGCGTGGAGCATGTCGCTAATTCTGCTTCCAGCCAGCTTAAGAATTGCGGATTAACCAGCGAGTTGTGAGTGAGATTAATGGTTAGACGCAGGCTATCATTCTGTTCTTTCTTGAGTAAATTGAGAGACTTCTCGATTACTCTTCGATCTATATCCTCTCCCAGGGCATTATTGGCGGCGGTATCAAACAAAACCCTTGTCGGCAACGAAGCGGGAGTGTTTGGCAGGTAGCAGCGAATTTCGTAGTGCGCAAGGCCATCTTCCTTGAGGCTCACGATGGGCTGGAAAGACAGCTTGAGCTTGTTTTCTCGTAAAGCTAGCATCAGTTCATTGAGCGCGACCTCCGGGTTTGCTATTAAGCGGGGTCGCTCGTTGTTCTGCTGATAATGGGCAAGGCTCAAATTATGTCGGGCACGCGCGAACATAACGTCTATAGATGGAACTGAACTCTCTACTCTCGCCAAACCAACCCCGCACTTCATTTCCAGTTGAGCGGGAATCGATGCTGAAACTGCTGATAGCAGTGCCAGCTTAACTCGGTCTGTAATGAGGACGGCGTTAACGCTGGAGTCGTTTAATAGCAATATGCCAAATTCATAGTGGCGACAACGGCAGAGCAGTACGTTCTTTGGCAGTGTTTTTTTTAAAACCCGGGCAATATCGCCTAGTAACAAATCCGCTTCAGATTTACCTACCCAGCTTCGAATTTCATAGAAATTCTCTAACTGTAAAAGGCCAAGAGTTGCTGAAATTTTTCGGCGCCGGCTTTCTTTCAAGACTTTATTAAGTGCTTTGGACAGATAGTCCTGTTCATATAAACCAGTTAATGGGTCTTTCCTTGGGAAAAGGCCGTCATCAGCTGGTATATCTACAGCTTGCCTGGTGGTGCTGAGCTTATTCAAATTGCATCCGCTATTGACCAGGCTGGCTACATAATTCGGGTTTTGGACGCCTCTCCCTGAATTTCACTAACCAGATGAGGCACCAGATAGCCGGGTAGCCTGGCTTGCATTATGTTTAATAAGTCCCTGGCATGAGCTTCATCTGTATAAAAATGGGCGGTGCCGGAAACTCGGTCGGGTAAATGTAAGTAATAGGGTAGTACATTATGAGAAAACAGCGCCTTGCTAAGCTCGATCAAACAACTTGCACTGTCGTTAACATCCTTTAAAAGTACCGATTGATTCAATACTGTGACGCCATTTGTCGCTAACTTGTGAAAATTGCCTGCCATCTCCGTTGTTAATTCATGACTATGGTTGCAATGTATAACCAATACTACCTTCTGTCTGAATCGCCCCAGGCAATTTAATAAATCACTGTTTATTCGCTGCGGAATTACAATTGGCAGTCGGCTGTGAATTCGCAGGCGAGTGATGTGTGGAATCTGGTCTATTTGTTCAAGCAGCCAGAATAGCTGGCGATTGGAGAGAGCCAATGGGTCTCCGCCGCTCAAAATTACTTCATCGATACTGCTATCATTATGGATATATTCGAAAGCGGCCTCCCACTGTTGCCGGCTCGGTGAATTGCTCTGATAGTCAAAGTGACGCCTAAAGCAGTATCGACAATGAATGGCACAATGTGGGGCAGCGGTTAACAGGACTCGTCCGTGGTATTTGTGAAGGAGTCCGGCCACAGGGTTGTAGTTAGATTCAGCCAGGGGGTCAGAGACAAATCCAGTTTGCTCGTGTTCTTCAAGCTTCGAAGGCCAGATTTGGCGTAGCAAAGGATCATCCCAGTTGCTTTTTTCTATGAGTTCCACAAATGGGCGCGGCACCTTCAAGGGGAATTGTTGTAGCGCATGTAGGCTGAATGGGCTCTTTTCTGGATCAAGGTCTAGTAGTTGCAATAATTCCTTTGGATCTGTAATCAGATCAGATAATATTTGCTGCCATTTTTCAGGCAAATCAGATTTAATAACGGATACAGCAGGGTTTATCATTTTATGATCCTGGACATTGAACTAATCAGGCAGCGCAAGCGAGCAGCCAAATCATAGCAATAATACACAAACTCAAACACAAGCTGGAACTATAGCGAGAGAGAAAATGGCAAGTTACTCCACAAGTGAATTCAAATCAGGGCTGAAAGTCCTACTCGATTCTGAGCCCTGCTCGATTCTGGAAAATGAAATGGTAAAACCAGGAAAGGGCCAGGCGTTTAATCGGGTTAAATTTCGTAATCTGATTAATGGAAGAGTAATAGAGCGAACTTTCAAATCGGGCGAGTCTGTAGAGGCGGCCGACGTAATGGAAATAGATATGGAATATCTCTACGAGGATGGAGAGTTCTGGCACTTTATGAAAACGGATGAGAGTTACGAGCAAGTTGCCGCCGATGTTAACGCTATTGCCGACGCTAAAATTTGGCTTAAGGAACAAGATATTTATCAAATGATTTTGTGGAATGATGCGCCTATTTCAGTGACACCACCAAATTTTGTTGAGCTTGAAGTGGCGGATACTGATCCTGGACTAAAAGGCGACACCGCTCAGGGAGGCACTAAACCGGCAACCTTGAGTTCAGGCGCGGTGGTGAAAGTGCCTTTATTTGTCAATATAGGTGATGTTCTCAAAGTTGATACTCGTAACGGCGAATATCAGAACCGAGTGAATAAATAGTATCCGAAATCAGCATGAAGGTTTGTAACTCAAATGACCGATCACTAGTCACGGAAAGCTAATGGTTGACTGGAAACCAAGCGCTTCAATTAAAGTGCTGCAACAGCGTAGTGAAATTTTGTCGAACATACGGCGTTTTTTTGCACAGAAAAATGTTCTTGAAGTTGAAACGCCGTTGCTTGCCCATTCCACAGCCACAGATGTACATATTCAATCATTGTCGGTTGAGAATTCGGCATCAACGAAATCAGAAACTCTTTTTCTTCAGACTTCTCCTGAATTTGCCATGAAGCGATTGTTAGGCGCGGGAGTCGGTCCGATATTTCAGATATGCAAGGCCTTCAGACAGGACGAGTCGAGTAAGCAACACAACCCGGAATTTACCATGCTCGAATGGTATCAGCCGGGTTACTCCATGATGGATCTAATAGATGAAGTAGAACAATTAATTCAAAGCCTGATCAATTGCGGCTCTATTCCTCGTCTGTCCTATCGTGATATTTTTCTAGAATATTTTGATATTGATCCGCACAACATTTCACTAGAAGATTTGAAATCACTGACCAATGAGAGAATGGACATCAATAGTGATGACCTTAATAAAACAGATTATCTGCAGCTTCTACTCGGCAAATTTATTGAACCAAAAATGCCAGATTACTGCTTTGTATTCGACTTTCCGATAGATCAAGCGGCACTGGCGGTAATAGCAAAGGATGAACAGGGTATTCCTGTTGCAAAGCGTTTTGAGCTATTTTGCAAAGGCATGGAGTTGGCAAACGGTTATTTTGAATTGCTAGATCCTGTCGAACAGCTAAAGCGCTTTGAAGCAGACATAGATAAAAGGAATGAGCGGGGTCTTCCCGATTACGCCCCTGATGAAAAGCTAATCGCGGCAATGGAAAGTGGAATCCCGCCCTGCGCTGGGGTGGCATTGGGGATTGATCGTTTGCTTATGCTGCTGAGCGGGTCGGATAATATAAGCGATGTAATTAGTTTCACTACAGACAGGGCGTGATGGCGTTTGTGAAAAAAAACTCATAATCACCTTTTAACTAGTCGCAGCTTCATCAATCAGACGTTTTTTGTAGAGCTCTCGAAGCTCCATAGTTACCTTTCCAGGTTTGCCGTTGCCTATTGTCTGGCCATCGATTGTAACCACGGACAAAGCGATAGTGGTTGCGCTACTAATGAATGCTTCATCGGCATCTAATGCCTCATCTACCGTGAATAAGCGCTCTTCTACATCAATTCCCTGTTGCGCTGCAATCTCAAGCAAGGTCCGCCTGCGTATACCTGGCAGAATAAGATTAGAGAGGGGCCTAGTTATAACCTTTCCATTTTTTACAATATAGGCTGTAGATGAAACACCCTCTGTTACAAAACCATCTTCAACCATCCAGCCTTCTTTGGCTCCCCTGGATACAGCATCTTGTTTAGCGAGGCATTGGGCTAATAGATTGATAGATTTTATGTCGCGCCGTTTCCATCTTAAGTCTTCAGTAGTGACGACAGATATCCCAGTTGCTGACGCAGGGTTTTCCAGTAATTGCATTGGTGAAGTAAAGGCAACAAACGTAGAAGGAGTATCAACAGGGAATGGAAAATCCCGATCAGCAACGCCACGCGTAACCTGTGAATAGACAATGCCTTCGGATAAGTTATTCCGAGCTACTAGCTGCTGCATAACGTTCAGATAATCTTGCTTTGAACAAGGCCAAACAATACTCAGTTCACTAAGGCTTCTATCTAGTCGTTCCAGGAAATACTCTTTATCTACCAATTGATGGTTTATTACTGGTACAACTTCGTAGACGCCATCTCCGAAAATAAACCCACGGTCAAAGATCGAAATCTTCGCATCTTCTTCCTGGGGATATTCCCCATTCACATAAACAATTCTACTCAAACCAATGTCCTCTTTTTCAAAACTCTAGCCACAAAAGCGCGCAAACTCCGTAAGCTCACTGCCATCCAGTCTTTGCACGGTCCATCCATTCATCGGGTCGGCGCCGATTGAGCGATAAAATTGAATCGACGGTTCATTCCAGTCCAGCACAGACCACTCTACTCGGGTGCACTTGCGTTCGACGGCAAGTTTAGCAATATAGGACAGCATAAATTTTCCAATGCCTTTGCCGCGCATTTCAGGTTGCACATAAATATCTTCTAGGTAGATTCCTGGTCGCCCGGTAAAGGTAGAAAAATTATGGAAAAACAGAGAATAGGCAACCGGAGTACCTTCATATTCTCCGATAAGAACTTCGGCATAGCTTTGCTCACCAAATAGCGTTTCCTGTAAAACCTCTACGGTTGCTACCACTTCATGGCTCAGTTTTTCGTAATCTGCCAGTTCCTTTATAAACCCAAGAATTATCGCGCAATCATCGACACCTGCCGACCGGACATTAAACCCTGCTACATTGGTGGATATTTTCATGAATGATCTCGTATTTTTACTAAATATTGCTATGTCTGACAGCGAATGGCCTGGAACAGTCATTGCTGTGCACTGTCGACAGATTATACACGCACAATACCCGGGGTGCGGATACGAGCACCACTATTCGTCTATTCGTTGTAGCCCCCGCCTGCTATAATGCGCGGCCTCTTTAAAGAGGGAAGAGCCTTCAATAAAGAGCTCGGCCGGAGCGATATGGCAGTGCATCAAATTTGCAATACGGTTATTCAATTAGCTTGTAACTAAAGTCAGAAACTAAGGAAAAACGATGTCAGAGAAGAAATCTACAATTATTTACACCGAAACAGACGAAGCTCCAGCATTGGCAACCTATTCGTTTCTGCCAATAATCAAAGTTTTTACCGACGCTTCAGATGTAGCCGTTGAAACCAGAGATATTTCTCTGTCTGGACGAGTTATTGCCAGCTTTCCTGAGTTCCTGGCCGAAGACCAACGACAGCCAGATGCGTTGGCCGAGCTAGGAAAGCTCACACAGGACCCAATGGCCAACATTATCAAACTGCCCAATATATCTGCCTCTGCGCCTCAGATGATGGCCGTGATAAAAGAATTGCAGGACAAAGGCTATGCCCTTCCAGACTACCCTGAAGAGCCAGCCAATGAGCAGGAACAGGATATTAAGGCTCGATACGATAGCATTAAAGGCAGTGCCGTTAACCCAGTGCTTAGAGAGGGTAATTCTGATCGACGAGCACCAGCGGCGGTTAAGTCCTATGCACAAAAAAATCCACATTCAATGGGAGCCTGGTCGTCAGAATCAAAAACTCATGTTGCCAACATGAATGGCGGCGATTTCTTCGGTAGTGAATTATCTACAACTTTAGCCAGCGCTGTTACAGCGCGAATTGAGCACACCGATTCTGCGGGCAAACTTACTGTTCTAAAAAGCAATATCCCTTTGCAGGCAGGAGAGATAATTGATGCGTCGGTTTTGAGTAAGAAGGCATTACGTGAGTTCTTGGCAAATGAAATCGATAACGCCAAAGTAGAAGGCGTACTTTTTTCACTCCACCTCAAAGCTACCATGATGAAAGTGTCGGACCCGATTATTTTTGGTCACGCTGTTACCGTATTCTATGAAGAAGTATTTACCAAGCATGCCACCGTATTTGCTGATCTGGGAATAGATCCAAACAATGGGCTTGGTGATGTATATGGAAAGATCCAGTCCCTGCCAGAAGCGCAGCGTGCCGAAATTGAAGCAGATATTCAGGCTTGCTATAAGAATCGTCCAGAGCTTGCGATGGTTGATTCGGATCGAGGCATTACTAACTTGCATGTGCCGAGTGACATTATTATTGATGCGTCAATGCCGGCCGCTTTACGTACTTCGGGTAAAATGTGGGGGCCAGACGGAAAGCTACACGATATGAAAGCAGTAATTCCTGATCGTTGCTATGCTGGCGTCTATCAAGAGGTCATTGATTTTTGTAGAACTAATGGCGCATTTGATCCCTCAACAATGGGCAGCGTTCCTAACGTTGGTCTTATGGCACAAAAAGCAGAAGAATATGGTTCCCACGACAAAACATTTGAAGTAATAGGTGACGGTAAAATTGCCGTGTTGGATGCTGATAACAACACTTTACTTGAACACTCGGTTGAAGAAGGTGACATTTGGCGGATGTGCCAGGTAAAAGACGCGCCAATTCAGGACTGGGTGAAGCTTGCGGTAAATCGCGCTAGAATTTCTCAAATCCCAGCTGTGTTTTGGCTAAGTGAAGAACGCGGTCACGATACTGAAATAATTAAAAAGGTGAATAAATATTTGCCTGAGCACGATACCGATGGCCTTGATATCCAAATTATGTCACCTGAGGCGGCAACTCGGTTTTCTTTGGCGCGTATCAAAGACGGTAAGGACACAATTTCAGTAACTGGAAACGTGCTGCGAGATTACCTTACTGACTTGTTTCCAATTCTAGAACTTGGCACCAGCGCAAAAATGCTATCGGTTGTACCCTTAATGAATGGCGGCGGACTATTTGAAACAGGTGCCGGCGGGTCTGCTCCAAAGCACGTACAGCAGTTCGAAAAAGAGAATCATCTGCGCTGGGACTCACTAGGCGAATTTCTTGCTCTGGCTGCCTCTTTGGAACATCTGGCAAGCGTTACTGGTAACGAACGTGCGCAACTACTTGCTGATTCACTGGACAAAGCTACGGGCGATTTTCTAGACAACAATAAATCTCCTTCACGTAAAGTTAATGAGCTTGATAATCGTGGTAGTCACTTTTACCTTGCAATGTATTGGGCACAGGCTCTTGCTGCTCAAGATACAGATGCAGAACTAAAATCCAAATTTGCAAAACTTGCTGAAGCCTTACTCGCTAACGAAGAAAAAATTGTTGATGAGTTGAATGCTGCACAAGGTGTCGCGATGGACCTGGGTGGCTACTTTAAGCTGAATACAGAGCTGGCATCCGCGGCACTAAGACCAAGTGCCACATTCAACGAAATCCTAAGCCAGGCGTAAACCTGGTTTGGTACGAGCAATAGCCAGCACTAATATTGGTTATTGCTCGGCATATTTTTCTATCTTTGTTCGATGACTGCCCTCTTGCTCAGAGTACCTTTTCGCCTTCGGCACGGGGGAGTGTTTCTCCGAAGCCGCCGAAATCCCATCCATGGGGGCTTGGGCTCGGCATCCCTGCCTCACACACTTCTACGAAACACTCCCCCGTACC
>NVVJ01000113.1 GCA_002402175.1 SAR86 cluster bacterium
CCCTGGAGTTTTCTATGGATGCCTCCGAAGCTACCAGAAGACGGAGTGATTACTACTTCCGTCGTTTTCGGCGAGCCTGGCACGTATTTACTTTGGGGGCGCGCTGACGATGGTGGTCTTTATAGTGATACTTACATTACTGTCAATGTAAGTCCTTGAGTAGGATTCTTTTCTCTCCAGGAAAGTAGCCTGTATTTGTAATAGGTACAGGTGTAATCAAAGGGGTTGTAATGAATAGAATTTATTCGTTACAACCCCTGCGATTTCTTCGGCCTAGCGCAAAATCCTAAACTTATTGGGCGTTAGCATAACGACCGACATAGGCCGCTTTTGCAATAACCTTTCCTTGTAAAGCTGCTTCTAGCTCGTCGCGGCTTGAACCTTCAGGTAAGCCTATTTTTTCACTTAGGGCATAAAATTCGAAAACATAGTGGTGAAAACGATCCGCAAACGGTGCGCCAGAACCCATGAAGCTCGCCTGGCCAGCGATATTATTACCCTCTACACTTCCCTCTGGCAGACTACCCTCTGGAATGTTGGCAGATGGGATATCCCATGCAATCCAGTGAGTAACGTCTCCAGTACCACCGCCGAGAGCAACTTCAATATCGTGAAAGATAATGGCGTACCCGACTGTCTCGTCCGGAGCCCCGGTGATAGTGAAATTCGGCTGGATGTTGTCGCCATGAGATGTGTATTTTATTGGAATAATACTGCCATCTGGAAACGCGTTACTGGTTACTTGCATATTAGGTAGCTGGAAACCCTGAGCAGAAACCTGACTGGCTCCGGTTGCAATAACAGCCAGTAGGGCAAAAACAATACTATTTAATTTAGACTTCATTTATAGGGTTCCTATTCTGTTAAGTACTTGTCTCTGATTTAGAAGCAAGGATGCCGATACTACACCGTTGGAAAAATAAATAACACCCGATCAATGGTGAAAAAGTGTGAATTGGCGCTGGAAACTGGCCAGGATGGAGGGCTAATACTGACGGACTAATCTGATTTATCTGACAGAGTATTTTATTGACAGGGCTTCTCGTTGCGCTTTAGTTAGTGAGCGAATTACGAGCAAATAGGAGTTATCAATCATCCGTTCTATTTCGCCTTGGGGGATGCTGCCATCAAGGGTTACCGTATTCCAGTGCTTCTTGTTCATATGGTAGCCGGGGATTATCGCGACGAAAATATCTCTTAATGCCAGAGCTTCGTCGGGATCACATTTCAAGTTGATTCTGGCAATTCCATTTTCGGTGCTAAGCGTAGCAAACATTTTACCTTTAATTTTCGGCACCATCACATCGGGCCCGAATGGATAATCCGCTATTGCTTCCGGCTTAGCCAGCAAGTATTCCATTGCTTCCTGATAATTCATTAGTACCTAATCCTTTTATCAGAACTGCCTACTTAAGTTTTACCAGTACCGCGCCCGCGTTAAAGGGCTCAGATTCAAAACCCTTGATGTCACCGCGGAATTCCAGATCGCGTAGTACTAGCAATACTTCGTCACGAATCAGCCCCGAACCAACAACAAGACGAATGCACATGGCGACATCTTTTCGGGCTAAATCAATCTCGCTTTGCATTTTTCGTAGCGCCTCACTAACGCGCTCACCCTGGTGTGCAATGTCAACAGTAATTGTCGAGCCATCATGCTGAAGATTCAGCGCGTTGTCGCACTTTGGACATGAGCGCATAGTCTCGTTAACGCTCATGCCACAATTCAGGCAAGTCTGCTGCATCACTTTTGCTCAACTCAAAACTACTGTGTTTTTACTCTGACCTTTTTTTCTCTTTTTCCCTTACTAATCTTGTAGCGAAGGATGCTCATACCCAGTAGGTAACACTTGGCTTGGGTCTACTCGAATACTCAGATAGGTAATTTGATCTTGTATATTTCTGAAGCCATGGGGCACGCCAGCGGGTATAACAACAATATCACCCGCCGAGATGGTTTTGGTTTGGCCATTAATGACAGTGCGAGCTCCACTTGGGCCGATTAATACAAGCACCGATACATTGTCAGCAGGAAACTCTACGTCGCCGCTTATTTCTCCTCCGGTCACGAGGGTGCCTGACCCTGATAGCACGTAATACACTTCAGTTATACGATGATGCACGATTGCATTAACCGATTCTCCTTCGGTGCGCGTGCCAATGCGCTGCAAAATTCCAACGCCGACATTTACCTCATCGCCGATATCAACCACCCTAATTTGCTGGTCGATTGTCTCTTCCATGTGTTCGAAAACAGTCATGATATCCGCGCGTGATACATGAGTCGCCGTTGTGGGTCTCTGTGCAAAAAGGCTGGGTGATAGTGTACAAAGCAATGTTGCGCCGAGTATTATCTTGAGTGTTTTGTTAATCATTGTTTATCTTCCTTGTGGATGCTGACAAGTAAAACATCATTCTGCGACAATTCGCTTCATGATTAAAGCAAAAATGTACAAGCATCATTTTCTCTTCTTGCTTACAATGACATTCGACTATTGCACTAGAGCCTTTAACAATGAAATTTACACATTTCTTGACTTGTTGTTCGCTATTGCTAATCACGTTGACATCGAGCCATGCTCAGCAAAGCCAACCCAGTATTGAGCAACTGCTTAACGAGCCTTTCCTGGATGATTATTACTCCAACGTGGTTTATGGCTACGAGATAATCACAGATACCCAGCAGCACGCCAGTCGCTACGTAGGTAACAGCCTTAACTGCAGTAATTGTCATCTTCAGGCAGGCACACAACAAGAAGCCTTGCCGCTGAATGTGGCGGGAATGTACCCTAAGTGGCGCGCCAAAAACGGTAAGCGCAATGGTATCGGGCTGCGAATTCGGGAGTGTTTCCTCTACAGCATGGACGGCATCATGCCGACGGAAGACGCCCCGGAAGTACTGGCCATTGCCGCCTATGTGACCTACCTGTCTCAGGGGCAGATTATGGGTGCCGAACCGGAGGGCCGTGGGGTGCCTACCTTGCCTGATACCGGTTATGACCCCAATGCTGCTAATGGCCGTGCAGTTTACCTGGAGCAATGCTCCAGCTGCCATGGACAGCAAGGCGAGGGCATAGCAGATACGCCAGCCGTTTGGGGATCCGATTCCTACAATAAGGGCGCAGGTATGAACGGCATTCGTGAGGCCGCCGGTTTTATCTGGGCTAATATGCCAGTGGGCAAACCGAAATCCCTGAGCCACCAACAGGCACTGGATGTATCGGCTTACCTGAATTTGCAATATCGTCCGGCAGATCCAAGGGAAAGCAAATTTCTTAAACTGTTAGAACGCCTGATCAATTGATCACCAAACTTCTCAAGGAAGCAACGCCCTCTTTTGCCTGGAGGCATAAGCTGGTCGATTGGCGTACAGAAATCTTTGCGGGATTTATAGGCGCCATTCTGGTTATTCCCCAAGGTATTACCTATGCCTACCTGGCTGGACTGCAGCCTGAGTATGGTCTGTATTGCGCGATCTTCGTTACCCTGTTTTGCAGCATCCTCGGTACCTCCTCCATGATGAGCGGCCCTAATACTGCCGTGGCTATTCTCATTGGGACAGCGGTTGTGCCTCTAGCCGGACGCGGTAGCCCGGTGTATATCGATTTCGTGTTTCTGCTTTGCATGATGGTAGGTTTGATTCAGTTGTTGTTCTGGTTGCTACGCGGAGCACGTATTTTTCAATACCTTTCTCCAGCGGCTATCTCTGGTATTTCCGCGGGTGCCGGGTTTCTGATAATCATGGCATCGCTAGATAGCATTCTTGACCTGTCTACTTTCAAGACCACTTTCTTTTATGAAAAACTCTACATCATAATTAGCGATGCAGCTCACCTGGTGAGTCCGTATAGCTTTGCAATCGGGCTCTGCGCAATCTTGGGAGGCTATATAGGGCGACGCTATTCTCCGCGCTATTTCATTATTATTGCCGTCAGTGCAGGTTATCTCTGCGGCCTTTTAGTGGCTTTTGTCTGGCCGCAACCGGTAACTGAGCTTGAATATCTGGGGCGCATGCCATTGCAATGGATGCCCTTCAGTGTTCCTACAATAAATATGGAATACCTGATGACCAGTTTGAAGTTGATCCCCTACGCTATCGCCATTGCGTTCATCGGCCTCGCCCAATCACTGGTTATTGTCAGAGAACTAAAAATGGAGACTGATCAGAACATTGACCTGAATAAGGAGGTGTTTGCCCAGGGTATCGCCAATTTTCTCGCCCCGTTCTTTTCAAGTTTTGCCGGCTCTGGCAGCTTCAACCGAACCCGGGTTAATCAGAGTCTAGGTGCCACGACACCCTTTTCTGGAATTGTTGCAGCAGGTTTCGTGCTTGTTCTTATAACATTTCTGGGGCCAATACTGACCTACATGCCCATGGCCGCAATGGCGGGCACATTGTTTATAGTAGGCGCCGACATGATCAAGTGGAGCGATATTAAACACTATGCGCAGGTTCGCTCTGAGCTGGTTATTTATCTCTCCACTTTTATCGGTATTATATTTTTTGGTCTGGCTGCAGGAATTGAAATTGCGGTCTTCTTGTCTGTCAGTGTGTTTTTGTTTCGCATCAGTCAGCTTGAAATAAAGGTAGAAGATACAAACTCAGGTTCTGTGCTGAAAGTTAAAGGTGCGTTGTTCTATGCTTCAGTGGCTCATCTAACAGAGCAGTTCCATAGCCACATTGGTGAGAACCTCACCGTAGATCTTCAATACACAACTCATATAGATCAATCGGCAGTTGATTTCTTTAATCGTGAATCTAAAAATATGGCCACCCATGGCGCTAAACTGACGCTATTGATTAACGACAAGCAGCGTAGCTTTCTAGAAAAATTAGGCGCAAGCAGTAACATAGAATTTGTTTCGATTTAGGAGCTATTCCGGGGTTTTTTCATGAATTCCTTTAATCGCTGTAACTAAATATTTTTTCAAAACTTTTTCAAACTATAGTCTGGCTACTTAAGCAGGAGTACAAAATGAAAGATAAAGATCAAAACCAAAACGAAGAGCTAGAGACAGTAGGGCGCCGTTCCCTGCTAACAAATATGAGTGTTGCCGCTGTTGCCGGCCTTGCCGCCAGTGTTGCTTCGGTGCCAGTACAAGCTCAGGGGCGAGCTGCTGGATTTGAGCCAGCACGACACGTCAAGGATGCCTGGATGGGGGAATTAGCAGGCAATCATCGAGTCTTTGTAGATTCTGCTAACTTGTCAGGTGGAGCCAACGCGGTCAGGTACGCCAAAAATATAATAGCCGCCCATGAAGATGATTACGAAGGCGAGTCGTCGGATTATGCGTTGATAGTCTGTTTCCGACACGGTTCAACTCCTTACGGGTTTAACGATGCCGTTTGGGAAAAATATGGAGCATTGTTCAATCCCAATGCGGATTCTGCACCCACAGCTAACCCCATGAACACCGCCAGTTTTTCCAATGGACAGACATCTCTTGCAGACCTGCGTGCAAAAGGCGTTGAAGTAGTCATCTGCAGCAGAGCAACCCGAACATATTCCAGAAGGCTGGCAACAGCAACGGGTGCCTCCTACGATGATGTTCATGCTGAGCTTGTTGCAGGAATAATACCGAAGAGTCGTTTCGTTCCAGCGGGAGTTCTGGCTGCAACTCGGTCGCAGGAATATGGCTATAGCCTTTTGTATGCGCAATAGAAGTTGAGTAGCGGTAAGTTAATGATGAAATTCTCCCTTCGCCTTTCACGAAGGGAGTTTCCACTTGCTGGACTAGTTGCCTGTATTGGAATATTCGGTTCCATTAATAGGAATCATCAAGTGTGCTCTGGAAGTGCCAGGGCGCATCATCCAGGGCGTTCCCATTCCGGCGAGAGAGTTATCGCGCTGAGGGCCAACTGGCATACCAAGCTCTTCGGCACTTGCGTTTGGTAAAGACACTACCATCAGGTACTGAATACGATCTGGAGTGTCAAATCTACGATAGGATATTGATCCGAATTTGCGAGCAGGAATACTGCCTTCGTCTTGCGCTTTCTGCATGGCCATTTGCAAATCATCGCCTTCTAGACCGTCCGCTGACAATTTGGCTTGCAGATCACGACGGGCACGCTGCGAAACAGGGCCGCAACGGGTGAAGCCCGCGTCGTCAGTTGGCGTACACTCAACATGGTTTGTACCAACCTTAAGAGTGACGCGATTTCCGTTGCCATTATATTTATATACGGTGGCATCTGCGCGCAGGTCCGTAGGTAACGGTGACAAAGCCTTTTCAATTATCGCTGCATCAGGTTGCGCTGCGACTTGGCTGGATACCAGCAGACCGGCTATTACGAGACTCAATGTTGTTGTTAATTTCGACATATCTTCCTCCAATTCAAATTACTTTTGTTTTGATTTTTGGTTTTAATTTTAAACAGGTACTCACCTTCTTTTGCTTTTAATCAGTGCCACATTGTTGCAAACACTTTTCGCTAAGTCAGCGCCAGCAACTCGATGCAAATGCTAGTTTATCCAGATATAGCTCTGGGAGGGGCAACAATATGTAACAGGGAAGAAAGCTCCCAGAGTCTCTAACTACGACCCTATATTACGAGTTTAAGGGGGCAATGACTTGTTTTTGCTGTCCCCTGTGTCCTTTTTATCTTGTCAGCAGCATGTTAATGGCTATGGTTATACAAGAGTATAACCTGATAAATAGTTATACTCTTGTATAACTTGATATTCGCAGGAGTGAGTTCAATGAGTATTATATCAATTCGTAAATCTGGGGGAGCTAATATTATTAGCATCCCTAAAGCAATTACAGACACATTGGGTTTAAAGGTTGGCTCAACCTTAGATTTGTCAATTAAGGGCAACAAGATTGTTTTAACGCCAGTGGCGATAAAGTACACACTCGAGTCCCTTCTCGAGGGTAGCTCTAGAGAGAACTTTGCTCTGGATGCTGAAGGCGAAGAATGGGTAGATGCAAAGCCTATAGGTAAGGAATTATAATGTACATTCCAGATCAGGGCGATATCGTTTCTTTGGATTTTGACCCGAGTACGGGCAAAGAAATTATGAAGCGTCGGCCAGCTTTTATTCTTTCTAAAAGGGTGTTCAATGATACTGCCGGCTTTGCTGTGGTGGCTCCAATTACCAGTACTAAGCAAAGCATGAACCTATGTGTAGAACTGCCGGACGGTTTGTCTACTGCTGGCACTGTACTTATCCACCAATTAAAGTTGGTGGATTTTACCGCTAGAAATGTTGAATTCGTTGAAAGTGTTCCAGCGCCAACTTGCACGAAAGCCATTCAATTTGCCGCTTTGATTGTGAGCTAGGTTTAGGGCGTTTCCCTTTTCTCCTCAGTCCGCTATTCCCGTTAGTAAAGCCACGTGACTAAGCTCTCTTTACGCAAGCACCTCTAACCCTTTTTTTTCAACCAAGTTTATTAATTTCAATGATGCCCCACTTGGTCGTTTTGCCCCTTGCTCCCATTTCTGAATAGTTGTTTTACTGGTATTTAGGTAGGCAGCAAACACTCCCTGGCTTGTTTTAGTCTTCAGTCTTAACCCTTTAATTTGAGCAGCTGTGAATTGCTTGATGGGAGGCAAACACAGGGAGTCAAATTCACGCATGGTTACTGCATCTACAAGACCTACTTTATGTAAATCCTTCGCACCGTCATGTACAACTTCCAATATAGATTTATCCATTATTTGCCTCAACTTGTATTAACGCTTTCTCTTTAATCGCTTTTCTTAATTCTTTCTCGTTATAGCCCAGCAAGAGCTTTGCGTACAGCTTCAATGATCTAAGTTCATTCTCTTTAATGTTAGCTCGCGCATTTTTGGCAAAACCGAATATAAAAAAGGCCCTATTGCCTTTCTTGTAAGCTAGTAAAGTTCGAGCGCCACCGCTTTTTCCTTGCCCCAAAGAAACGCGCTTTTTAAATACATTTCCCCCTAAGTCAGCTTCGACCAAGCCGCGCTCCATTTCATCAAGAGCTGCTAATAGCACGGTATCGTTTAGACCTTGCTTCTTTGCCCATTTGTGGAATTCTTTATTTTTATAAGCAATCACAAGCATCTTTCCTGATAAAGCAAAGTGTAGCACTAAGTACCATAGCCATCAAGCTGAATCCCTTTTTCCCGAGGATGAATTCCGGTAAACACTATTACCGGGTATAGGAGAAAGTGGCACAGCAGGGGCGATGGATGTGTTTGCGTGGAAATCGGTGGCGCTGTACATCATGTTTGTAGAATCCATTCCGGCATTCTGGTAGATTGAGAGTTAACTTGTCAGCACCCTAAAAGATCCTTATAGGATCAATTCCGATGTAATTATGGCTATAGCTAGTTTCCCATCCAAGCTCAGCCTACCTCAGCACAATCCTGGCGTAACGACAGTTCTAGAATATCTTATCCTTAAGTTTCCCGGCATAAAAAGTGATGTGTGGAGACAGCGCATGGCTGACGGCAAGGTTCATTGGCATGACGGGAGCTTAATTAACTCGACTTCGCCTTTTGCTGCTCAGCAACGGGTTTATTATTATCGCGAAGTTGACAGTGAGCCTGTGATTCCCTTTGCAGAAAAAATTATTTTCCAGGACGAGTTGATCTTAGTGGCGTACAAGCCGCATTTTCTACCCGTCACTCCAGGTGGCAAGTACGTTGAAGAATGCCTGCAAAATCGCTTGCGTAATAAGACCGGAAACCAACAATTGCAAGCCCTGCACCGTATCGATAAAGCTACTGCAGGCTTGGTATTGTTTTCGGTTAACCCCAATTCACGTCAGCATTACCATCATCTATTTGAAACACGTCAAGTCAACAAGACCTATCAGGCCATCGCCAGCACGAATAACAATCCTCCGATGAATAACCAGCAATGGGAAATTAAAAATCGTTTGGAGAAAACAGGGACGAGGTTTTTGATGCATATTGTCGAAGGGCTGGCCAACAGTCATTCCCTTATTCGTTGTCTGCAGTGTTCAGCCGACAAAGCTTTATTTGAGCTAAACCCCATAACAGGCAAGACCCACCAACTGCGCCTGCATATGCAAAGCCTTGGCTGGCCATTATTGAACGATACTTACTATCCTCGGTTACTAGAGCCTGGTGAGCCAGGTGATTACAGAAAACCCCTGCAACTATTAGCTCAAAAATTACAATTTATTGACCCTATAACACAACAAGCAAGAAGCTTTTCTAGCAGTACCAAACTGAGTCTAGTTTAAAGGGCAGACACTTCGTGTGTCGTCCCCTTATTCTTTAGACGGGTTAGTCCCGGGGAAAGGCAGTGGGAATATAGAAAAGCCTAATCGGAGATTTTTCTTGATTTAGGTAGTTAACTTGTCAGTACCAGCAATTGGAGAGTACGATAGCAGTTGCAATCTATGAATCACAAGCAAGAACCTTAGGAAAAACTATGAGTTTGGTAAAATTTTCAAAAATCACAAAATTATTTGGCGAAAACAAGCGTAGGGAAAAACATAAACAAGAGTTGTTTCAAGAAGTCATGTTAATGGTTCTCGCTCGGGTTACA
>NVVJ01000032.1 GCA_002402175.1 SAR86 cluster bacterium
ATCTGGTCCCCATACCACTGCAGCTGGGTGAACAGCACATGGGCCGTCGCCAGGGTCGCATGGCCACAGAGGTCAATCTCTGCCCCGGGCGTAAACCAGCGCAGATGAAAATCCGCCTCGTCTTCCCCTGTGGGGACAAAAAGGCGGTTTCCGACAGATTATTCTCCCGGGCGATATCCTGCATCACCCCATCTGGCAGCCACCGGACCAACGGCACAACCGCCGCCGGATTGCCATGAAAGACATCAGTTGTGAAGGCATCCACCTGATAAATACTGTAATTTGTCATCGGTCTATGCTGCCTTTTCTGTCGTGATAAACTGCTGGATTTGGCTCAGGGCCTGTTGCCAATTTTCTTGCTGGGTAAAACCTGACCTTTTGCGCGGCACCAGGTCATGGTTGCCATCATCAGCCCAGTTGATAGTGATCGTCGGTGACAGGTCATAGCCCGCCACGGTTTCCCGGTTGCCCAGGACATCCCGCGCCCCCTGAAGGATCAGGGTCCGGGTCGTCATGTGGATCAGATGTTCGGTCCGGGGCCCATCTTTCGTGCCGCACATTCCATCAAAGGTGGTGGTGCTTCATTTGGATTCATGGAAATGTCCAGCTTTACCCATGTTATGGAAACGCTACTGGATGAAATGCGTGACGGCAGGCGCATGGTTTCGCGTGACTGTGTTGATTTGCTGCTTGAGTCTGTTGATGTGCTTCGCGACATGGTTAACAACTCCAAAGAGCACAAGGAATATGACCAGCAGCGAATTGAGAAAACACACCAGGGTCTGGAGCTTATGCTGGCTGGCAACGATGAAAATGAAGCAGCCACTGAAGAAAGTAATGCAGCAGTTGCCGAATCGCCCAAGGCTTCAAATGACCCACTATCAGGTAGTGGTAGCTGGCTAATCAAGTTCACACCTAATCCGGAGATGATGCAATCGGGTAATGAGCCAATAAGATTATTCCAGGAGCTGCAGTCTCTTGGTCAGTTAAAAGTTGAAGTTGATACATCGGAACTGCCGTCGTTCGACGATATCGATCCTAAGTTGAGTTACCTCACGTGGGCGATGGAATTAATCGGTGACGTTAGTGAGGAAAAAATTCGCGATTTATTTGAGTGGGTTGCTTCTGAGAGTTCTGTTGAGATCATTCCAATGATAACTCCAGAGCTTGAGTTGGCCGAAGAAGTACCGGCTCAGAAACTTGAAGTGCCAGCGACAAATCAGGGTCTGGTAGAAGAAGCAGCTGCTCCAACAGTCGTGGAGAAAAAAGTTAATGAGAAAGGGAAAACAAGCAGCACCACCAAGGACTCTGGTGGGTCTATTAGAGTCGCAATCAACAAAGTAGACGAGCTTATCAACATGGTAGGTGAGCTGGTTATTACCCAATCTATGCTCAGTCAAATAGGTAGCCAGATTACAGAAGGGGACCAGAAGGCGCAGGAAAAGCTAATCGATGGCATCGGTCAGCTCGAGCGCAATACACGCGAACTTCAAGAGAGCGTACTGCAAATACGCATGCTTCCCATCAGTAATTCCTTTAGTCGTTTTCCTCGTCTGGTTCGAGATTTGAGCGGCAAGATGGGTAAGAAAATTGGACTTAAATTGACCGGCGAGAACACCGAAGTCGACAAAACCGTGCTAGAGAAAATTGGTGATCCAATGGTTCATCTGGTGCGCAACTCACTGGACCATGGCATCGAGACGCCGGAAATTCGATTGGCGGCTGGAAAGCCTGAAACCGGCACTCTTGAATTAAAAGCTTTCCACGATGGAGGCGACATCATCATTCAGGTTATCGATGATGGTGCTGGACTAAACCGTGACAAAATTCTTAGCAAGGCAATTGAGAAAGGGCTAGTTGGGGTAAATGAAGAATTGTCTGATGATCAGATTTGTAATCTCATCTTCGCTCCTGGTTTCTCTACAGCTGATCAGGTAAGTGATGTTTCAGGGCGCGGCGTAGGAATGGATGTGGTGGGGCGTAACGTGCGTGATTTAGGCGGTAACGTCAGTATCAGCTCCAATGAGGGAGCAGGTAGCACAGTAACCATTCGATTACCTCTGACTATGGCAATACTTGATGGTCAGCTAGTTCGCGTTTCCGGAGAAACCTATATCGTATCTTTGGTTTCGATTGTGGAATCGTTGCAGATGAAGGCGGAGAATATCACCACTGTTGCAGGAGAGGCAGAACTGTATCACCTGCGCAACGAATACATTCCCATTATTCGAGTTGGAGCATTACTGGGCCACGAATCCAATCGCGCCGAACTGGAAAATGGTTTGCTCATGGTAGTCGAGGCAAATGGAAAACGCTGCGGTCTATTTGTCGACAAGTTGGAGGGACAGCAACAAGTCGTTATCAAGAGCTTGGAGACTAACTTTTGCCAAATACAGGGCATGTCCGGCGCCACCATTCTTGGCGACGGTACAGTCTCATTAATAATAGATGTCCCAGGATTAATTCAACGTCATTTTGACGAGTGTAACCGTCGCAGTCGTCCGCTTAGCGCGGTTGCATAAAACAGGAGAGATAGATTGTGAGTACAGCACAGGCACAAAGTAGTGACAAAACACTTCAGGCTGAAGATGGTCTGGATCAATACCTGACCTTCATGCTAGCCGAAGAGGAATATGGCGTAGATATACTTCGGGTGCAGGAAATTAAGGGATGGGATGGTGTTACACCGATGCCAAACATGCCTGACTACATTCTTGGAGTCATTAACTTGCGTGGCACTTTGGTACCTATCGTCAATCTTAGAACACTATTTGAATTAGAAAATGTTCCATTTAGTAAAACTACAGTAGTAATCGTAGTTCGTGTGACCAGTGAAGATCATGGTGAGCGCACTATGGGAATTGTCGTGGACGCGGTTTCCGAGGTGTACAACATTGCAACCGCCGACTTAAAACCTGCACCTGATTTCGGCGGAGCTTGTAACACAGAATTTATCAAAGGCCTTTCTACACTGGAAGGAAAAATGCAGATCATGTTGGATATCGATCGTTTGATGAATGACGGAGTTTTGAACAAGTTAGAGGTAGCCAGCAACGATACGGAAATGGAACAAAAATCTGCCTAAGTTTGTATGTGACCAAAGTGGTTAAAACCGAGCAGAGCAAACTTAACGTAAATTTGTAACACCAATAATATATTTTGAGGATTGAGACAATGAGTAGCCTAATAAATCTAATACCCGGTTATCGCGATAGCAAAGAAGCCGAAAATAAAAACTCTCTGCTGCAAGCTGAATTGAATGCAGTATCTAAATCGATGGCCGTTATAGAATTTGAGCTGGACGGCACCATCGTTACTGCCAATGACAATTTTCTGAATGTTCTGGGCTATACCCTGGAAGAAGTTAAAGGTAAACATCACAGTATGTTTGCCGAGCCGGGCTTTGCTTCAAGTCCGGAATATCAGCAATTTTGGCAGTCTCTAAATCGTGGTGAATACCAGTCGGGTCAATTTAAACGGTTGGGTAAAGGTGGTAAGGATGTGTGGATTCAGGCTTCTTACAACCCAATCATGGACTTGAATGGCAAACCTTATAAAGTTGTAAAGTATGCGACTGATATCACCGAACAAAAACTGCGCAATGCAGACTTCTCAGGCCAGATTGCAGCCATAGGCAAGTCACAGGCGGTTATCGAATTTCAGATGGACGGTACCATTGTTAATGCCAATGACAACTTCCTGAATACTCTTGGTTATACCCTGGACGAAATTAAAGGCAAACATCACAGCATGTTTGCCGAGCCGGACTACGCTGCAAGTGTGGAATATAAGCAATTTTGGGAAGCTTTAAACCGAGGAGAATACCAGGCAAGCGAATACAAGCGGTTGGGCAAAGGCGGAAAGGAAGTATGGATTCAGGCCTCTTACAACCCGATCATGGATTTGAATGGCAAACCCAGCAAGGTTGTTAAGTATGCAACTGACGTCACCGAGCAAAAGTTACGCAATGCTGACTTCTCGGGTCAGATTGCGGCCATTGGCAAGTCACAGGCGATTATCGAGTTCGAGATGGACGGTACCATCGTTCATGCCAATGACAACTTTCTGAATACTCTTGGTTATACCCTGGACGAAATTAAAGGCAAACATCACAGCATGTTTGCCGAGCCGGACTACGCTGCAAGCGTGGAGTATAAACAATTTTGGGAATCTCTAAACCGTGGAGAATATCAAGCGAGCGAGTATAAGCGGCTGGGCAAAGGTGGCAAGGAAGTATGGATTCAGGCTTCTTATAACCCAATCATGGACCTGAACGGCAAACCTTTTAAAGTTGTTAAGTATGCAACTGATATCACTCAGCAAACTATAGAGGCTGCTGAAAATACTCGCACCATGTTGGCGCTGCGTCGAGCAGAGACCAATGTAATGGTCACAGATACCAGCAATGAAATTGTGTATATGAATGATTCAATTGTTCGGTTGATGCAGGATATTGAAACCGATTTGTGCAAGGATTTGCCGAACTTCGACTCTAAAAAATTAATAGGCGCCAATATCGATGTGTTCTTCAAGAATTCATCGCACCCGCGCGACTTGATTGCCAATCTTAAAGAAACTAACACATCAGATATGGTTGTGGGTGGTCGGTCCTTGCGTGTGATCTTTAGTCCAATAATCGATTCCGATGGTGAGCGCTTGGGTACTGGTGTCGAGTGGATGGATCGAACTCAAGAGGTTGCTACTGAAATCGAAATTCAGGGAATTGTAGATTCTTCGCTAGCTGGAGACCTTTCTCAGCGCATCGAACTAAGTGACAAGAGCGGCTTCTTTAAGGCGCTTAGCACTGGGGTCAACGATCTAGTTGATGTCTCCGAACGAGTTATCAACGATACCATTAAGGTGCTCGGCGCGATGTCTACAGGAGATCTGACTCGCACAATTGATGCCGATTATCAGGGTTCATTCGGTCAAATGAAAAATGATACTAATACTACAATTGTCAAATTAACTGAAGTAATGGGCGCGATAAACAACAGTGCCAGTTCGGTTTTGAGAGGCTCACTAGAACTCTCGCAGGGTAATACAAATCTTTCTCAGCGCACCGAGGAACAAGCTGCAAGTCTGGAGGAAACTGCTTCAAGTATGGAAGAAATGGCCGCAACTGTGCGTCAGAATGCTGATAACACTATGCAGGCCAACCAACTCTCGTCAAGTGCACAGGAACAGGCGGAAAAAGGTGGCGAAGTGGTTAAAAGTGCAGTCGAGGCAATGAGTGAAATTACCGCTTCGAGTAAGAAAATAGCCGACATCATCGGGGTGATTGATGAGATAGCCTTTCAGACTAATTTGCTGGCCTTGAATGCGGCAGTTGAAGCTGCTCGTGCGGGAGATCAAGGACGAGGATTTGCCGTAGTTGCTAGTGAAGTGCGCAACCTGGCAGGTCGTAGCGCTACCGCCGCGAAGGAAATTAAAACACTAATCGAGGACAGCGTACTGAAGGTAGGTGAGGGCTCGAAACTGGTAGATGAAACGGGACAAACTCTGGAAGAAATAATGGGTGCTGTGAAGGAAGTCAGCGGCATTATCTCCGAGATAGCAGCAGCCAGTGAGGAGCAGTCCGAGGGAGTCGAGCAGGTCAACAAGGCAATATCACAAATGGATGAGATGACCCAGCAGAACGCAGCGCTGGTTGAACAGGCAGCGGCGGCAAGTGAGTCAATGGGCGAACAGGCTCGTAGCCTTACCGAATTGGTCGAATTCTTTACTATTGATCCAAGCGCAGCTAGTGCTTCGGCAGACGAGCGTCGCTCGGAGGAACGGCCCTGGTTGGAACCGGTTCCATCTAGGCCAGCGCCAGCTTCAGTGCCAATGAGAAAACCGAGGGTAGCTAAAGCGGCCAACAGCGATGAAGAGTGGGATGAGTTCTAGAAAACGGCGAAGGCTGCAAGGCTGGAAATTCGACTAGAGACTAAACTAATTGCATCACAAGATTAGTCAACCATACGAGGACGATATGATGGCCAAGCCATTAGATAAAGAAACACTGGATTGCAGCGTAGATGAGAACGCTGACTCCAGTGCGGGGAAAATGCGGCCCAGCAAAATCACTTTACCTTCGACTATGGAAATCGATGAGGCAACAAAACTGCACAAGAAGTTACAAAAAAGTGCAGCGCGCGGAGTGGATATAAACTTGGACGCAGAAAAAGTCGAGACAATCGATACCGCAATATTGCAGCTGCTCCTGTCTTTTGTGCGAGAGGTTCGCGGCAATGGCAATAGCGTAAATTGGCAATCACCCTCGGAGCCCCTGTTTAAAACAGCGGAGATGATAGGGCTAGGAGCAGAGTTAGGGCTGGAGGAAAGTCATGCAACAAGCTAATAAACTTTCACAGAATAGTCGTGAGCAAACTTTTGAATTCACTGAAACTGATTTCAAGAGTTTGCGCGAAATGGTTCTTACACATACCGGTATTACCTTAGCCGAACATAAGCGCGATCTGGTCTATGGCCGTTTGGCAAAACGATTGCGTGCACTTGGGCTTACCAGGTTTTGCGACTATTGCGATTTGCTAAAAAATGACAAAAACAATGAAATAGAGCAATTTACCAATGCTATCACTACAAACCTGACATCTTTTTTTCGGGAGAAGCACCATTTTGAACACCTGGCAAAGGACATTGTGCCCGCGCTAATGGACAGCTATAGAGTCAATAACCGTATTCGCATATGGTCGGCAGGTTGCTCCACTGGAGAGGAAGCGTATTCAATAGCAATCACATTGCGTGAGTCTATACCCGACATTGATCGTCGTGACATTCGCATTCTTGCCACTGACCTCGACAGCGATGTTATTCAAACTGGCAGTAGTGGAGTTTATTCTAAGACTCGCATTGAAGCGCTAGACAGTGAACGGAAAAAGCGTTGGTTTAAGCAAGGCAGTGGCGAGCAAAAGGGTAAAGTTCAAGTGTCACCAGAGCTGCGCAAATTGGTTACCTTCAAGCAATTGAATTTAATGCATGAATGGCCAATGCGCGGCAAGTTCGACGTAGTTTTTTGCCGCAATGTAGTTATTTATTTCGACAAGCCTACGCAAAAACCATTGTTTGAACGCTTTGCCAACATAATGCGACCTGAAAGTACTCTTTTTATAGGTCATTCCGAAACACTAAACAACGTAAGCGACCGCTTTGAGTTAACGGGTAAAACTGTTTACAAGAAAATTCGTTAAAGGGTAGAGCCGTGTTTCAGCAATCACATACCAATCAGTCACAAATGCCTCTGTCGCTACCTGGGTTCTGTAAAGTAAAGCGTTACTGGGACACCGTACATGAGATTTATCTGGCGCGTATACTGCCTGGTGAATATTACGTGACTATAGCCAATGAATTGATTGCCACCATGTTGGGGTCTTGCGTCTCGGCGTGTATACGAGACACGCAAACAGGTGTTGGCGGGATGAATCATTTCATGCTGCCCAGTACCGACAAATGCGCATCAGATCCTGGTGAGTGTAAAAAGAAATTGAGCCGCTATGGCAGTGCAGCGATGGAACATATGATCAATGATATTTTACTTCACGGAGGGCGCAGGGAAAACCTCGAAGTAAAGCTGTTTGGCGGTGGCCGGGTCTTGCAATCAACTACAGACGTTGGGGAGAACAATATTGAGTTCGTGCGCAACTATCTGCGCGACACGGGCTTAACCGTGACATCTGAAGACCTCGGTGGAACCTACCCACGGAAGATTTTGTATTTCCCAGCTAGCGGTCGAGTACTAATGCGCAAGATGCCGATAAGCAACAGAAACAAGCATGTGCAGCGCGAAGACGTATATCGACAGTCGCTGGCCGGCGCTACCTCAGGCGAAATCGATTTTAACTAACCAGATGACAGCATGAGTAATAAAAACACGCAGGATGCGATTATACAAATGTCTCCGGTGAGACATGGAATTAAGCTATGAATAAGCCAATTAGAGTACTGGTGGTTGATGACTCAGCTCTGGTACGTAAATTATTAACAGAAATCCTTCAGGAAGATCCTGGCATTGAGGTTGTAGGAGCCGCAATGGATGCGTTTGTAGCGCGGGAAAAAATTAAGCAACTCAGCCCCGACGTTCTGACACTGGATGTAGAAATGCCACGTATGGATGGCGTTACTTTTCTTGGTAATCTCATGCGCCTGCGACCAATGCCCGTGATAATGGTTTCCAGTCTCACAGCAAAAGGTGCTGAGGTTACTTTACGAGCGCTAGAACTTGGTGCGGTGGATTTTATTACCAAGCCCGGTGGGGATTTAGTCCATGGTTTAAAAGATTACAGCGCCGAAATTATTGCCAAGGTAAAAGTGGCAGCGTGTGCAAAGGTAAGAACCTACAATCGCAGCATTGTAAAACCAATGAAGATTGAAGCCAAATTATCCGCTGATGCGGTGTTAGAAAGAATCTCTCGGAAGGGGCGTTTTGCCACAACCGACTCAATTATCGCCATCGGTGCATCCACCGGGGGAACTGAGGCAATCAAAGAAGTATTGATGGCCATGCCTGCAAATTCACCTGCTACTGTGATCACGCAGCATATACCGGCAGATTTTAGTGGCCCGTTTGCTGAACGAGTCAATGGGGTTTCTGCAATGACGGTATGTGAAGCTAAGGATGGTCAGCCGATTCTCGCAGGTCACGCTTACATTGCGCCAGGAGACAGGCATCTAATTGTTGTTCGATACGGCGCGCAATACCACTGCAAACTGAGTGATGGTCCTGCAGTGAATCGACACAAACCCTCGGTTGATGTGCTGTTTCGATCGGTTGCGCAGACTGCAGGGCCTAATGCTGTCGGTGTACTTCTTACCGGAATGGGTGACGACGGCGCAAAGGGTCTTAAAGAAATGCAGGAAGCTGGTGCTCGAACAATTGCTCAGGATGAAAACAGTAGTGTGGTCTGGGGTATGCCAAAAGCCGCAGTAGCTCTGGGTGCAGCGGACACGGTACTGCCATTGGAGAAAATCGCTAGTTCGATTTCAATGCAGTTGCCTTCAAATAAAAAATTCAATATGCAGCCCTACAGACGAGATGTTGGATGAAATAGTAATTGTTAGAAAAAATATTTATCTTGCTTGAGAGAATTACGTGAGTCCAGGAGGACAAAAGTATGAACATAATGGTAGTAGATGACAGCATGGCTATGCGCATGATTGTAATGAAAACTTTGCGCGAGGCTGGTTTTGAAGGACATGACATTACTCAGGCCGCGGATGGCGCTCAGGCACTGGAACTTATTAAGGAAAATGCACCTGATCTGGTTTTATGTGACTGGAACATGCCAGTTATGACTGGGCCAGAATTGTTAGAGACTTTGAATGAAGAGAAGATATGCCCTAAGTTCGGATTTGTAACAACAGAGGCGACGCCGGTAATGAGAGAAAAGGCTGCTGAGCTTGGTGCACGTTTTCTAATAGCCAAACCCTTCACGCCGGAGTCCTTCGAGACTGCGCTAACGCCGTTTATAGGAAGCTAATATGTCTCAGCTAATTCCCTTGCCCAACGATGTTGAGGTTCGACTTATATTTAAAATGCTTTTTGGTGACGAGGTTGCGGTTGATCCTAACGACACAGTAGCCCCCGATTCAGATTCAAAAATGGTTGCCATATTCGTTGATGACGAAGATAAGCCCGTAACTGCATGTGTCTGTGATAGGAATTTTGTCGCCTTTACCGGGTCAGCCTTAACAAGAATTCCGTTGGGTGGTGCAGAGGATGCTGCTGAATCAGGTGATTTCTCTGAGATGATGCTGGGGAATTTTCATGAAGTCATGAATATCTGTTCCAGTTTGTTTATGAATAGTGGCAGTCCCCACCTCAGGTTGGATACTGTATACCCCACTCTAGATGCAACACCCGAAGGTGCTCGTGCGATGATAGATTCCTGTCAGGGGCGAATAGATTTCGATGTAGCTATTCCCCGGTATGGTAATGGTGAATTATCTTTTCTACGAAATTGAGTATGCGAATCAGCACCGAAAAGTATTGCTTACGTATGTCTGCTGAAAGGCAGATATAAGTAAGCATTGATCTGAACGAATATTCAGAGTTGTTGTAGTTAATAGAATTGGTTCGTTATTGCTTCTTTAAGGTTGCGTTGCTCATAAGGTTTTTTCCTGCAATTACGACTAATGCGAGCGAAAGAGTAGCCATTAGCACGGTCAACATGTTGTTGCCGAGTGTTCCAGCATTTCCACTTACATCAAAGTATCCACCAATCCAGGCATTGCCGGCGCCGTGTACAACTGCAACTAGCAGGACGCTACCTTTGGTGTTATTGAAAAACCAGGAGAGCTGGATAGCCCAGGCGATTACAAATACTGAGTATCCCAAAAACGCAGGGATTAAGCCTAACTGCTGAGCCCATTCACTCTGAGCTGTGCCTTCTACCAGGAACAGGGGTAGATGCCAGAAACTGTGACAAACACCTATAATGAGGCTTGAGACAAGTGCGCTATGACGACACTGCAATACTGGAATGAGGAAACCACGCCATCCAAATTCTTCGCCGAGGCCAGCTAAGACGATCAAGATAAACATCATCGGTATGACCTGATAAATCGGTGGTAATGACTGCCAATCAATTGTAATGCCGTCAAACTTGGAGCTAAGAAAGAGCGCGGCTGCCGCCATAATAGCTGTATAGAGTATAGCTGTTATCCACCACCGGAAACCCACTCTCCAGATTAAGACTCGACGGAGCAGGTCAGTTACACTCTCTCGACCAGCGCCGATACTAGCAAGAATAAAGCCTGCGATGCTGGCACTAAACGCACCGAGTTGTGAAAATGCGACCGGTAGCAAGCCCGAAGAAACCAGAGCCAGGGGCAGCATGCCGAGTAGGACTGAGAGTAAAAAGAACGATATAACCGGGTGGCTTTTTACGATAGCCGTCATAATTAGCTCCAAGCGTAGGTTGGCAGGGTACATCTAAGGGAAAATTAAGACTCGGAGAGTCTCTTGGTTATTCTCTATATTGTTTGTATGTAAAGCCGTTGTTATCACTTCCTAGCACCGCAACGTCTATTTCATTATCTGTAATTTTCTTATATTGAATTTTCTTTGGGAAATCATGTTTGTCATTTTCGAAGGATAAATAGTTGTTTATTTTCGCATTCAAAACAAATTGTATTGTTTTTCCTTCGTTTTGATTTGGAACAGTAGCTTCGTATACAAATTCATTGCCTATTTTCGTTATAGATAAAGTTTCTAGAATATCCTTCTTGCCATCAATTAATTTATACGAATAACCGCTAAATTCTCCGTTCGCTTTTTGTTCCCATGCCTCGTATTTCTCTTTGTCAGCTATTTTCCACACGCCTTCCAAAAAACTGATAGGAGAATTTTGACTTGCAGAACAAGAAAATAAAAAACATATAAGGGAAATAAGAGCGAAATTTCTTACAGATAATCTATACATGTTCGTGCCTATAAACAGCGAGAAGATAGCCGATTCCTCGCATTGTTCAGATATTCGACCGCTGATTCTGTGTCTCCAGAAATGGCAAGCCAACACTCATAGCGAGGATAATGGCACTGGATGGATGCTAACACACTGGCGATGAAGCTTTCAGTGTTTGGTATTCGCACCACCTATTACGATGCAGAAGGGGTGTTGATATTAGAAACCCATCAGGTCGCTAGTAGCTGGATTATATTCGAGCAAGATGTTTTTGGTGAGCGGATTAAATAGTTCTAAAACTCCAAGAACAATTATGCTACGAAAAAATATATGAATGCAGGCGGTAGCAAAGCAGATGTGATTTTGTTTTGTGGTGATGTTTCAGCGCCGCCTTGATTGCAAACTGGAGCCATCAAGCTGGGGAATTTGAATATTAAGCCACATCGATCTTCGCTCTACTGCCAGAATTAAAGTTTGTCGTGAATTTCTTTCTTCTATCATAGAAGAACAACGTTCATTGGTATTGGGTGAGAACTCTAAATACTATTAATGTAGCTCAGAAAAGAATCGGTGTATTCTCTGTGTATGGTTTATTCTAAACGCCGTCGACTAATAATTCGGCTGTGTATCCCAGTTGACATAATCTTTCTAGAATTTTCTTACTCTGTTCTGAGTCGCGAGTTTCAACGGTTAAATACAGGTCGGCTTCTTTAACAGGCACGCTGGAAAACATTCGCTGATGTGAAACCTCCAGTATATTTCCACCGATTTCAGCAATTCTAGCCGTGACGTCTGAGAGGGATCCTGGTGAATCATTAATCTTTACCAGATAGCGAACGATTCGTCCTTTGCGTACAAGGCGGCGCATTAACACCGAAGCAAGTATTCTAGAATCGATATTAGCCCCGGTTAAAATTATCCCTGTTCGTAATCCATTGAATAGCTCAGGCTTTGTCATAACCGCCGCCAGTGACGCTGCGCCGGCTCCTTCGGTTACAGTTTTTTCAATAGTTATAAGTAAGTTGATTGCTTCTTCGATGGTTTCGTCATCGACTATTATAATATCGTCCACCATTTCCTGGATGATACTTATTGCCAGTGTGCCGGGATGCTTAACGGCTATCCCTTCGGCTATAGTGGAGCCTCCGATGTAGGTATTTTCTTTTTTAAGAGCGTCACTGGCCCCGGGGTAGCCAGTTACTTCAACGCCAAATATTTTGATAGAAGGTTTCAACGCCTTTGCGGCAATAGCAACGCCGGCAATCAATCCACCACCACCGATTGGAACAACCAGAGCGTCTAAATCGGGATCATCATTCAGCATTTCAAGCGCTACTGTACCCTGTCCAGCGATTATCTGTTCGTCATCAAATGGATGTACAAAGCTAAGCTTTTTAGATTCTGCCAATTGAAATGCGTGTGCTGTTGCCTCCTCAAGAGAGTCCCCTTCAAGAATAACCTCGGCGTTAAAATTTCTGGTGTCTTCAACTTTTACGATTGGTGTGTTGTTTGGCATAACAATCGTTGCAGGAATCCCCAGTCGTTGCGCATGGTAGGCGACCGCTTTGGCATGGTTGCCTGCAGACATAGCGACAACACCAGATTGTTTTTCGCTAGACGGCAGTTGCAGCAATTTGTTCAATGCACCTCTTTCCTTAAATGACGAGGTAAACTGTAAATTTTCAAATTTAAGCGAAAGCTCTACGCCAAAAATAGAGGAGAGGGTTAGAGACTTCTCGAAACGAGTATTGATTACAGCGCTTTCGATACGTTCCGCGGCGTCGTGAATATCTTGTAGTGAAATAGCCATTTGACAATTCTAGTGTAAGTGAGTGTAAATAGGAATGTATCGATTTTTAGTTGGAACGAAAATTGGAAAACCTAGAATAGAGCCACACTCTATATAGAGCTAAGAATTTTCTGTATCTCGTCTATAAATTCTTTTTCATGAGCGCTTATCATAGAAAAGAGAGACTCGCTAAATTCATCGGTCATTGGTTTCGAAATGTCATTAACTGGAGTATATTTACCTGGAGCATGTTGGTTGATTATGCCATTGAAAACCGAAGGAGTATAACTGTGGTTCGCTTTTTTACTTTCCTATTATTGGTGTTTCCACTCGCATTGTTTGCAGCTGAAAACGCTGATCCTGTCTGGCAACTTTATGACCAAAGCGAGGATATAGCAATACTGGCTGAGCATGAAACCCAAAGCATGCACTTCAAGTTGATTAATTCAAAGCTGATAGACAAAAATCAGTTGTGGGCGCCGTTCACCGCAGAGCTGAATCAATTTACTGAACAAAACTATGAGGCCTTAAAGTCTCTAATTCTCGATAAGAGTATTGAGTCGATACAGCAATCCATTAGTGCTGGCTTGCTGTCTTATGAATCGCTGGTGACGTTTTATATTTATAGAATCCGCGCTTTTGAAAGCGATGATAACTTGTTTATCAATGGGCTTATTTCCCTGAATCCCGAAGCCATTACTCGGGCAAGAATGTTAGACAGCCAACGGCAACAGAATAGCGATGCAGAGCGAGACTCAATGTATGGCATACCTGTACTGCTAAAAGACAATATTGGTTTTCAGGGTTTGCCGACAACAGCTGGCGCTGTTGCCTTGCAAAACAATTTAACAAGCGATGCATTTGTCGTCGATCAGTTGCAGGCAAAGGGCGCGATAATTTTGGGCAAGGCAAACCTGAGCGAATGGGCCTATTTCTTTTGTACTAGTTGCCCTTCTGGTTATAGCGCAATGGGTGGTCAAACCTTGAACCCTTATGGAAGATTCTTGTTTGGCACAGGAGGGTCAAGTGCTGGCAGCGGAGCATCGGTTGCGGCAAATTATGCAACCGTTGCTATAGGGTCAGAAACTTCAGGCTCTATCCTGTCTCCCGCCAGTGCTAATTCTCTTGTTGGCTTAAAACCAACAACTGGTAGCTTAAGCCGCACAGGTGTTGTGCCTATTTCTGCGACTCTGGATACAACGGGTCCTATGGCGCGCAGCGTCGCTGATGTGGTATCGCTGTTTAATGCTATGTCCGGATATGATCGGGCAGATACTGCCATGCCGTTGATTAGTGATAATTTTTCACTGATTTACCGGCAGCCTAGTCTAAGTGGTAAACGCATAGGGGTTCTTGAAAGTTATGCCGACAATGAATTTTATCAGCAAGCTGTTTCTCTGCTTGTAGAAAATGGTGCTATCGCTATCTCTCTAGATTTCGTTGCCGAAAACGTCGAGCGCTTTTCTGAATTTCTTGGTGCAGAAATGGTGCATGACCTGCCGCTTTATCTTGAACAGCATGCATCAGATGAAGTGTCTATTTCCTCAATCGCCGATTTACAAATATTTAACGCAGCAGATATTGATCTGCGCGCGCCTTACGGTCAGAGCCTGGTAGATATGATGGCCGAGATTGATCTGTCCGACACAGAATTGAAATCGCTAAGGGAGGGGTTACAAGCTGACGCAAGATCACAATTGGAACAATTGTTTCGGAATTCAAATTTGGACGTGTTGTTATCAATCAATAATCGAAATGCTGGTCTGGCAGCGCGGGCCAATTTTCCTGCGTTAACTATTCCCATGGGTTATGAAGAGAGTGGGCGACCTATCGGCTTAACATTGTTTGCTCCTTCTTTTCGCGAGCAAGACCTGATTGATATTGGTGCCAGCTTCGAATTTCTTAGTCATGCTCGGATAATGCCTGCTCTATATAGATAGCTCATATGTAAATTCTGTCAGAAAATTTTACACTTTCGTGAAATCTTACAAAGAGCGGCCATTTAACCCATTGTTATTAAAGATAATAGTATCATGGCGTGAATTTTGCATTAAATAGCTTCTTTCCGGCTAAATCCGCCGATGTTACGTGGGAATCTAAAGTAAGTGCGCTATATTCTAAAAAGCCTGATATTAATGACATTGCCTTTACTGGCGGTGTCGGCTTTTGCCGTGCCTACTCTTCAGCTCGGTATTGGCAATGGTATATACGATTTAGCAACTGAAACCATTGTTGCCCCTGATGATATTTTTACTTTATACGCCTACGCAAAAGCGACAGGTAATAAAGCCATTGATGTTAATCAGTCCCACTATATTTCTATTGCTCTTACACCGCAGACAGGTCCTACCCCGGAGCCTTTTGGTTCTTTTGATTTTGCAGGAACGACATACGACATTAATAATATGGACTACGGAAACCCTCCTTTCGAATCAGTGCTGGAGCATGATGCCGGAGACATGTCGAGCCACGGTGTATTTAATACCTTCTTTCTTGAGATTGAGTTTTTGTTCTCGGATTTAATGATCACCGGCAATATAAATACTGAAAATAATCCAGAACACGTGCCTGATGGAGCTGGTAATAAACTCTACTATATGGACTTCGCAGTAGATGTTTCAAACTTGCTGCCAAATTTTGGTCTCCATTTTGATCTTTACAATTCGCATTTGATCGGCGGTGATGTCGATGTGGATAATTTCGCTCCTTTCTCTCACGATGCAGGCACCGGTGAAGTCAGCAGTGTGCCAGAACCGGATTCCTTTACCTTATTCGCGTTAGCACTTTGTTTGTTGTTTGTTGCTAGGCGTACAAGGAAAAATCTACGTTTCAAATTTTTGACCATATAATTTATTTTCTTCTCGAAAGCTCTAGTTGCAACTGGCTCAATATTAGTCAAAAACCTGATAGACACGGCAACTATCCATAATACTTCTGCAACTGACTGACTAATTTACCTGTAAAAACCGCTAGAAATCAGCTGTTAACTTAGCAGCTGCTCTACGATATGCTAGGCGTAACTAAGCCGCTTCAACATTACAGGAACATTCCTCAATGACTTCACGAAGATCGGTATTACAAGCCTTGGCGCTAGCTCCTCTGGTTAGTAGTTGTGTCAGCGGAGTTTCTGCATCCGCTCGTAATTACACCCCGTCCGGTCAAGCCATGCGCCGTGTAGACGTAAAAAATGAACGCGTTATTCGAACGATTGCGGGCTTGCGACCCTTTAGACAGTCAGGTTTTGTGGTAAAAGCCGAGGGCATGAACGATAAAATTGTGATTCACAATTACGGACATGGCGGCGGTGGTATTACTTTGTCATGGGGAACATCGCACCTTGCTATGGAGTTGGCAATGCAGACCCAACACAAACGCTGCGCTGTGGTTGGTGCAGGTATTGTGGGGCTTTCAACCGCCAGATTAATGCAGGACCGAGGTTGGGATGTCACAATCTACAGCAAAGCGCTGCCTCCACGTACTACTTCTAATGTGGCCGGCGGACAGTGGTCGCCCACTTCTGTTTACGACGAAGAGTATCTTACTCCTGCATTTGAAGTGCAGTTCGAAGCAGCAATGCGCCATGCGTTTCGTTACTACCAAAATCTTGTCAGCCCTAAATACGGTGTTAGCTGGATAAGCAATTACCAAATAAGCAGCCAGGCGCCTACGGGTGATTCCCTGCAAGATAAATATCCTGCCATGTACCCACAACTAATAGATATGAACCGAAACGAACATCCCTTCGATGCCGATTTTGTACGTCATTACAGTACCATGCTAGTAGAACCCGCAATTTATCTGCCAATGATGTTACAAGATTATTATGGAGCCGGCGGAAAGATAGAAATAAGAGAGTTCATGGATAGAAGCGATGTGCTCAGCCTGGAACAGCCAGTTATTTTCAATTGCACTGGTCTTGGCTCAAAAAAACTTTTCGAAGATCCTGAGCTTATGCCTATTAAGGGACAGCTGAGTTTCTTGCTGCCCCAGGCTGAAGTGAATTATATAGTCATTGGAAACGGTGGCCTTTATATGTTTCCTCGCCATGATGGTGTGTTATTAGGCGGCACATTCGAAAGGAATGAATGGTCGCTAACACCCGATCCGGTGGAAACGCAGCGCATCGTGAGCGGTCATAAAGCCTTTTTCGATGCGATGGATGATCCCTGGTCATAGTGGAGGCTACTCGCGCCACACTTACATAAGCTTACCTTAAGAATTACAACCTATACTCAGTCATCTATCGTGGAGTAGGCCGCAGACTGGGAGTAGGTTCTTGAATGACGTATTAAAATCGACGCAATTGCCCGCCGCGGCAGTCGGCAATGTTTACAATTTCAGATCAGTAGATCAGTTTTACTTCGAGCAATACATAGAAGAAGACTTTCTTGCGGGTCATGGCCTGAAGGAATTTGATGATTTTTGGCAGCTGCCCAGAACTTATATAGATGATGTAAATTACCGACGTGGCGGCTGGGGCGCCGTATCCAAACTCACTCTCGCTGATGGCAGCTCTCAAAAAACCTACTATGTTAAACGGCAAGAAAATCAATTTCGATATTCACTAGGCAGGCCACTTGGCGCACTAACCTATGAACATGAAGTGTTCGCTGTTCTGCGAAATAAGAGCTTACACCTGGCGGCTAACAACCTTGTTTGCTGGGGTGTTCGTAGAGGCGCAGATACTACCAGAGGGCTTATAGTTTCAAGAGAAATCCCCGCTCCTTCTCTTAGTGACATTATCGCTTCCAGACCTGACTGGCAGGCGCTGGAGCCAGTATTGCATCGATGCGGATCACAGCTGCTGCTAATGCACCAAAGCGCTATACAACACGGTGCGCTATACCCCAAGCACATCTTTCTTGATTTGATGTCAGGTGATACTCAGCTTATTGATTTTGAACGCGCGCGGCGCCGTGGCTCAGTTCGCAATGCCATAAAGTCAGATATCAAACAGCTTATTAAGCGTTTGGACGGAATGCCCAGCCGGGCTCGTTCTGCATTGCTCAGTGCCTATATTCCCGATCATACAGGCCTTATTAACGAATTACTCAGCTCTCGAATTCACTAAAAATAACACCTACTGGAAATTACTTCGGATGCAAAACTACGAAAGAGTAAAGTCTGATTCTATCAGTGCTGAACTCTATACAAAGCGTAAGCCCAGAAAGCATCAAGCTGAAATGCAGATGGTAGTCGAAGCGTTTCAGATGCTGCCAACACCTAAAATCGAAACTGTACTCGATGCGCCTTGTGGCGTTGGTCGCTTTAGTTTGTGGATGCTGCAACAGGGTTTTGATGTCACCGCCGTTGACCTTGGCGAGTCAGCAGTAAAATTAACAACTGAACTGTTGGAAGATAATAGCCTGGTGGCTAATGTGGGATGTCAGGATATTTTCAATATGCAATTCGGGGAGCAAGAGTTTGATGTCAGTTTTTGTTTCCGGTTGCTCCACCACTTTAGTGAAGAAAAAGATCAAGCGGCCCTTGTCGCAAAATTATGCAGAGTGACTAGTGGCTATGTAATAATTTCCTATATTTCAACCTATTCCACCACTACCTTGCGCCGTAAATTGCGAAAGCGGATATCGGGGAAAGCAATTAAACAAAACCCTATTTCGCTTACTCAGCTCAAGACCATGTTTTCCAGTTACAACTTTAAACATCTTGGGTCGGTAAAGAGATCGGGGTTATTACATTCCTTGCAGCTGGCTGTTTTTGCCAGAAACGGCTAGTTATCGATAATCCAGAACCAAACCAGTTAATTCCCGATTTTTTCCAGACCTTAAGACTTGCTTAAGTTTCTATTGCTAAATTTACCCCCTAATCATTCATTTTGGCGGGAATATGGCCCTTTCAGTAGCAACTAATCACTTTCAGTTTGAGCCTTGTCAGGCTGCAAAAAGCGGCATTAAACAATGGGCCAGGCCTGTACCCACGTTCGACCTGGTAAATCGAAATACAGAGTCGAGAAGGGGCGTTGAAACCTATATTGGAAATAAGTTTAAGGCAAGCTACGGGGCTACGCTCTCGGAGTATTTGCCATTATTTTTAACTATGCGTTGTGCGGGTCAACTAAGCGGCGTTGCCGGAATTTCTCCAGCCTCTGAGAACCAGCCATTATTTTTAGAACAATATCTCGAATTGCCAATCGAGCAACTTATGCAACAAATTTTTGACGAGGAGATTAATCGAGGAAAAATTGTAGAAGTCGGCAATCTGGTTGCCACTGAAAATGGAGCAAGTCGAGTGATATTCATTGTTCTGGCTTCAGCGTTGTACCGGGCTGGATTTGAGTGGATGGCTTTTACCGCAACCAGGCCGTTGCGTGCAAGCTTGCAAAAACTGGGTTTTGAGAATGCTTCTCTAGCTAAGGCTGAACTCTCTAGTCTGACTATGGGAACTGTAAAAAATTGGGGAAGCTACTACCAACAAGAACCTGAAGTGGTAGTTGGAAGGCTTAGTTGTGCCATGGAGATAATAGAAAAGAGAAAGTTGTTCAGGTGTATTCAGGGCTTATACAAGAATCGAATTGCTCTGCTGGCAGATCAACTTCGGGATGGGTGCGTGTAGATGCCAAATGATTCAGCTACTGCTAGCTACATCATAAGTGACCTTCAGCGGCGAGTTACATCGGCAGAAATTGAAGGTAACGGCGAAGAGTTATTGAAAATACTTCGGCAACGGAATATTTCCCGTCTGGCACTACTAGCAAATAACAGCATTGAATGGGCAATGGTTGACCTGGCATGTCTCAAAGCAGGTTTATGTATATTGCCACTGCCAATATTTTTCTCGAAAACCCAGCGAAAGCACGCAATCAATAGTTGTGCCGTTGATGCAATTATTACTGATGATCCAGAACTTATTGAGACAGAATTTTCAGTAGAAACATTAGCCCTGTCGTTTCTTGGCGATGGGAAATTCAGTCTTTGTGTATTTAACGCATTCTCAAATAAAGCATTGATACCATCAGGTACTGGAAAAATTACATTCACTTCAGGGTCTACAGGGCAACCCAAAGGTGTGTGTCTGTCTAATGATCAGTTAGGCATTCAGGCAGAAGCCCTGGCTGAGTTGGTTGCTATTGATTTGCCGCGCCACCTTTGCCTGCTTCCTTTGAGTACTTTGCTAGAGAATGTGGCAGGAGTGTATTCGCCAATATGTGCAGGTGGAGAGGTCATTATTCCTCGTCAGGAAGAGCTTGGTTTTAGCGGCAGCTCACTCCAGAACCCGGAAAAGCTGCTGTCGGTTATTCAGCAGCTACGCCCTGACTCATTAATTTTGATTCCACAGCTGTTGCTTTTTCTTCTAAGTGCGGCGGAAAAGGGTTGGCAAATACCAGACTCTCTTAAATTTGTAGCCGTAGGTGGTAGCAAGGTCTCTAAAGACTTAATAGTAAAAGCGAAGCAAAAAGGGCTTCCTGTGTATGAAGGTTACGGTCTGTCTGAGTGCGCTTCTGTTGTTAGTTTAAATACTCCCTCGCAAGATAAACCCGGTAGTTGCGGTAAACCATTACGCCATTTTGATGTGAGTTTCGATAATGGAGAGGTAATGTTGGCTGGCAATGTCATGTTGGGTTACGTCAATGAGCCTGAGAGCTGGAAACCTGAAAAAATTGCAACAGGAGATCTTGGATGTCTTGATGCTGAAGGTTTCTTGCACATAAACGGCCGTAAGAAAAATCTGCTGATATCAACCTATGGTCGAAATATATCTCCTGAGTGGATAGAAAGCGAACTACTCATGAATCCTGCACTTAGCGAAGTGGTGGTACTAGGAGACGCCAAACCTTATTGCGCGGCGTTGATATCGGTACGTTCAATTCAAACTCTTGACTGTGAAATACAACAATGGATTGACAGGGTGAATTCTGGTTTGCCGGATTATGCCCGAGTAAAGAAATGGCGCAGGTTGGATCAAGCACTGCAAAGTAATAGCAATCTAATGACTGAAAATGGCAGGCCGCGAAGGGAAAATATTAATCGAGCTTTCAGTGACGTAATAGATCAGCTCTATGAAGCTACTACCCTGGAATTAGATAACGCCGATTTCGCAGCTTAGCAAATAATCTGGAGGAAAATTTAATATGACTTTTTTTAAAGCTCTGGTTGACGAAACAGAACCCCAGCGACAGGAAATGCTCTCGGCACAAATCATCGAAAGATGCTTTAAGGGCGAGATTGATCTGGATGACTATGTCGCCTTTCTTGTTCAAGCCTATCACCATGTGAAACACACGGTGCCTTTGTTGATGTCGGTTGGCGCAAGGCTTCCTGCCGAAAAGGAATGGCTACGTACTGCGGTTGCACAATACATCGAAGAAGAGCTAGGTCATCAGGAATGGATACTGAATGACATTGCAGCCTGTGGTTATGACAAGGAAGCTGTGCGCCTTAGTGCTCCCAGCCCTGCAACTGAACTCATGGTGGCTTATGCCTATGACATGGTGCAACGGGTAAACCCATTGGGTTTCTTCGGCATGGTGCATGTGCTGGAAGGAACAAGTATAAACCTGGCGGACAAAGTAGCTGGCACAGTCAAGACAACCCTTGGTCTGTCTCAAAATGCCTTTACCTATCTGATTTCACACGGATCGCTGGATCAGGATCATGTTGTGTTCTTTGAGAAACTGATGAATCGAATTACGGATAAAGATGAACAGGCTGTGATTATTCACGCCTGCAAAATATTTTATCAATTATATGGCGGCATCTTTAGAACTTTGTCGAGCGAACACAATATTCCACTACAGCTGAAGCGAGCATAAGAATGAATATTCGAGGCAAGAAGATATTACTGACCGGAGCAACCGGGGGTATTGGAGAGTTGCTAGCGGGTTTGTTGCACGAGCAGGGTGCAAAATTAGTATTGAGCTGCTTTCAGCAACAGGCACTGCAACAACTAAATGAAAAACTTGGTGGAGTTCATACCCTGGCCTGCGCAGATATTGCTAGTTATGAAGGGCGTAAGGAAATTGTCGACGTATGCCAGGAGTCAGGCGGTATTGATGCTGTGATTAATTTGGCAGGAGTACTGAATTTCAACTTGTTTGAAAATCAGTCGGCGCAACTCATCGAGAAAACCTTAAGCATTAACTTAGTAGCGCCGGTGTTGTTGAGTCAGGCACTAATACCAATGCTTAGAGAAAGGGAGGAAGCGATGATTCTAAATGTTGGATCTATTTTTGGCAGCATTGGTCACCCAGGTTTTGTTGCTTATTGTACTAGCAAGGCGGGAATGAAGTGTTTTAGCGAGGCGCTTTCTCGGGAGTTGGCAGATTCATCAATTCATGTTTCTTATATTGCGCCCCGAGCGACTAGAACAGCTCTCAATGATGCGCGAATTAACGATTTGAATTCGGCTCTGGGCAACAAGTCTGACAGTCCTGAATATGTGGCAGGTGAAATTCTAAAACTGTTTAAGAGTAAACATCTGGTTAGTTTTCTTGGCTGGCCAGAAAAATTATTTGTTCGTGTGAATGCACTTATGCCGGGGCTAGTGCGTAGGTCTCTGGTAAAGAATTTAAGAGTTATTAAACATTATGCTACAGCAGGTGAAACGCTATGAAATTTAGAAAGAAATGCCAAACCTTTGCAACATTCCTATTTGCAATAACAATATCAATAGCAGCGAACATAGTTGTTGCTGCTGAATCAACGGAAATTACTCATCTACAAAAACGCTGGGCTGAAGTGAATTACCAACTGGAAGGTAAAATTCAGCTGTCGGCTTTTGAGCAGCTAGTAGCCGAAGCGGATGAACTGACAGAACAAAACCCCGGTGATGCGCCAGCCTGGATTTGGAGTGGGATAATAAAATCCACCTATGCCGGTGCAAAAGGTGGTCTGGGAGCGCTTGGGTTGGCTAAGGCTGCCAGAAGGGATTTGGATAAGGCGGTGGCTATTGATGGGGACTCGATGGATGGGTCGGCATACACTACTCTCGGCACTCTGTATCATAGCGTTCCTGGATGGCCAGTTGGATTTGGCGATGAAGACAAAGCTGAGGAACTTTTACTCAAGGCCGCGACTCTAAACCCTGGAGGCATAGATAGTAACTATTTCTATGGTACTTACCTACTTGACGAAAAACGTTATCAGGAAGCACAGGCTTATTTGCGTAAGGCTCAGCAGGCAGCCCCCAGGCCTGAAAGGCCGGTAGCCGACGCTGGAAGACAAAAGGAAATAGCTCAGGCGCTGGAAACGGTTCAGAGTAAACTGTAAAGACACAATAATTTATGCAACTACTATTGGTTGAAGATGACCTACCACTGGCGATCGGGCTGAAGAAGGCTTTGCAAAAAGCGGATTATGCGGTGAATCACGTGGAAACGGGTGCATCGGCATTACATACCGTTAAGGTTGAGCGCCCGGATATTGTTATTCTTGATATAGGTCTGCCTGATATCGATGGCATTGCTGTGTTAAAAAAACTACGAGAGTCAGACAAGGAATTGCCCGTATTATTGCTAACCGCCAGAGACAGTGTCGACGACAAAGTCGCTGGGCTAGACAGCGGGGCTGACGATTATCTTGCCAAGCCATTTGAAATGACAGAATTACTGGCACGGTTGCGCGTGCTAGAACGGCGTTTATCCACAGTAAAAACTTCCGAAATTAAAATCGGGAAAGTTTGCATGAATACTTTAGAACACAGCGTAACATTTGATGGTAACGAGCTGGACCTCGCCAGAAAAGAATATATGCTACTTAAAAGTCTGTTAGAAAACTCCGGTAGAGTCCAGACGCGAAGCAGTCTTGAGAACCGCCTGTATAGTTGGGGCGAGGAGGTGAGTAGCAACGCCATAGAGGTTCATATTCACCATTTACGCAAAAAGCTGGGGAATAATTTTATCAAAACAATTCGCGGAGTAGGCTATAAAGTAGACGCTGGATCAGCTTGATTCTGCGTTGCTTAACCGGGTTTTTAGAGGTTTTAAAGTGCGCTCCATTCGTCTGTTTTTAGTTGCCAGTATTATTGCCACATTGATTTTGTTCAATTTTCTGGCGGCGTTACAGGGCTATCAATCCAGCATGGAAGAAGCGGATACTTTATTCGACAATCAGATGTTGGACCTGGCCAGGTTGGTTGCCAATCTGGATGTGTCTAATTCAAATACTACTAATATTCGACTGGGAAACGACCTTGCTTTTCAGGTATGGGAAGAGAGCCAGTTATTAGCGGCCTCAGACAATGCTCCAGCAGAACCACTGCAACTATTTATACCTGGTTTTGAATATGCCAATTTTGATGGTTATCGCTGGCGTACTTTTTCTCGATTCGAACCGTCGCTTAATCGCTGGGTAATAGTGGCTGAACGAACAGACCTACGATATGTGCTAGCTGAAAACGTTGTGCTGCAATCTATTTTTCCGTTACTAATAGGCATTCCACTTGTCGGTCTTTTGATCTGGATAATAATCAGCCATGGTTTGAAACCTTTGCAGCAGCTTTCATTTGAATTAAAAAACAAGCGCGCAAATGATTTGTCACCCATCCAATACGCCGACTCTCGAATTGAGCTAGACCAGGTAATAGAGTCGACAAATGGATTCATACAACGTTTGAGCCGAGTTATGGATAGAGAGAAACGCTTCTCTGCTGATGCGGCACACGAATTGAGAACACCGATTAGTGCATTGAAAATACAGTTGCACAACTTAAGCGAAGAGATCGGAACAAATCATGATTCGTTTCAGGAATTGCAATATGGCGTGGAACGGATGCAGCACCTGATAGAACAACTGTTAGCGCTTTATCGAGCCACGCCAGAACAATTCGCCGCCAATTGCGAGCGTGTCGATTTATTCAAAATAGCTCAGGAGCAATTGGCTGTTCTGTATCCAGGCTTCGAAAAGAAAAAGCAGCAACTAGAACTGAAAGGTAATTCGGAATTTGTTGAAGGAGATCAGTTTGCCTTGGAAACGTTAATATCAAATCTTCTAGGAAACGCCAATAAATATACTCAGGAAAGCGGGGAGATAATCGTAAGAGTTGAGGAAGTAACAAACGAAGAAGCGGATGGCAATACGGTTAAGGAAGTCTGCCTTACGGTGGAGGATAATGGTCCTGGAATAGCTGATATTGACAAGACTCGGGTATTCGATCGGTTCTACAGAGCTGACTCTCAGGACGATACCTTGCAATCACCTGGTTGTGGATTGGGATTAACAATAGTGGCACATATCGCCGAGTTGCATAATGCAACAGTAGAGCTAAAAGATTCAAGCTCGGGCCGTGGGTGTGCCGTTAGCATCTATTTTAAGAAGATTAAGTAGTATGAAAAATACACATAGCAGGTTTTTAATTTTTTCTAGCATCGTGGTTATCAGCCTGTTCGGTTACGTGGCTATCGCTGCTACGGCAGAGATTGAGCTTATTATTAAAGATCACCTATTTTTTCCCGCTGTGCTGGAAATACCGGCTAAGCAAAAAGTCAGAATCAGAATTATTAATCAGGACCCCACTCCGGAAGAGTTTGAGAGTTTCGAATTAAATCGAGAAAAAATCATTGTTGGCAATGGTCAAGCGGTAATATTTATTGGGCCACTTGAACCAGGAAGATACCCATTTTTTGGCGAGTTTAATCCAAAAACGGCACAAGGAGTGGTGGTGGTAAAATGATGATACACATGCATGTAGAAAGAGGTCGGCGTTTTGTTTCTTAATGCTGTCATTATTATTGTGCAAGAAATTCTTGAAGCGGCGCTACTTATTAGTGTGTTGCTGGTGTTTACTTATCTGTTCCAGAAGGTCTGGGGTAAGTCTTTTATTCTTAAGACCAGCTGGGTAGCTTACAGTATTGTTCTGGGTGTTATTGGCGCTGCTTTGTATTCACACTATACGGGGCAAGTATCTCAATGGTTCGATTACGTTGGACAGGAAATTGTTAATGCATCGATTCATATTATCAGCCTGTTTCTCATTCTATTGCTCGCCTTTGCGGTACCTCCTGGAAATATGTCGGCCAGATTGGTAGAGCGAAGTCGCCTGACCACCATTTGCATGATAGGCATTGTTCTGTTGGCTATTATACGAGAAGGTTCTGAAATCATGCTATATGCTGGTGGCGTGGCCAGTCAGCCAGAGAATTTTACACCCGTAGTTTTCGGTGCTGTCATTGGCGGAGGAATTGGTGTGAGTGCTGGCGTGCTCCTTTATTATGGTCTCATAAGCCTGAACGCAAAATGGGCTTTCAGGGTTTGTTTGATTTTACTGGCTTTGATATCAGGAAATATGGGCTCGCAAGCGGTGCTTCTGCTTACACAAGCCGATTGGTTGCCGTTTACTCCCATCGCCTGGAATACTTCTTCTATTTTGGCGGAAGCATCAATTCCAGGTCACTTATTGTATGCCCTGATTGGATATGAGGCGACGCCTTCAGTGCTGCAGGTCGGGTTTTACTTGTTTGGAATAGTAATGATTGTGCTTAGCCCTTTGTTTCGAAAAACCTGGTCGAGCAATCACTCTTTGGTTACACCAGTTTGATATGAAACAAGTGAATCAAAAAAAACAAAATCACAGAGCGCCATTACTTTTAGTGTTTTACATGGCGCTTGTTATACCGCTGCCAGTTTATGCTGATGGTAGTGTGGTTAATAAGGTGTATCACCCTTATGTTGACGCGCTTGAAAAAGAAATTGAATACAGGTCAACCTTTCAAGATCAACAGCCAAATAGAAACAATCCTAAACAAATACACCAATTATCATTTGGTAGCGCAATAGGACAAAGCTGGTTTGGGGAGTTCAAATTAATTGCCGATAAATCTCGTCAGGGCGAATTTGACCTTGAGGCTTTCGAATTCGAATTGAAGTGGCAGTTGTCTGAGCAGGGAGAATACAGCGCAGACTGGGGTGTATTGTTTGAATACGAACAAGAGTTTGCAGAAGACGTTCATGAATTTAAAACAGGTATTTTAGTCGAGAAAGAGTTTGGTCGCTTCAGTGGCGCAGCAAACGTGTTTTTTATTCAGGAATGGGGAAGTGATATCGATGACGAATTTGAAACAGCGTTATCACTACAGGCCAGATACCGCTATTCAAGGTTTTTTGAGCCAGCAATTGAATACTATGTTGGTCAGGACGCAAGTGGCATTGGCCCAGTGATTCTTGGCAGTTTGAATTTTGGGGTTCGTAAAAGATTGAATTGGGAAGCGGGTGTGATTTTTGGCGCTAGTAAACAAAGTCCCAACTCTACCTTTCGGTTTCTTCTGGAATACGAATTCTAAGAGCCACAGGACAAATTTATCTAACTGCATATTCGCCCTGTGACCAAATCCCTTATGGCGCCTCGTAAACCAGCGCACCACCAATATAGGTTTGCTCAATTTCAATATCCATAATACTTTCAGCATCGGCGGTTAATATATCAGCCGACAGTACAATCATGTCAGCCAGTTTGCCTGGCTCCAAAGAGCCTTTGATATTTTCATCGAAGTTTATATATGCGCTGTTAATCGTATAGCCCTTAACTGCTTCTTCAATGGTTATAGCTTCTTCGGCGGCAAATACCCGACCACTCATGCCTTTACGAGTTACGGCGGCGTATATACCTACAAGCGGTCCAATAGGTAGAATGTCACTGGAAATTGCGACAAAAACGCCATGATCCATAGGTGATCGAATCGGATTATTGTGCTCAAGACGCCAGCCATCGAGATTTGCCGCATAGCGACCTTCGAGAGTGTAAGTGAAGTTGGGCTGTTGAGTTATGAGTATGTTGTGCTCGGCCATTTTATCCATGGTGGCATCGGAAGGACGCATGGAAAAATGATTCAGATAGGTGCGGTGATCTTCTCGCGGGTTGCGGGTAAGTGTATCGGCTAGCGTATCAACTACTAACTCGATTGCCGCATCACCAATGGCGTGAATTCCCATTTGCCATCCTGCATCGTGAACCTCATTAATTAATGCTACCAGCTCTTCTTCTGGCATATTCAAATAACCACGATAGTCGCCCTGATCTACATAGGGCTCTTTAGTGAACGCCGCCGGACCGGTGAATCCGCCATCAGCAAATATTTTTATGGGGCCAATTTTTAAATAATCGTTGCCATCACCTACACGGGCCTTTATCTCTGCTATGGCTTCTGGATCATCCCATTGAAACTGTAGTTTGGAGCGTGGCAGCATAGCACCAGGCTTGGCGTATAACTCTTCCCACATGGTGTAATCTTCTGGTGTTTTGGAAGCATCAGTGATGCTAGTAATTCCGAGAGTAAGAAGATTGTTGAGATTAATTTCTAAACTGGCGAACAATTCTTCATAGGTTGATTCCGGGACTAATTGCCCAACTATGTTATGACGCTCTCTGATAACTCCGGTAGCTACGCCATCTTCGTCGCGCTCGATGACTCCGCCTTCGGGGTCTGGTGTTGCATCGGTAATGTCAGCAAGTTGCAGTGCCAAAGTATTAACTACGGCGCTGTGCCCGCCGGCGCGAGTAAAGGTAATAGGGTTGTTAGGTGCGGCAGCATCAAGGTCCTGTCGTGTAGGTTTACGCCCCTCTGCTAAATTATCTTCTGACCAGCCATAGCCGGTTATCCACTCGCCGGGGCCGAGAACATCAGCCTTTATCCTAACCAGGCGCTGCATTTCGGAAATAGATTCAACTTTATTTAATTGAATGAAGCGCAGAGGTTCGCCTCGTATATGGGTATGGGAATCAACGAAGCCAGGCATGAGAGTTTTGCCCTGCAGATCCACCTGTGTACTTGCCTGGTATTTTTCGATGATCGAAGCATCTCCGACTTCAACGATGAGGCCATTATTTACTACCACGGTATCGGCAATAGTAAATGCTTCGTCTACAGTGATAATTTTGCCGTTACTCAAAATTAGATCAACAACAGTTCGTGGCTCTTGAACATCTTCAGATTGGGCTTGCTCTTGCTCAGGCTGACAACTTGCAAGCACCAATATTGCAAATACAGACATTACACTTATTACTAATTTTCTCATCACATGAAACCTCTTGTGGGTTGCTTGAATTAACATGTTGTTGTTATAAGGCTAATTGCTATACGGGATAACCGGAGCTCATTGAATCAGTAAATTTTCCTGCTTGGTGAAATCCAGAGTTGCTTCAAGGGCAAGACTGAATTTTTCTATCATTTCATCGATTTGCTGCTCAGTAATAATCAGCGGAGGGCAGAATGCAACAGAGCTGCCTGCAACTGCTCGTAATAGTAAGCCGTTATCCTGACAGGCACGCTGGGCGAAGGCACCGACTCGGCCATCAGCAAAAGCTTTGCCGGTTTTTTTACAGGCAACTAACTCAACGGCGCCTATAAGACCTACACCGCGAACTTCGCCTACCAGCGGATGTTCTGAAAATTCTCGTAATCGATTTTGCATATACGCGCCTGTTTTAGCAGCATGTGCGTATAAGTTGTCTCTTTCATAAATTTCCAGCGCTTTCAGGGCCGCTGTACTAGCAACTGGATGACCGGTGTAAGTATAGCCGTGGCCGAAAACACCTACTTCGGCACTGGGCTCAACCATTGCCTGGTACATCTCACCGGGAATAACGGCGGCGCTAATGGGTATATAGGCAGATGACAATTGTTTTGCCAGGCTTATTAGCTGAGGTTTGATGCTCATGGTGGTTGAGCCAAACACATCACCAGTACGGCCGAATCCACATATCACCTCGTCAGCCCAGAACATGATGTCGTATTTTCTTAGTAATGCCTGCACAGCCTCGAAATATCCATTGGCAGCGACTACTACACCGCCTGCGCCCATAACCGGTTCGGCAATATAAGCGGCGATAGTTTCGGGGCCTGCATCGAGAATTAGTTTTTCCAGGTTATTAATCATGCGTTCAACAAATTCACTTTCTGTTTCGGACTCGTTGCGATAGCGATAATAATGCGGGCAGTCGGCGCGGAGAATTCCCAATGCTTCAGTGGGTATATCAAAATGCGTGTGCATAACAGGCAGGCCAGTTAATGCCGCGCTAGCAAGAGTGACGCCATGATAACCTCGGTCCAGCGCAATGATTTTTTTCTTCTCGGGCTTGCCTATAACATTGAAGTAATAGCGCAACATCTTCATCTGAGAATCGTTGGCTTCGCTGCCGGAGTTGCTGAAGAAAATCCGCGCATTATCTATCGGCACCATTTGCGCCAGTTTGTCCGCAAGGTCAATAGCACTCTGATGTGTGCGGCCGCCAAACATATGACTATAGGAAAGGGTTTTTAATTGTTCGGTGATCGCATCAATGAGTTCTTCGTTGCCATAACCAAGAGCCGAGCACCATAAACCCGCCAGTCCTTCCAGGTATTGATTGCCCGCATCGTCATAAACATAGATACCTTCGCCGCGGGCAATATTTAGATGTTCAACGGTTTTTAGATTGGTAACAGGATAAATGACTGATGACATATCTCGATTTCTCGTGTGGGGTTATTTGGTCAGCTTTTGGAATAGTAATTCGAGAATCATGAATCTTACCGTAATTAGCTAAACTCTGCGAACAGCTAGGATACATTCTGTAACACTTTACCTGCTTATATAGTGATCTGTTCAGTTTCTCACTACGCGATTTTCCAATAGGCTTTTTTTCAATAGACTTTAAAGAAATGCACGTTTACTCTTGCCAGCAAATACCCAATCAGTTCTATTGCTGATTAATATTATTCATGGGATTCATTCTTACAGATAATCTCATTTCTACCCAGGGAATCACAGCTTGAATAACACAGAATCCGATACAAAGTTCCTTCGAGTTCTCGGGCGCAGAGAAGTGTTGGCGCTTGCCTTTGGGGCTATGATCGGCTGGAGTTGGGTGGTGCTGTCGGGAACCTGGATAAACTCAGCCGGTACAGGAGGCGCAATTATCGCCTTTCTTTTAGGCGGTGCGGCCATGCTGTTGATTGGCCTTACCTACGCCGAGCTGGCTTCAGCACTACCATTTGCCGGTGGTGAACATGTCTATAGTCACAGGGCGCTGGGCGCCGGCGCTTCTTTTGTTTGTACCTGGGCAATTGTGCTTGGTTATGTCTCTGTTGTTACCTTCGAGGCTGTAGCCCTGCCAACAGTTCTGGATTCCCTGATACCGGGTTTGGATAAAATTTATCTGTGGCAAATAGCCGGGTGGGATGTCTATCTTTCATGGGTGTTAACCGGAGTCGGCGGTTCTATCGTAATGACCATGCTCAATGTACGGGGCGTGCGTATGGTTGCGCTGGTGCAAACAGTCGTTGTACTGGCAATTTTGATTATTGGTGTGGTGTTTGTCAGCGGCGCAGTATTCACTGGCGATATAAGTAATATGCAGCCATTGGTGAAGGATGGGTTGTCTGGTATTACTCTGGTTCTGGTGATGGTGCCATTCATGTTTGTTGGCTTCGATACTATTCCTCAGGTCGCCGAGGAAATTGACCTTCCGTTCAAAGACATCGGCGCGGTGCTTATGATTTCAGTCGCACTGGCGGTTATCTGGTACAGCTTGATTGTGCTGGGTGTGGGTCTGGTGCTGGATGCCAACAGTATTGGAACTTCTGCGGTAGCGACGGCGGATGCCAATACGCAAATCTATGGTGAGTTGGGCGGTACCGTGTTACTGGTTGCAGGTCTTGCCGGCATTATAACAAGTTGGAATGCCTTTATTCTTGGTGGTAGTCGTGCCATTTATGCTTTGGCACATGCGGGTTTGTTGCCCGATTTCCTTGGCAAGCTCGACCCTGTATATCGCACTCCAAAAAACGCCATTATATTAATTGGTGCCTTGTCTATGATTGGCCCGTTTTTCGGTCGGCCTGCGCTGGTGTGGGTAGTTGATGCCGGAGGTCTGGGCATCGTTATCGCTTACGCTATGGTTGCCTGGTCGTTTTTGGTGTTACGCCACAAAGAACCTGAATTGCCCCGGCCTTATAAAGTTCCTTTCGGTAAACTGGTTGGCACACTGGCATTGCTGCTATCGATAGGTATGGGTATGTTATACCTGCCGGGAAGTCCAGCCGCGCTAATTTGGCCACAGGAATGGGCTATCGTCATTGGATGGATTGTTATCGGAGGTATTCTTTATGCTTTCGCAAGGAAAAAATAGCTTCATTTGTATTGACGAAAAATCTGACTACACAAACCTTTTCTATTACCAGTAATTCTCGACGGTAATGTGTCCTGGTGTGCGTCGCCGGTTTTTTGTAAACCCTCTAGCTTTTAATACATCAACAGTATCTTTTACCATTTCGGGATTTCCACACAGCATTATCTGGGAATCATCTAAGGCTAACTTTAGATCAACTGACTTTTCCAACTCGCCACTTTCAATGGCGGCGGGTATTCTGCCGTATACAGATTCTGAAATATGCTCTCTGCTGACAACGGCTTGAAAACGAAAACGCTCAGCGTATTTCTGTTTAAGAGATTTTACGATTTCCTGATAAAGCAAATCCTGAGTTGTACGCACGGCATGAATCAAAACAATATGTTCAAAACGCTGCCAGGATTTTTCAGTATTGAGAATTGAAAAGAACGGTGCTACACCGGTGCCGGTTCCTAGCAGCCATAAATTCTTCGAGTCGGGTACTTCGTCCAAGGTGAAAAACCCGTTAGCTTGTTGTTTTATCCAGATAGAATCGTTGGGTTTAAGGTTCAGCATCGCATTAGACAAGATGCCATCGGTGGCGGTGTAAAAGTAAAACTCCACTGGCCGTTGATCTGGTGAGCTAAGGTAGGAGTAGGGTCTGGCTATGCGTTCGCCGTTTATATCCAGGGCAAGGCTGGTGAACTGTCCTGCCACAAAAGTGTCGATGTCAGCGTCGATCTTCAAAGAGAACAAATTCTCAGACCAGCGAACATTGTCGACTATTGTGCCTTCTATCCATTGCGCCATTGTTCGGTTCCATTATGAGAGCTAAAGCTGGAACTATGGTATGAATTTCTATAGTCTCCTAGCAAGAGCTAATAATAGATAATAGCAGGAGACAGCGTCAACTTGAGCAATAGTCAGGCTAAGTGCTGTTTTCGAGTAATCTAAGAAGAAAAGTGATCGCATAGTCAATATCGGAGAATCTTATGCTTGGACGCTGGTTTGAAATAGCGCTGTGGAAGCGCATTTTGGGTGCAATGTTACTGGGTATTGTCGTGGGTATGGTGTGGGGGCCTGGTGCAGAGAACATTGCCTGGGTAGGAACCTTATTCATCCGCTTAATACGCATGGTGGTGGTGCCTCTGGTTTTCGTAACGTTGATATCCGGCGTAGTCTCCATGGGAGACCCAAGCAAGCTAGGTTCTCTTGGCGTTAAAACACTAGCGATATACATGGCAACAACCCTGGCGGCTATCACCATTGGGCTGGTTCTGGCGGCATTTATGCAACCTGGTGTTGGGGTAGACCTGTCAAACGCAATCCCGGGTCAAATACAGGAAGCGATTCCTTTGTCTGAGCGGCTGATGAATATTGTGCCATCCAATCCTATCGCCGCTTTGGCTGAGGGTAATATTCTCGCCATTATTTTCTTTGCTCTGTTAGTAGGTGTCAGCCTGCTCACCATTGGCGAAAAAGGTAAGCCGGTTGCAGACCTGATGGATTCCAGCTCTGACATGATGCTGCGAATTACTCATTGGGTAATGGAAGCGGCGCCGTTTGGTGTGTTTGCATTGATAGCTCGGATGGCTGGTACTCAAGGAGTTGCCGCACTGCTGGACGTGGTAACGCTGGCCTTTGCGGTGCTGCTTGCCTGTCTGGCACATATGATTCTTGTGCATGGCCTGCTCATTATGAAACTCACGCTTAAATTGTCACCTGTTATGTTTTTTCGTGGGGCACGTGACGCTATGCTGGTTGCGTTCTCTACCTCTTCAAGTTCTGCGACATTGCCAGTATCCATGTCGGTGGCCGAGGAAAACCTTGGCATAAGCCCGGTAGTTGCTTCTACGGTATTACCCCTTGGTGCCACCATTAATATGGATGGTACGGCGTTATATGTTGGTATTGTTTCGGTGTTTGCAGCTCAGGTATTCGGCATTGAGCTTAGTTTTGCCGACTATGTACTTATTGCCGGAACCACTACCCTGGTCTCCATTGGCACGGCAGCTGTGCCAGGTGCATCACTTTTTCTTATGGCGGCGGTAATGGAGACAATTGGTATTACACCGGAGCAGATAGCCCTGGTTATTGGATTCATATTCGCGTTTGACAGACCGCTTGATATGCTGCGAACGGCGGTTAATATCGGTGGTGATCTTTCTGTGTCAACGGCAGTTGCCAACTGGGAAGGAGAATTTGATAAAGAGATTTTCGACAGGCCGCTTAAATACTAATAAGCAGTTGTTTGTGCTGCAAATAAATTTAGTGCGAATAGCTTTGGTACGAATCACTTTAGTATGAATAAGTAACGGTGATGCCGACGCGTAAATCTTCCGCGAAGAATAGCAAAGGGGAATTATCGTCGGCCGAGATGTTTATGATCTGGCCATTGATCGCCCAGTTATCATTAATCGTATAATCGGCACCAAATAAGGCCAGCAAGGACTCGGCATTCAAATCACCTTGCAGAGTAGACGATAGAACCAGATCGCCATTCATCAGGCTATTGCTGTAGCGAACCAGCCAGGTGCCAAACACGCCGTCGTTAATGAGTGTTTGCCCCGGTAGTAAACCTTCATCTTCATCCAGTAACATCTGCGCCTGAATGCCAAGGCTTACGCTTTGATCATTGTTAATGGCGTATTCAAAGCCAAATGAAGTACCAATCTGATCTTTCTTTAAATTAATGGCGCTGGTCAGACTGGTCGTGCCAGGAAAATTGAAACTGTCTGCCAATACATTGTGACTAAAGGCCAGATCGAAATTAAGCAGTAGTTTGCCAATGGCTCGGTTTGCGCTGAAACCTAATAAAATAAAATCGTTCTTTTCGGCAACGGCGTCGCCAATCCCCAGTACTGGGTCTTCATAGCGCAGCTGGTTTTCGTATAGATAAGCAGCCATGAAGGCAATATCACTGCCCTCAAAGGACTTTTTCCAATGGGTTCCAAATTCGAAAAGTAACTCCCCGTCTCGATCATAATCAGTGAGGTTAAATTCGGGTTCGAAGAAAAAAGGACTACCTCTTACTGACGCGGGATTAAACTCTGGATACAAATTAACGAAGCTGGAAAAATTAGACTCCTCGCCAAAGAAATCCCAAACCAACATCAATTGATTTAGACGAGCGTCTTCGATATCAATAATAGTGAAATCTCTGAACTCACTGTGGTTGATGATATCAAGTACAGAATTACCAACAGTCTCTCCCCACACCACTGTTTGACGACCAAATTTCAAGCTGTGTTGGTCGAAGCTGTGCTGAATAAACAGCTCATTCACGCGAAACTCAGTGTCTATGGAGTCGCCATTGGCTTTGTATTCGTAATCATCTTTCCAGTAAACCTTGGCTTGCCCGCTACCCTGAAGTAGCCATCCTGGAGCAAAGGCATTCTGGTAGCGGATGTTCAAGGCCAGGCGGTTGGTTTCAATTTCCGACTCTCTTGGGAAGGAAAGCCCTGGGGCAAGGTCTACACCATGATTATTGGTTTGGCCTGAAAGCTGTTGACTGATCTTTATAGTGAAATTTTCAAGCCAGGCACTTAGTTGGCCGGGCTCTTCTTCGGCAAAGGCATCTCCGAACAGATCGTCATCGAAACCAAAACCGGCATCAAAGCTTACGTCGTCGCCAAGTATTAGGACATCGTCCTGGGCATATCCTAAATGCACGGGAGCAAGTGCAAAGATTCCAAGCCATAGGGGAATTGTTAGTGATCTGTTCATAGAGTTATAGAGGGAGCGGTGTTTGTAATTAATCTACCTGCCCGCGCAGCTTTGCCAGCTCGGTTTCACGAAAGGCAACGTCAGTGAGTGTGCGCTGCGTCAGAAACTCATCGTCAATATCTATGCCTGTGTTAATTTCAAGAATTGCCATGTTCGAGAGCCGGTTGGTTACTAAATTCATCATTGTTAGTGAGCGTGCAATCCAGACATCGTCAACTAACTCAATTCTTGAAGCCAGTAATCGCTTCACTTCTTTGTCGTATTGATCAAACATTTCGATGCGCAGTGCTACGAAGCGCTCTTTGTCGATATAGGATACCGTTCTTGAATAACGAGACTTCCTTGCTCGCTCTTCATTAGGAATCATTTCAATCTTCCATACATCACGGCCAGATTCTGTGGTTTCTTCAAGAGTACTGATTTCATATTCTTCCAGCTTTCCGGTTTCTGTATCTTCAGTGGTAAATTCGGAACCAAATAACGAGGCAGGTTCAGTGTCATCATCAGAACTACCACTGGCGATTCGTTTTACTCGGCCCAAAGCGGAAAGGTAAAGCCAGGTTTCATTGTCTCGATCTGCTTCGTCGTAAGCGAAACTAAGCATGCCTATGCCGCGTTCTGCTGCTGGCTCAAGAACAATTGTTATGCTCTTGGTGTCTTTTAAATTGAGTCCGTAGTTCTTGCCGACAGATTCAAGTGATTTTACTCGAGGTCGTTCTGCGCAGGTGATTTTGCTGTTTCTAATACCAAATTTGCAAGTTGAAAGCTGCATACGATTAAAGGCTGAATCTGAAGTTGTTCGCGAGTATTCATCCACCCGTTCCATGATTTCTCTGCCGTTGAGCTCTTGCGCGATCAGGCCGGTCATTGAAGACAGGCCAATGATTGTAAGAGTCAGCAGAGTGTAAATTACTTTCTTCATGCGGAAGTCTCCATGAATTCAATTCTTGTGTCGGCATTTTTAAGGCCAAAAGTAGGTTTAAAGATCATGATCATTGCCGGGATTAAAAACAGATCACATAGCAGGGCAACAAATATAGCCGCCGCGCCAAAGAAACCCATTTTTGCCATTCCCAGATAATCAGAAAAACTGAGCAGGGCGAAACCCATACCTAGAATCATGGTGGTAAACATTACCGCCTGACCGACATCGTTGATGGTGGATTTTAGGGCCTCACTAATACTGCTCGTGCGAATTAGCTCTATGCGGTAGTGGGTCATGAAGTGAATCGTGTCGTCTACGGCAATACCAATAATAAGCGGCGCAATTAACAGGGTGTCTGTGTCCAGTGGTATTCCCATCAGGCCCATGAGACCGAATCCGAGTAGTGCAGGGATTATGTTGGGCACCATGGCCATGAAGCCGGCCTGAAAAGAGCCAAGAGTTATTACCATGATAACGCTGATTACTATGATCGCCAGCGTGAAGCTGGAGAATTGCGATCTGGCGACTTCATCGGCCATACGCATCATAAGCGCCATGGTGCCGGTTAAGTACACTTCCATCTCAGGAAATTCGTCTTCCAGCGCGGCGAATGTCTCCTCAATATCGACTGAAATTTCGTCGAAGAAAATTTGATATTGATAAGAGCCTGCGTTGTAAATATTCAATGAAATATGAGAGCGGCTATAGTCATCGGAAAC
>NVVJ01000114.1 GCA_002402175.1 SAR86 cluster bacterium
TGAGCCATCACTTCAAAAATAAAATCATGCCATACCTGATTCGGCTGCCACACGGTATTCATATCTTCCTTTGCCTGCGCAACTGGCACATCGTTGTATATGACTCGATACAAAAAACTAAACGCCGTTGCCCGGGCATTAACCTGGCAGTGAAGTAGCGTTTTCTTGTCTGTATTTCTTTGCATGGAATCGGCAAAGGCATAAAAATCGTCAGGCAGAGGGTTATCAAAATCAACCGGCACCTGCATGTATTCCATACCAAGTTCTTTAATTACCTGGTCGGCATCGGGCAGTGCATTCTGATTATTAGTGAATGCTATATATACAATTCGCTCAAAGCCCTGTTCTGCAATAAGCTGAAACTGCTCTTGCGTAGGCTGACCAGAACTGGCAAAGGTATCGCTATATTGACGGAAATTAATGATTTCAGCTAAAGCTGGATCAGCCTCTTCTACACCATAGGCAGTTGCTGACAGTGTTGCAGCCACAAATAGACTGGTGACAATTTTATTTACAGACATATTCATTATTCAATTCCTGATTTTAGTGATCATTGCATCTGATATTAGAAGTGGGACTGCTCATACGATACTTAGTCAAATACTATAGGTAGATGATTAAGAATGACAGCGATCAAGCATAACTGCGACTCAATGTCGTACAGAGCCCGAATTATAGGATAGTCAGTCGTGGCATTTCAATGCGAGACTAATAGCTTTGGAGGCTCGGGACATAATTGAAATGTTTCCATTAGACTTAAATAAAACTGAATTCGATGAATCCAAATCAATCGCACCAAGCATCATAGAATAAACCATCCAATATCCAAGGTAATCATTATGTATGCCGAATCGATCTCGATAATAATAATCTTCGTGGGGCTGCCCCTCGCTATTATGTTCTTTTCAAACAAGAACAAAACCAAGAAATTAGACACTCTAGTAAAAATTGTGGAGCTGGGAGGAAATGTCGACCCAGAAACACTGAAAATGCTGAACGGTAGTAGCGGCAGTTATAAAACAGATTATAAAAAGGGTCTAATTTGGCTAGCAATCGGCGTGCCACTCACTATAGGCATCTGGATAGACAGCGGAGCCCAGGAAGCTGTGTTGGGTATAATTCCCGTATTCATTGGCCTGGCCTATTTTGTTGCTGGCAAATACAGATTGAGTGATCCTTCATAGGCAGAAACAAAGTTATCCGACAAATGTGAACACAGAACGCTCACTCATTCTCCGAACCTTAACGCATCATGACAATGATGCGTTCTCGTCTCTGGTGAAAAAGCATCAGAGCAAAATAAGGGCATTTCTGTTCAGGCTTTGTAAACAATATGACGTTGCCGATGATCTGGCGCAGGAAACATTCATCACCGCGTTTCGCAAGCTCGATACATATAAGGGAACGGGTGATTTTTGCGGATGGCTATTTCGCATAGCCTATAATAATTTTTTGCTGCATTGTCGTAGCGTAAACCGAAGAACTGAAGTTACCGCTGACTTCATCAAGCAGTCCGAAGTGCTCGCGGAGCGGTATGAATCGATTTCATCCGAGCAAATAGATCTGGAACAAGCCATGTCGCAGCTCAACTCTGACGAAATCGCATCAATAAGCTTGTGCCATAGTTTTGGTTATTCTCATCAGGAAGTATCGAATATATTGAAGATGCCACTAGGTACGGTAAAATCAAATATAAACCGTGGCAAGACGAAGCTGCGTAAAATACTCAACTCAGAAGCTCAACAAATCAGCTTGGAGAGTGCACGTGATCGATAATTCGAAAATTGATTCCCTGGACAGAATGCTAGCCCAACCCGCCCTTATTGCAGACCGGGGGTTTAGTGAGCAACTGGGCAGAAATCTCAGCAAAACTTTTTCACTACGCAGTAAATTTTTTGCCCTTGCTGGTGTTTCCTGGTTAGCGCTCGTGCTAGTTGTCTCGTCGCCAAGGCAGCTCATTGAACATTTGTTTAGCTTACTAGCTATGATCAATATTAGTGATCAGTTGCAAGTCTTAAACAATAGCCTGGTCACTAGCATCAGTGCAGTAGGCTATTCGGCAGAGCCAATATCCTACCTCGGCTTGCTTGCTTTAGTGTTGTTATTGTTTGCAGTCTTTAGTCTTGTCATAAAAGACTAAAACTAATTCGCCGGAAGCAGATCAGTTTTTCCGTACAGAACCGTTTCTATTTTTTCTCGCGAATAGAATACTGGAAACACTTTATCATTTGCCCATAGTTCAAACAAATTGTCATACAGCGGGCTGTCTGGATCACCTACCTGGCCTGGCGTATTCATGCCCAGAGTATTATCCCAGTCTCGAGTGTCTATGAAAATTCTAAAAGAGGCCCCAGAGGTTTGATTGTCACCACTGCCTGTATTGCCCAGAGTAAAACTATTACCACCTCGGGGGGCGGGGCCAACATTCAATTTATCGGCGATTTCGTCGTTAACCGCTGATGCTAAAGGATGCCGAATAAGAACGTGTTTGTAATCTGCCTGGCCATACACCCAGTTTTGTATATTAGGGCCCAGCTTTTCTCGCAATGTGGCAACACCTTCTGCCAGTGTATTTAGCAGAAATTCATCACGACCTTTTATAGGGTCGTCACCAAAGTCTCCATCGGGTGATAACAACATATCGATTGTTGTCTTCATCCCTACATTTAAATACTCAGAAGCGACATCTGGCAATTTTAGCTCTTCAATGTTTTCCAGCAGCTCTCGTTCAAATGTGGCGTAAATGCCCGCTTCGATTGAATTCTTGTCCAACACAAAATCCCAGTTCATTAGCATTTGACGAGCGGTCTCAACCTGAGGGTCTGGAGCAGTCAGGCCTTTAAAGAACGGCATGAGATTACGAGCAGGAATAGACAAATAGTCATGCTGCATTTCTACCATGTCCATCATATTAAACTTGCGGCCAGAGCCGAGTAATTCGCTACCACGGGCCCAACGATAGGGATCGGTCCAGGTGTAGGCGATTGCGTCCAGATCAGGAAAATCAGCAGGTGTGTAGTTGCTGTTAGAAGTTTCGATGTAACCTATATGGGGATTGTAGTCGTGAGGTTTCTGTTTTATTTCAAGGAAACCATCCCATTCGTAACGGCCATCACCGGGCACTGGCACCATGCCGCTGAAATTTCGCCTCAGTGGTGCAATACCCACAGCCTGCCAGCCTATATTGCCGTCTCTGTCGGCCCATATCATGTTTTCACCGGGAATATGACTGTAGTTTGTGGCGTCTCTAAACTCTTCCCAGGTAGTCGCCTGATCCATTCTTAGTGAAGCGAGATAAGGTGCACCACCCACTTCCATCCAGGCAGGTCGAACTGCATAGGCCAGGTTTTTATCACCGTCTTCAAAAGTCACCGGGCCATGGCGGGTATACTTAAGTGTGACTGTCACAGAATCGGCGTCCTTTACATCGATTGTTTCTTCGATGACGCGCATGTCTTCCCATTGACCCTGGTATCGATATTGATTGGGGTTGTCTGGGTTGGTTTCATAAACCAGAAGATCTTCACCGTCGGTCCCGAACACTGTAAGGCCCCAGGCACCCTGTTCATTGTGACCAATTGAGATTCCAGGAATTTCCGGCTCACCACCACCAATAACATTCCAGCCTGGGCCAACCAGATGCACCCAGTAACGTAATGAAGGTACAGCTTGCGCGCGATGAGGGTCGTTAATCATCATAGGCCAACCGTCTTGTGTTAAGTCGCCACTGACTACCCAGTTATTGCTACCTATGTCGTCTAAGTCGTGTTTCAGCAAATCTTTGTATTCAAAATCTAGAACACTGGCGATTTGCTGAAAATCCTGTTCTGAGTTTTGATTATCTGCCAGTACAATATCAGAAGGCTCAAAACGAATAGTGCGCCTATAAGCATTATAAAGATGAAGTATGTCATTCTGAACCAATGAGTCACAATCAATCATGGGGTCCAGTGTTAAAAGTGGATCATGTGGGTGGTAATACTGTAATTCACGCACCATGTCTTCGCCGATAGTACAAACGGCGCGACCAGTACTAAGCTCCTGAGAGATATTCCCCAGCAAACCCTGATGCCTGGAAATAACTACCTCTTCGGTCCAGTGTTGGGGTTGTATGCCCAGCAATTGAAATGGCAAAGGCAAGTCTTCAGGGTTTTGTAAAGCCTCATCAATATAAGCATTAACGCCGTGCACGAATGCGCCAATAATATCCACGCCTCGCGGATGGTAATGGTTCATTTCATCTGCCATTGGGCCACGAAATTTGAACAGTCGTGTACCGTGATCTCTTTCTATCATACGCGGGCCCAAAATCGCCGCCGTTGTGCCGGTTGCCTGTGCGCGCCAGATTTCAAATTGAAATAGTCGATCTCGTGCGGCGCTATAGCCCTGAGCGAAAAACAGATCATGTTCCGTTTCAGCATAAATATGAGAGATACCCCATTTGTCTTTTAGTATCTCTACCGGCTGATCTAGCCCCTGTATAGTGACACTCGAGTTCACCTGCCCAAGGCCAGCCGAACTGATCAGCAGCAATAGTATTGCCAGGGTAAAGTTTTGAATCTTCATATATTGACTGCCTGTTTTATTTTTAAGGGCTTTTGAATTATTAATCAGCAATCCGAGCCTTCAAATTGCTGTAATAATTGTAATGCTTCATTCACTTTTTCGGCCGGCACAAAAAGATGATCATGATAGTGCGCCGCAACTATGTTGGCGCTAATGTTATGTTCGGCTAGTTTTCCGGCAATGGCTGCGGTAAAACCAACGGCCTCAAGACTAGAGTGAACTGAAAGAGTGATGGCTCTAAATACGGCGTCATATTTAAAGCCAGCTGTATCGGCCACTGCTCTTTGCAAAATCAGACTCATGCCCTCGCCTTCCTGATAACACCCCATGGGATTTAACGCTTCAAGGTCTTTGTAGGTAAGTGTTGATGTGCTGCAAAATACATATTCTTCAGGCTGTAAAACTGGCTTCATTGAAGCCAGCAATTTACCCAGATCTGTTTCACCTGCCATTATTTGAACCTACACTCATGCATCTAATTAACATATCAGACCCAACACCAGGCCGTGGAATATCGCTTTTCCAAGAGCCGGTATTTTATTAAGGTCTTCGGTGATGACTGCTTGCTGAATGTGTATAACCAACTGTGGGATTATCTTTTTTATATCGAATTTTCTATAACACTATTCAGCAATTTATCAGAATCTTACTTTTGTTGTTCGTCGTGTTCCTGACGTCTGGCGCCTGCCAGAATTCCGCTCATTGCATAATTGCCTTCGTGGCATGCAAATTCATATACCTTGCTATCTGTCGCCAAAAAACTGAGCTCTCCGTGCCATGGTTGTGTGTAGTAGGCAGGATCATCGATAGTAAATTCGTAGATGATCTGCTCGTCGGAGACTCGGGTAAACCTTTCAATCACTCGACCCTTAGTTGTCAGGCTGATTGCCGCTTCTTCTTGCATCGGACTAAAATTGGTAGTGACTACAACTAAAGTATCGCCCTCCCAATGGCCAACGGATTCTCCGAACATAGGAGCATATACTGATAGTTTATGTTCTGTGTTAAGGGGGACTACTCGTGCATGACTAATCATTTCGGTTCTGAGCACAACATAATCAGCTGTCTGTACTATTTCATAGTTATTATTGTAAAGACCATTAATCATCGGCGGCCCTGTACGCAAACCCGTACTAATGCAACGTTCTGCAAGAGGCCGACTCTCGGGCCCATCAAAAGTGGAGCTTTTTGCTCGCAAAGCCACTTTTCGTGCTCTGCCTTGTTCGTTATAGGGAATGCGACCATCAGCCGGATCGACTATCCAGGACGTACGGTGCTCGCCGTTAATATTGCCAAATCGGGTTCCTGGATCAATCCAGAAAGCGTTATAGCCGCGACCCTTTGGAAGGTCGCTACCATCAGGTAATTGTCCAGCCACCATATTGTCATCAGTTGCAAGACGCACATTCTGCGGATGCTCATCAGTAGCTCGATTGATCTCGTCATCAGTCAATATAAGGCTTTCATAACGTTCGTTCCGCTCAAGCGTGGTAATAGAGGCGTTAGACCAGGTGCCCTGCAGGTCCGGCTTGCCGTATACGGTTCTGGGCGGCTCGTAAGACTGCGCGTAGGCGCTTGATAGAAATACAAATGAAACGAGGATTGAAATTGCGTAATACAGAGGCTTCTTATTCATTGGTGTTTTCACCTTTATTTGCCGGTTCTTGTCATTATCGCTTACCGAGGATTCTCGGTGTATGGATGTTTTACCACTCACTGGCCTGATCTTCAAAGTTTTCACTGTATTTAATCGTAACACCAGCGAATATTGTGTTTTCCGCATTAATGCCAGACACAAACCCTTGTAGGTAAATAACAGTATGTATTCAAAATATTGAAGAAACCAGATGTTCGAATGCACTAGCGAGCTATTGTGCATTCGAACATCTGGCATCAAGTTTGTATCAGAACCTGACAAGCACTAACCCTGCCATGAACTAACAACAAATGGGTAAAATCTAAAAGTTGTAGTTAAAAATTACAATTAAAAATTATAGTTAAAAGATATAGCTGTGTGATAAGCATTATCATCGTCGACAATCGAGCTATTTGAAATGCTCGAATCAAGGAAATTAATGCCAGTTTGCAGGTTTACATCCCAGTGATCTGTAAGTTCATATCTGGCGCGGATGCCTACTGAAACATTAAATGCAGACCCAGCCTCATAAGCGGCTCGACTCACATTGGCTTCTGCAAGACTAACACCGTAGCGATGATTAACTTTGTTGTCACTTAACCAATGCACACCAACGGCTGGATTAATATTCCAGTTACCTGCCTTAAGATCAAAAGTATAAGTTAAAGACGCAGACTCACCATCATGTTTATTGCCTAAATCAGTCAATGCAGCAAAGTGAAATCTTCCCAAATCAGTCGTATGATTCACATAAAAACCACCTTCAAAAGTGCTGTCACGTTCTTCTAAGCCGACAAGTTCGGCGTTATTGCGATACTCGCTGACATCATTTAAAAATCCGCCATCAAAGCCACCCGTTAAACCAAAACTATAATTACCCGCTTGAAAAAGCGAGTAATTAAATGTGCCATTTTTTACGAAAAACGTTTCACCATTATAAGAAATGTTAGGCAATAAGACCGAGTCCCTCCCTTCGCCTGCATAAACATTGTCATAGCTTATTGCGCTGAGACCAACAATCCAGGTGGCATCATTGTCACCGGGTCCGATTGCATCTCCAGCAAAAGCCGTATTTGTCGCACTCAATACAACAACCGACAGCCCGAGTAACCTTGTAAATTTGTTCATTTATATTTTTCCTTGATTACATCAAATAGTGTTAATTCATAAATTGAATTGTGTTCGATACGAATGTAATTTCTACATCCAAATTCGATGACGGTACTATAAAGCGTTCTATCTGAATGAAATCTGAACAACATGACTTAAATCATGAAATATAATCAGGCGAGCTATGATACTTTCCAAAGCAAGCAAAAAATTGGCTTGAAAAATTTGAATAGACAGAGGAAATGAGAGTTCGTTTACACTTGGACTAGCACTTGAACTTGCAGCATAAATCGATAAGTACAGCTAGAGGTTTAAAGGCAGTTGTAAGTAATTTCGAATGAGAGAATGCACTACCACTCGCTAGCGTCATCCTCGAAGCTTTTAGTACATTTATTTACGATACAAAACCGCTGGCCAGTGGGTGCTTCCATAACACACCAGCTGCTAACCCTGCTTATTTCTTTTGCACCAAGCGCCTTAAGGCGAGCGACTTCTGCTTCGATGTTATCGGTTTCGATATCAAGATGAATGCGGCTCTGGTGGTTTACCGACTGAACTTCTATGTGCAGATCGCCTGATGAGTCCATGAGTCGAACATATTTTTCGCCTTCTTCGCCAGAGAACTGCTTAGTCTTCATGCCCAGTGCAGAACTCCAGAATTCAGCGGCACCCTGCAAATCTTCTGTATTGCAGTCAATAATGAAACCAGCGAGTTTACTTTTGTGCATCGAATATTCCACCAGGTATTCCGCCTCTCGGCGGTGTTTTAAAAAGGTCATCGACCTGAGACTGATCGCCGCCTTACTCCCGCACCTTCAACGCTAACAAGAGGTGGTAGCACCCGTATTAACATTAAGCATAGGAGTTCTTCCCAGACCAGGGGGCTGCAAGAGCATACCAGCAGGTGCAAACCCCCTTCTAAGACGAGCGAAATCATAGTCAGCACCAGTACCTAAATTTACCGCCCCAAGCGCATTTGTAATCGTAATTCCACCGTCATACACCCCAAAGTAAGCCAGCTCATCATCAACTATGGCTACTTCATAGTCGGTTCCTCGATTCGTAATCTGTACGCCGCTCACCATTAAATGATAAGCCTCTCCCTGTATATACCCTGTAATAGTGCGCAACTTGCCTTTCACCAGATAAAGCTCTACGCGACCTGAATTGGCTCCCTGATATTGGTACTGCACAATTTTGAGCTCTGAGTCGCTACAGAGCGAGACAAGACCTGAATCAACAAAACGTAACTGCACCATTGAATCAGAAAATGTTTTTATC
>NVVJ01000115.1 GCA_002402175.1 SAR86 cluster bacterium
TTTTGACTCACGCTCTGGCAGTAGAGGAGCAAACAGGCACAAAAATTCTGTATGGAGTTGGCACTGAAGCACAGGCCAGGGACGCTGTTACAGAAATCGCCAGCAAGGGCATTTCTGTCATTAAGATATGGGTAGACGACAGAGGCGGTAGTCAGGAGAAGTTGTCTCCTGAATTGTATCGAATCATTATTAACCAGGCAAAATCTCACAGCATTCAGGTTTTTGTACATCAACAATATGCCACGGACATACCCGACCTGTTAGACGCCGGTGTCAGTGGTTTTCTACATGGGCGTTTGGGTAGTGATTTGACAGATAGCATTGCGCAGCAACTGGCCAGTTCCGGTGCTTTTGTTGTGCCAAATCTGGGTCTTGGGGAGCTACGAAGAGAAGCAGTTGGGGACGATCTGTTTTTACAGGAAACCATTCCTGCCTCCGTTGCGCGCAGACTATCTGTAGCCGCGGGGCAACGGCAAGCCGCCACCGCTATTAATGCTGAAAGAGAAAGACAAAGAGAAAGAGAGTTAAGTGAAAGTTTCACTCGCCTGATTGCGGCTGATGTGAATGTTATATTAGGCACCGATGCTGGCGCAGTACCCGATCATTTTTTTGGTTACACCGGGCATAGAGAGCTGGAAATATTTGTACGTCTGGGCATGACTCCTATGCAGGCTTTGATTGCGGCAACAAGTAAACCTGCGACTAGTCTTGGTTTGCAAGACCTGGGTTTTCTGAAAGAAGGCTTTAGTGCCGACCTGCTAGTGCTGGATTCTAATCCGCTTGATAACATTCGCAACACACGAAGTATCTCTCGTGTCTATTTAAGTGGAAAAGAAATAGATCGTGAAAGTATGCGCAGTAGATTCACTAACTAGAACTGCTAATTAGAAATCCCATCCAGTTTTTGGTAGTGGAAGGCTGAAGGATTGTTGAAGTTTATTAAGCAAGTCCTGAGAGGCATCCAGTTCGCCAGTCATACTGATAGCTGTTGCGCTCGCACAACCTAGCCAAAGCCTGCTGAACCCTCCGACAGAAGCGTGTAGAAGGGAAAGGTTGTCGCTATGTCCCGCTTTGGCCGAGCATTTCTCACCTAGATGAATGGTGTATTCGCCGCTTATTCCTTGCCATTTTGAATCGGCAGGTAAAAAATCACTGATCGGGTCTGAAAGAGTCAAATTAAATGATAAGTCTGGCCTGTCGGGTAAGCATGTTTTTTCAAGGCAGGTAAAAATATTATTTATGCGTATTTGCCAGAAGGCCTCGGCATTGTTTATCTCTTCGAAGTCCGATCCCTGTGTAGTGTACTGACGACGAAACGGTGTATCTATTAAATCCTGCATTTGAAGGTGACAGGGTTCTAAAAGCTGAACCGCATACATTTGGTCGCCCAGGTTTTTTAGTAAAGCCATGAGCTCCAGCAGCTGCTCTTTATTTTGATAGGCAATGGCTTTTATTTTAAAAGGGCCATGTTCGTCTTTAGATTCACCCCATATAAAATGTGTTAGTTGGTTTTTGCTATTTCGATAACCAAGGCCAAATCCTTTTTCTACCCAGCCCATTTCCGCGTGAGTGAATTTAGCAGAGGTGATCTGAACTCCACCATGCCCTCGCCATCTATTGATTAGTGCGCTGTGAACATCTCGATAGTCATCTGTACCAAGTCGTTGTGGAATGCCTGCTTTGACATCAATGTTTAACTGAGAAGGGTCAAAAACTATTTTGTGCTCATAGGGCCCAGTGCCAAATCCAAGGCGGCTGTAGTAGCCTTGTTCGAACATGCCTAGTGCGGCAACATCAGCGCCGTTTGCAGCATCATTGGCAACAGCCTGTGCTGTAAGGCGAGATGCCATTCCTTGCTTACGTGCAATAAAACTGGTTGTTACAGCGGCAACAATGGACAAGGATAATTCGCTTTCCAGGTGTTGAATACGCCCTGGTACGGTAGCAACCATGCACTCGGCTTCGCCATTAATATCGGCAACCAGAGTGTTGTAGTGTGACAGTGCGATGTCGAGGTATTTAGCATCGTCGTCATTGCCGTGATCAATCCAGCCGGTTTCAAGCCAGATTCGACGGACAGCTTTATGATCCCGCTCAGGATCGAAAGATCGAATATTCATGCAGGGTAACTCACGAAGTGGAAGTGGTGTACCAGTAGAGGGTTTGTGCTATTTCCAGTCTACAGAAAATGAAATACAAACTCGTCATCATCGTCAGAAGTCTCACGAGATTTGTTAACTCGAGAATGTAGCTCATCGCGCTTGGCGGATACCCATTCGCGGTTCTCATCTGGATCAAGTCCTTGTTCGCGCAGTCGGGTTTCTTCAGTACTGCGATATTCACAAAAATCACCGTAGGCTTCTATTTCTGCCTTAAGCTCACGAATGATAATTTCAACAAACATGGCATCGTCCAGAAATCCAATTCCGGGAATGTGATCTGGTATTAGGTCTATGGGGTCGGCAAAGTAGGACAGGGCGCTCATAATTCGCTCCTGCTCGTGGTCGCTTAAATCCCACTCGTCATCCTTGAGCATTTCCAGAAGAACCTTGAGTTGCAATAGCCTCTGGGCGATGAAATCCGGGAGGTCTGAGTTCATTGCAACTTCAACAATTTTATAGGCGGCCTTCTCAATATCGGCCTGACCCTGATTGCTGGTGGATGCGGACCTTGCCTTCAATACAATGGTCTTGAACCGTTCCAAATCCCTGTCGCTGAGGGTAAAGGTGATATCGAGTGGCATATTCTTGTCCTATTCTTGTTCTGTTCTGGTTATAGTCATTCGCCCGCAAGGGCTGATTGACAGGGTACTTGCTTGCAGAGCCTAAATATACTCGAATTCAGGCTGATCATAAAACCTATCTTTGCTTAAAAGAGCTGTAAGTTGATCCAGTGCACACTTCAGACAAGTACCAATACAGGCAGATAACACAGTCAATCGCTTGTGTGTCATATCGCGTCTCCTAGTTCACTTTATGTCTGAACTTTAGCCGGCAATTTTGAATATTGCGGTATGGTCAACCTCGAGTGCAACTTCTCCATTTACCCACATAGCAATATAAAGCTTTATAAACTGATGGCCTTTACGTTCCCATTTTTCTATGGGGATTGCACGAACATCAATTTCCTGGCCTACTTTAATGGGCTGTCGAATAGTCAGGCGGCTTCTGGTATGAATCCATGCCGGTAGTATGAACATTCTCATTAGGGCTTTATTGCAAGAATCCAGCAGATAATAAGGATGTATAAATCCATTTTCGCCCGAGTATATGGCGGATGTATCTCTTTGTGCGCCTATTCTAAGCTCATTGTCCGTTTTGCTGGGCTGCCACAGGTGTGCAGCAGCGGGTTGTTGTAAGTGAATCAAATCCCATTGAATAACTTCGCGCGGCTCGGGGTTTTTACCACCGCTTACACTAGACAGTTCATTGATCGCAGGTAGTGACTCTGGACGCCATGATTCCAGCTTTGCCAGTAGAACACCCTGGGCATTGAATGCAGAGGTAATATGATGACGCTGATGATTCTCACTATTTTGGGTGTCAGTCTTAATGGACAATAAATCATCCTGGTAGGCTGGTTTCAGGAAGATAACGTCCATAACTCCCTGGGTTAGCCAGTCTTCGCCATAGGCTTCGACCATTGGCTGTGTCAGATAACCAAACACATTTACACCACTTACCAATGCGCCAGTAAATCCATATTTTGCCGCGATATCGTCACTATGGATTCTGTTCTCTGACGATTCGGCATCATTAAGTGCGAGAATTTGCATGTTGCTAACTACTGACATGATCTGAAAAGCCTCTTTAATTATCTCAGTGAAAGTTATTTGTTAACCAATTTCGTCATTGTAAACTTTAATAACAGTATATTTTAATTAAAATTTACAAAGGCCCTTGATTGGAATGCACTGTTACTGTTCTCTTCGTAAATCTAATGGTCTCGGTGGCGGCTTAAGGTGGAGCGGGCGAGGGATGTGTTTTTAGAATTGAGAAAAGTTTATAATAATTCATATATATCAAATAGATAACATTATTATTTAATTTAAACTATAGAATAATAATTAATCATTTTATCTGTTTTTCAATTCCAGTATTGTTGCGGACCTGATGTTGGACGATATAGTCATCACAAGTAACGCGTATAGCGTTATCATTGGTTTGAGTACTTAATTGGAGTTGGAGGATAAACAACCGAAGCATGAATGCTCATGCTTCGGATACACAGATGCGAAAATTATTAATAATAGACGACAACGAAGAAATTACAGACATTCTTGAAGAGGTCGCTCGTGTTGCGGGCTACGAGGTGACTTGTATACATGAATTTGAGGACATCGGTGGGACTTTTCAGGAATTTGACCCGGATTTGATATTCCTGGATCTTGACCTAGGTGTGGACAGTGATATGGACATGTCAGAAAAAGGCTACGACGGCTTAGCGGCTTTACAGCTGCTTTCAGAGCGGGGCTGCACAGCCAAAATCGTGTTGGTTAGTGGCATGGGTCAAGACAAGAGACAGCAAACACGTGATATTGGGCGAGAAATGAAGCTGGACGTTATTGGCAGCATTCCCAAGCCATTTTCTATAGACAGTATTGATAAATTGCTATTACAGCTTCGAGGGGATACCTGAGCGAAGCCAGGGCTGCTGAAATCTAGTTAAGTAATGCCCGCAGGAGCTTGTTTTCGGTTGCTGTTTCGGTTTAGTTCAGTATATCAACTGAGCCTAGTATCCACTCTACGTTGTTATTTAGCTCTGATGAGCGGAGCTTTCTCAGATGATAGTTGAGCTGTGGTGTGCTCATCCGCAGCTTGTCTAGTTTTTTGGCGTTAAACAACAATAAAGAGCAGCCTTGGTTGCTGGTAATTGTTCCGTTTTTTGTTTCCGCAAAAGGTCTAGCGCCGTAGTCTTTGTCAGATACCATATCACTGCCGTTAAGGCTGGCGTTGCCGTCACTTAACAGGCACCAGTTTTCATCTTCAAGCTGGTAGCTTTCGCCGGCCTGAAGGGTTTCTGATTCGGCTATGTGGGAGAGTTTTTCCAACACTGTCGAGGTTATGTTAGCGAACTGGGGTTGCTTCGATATGGCTGGACGAAGCGACCATTGCTTAAGCAAGCTGTCCTGAAAGCCCTCGGCGGAAATAAACGATTTAAAAGTTTCTTCAGAAAATACGCACAAGGTGACTGGGGTTTTGGCCAGAACGCTGGCATTGCGTGTGCCGCTGCCAGTAATGGCGGCCATTTCGCCCAATACATCACCCGCCTGTAGCCGAGCATCAACTGTCAGGCTCTTGCCATCGTGTCGTACTACGTCGCAATAGCCGGTAAGTATCAGATACACATAGCCTCGAGTAGACGTGTCCTGTACCAGAATGACATCATCGGCGTTATAGCGTCTGATTTCTTCCTCTGCCAGTAGGCTGCGCATCCATCTATTCGGAAATGGTCGGCCTAGCCATTCAGTAAGATAATGATTTATCTGGGAGGTGTAAATTGCTGAGTCGCCTTCCAGTATTGTGTAGCGTTTTCCAGATGTAGCTAATGAGAACGTGGTATTGAACTCATTGGCCAGCTCCTCCACATGAACAAATACAACACGATCGGAGGCAGACTTAATGGCATCGGCCGGGTCGCCATGAATTGCTCCTGCGCCGCCATCGGCTACCAGCAGTGAAAATCTGTCTGAATACAGTCGCTTCAAGTTGTTCGTGGTGCTTTCGCGAATCAGTCCGCGTGCGGTCATTTCTTCAACCGAGCTCATCGAATGATTGTCACCTACTACACAAATACTCCTCTCTATCCCTTTGTTTATAGTAGAAAAAACAGCACCAATAGTTGGTATGCTATGAACAGTTACATGAGGCTCAATAGTTAGGCCAAAATAGTTCAAACGCTCGCCGGGTCTAACTTCAACCAAATTAAAATGCTCGCAAACTGTCGCTATTGTCCAGCCTATGCCTAGGGCTATTTTCTCTATAGCCATATTGAAAATTTCGCGAGTGGTGATCAGGTCTACTCTGTGCGGCATAATCATTAGTGGGAATAAGGAGGAGTGATCATCGTGCAGGTGAGTGAGAAAAATTGCCGCAACCTGATTCTTTGAAATACCTCTGGCAAATAAATGTTGGTCGAGAAAGGGGATGGCATCGATTAGCAGGTATTCGCCGTTGTAACAAAATGCCAAACCAGTGCATGGTTCGCTGGGTGTAAACCCCGAAGCGCCACCTAGTACCTCAATGCCCATTTTGACTAGCCCGCCGGGTATGTAGTCAGGTTCCACGGTATAAGGAGGCTCAACCGTAGAATCTTCATTAAGGTCGATGCGAGATACCGCGCCAGCACAGGCTACTTCAAATACATCACTGCCAACATGAGTAATAGTTTGTTCGCCAATATCTACCTTTCCGTCGACAAAGGGTAAAATATTGAAAAAATCTTCTACTGGAATGACCTCTCCATATTTGTCTTTAAGGGCAAGCTCTTCGCTAGCAGCAAGCCATTCGTCAGCTAATGCTGTTTCTGTTTGCCAGCCGATAAGCTCATCGCGAGTTGGGCCGAATAAAGTAATACGTAAGAGGCGTAAAGCATGGCCTATATCTGTTTTCTCTCCTACTAAATTGAGTCTGCGTCCCTGTTCCAGCCCCTTACTGACAAATAAGAAGAAATACAGAGGAAATTCAAGGCTGTTTATGAGAGAGCCATTCTTTTCTTTTACATCAGGCAATACCAGCGTGTCGAAATTGCTAATTCCGTGCAGCAGCAATCCCTTTAGCACTTCTGGTGGTTGACCAAACAGAATGCTGCCAGCTTCGTCTTCGTAGAGACGACTGCCTTGAGATGGCTGGATAAGGGTAGTGCTTCCCATATACGCGCTCGCAGGAATGTTGGGGTTATTGATGGCCATTAGTTAATCTAGTCTACTCAATTTGTTAGATTCAGCCAACAACTCGGGCTGATAGTTACCAAAGACTACATTTTGAGCGCCGCTAGTGGAAGCGAAGATGGGGTTAAATCAGCATGAATTGGTAAAATTAATCTCTTAGTAACTAATTCTTACTAGGTTTCATTTCTGCCCATGCTGTAAAACTCTTGATTAGGGCGTATATCAGCCATATTGGCCATGCGATTGGAAAGTGCGAACAAGGCGGCAATCGCTCCTATATCCCAAATATCTTCATCATTAAAGCCTTCGTCGCGTAGTTTCTGAAGCGTGTCATCCGAAATTGTGTAAGCTGACTGAGATACATTGACGGCAAATTCAAGCATGGCCTTTTGGCGTTGAGTTATATCTGCATTGCGATAGTTGCTGGCAAGCTGATCGGCAATCAGCGGATTCTTTTCCCGAATCCTTAAAATAGCACCATGGGCCACAACACAATACGAACACTGGTTAAGACCTGAAGTGGCGACAACAATCATTTCTCGCTCTCCCTTCGACAGCCCTCCTGATTTTTCCATCAGGGCATCGTGGTAGGCAAAAAATGCTCTGAATTCAGCAGGTCGATGAGCGAGGGCAAGAAATATATTTGGGATAAAGCCGGCTTTCTCCTGAACTGCCAGGATTTTTTCTCGAATGTCTGCATCTATATCATTAATATCTGGTATCGGAAAACGGCTTATAGCTTGTGTAGTCATTGTTTGATTCTGTTGTTAGGTTCTATGAGTGATTAGGGCGTAAGTTGGAATCAAGGTCTTGCCGGACGATGTATAAATTCAAGACGATTACCACTTGGTTCACGAATCATCATATGTTTAGTTGGGCCTCCTGACAATGGCTCAGGAGAAAATTCAATAACCACACCATCTGTGTTTGCCAACACTTCGTATAGTGCGTCGAGTTCCTCAAAGCTAGCAATACTGAGCGCCAGGTGGTGCAGGCCAACGTTATTCTT
>NVVJ01000033.1 GCA_002402175.1 SAR86 cluster bacterium
GATCATTATTTTTAGCTGTCTCATTGATGCATTTACAGAAGTAAGCCCTGATTCAGAACCAGGTGGCAAATTATTCCGCGAGATGATGACCACTTACTCTCTAGAACTCTCTTACAAAGCAGCTATAGAGTGGGACTTGCCTGAACGCATGATAAATGCACTTAAACAGCAACGTTTCAAACCAGAAGAAGGGCTTTCTCTAGTATTACATCATAGCAACATGTGCAGCGAGGCCTTTATGCTGATGTCCAAGAGAAAGATATCCTATGAAGACGGCCTCATGAGTCTAATCCAGAATGGTGTTAATGAGGAACAAGCTGCCTCCGTTTTGAGTGCTCTGAGGGATATGAACAAGAAGTAAAAATTAGAGAAATAAGTCAGGCTCGCTGTCCTATTCATTGAGATAGTGATGCTCTTCCGAACCAGGAATTGCACGATTGACGTTCTGTAAAAACTTGCCGTTAGGCTAGTTCCTTAAAAATTATCGTATTTTATCTTAACCCAATTTATCTATTAACCAGTTCTAACACTTGCTCTTCGGTCCTCGGCGGGGCTCAGTGCGAATTCGATCAGGTGTTCTAAATCGCCGTCAACGTTTATCAGTACAAGCTCATCATCTTCCAACACGAAGACCGTCACTGCCTCTAAGGTATTTTTCGCCAGGTTCATGCCAGCCAACACCCAAACTTGTTCGCCATCTTCACGTACTCTAACTATGGTTTCCCAGTGTAGCTTGCTATCTTTCGCCAGCATGGTTTCTTCTAAGTCCATATTATCAAAATCCATGTTGCGTCGACGACCGCTGATTTTATACACCGCCACTTGTACGTGATCCATCTTGGAGACATCAGCAACATTAAGAGTTACCACATCAATCAAATTTAAAAGCCCGCTTCCAATAGACACTGCAAATTCCTTATCCAGTCTTATTCCAGGCACTTGCGCAGTAATAGAATCTCTCACGGACCTCAACGGTTTATCACTAAAGGACATGCAACTGGTTGTAGCCAAAAGAACTAAAAGCATAATTAATTTTTTCATTTTTAGAATCTCATTTCTATTCGTTTAATGCTGCCGCTCTAATTGTCTTCAATTTCCAGATCAACCAATTCATCAAGGTTGAAACGGCGACCCAGCGCACTGATGTCATCGGTGCTTATATCACCCACAATATTTACCAATACAGTTTCACCAGGCTCTGCAACCATAATCGCGATACCATGAATAATCTCGGCATCATCTGAAAGCCTGAAATATATATCAACATGGTCTTCGTCTTCGCGTACCCGAACCACTCTTTCCCAACCTTGCTCGTCAAGATCATTTGCAATTGTAGCCATAGAGTTTGCTACCTCGTCTACATCCACTGTACTACTCTTAAACACATTAACTGTGACTCTCACTAATTTAGAAATGAATTTGGCAGCTTCCTCGTCTTCATTTCTAATCAGATTAGTTATCATGTTAAGCAGTGGCGCTTTCAAACTAATCTCTACAGTCGGCTCAGTATTTGCAATAGCTGTTAACACCGAAAAGTCCACAAACCCAGGATGGTTCTGCACATTGTTATCCGCTGCCATGGCTCCTGAAATAAAACTTAGAAGCAATATAGGTAACATTAATCGTTTTAAAATATTCATACTCATACCTCTCAATAAAATACTTAATAATTAGGTGGGCTCAATTACTTCAAACCTTATAACCGAGTCACTCATGTTCAAATTGGATCATTTTGTACGGTGGTATCGCCTCTGGTTCTTTGAAAAGAAGCGTTAATCGAATCTTGCAATGGAGTCACCAGAAACCTGTTACCAATCATTACTTCTGTACGTTGGCTCATTTGATTCAGATAATCGATTGCCAAATTAAGATCCTGTAAGGCCTGGAATACCTCTTCTGGGCTGTATTGCTCATTAACCTCGAGTGCAACTTGATCCTGGCTCAGTGAATTAACCCCATCTGCGTCTGGTAACGAAGAACTGATAAAGACAGCCAACGCCACTGAAAGCGCAACAGGCACCCCGTATCGTATGAAGGCTGGAATATCTGAAACCAGAGCTTTAATCTGAGACAGAATTGACTGAGAGCTAGTATTAATTTTTGTATCGCCGTCTTTCAAAAGCCGATGAACTGGCTCAAGCACTTGATCATTACAATCCAGTTGCGGTAATTCCAGAACTGTATCCTGAACTACTTGTGCGTAATGAAATTCTTGCGCGCAAGCCTCGCAGCTGTGCACATGAGACATAAATAGTTCTTGTTGTGACTGACTTAAATCACCATCGATATACCCATCGATTTGCAATTGCACAACGTAGCATTGTGACTCGATATTATTTGACATGATTAGATCCTTTGTCATTAGCCGCCTGTTGGGCGCTTACATCAACTAAATTAGGTTTTCGAGACCCCCGACCAAATTGTGTTTCAAAGAGTCGGCGTAAATCGGCATTGTCTCGTAGTTTGCGCCGACCTCGATGTAAATAAACTTTAACCTGGCTTTCACTAATATCGAGAACATCCCGTATTTCCGCATAACTTAATCCTTGCACGTCACGCATTACAATAATGCTTCGAAAAGGATCAGCCAGTGACTTAATAGCCAACTGCAACTGCTGCTTAAAATTTTCCTGATCGAGCATGGTTTCCTCGCTACTCGAACCAACTTGCTCCTCAACTTCGGCATAGTGATCTATATTCGCCTGCATTGGTCGCTGTTTACGAACATGGTCTATAACAGCATTGTGAGCTACTCGCATAAGCCAACCACCTAACTTGCTGTGATCTATTTTTTGCCAGTGTTGCCAAAGCTTGATAAAGACTTCTTGAGTTACATCCTCAGCATCTTCATTTGCGCGCAGGCTATACCGAGCGAAGGAAAACACCCTCTGCCTATGCTGCTCTATAGCTTGTTGATATTGAGCTCTCATATGTTAGTAAAGACGCGATGTGTGAAAAATAGTTACAGTAGTCCAATATTAAGCTTAAAACATCCATAATCGGGGTAAAATCAACGGCTTAAAGTGTAGTTTTATCTCATAGCTATGCGCCTGAAAAGAATTCATTGATATACTGAACAGAATATCAATGAGCGGAATCAACCCTTCGGCATGGCCACCCTCAAAACCTACATACTCAGTATTATTCTGACCCTAAGCTCCAGTGTGTTGCTGGCATCAGAGGAAACACTGATTCTCGGGGATAACATTCCCATAAAGGTGTTGTTTTTCGAGCCTGAAGGAACAAGCTCCCCGCCGCCATTAGCTATTATGATTGCAGGTGGATCTAGCAATGAATTTATGGCCAGAGCTCAGTTTTGGCTAGGCACAGAGTTCGTGGAACGCGGCTGGGCTATCGCTGTCCCTATTTCGCCTAATGGCAAACGGTTCTCCGTTGAGAACGCCAGCCTGTTCCCAGAATTAATCGAACGCTTACACAATTCTCATCAGCTAAATGCCGACAAACCAATATTGGTAGGAATATCTAGTGGTGGCAGTGCCGCTATAGCTATTGCCGCGAAAAATCCGACGATATACAAAGGCGTGATTGCGACACCTGGCAGAATAAAACATGATGTTTCGTTGCCAGATCTAAAGGGGCTGCCTATCTATTTACGTGTTGGGGAACGAGATGACTTTCGATGGCATCGCTCACTTCACTCAATGGTGGAGCGGCTTCTCTTGGCGGGTGCCAAGGTCGATGCGGCTATCATGCCTAATCAAAAGCACATTTTCAGGCTGGACTGGAGTAATTTGGAAAGCTGGTTAGAAGAACTGAAGTAACTCGACTATCGGGCTAGCGAACCACCGAAAGCCGAGCTACTGATTAGTCAGGGTTATAATATTACCTAGAATCGATCTTCTTCTATCCAGTAATTAGTCACCACACCATCTGAGAATTCGATAGAAAGCGTTTCAGTTCTTTCTTCTTCTATATCAACCGAGAATATGAGAAACAAACCAACCTCAATATCTTTTTCAGAACGGTTTCGGTACTTCCATATTTCAGAACCGTCAGCGTAAGTCAGCCTGCTTGTTGGAGAGCCAAAAGATGTGTTTACCCAATCCTGGGTGCTCACCCCTAGCTGCATTCTGGCGACATCACCCTCGTCCCATACGGTTTGCAACGCCCGAGAATCAGAATCAACCGTGACTAAGCATCCGGTCAAACCAATGGCCATAACTAGTAATAGAGCTTTTTTAATCATTTATCCTTCCCCGCCATAATTGATAGTATATTTCGCATCTTCAGTGTCTAACCTTATAGACGTTAATCAGCCATAAAGGTTACAAATGCTGACAATCCCATAATAGCGAGTCTAGCTGAATCCAAACTGAACGAAGGCATTTCATCCATCGACATCTTAATAAAGTCTCCCATTTTCGTCATGTTCAGTTTAAAATCGCGAAATTATTGCACTGCCATCGACTCATAGTCGTTACAAATACTGACTCGTGAGATTGACAGCAGACATCACTCAATCAAAAAGATAACTGTAATTCATCATGCTTCCGGTTTTCAACAAGCTTTTCCCTCTTTGGGCAATTCTAGTTTCACTAATAGCATTTTTCTTTAGCGCGCCATTTTCCAGTTTAGCCAGCGCCATAGTTCCTTTGTTAGCGCTCGTTATGTTTATGATGGGATTAACACTGAACAAAGATGATGTTCTTCGAATTGCCCGAGACCCAAAGCCTGTTTTGATCGGCGTATTACTCCAGTTTGTGTTAATGCCCATGCTGGCACTAACCCTGGCGAATATGTTGCAGCTTTCAAATCAGCTTACGGTGGGTATGGTGTTAGTGGGTAGCTGTGCTGGAGGCACCGCCTCTAATGTAATTTGCTATCTGGCAAAAGGAGACGTTGCACTTTCCATCAGCATGACCATGACATCGACATTAGTTGGAGTTATTGCAACTCCCTTGCTCTGTACATTCTATTTATCTGAAACTATTAGCGTCGATACCTGGAGTATGTTGATCAGCATACTGCAAATGGTCTTCGTACCAGTGCTTTCTGGGTTCGCTATTAATTACTGGTTCGCCACAAAAGTACTAAAAGTTGAAGCACTTCTACCTACTGCGTCTGTAGTAATTATTCTGCTTATAATAGGTATTGTAGTGGCATTAAACTCTGACCAAATACTCGAAGTCGGCTTATTCACATTAATTGCCGTGGTCTTGCATAATTTATTAGGGCTTGTTGGCGGCTTTTACCTTAGCCGGCTCTTTGGGCTGAATTTAAAACAAAGCCAAACTATTGCCATTGAAGTAGGCATGCAAAATTCTGGACTAGGAGTTGCACTGGCTTTGCAGTTCTTTTCAGCGACTGCTGCTTTACCAGGAGCGCTGTTCAGTGTGTGGCATAATATTAGTGGTTCGATATTGGCGTCCGTGTGGGGACGTAAAAGAAACTCTCTTGAATATTTATTAAGAGACGAAGAACTTTCAAAAATAAATTAGCGCAACGGCTTGACTTATTAACTCAAAAGCATAGAATTCGCGCTTCCAAAACTTTACGTTTTAAGACGCAAGTAAAAACAATGAACACTTACGCAATTTTCAACATGACGACAACGACGATGACCAGCCTCGGTCATCAAGTCTGTTCACGTATGGTGAAAAATTGGGAGACTTGTCTGGAGTGAATTTCTGATAAATAAACGATTAACAATCGTATTCAAGAAAAGACCTCTAAGTTTTAAAACCTAGAGGTCTTTTTTTTGCTAAAACTTTTTATTACTACTCATGCTTTTGCATGGGTACTGGGGAACTATTGTGCGCAATAAACTGCACAGAAACATAAAAGCCATCTATGCCCTGGCTTTCTTCCATAGCTTCATGATCATTGTTCCAGTGATCGTACCTTTTTTCATGTCAAAGGGGCTTAGTCTCGCCGAGATATTCTACCTACAAGCTGTGTTTGCCGCGACTATAGTGTTACTGGAAGCACCTTCAGGCTATTTTGCCGATGTATTTGGCCGCCGAATGGCTTTAGCCCTTGGAAGCGTCATACATGGCATAGCCTATTTGTGCCTGAATTTCGCTGATCATCTAGCAAGTCTTATTGTGTTTGAAATCATAGCTGGAATTGCTGCCAGCATGCTTTCTGGCGCTGACTTAGCGCTACTTTACGACACTCAAAAAGCACTCGAGGATGATTCCAATAGCGAACATAGCAAAAGCATAGCGCATTTAGGCTTTGTCAAAAGTAGCGCCGAAGGTTTAGGCGCTCTTCTCGGCGGTGCTTTAGCACTCTGGTCATTCGAGGTGATGGTAGCTTTTCAGTCATTGATTGCATGGGCATGTTTAATAGCAAGCATGCTAATAACAGAACCTCCGTACAAAAATGCAAGAACAAAAGAAAACAGAGTTCAAATTATTGGAATATTGAAGCATTTGTTTAAAGGCGACCCAGTTCTCAGATGCGTAGTGATTGCGATACCTCTGTACAACCTTGCAACTTTTCATGTTGTTTGGTTGCTGCAACCTTACTGGGAGGCGCAGGGAATTTCACTAGCACTATTTGGAGTTCTCTGGTGCTCCCAAAGTGCCGTGGTCGCAATTGCCAATAAGTTTGGCTTTGTGATCGAACGTAGGTATGGGCCAGTTTTTGCTTTGGCTTTAATGGGCATACTGCCAGTGTTAGGCCACTTTGGAATGGCATGGTTTCAAGGATGGTCAGGAATTTTAGTTGGTCTGCTGTTGTTTTTGTGTCGTGGAATGAATCAGGTAATTTTAGTAAACGCACTAAATCGACGAGTTCCCAGCGAATTTCGGGCCACAGCGAACTCGCTTACCAGTTTTCTGTTTCGCCTTGCGTTTATAACAACCGGCCCACTGGTGGGCTATATGGCAGAAACCAGAGGCCTGGACACTGCGTTTAATCTACTTGGGTTTTCGTCACTAGTTTTGTTTTTCCTGGTGATGCTGCCCCTGATTCAGTCAGTGAAATCTATTGAGCAACAATGCGTTGCATAAGCCGACCCACCCCGCTAGGGGGTAGCCACTCACAAATCCCCCCGTGAGTAGCTACCCCTATTTTTTTGCAAATTCTTAACCCTTGCCACCTAAAATGCACCAATGTAGGTCGCTCCAACCCTCGCTTATACTAAGCCCCTGGTTGCTGTGCACTAAAATAAAACCAACAGACCAGGGCTGCGAATATTCACTAGCCTAAGTTGGTGATTTTGAGGGCGACATGATACAGTTTTGTGGCTTTTTAAGTGGCTTCATCACCACTTAAAAACCATCCGGGAATTGAGCCTAAAGCCAGACAATAAAAAGGCCCAAAATCGAGCAATGTGCTTAAGCCTTTTTTAGGCACGACTCATTATGATGCAGGAGAGCAATAATGAAACTTATCACCGCTATTATAAAACCATTCAAGTCAGACGATGTACGTGAAGCATTATCCGAACTCGGCGTGAACGGTATGACATTAACTGAAGTCAAAGGATTCGGTCGGCAGAAAGGCCATACCGAGCTTTATCGAGGAGCTGAGTATGTTATCGACTTTCTTCCTAAAGCCAAACTTGAGGTTGCTGTAGAAGACGAATTAGCCGATCAGGTAATTGAAGCTATTTGCAAAACAGCTAACACAGGACAAATAGGTGACGGGAAAATATTTGTCAGTAATCTTGAGCAAACCATTCGTATAAGAACCGGTGAAACCGGCAACGATGCCCTTTAGAGGATTCGAATAAACATGATTAACAAAATAATAAATCAAAAAGCTCTAATCGCTTTCGCCCTACTCCTTGTTCCCTCCATTACATTCGCACAAGACGCCGAAATCAACGGCGCAAATACGGCATGGATACTTACCTCCACAGCGTTAGTGTTGTTTATGACCTTACCCGGACTTGCCCTTTTTTACGGCGGACTGGTTAGAACCCGCAACGTTCTTTCCGTGCTAATGCAATGCTTCTCCATTGCTGTCGTTATTTCCATATTATGGCTATTGGTTGGGTACAGCATTGCATTTGGACCCTCTGAATCTCTCTATTGGGGTGGGCTTAGCAAGGCAATGTTTAGCGGCATTGTAGTTGATTCTGTTTCTGGTGATATTCCTGAAACGGTGTTTGCTTCTTTTCAAATGACCTTTGCCATTATTACTCCTGCACTCATGGTGGGCGCCTTCGCGGAAAGAATTAAATTTTCATCGATGCTGCTGTTTTGCTCGCTGTGGACATTGTTCATATATTTCCCTGTGGCTAATTGGGTTTGGGGCGGTGGATGGCTGGGCCAAATGGGCTTAATCGACTTTGCTGGCGGAACAGTAGTACATGTCACCGCAGGTGTCGGCGCCCTGGTCACAGCTCTGTTTATTGGCAAACGTGAAGGCTTCCTGACTACTCCAATGATGCCGCATAATCTGACAATGAGCTTTACCGGTGCCGGTATGCTCTGGGTTGGTTGGTTCGGTTTTAATGCTGGCAGCGCGCTGGCAGCGGATGGCAGCGCCGGAATGGCCATGTTCGTCACACATATATCTGCGGCAACGGGCGCGCTGACCTGGATGGCGATTGAATGGATTAAGTATGGCAAGCCGAGTGGCCTTGGTGCCATCACCGGTATGGTGGCAGGTCTTGCAACCATTACTCCTGCTTCTGGCTCGGTTGGCCCGGCAGGTGCGTTACTCGTAGGTTTGTCTGGTGGCGTGATCTGTTATTTCGCCACAACCTACCTAAAGCAGAAAATTAAGATTGATGATTCTCTGGATGTGTTTCCTGTTCACGGTGTTGGCGGAATAGTCGGCACATTCCTCGCGGGAATTTTAGTTTCAAGTAATCTCGGCATCTTTAGTGGCAATGGGCTGGCTGATGGCGTCACTATGGGCTCTCAAGTGATGGTTCAAATCACTGGCATAGTAGCCGTTGGAGCTTACACAGCTGTAGTAACCTTTGTATTACTGAAGATAGTTTCCGCAGTCACATCGGGTATTCGAGTTACTACCGAGCAGGAACAGGTGGGACTTGATATTACTGATCATGATGAAAAAGGTTATTCAATGTAGTAGTAAGAGTTTCTACTTTTCAAAAGCCGGCACAAGAACTCTATCTTATGCTGGCTTTTTTAGTTCTGACTTTCTATCACTTACTCTTTAGAAGAGTTGTAATCGCATACACCAGTTTATTACCTTCCATATCCATGAAGTGCGTTGCTATCAGGCAGGTGCTTCGACCATCTTTTATTAGCTCTCCTTTTAGCAAAAAGCGAGGACCAAGAACCGGTGCAAAATAATCTATTCGCATATTAACGGTTGCCGACCATTTAAATTCATCCTCATCTGTAAACAGTGTCCGCACTGTATAGATCGATATCATGTCTACATAGGTGCCAGTAAAACCACCAAATAGTTGATCACGCGGGTTCAGCAAATGATCGGGCAAATGTACATCAACTTCTACCAGCCCGCGTTCTTCCCTCAATATTTTCCATTTGCTGGACTCCACAAAATCCCCAGCATTATGCCCTGGCTTTAAAAACATAGGACGATTGGGGCTCGATTCTTCTGACATGGATTTTCCTTAAGGAGTTAATTGACAACCAGGAATATTCTAGTTACACAGTGATAGTAATTAGATATTTAGAATATGAGGAAGCCGCAGAGAATGAAGTAAAAAAGCATGTTGGTCAAATTTGTTAGAAGTCACTTTTCGATTTAAAGTCGATGACTTACTTGGTGTCTTTTCTGCCTTCACCTAATTGTAAGCTGGTTGTCCGTTGCAGTGTTCCGCCTTCGGTACGGGGAAGTGTTTCTCTGAAGCCGCCGAAATCCCATCCATGGGGGCTTGGGCTCGGCATCCATGCCTCACACACTTCTGAGAAACACTTCCCCGTACCAAATGCTTAATACTGTGTGTACTGATAGGCAGTAGAAATATTCCTTGGTTTGTTTGTTAGATTTATGTTTCAGTTGATGCTTCACTGATCTGCGGGGCGAGGATGCAGTGTTGCCGGAATAGACCGTAATGAGGCAGGGATGCCGAATCGAGCCCCCAGGGATGGGTTTACGGCGTGTCTATGGAGGCAATACTGCATCCGCGTCAATCACCGATCTAATCGCTACAAGCTTTTAATCCGCAATTCAAACTAGAAAACAGGGTTAACAAGCTGTCGAATATAAGGAAAAAGGTCAGTAGCCACCATTCCACGTTGACCGTTAGCTTCCATGGATAAGTCTGCCGCCTCACCGTGTATACATACTGCACTGCATAAACTTTGCTCTAAGGACAAGCCTTGGGCTACGAGGCTCGCAACGAGTCCACTTAATACGTCACCCATACCGCCAGATGCCATGCCGGCATTGCCTTCGCTGCTTAAGAATAGGCTCTGTTGTTGATCGGCGCAGATCAGGCTGCCACTGCCTTTTAGCAGGCAGACACCGCCCCATGTTTTATTTAAATTACGAACTGCTAAAAATCGGTCGGCTTGAATTTCAGCGATTGAGCAATTCAACAGTGCGGCAGCTTCGCCTGGGTGTGGTGTAAGTATCCAGTTGTCTCTTTTTATATTGGAGCCAGCTGAGGTTTGTCCTTGGTGGTTTTTTCCTGCAAGAAGATGCAGCGCATCGGCGTCAATTACCAACGGTGTTTTGTTGGCCATTTGTGTACTCAGTGCTTGCTGCAAGAGCTCTCTGCCCCACATGCTTCGGCCTAGTCCAGGCCCGATTACAATCACACTGGCTTTTGATAATACGCTGTCAAGTTGTGGGCTTTCGTCTTCGGTACCTACCACCATTATTTCTGGTCTTCTTGCCAACATAGCGCTGCGATGTGTTGAACGAGTAATGACGCTCACCAATCCAGCGCCACTGCGTTGAGCAGCCTCGGCGGCCATGATTACGGCGCCACCATAACTGTAATCGCCGCCCATAATCAGCACATGACCATGGGTGCCCTTGTGTGATGAGCGAGCTCGTGGACGTAAATTATGGGATATGTAATTAATATCTATTCGTGTGGCTGAGGGTAGGGGCGCTGAGTCTGCCTGGAATACTTCTTTGGGTACATCGAGGTCGTGATAAATTATTTCGCCGACAAAATCGCGCCCCTCGTTGGTTAACATCCCTTGCTTCATAGCAATAAAAGTAATGGTTAAATCAGCGATCACAGTGGTGCCAAAAGACTGGCCTGTATCGGCGCTTAGCCCCGAGGGAATATCTATGGCAACAACCGGAGAGCTAGTCGAGTTGATGTATTCAATTGCAGATTTATAATCTCCAGCTACCGCTCGGTCCAGACCGGTTCCGAGCAGTGCATCGACTATTACCGTGTTGGCGTGCTCTGTTTGTCGCTGCGGATTGAAGTTGGAGAAGCCAGCCATTTCCACCTGGCGCTGCTGTGCCCACTGCCAGGCTTTCTTCGCATCTCCTTGCAGCTTTTGTGGGTCACTTAATTGAATAACCTCAACACCGATACCCTGATCATGCGCGAGTCCGGCAACTATATAGCCATCGCCAGCATTGTTACCTGAGCCTGCGAATATCTGCACATAACGAGTCTGGGGCCATTTTTCCAATAGCGTATTAAAGGCAACGGTCGCAGCGGTGTGCATGAGGTTGAATCCGCTTATGCCAAATTCTTCAATAGCAATCTGGTCAAGCTTTCGAATCTGATCAGCTCTGTATAGTTTTCGTGGAAGTCTGGTCGAAAAGTCCATGATGTTGTCTACTTACTATGTTGATAACAAAGTGCTGTCACTTATTTATCAAATTTATTGATTAGCCGCCGCACAAGTCGCAGCGCTGTATCCAGTTCTTCTATGGGAATATCTTCAGTATTCTCGATTGCCCAGGGGTCCTGCACTTCTCGCAGGGCGTTGTAGGCACTCTTGCCATCCTGGGTAAGAGTCACCAGTACAGAACGCTTATGCTGGGGATTCACCTGATAGGACAATAGACCGTCGGTCACCATTACATCGGTGATTCGTTGTACTGCCTGACGAGACTGGCCCAGCACTCTGGCGATACCGGGAACCGTGAGTCCTGCATTAGAAAGGGCTATTACGCCTATAACTTTCCACCGAGCACTGGTCAGGCCAAGCTTTTCGGTCATGGCATCGCCCTGGGAAATCAGTAGGCCATTTAGCCTGAATACTGATAACACCAGGTCAAGGAACAACATTCGTTTTCGTGAGTGCACCGTGTTAATAACCTCTTTATGGCCTCTCTTACGGCCTCTTTGTGATCGACCAACTACCCTGAGCTTTAATCTATGTCAGCATGTTGTCATTTGACTATGATTCAACCGATGTAGTCAATTGATCTAGATTAAAACTTTAGTGACTCGAAACACGTCTTGGATAATACAATGGCGCTATTGTTGAATTTACTTATTAAATTTACTTGTTAAAATTTGTCCGATCTTGCGCGCGCAAAGACGGAACCCTATTTACCTGCTGAAAGCATTATTTTAAGGACATTAAATATGAACAGATTTCTCTCTATGGGCGTACTAGTAACAGCGGCGGCTTCGATTACTTTATTTAGTCAGATCAGCCTGGCTCAGGCACAATTGTCTGGAACGCCAGATGAATTACGCGAGTTTCTACATCCGCGCGCTAATAATGTCAGCATCAACGGAGAGGGGAAATTAACCGCTTACAAGGACCTTGCAAAAGTGAGCCTGGTGGTAACTACCGAGGAGCGAAGCCTTAGCGCAGCAATGACAGCAAACGAGGAGCTGAGACTGCGTCTGATTGAGGAGTTTACCGCCCAGGGAATTCCCGCCAGCGATATCAATAACTCCAAATTCTCCAGCTCACCACAGTTCGGCCTGTTTGGACGCCGCCCCAATAGCTTTGAAGTTTCCGCTCGTATGGAGGTTTCTGTAAGCAGTGAGTCTCATTTGCAGCTGCTCGCTGCGGCTGCCGACGCCAATGAAGAAGTTGAATTTGAGCAGACGGAATATAAACACTCCCACAAAGATGAGTTTGAAGTAGAGGTTCGTGAGTTGGCCTTGCAAGATGTTATGGAACAAAAAGCCTACTACGAAAGCAGTCTCGGTTTGAGCCTCAAGGCGGTGAATTTTTTCCACGGAGGCATTCGTCAATTCTCTCGGTCCAGGCCAATGGCCGCTGTGGTGCAGGAAATGGCTGTGGATTCTTTAAACTCTCGCGGCGCAACTGTCGCGCAAACAGCTGTTGTAGCACCAACTTTCGATGAAGTAGAATACCAGACATCAATTACAGTGGTATTCGAAATCATCAATGAGAACTAACGGTAAATTTTCGCAGCAATTGGCAGGGTTTAAGTTACTTAGACTCTGCATTGCTTTGTTGATGTTCGCCCTGGTAACTCCCGTACTTGCTGACTCAGCGAACTCCAGGGCATACCAGGATGCAAAACGCCTGTTGCGAGTCACGGACACCGGAAGGCAATTTGAGTCAATGGCTTTGCAACAGACACGGAATATAGTACGAACTTACAGCAGCATAGTTAGTATGTCCGCCGCTGCTTCTTTACCTCAACATATCAAGAATTCAATTTTTGACTGCTATGCCGAAGCTTATGCCTGGGATAAATTTGAATCAGGCATCGAGAAAATTTTCGTGGATAATTTTTCTCAAAAAGAAATGCGATTATTAATCGACTTCTATCGAAACCGCGGTGTGTCTCCAACCGACATACAATCTTTCAAGGATACAATTGCCAAGGGTAAACAAATTCGGCTAATGAGTACTGAATACATACTTGCCAATAGCGACGGATGTGTAGATCGGGATGCCGAGCTAATCCTGAATTATCTATATAATCGGCAGCGGCTTGCCACAAGCCTTGCTGCCGAGTAATTCCGTATTTACGCTTTTGCTTTTTAGTTTCGCATAATTCCAGACAGAGGTAGCTCTGTTCTATATACAACTTGTTTCAGAGTAAAACTAGATTGAATATTAGCAACACCTTTGATGCGAGTTAATTTTTCTGCAAGAAATCGATGATAACTGTCCAGGTCTGGCGCAACTACTCGCAAGGTATAGTCAAAATTTCCCGTCATCAAATAGCACTCGAGTACTTCTTCGTACTCCGCCACTTTCGTTTCAAATTCCATCAGACTGCCGCGCTCCTGACTGTGAAGCGAAACATTCACGATAATACTAATGGGTAAGCCAACAGCCTTAGCATCTACCAGAGCAACATATTGTTTCAGGATGCCTGCATTTTCCAACGCTTTAACCCTGCGCAGACACGGTGAGGGAGACAAACCCACGGCATCTGCTAGGTCTGAATTTGAGATACGACCACTGTTTTGCAGATAGTGGAGTATTTTATAATCTGTCCTGTCTAGTTCAATATTTGGCATATTATGTGATATTACTCATCTATATATACTTATACTGCTAATACATAGACAATTATTAGCACTATAAGCAATTTTATTTTCGGAGACTTGAGTATAATTGCCCTACCTATCACATCGCAAGCTGCTATTAAGCTGCTACCAAATCATTAAAAAGTTGAACAATTAAGTGCCAAAAAAAACAGACATCGACTCAATCATCGAAACCGATAAGCAAGAATGGCGCGACGCAATCCGGGATATTCATCAACTCTATGGAGAGGAAGGTGTAAAAGCCATTCTTGAAGACCTTGCCAACTGGGGCAAGAACAATAAAATTTCCCCGCTCGCTTCCTCAGTTAATACGCCCTACCTGAATACCATTTCACTCGATGATCAATCACCTTATCCAGGTGATATCGAAATGGAACGGCGCATTGAAAACATACTGCGCTGGAATGCTATGGCGATGGTATTGCAAGGACAGGATTCTGGCTCGGGCGTTGGCGGTCATATAGCCACCTATGCGTCTGCAGCGACTATGATGGAGGTAGGCTTTAACCATTTTTTCCGCCAGCAGTCGGAAACCTATGGCGGTGACCTGCTAATACCACAACCCCATTCCTCTCCCGGTGTCTATGCGCGCTCGTGGCTTGAAGGTGTGTTGGATACGACTCTTCTGGAAAACTATAGACGAGAGCTTCAGAGCGAAGGCGGACTTACTTCCTACCCCCATCCTCGTTCCATGCCGAATTACTGGCAAGTTGCTAACGCGTCGATGGGTTTGTCGACACCAACAGCTATCTATCAGGCCCGTTTTGCAAAATACCTTGAAAACCGCGGATTAAAACCAAAGCTTGGTGGCAAAGTATGGTGTTTTATTGGCGACGGTGAAACAGATGAGCCTGAAGTGTTGGGTACTATAAACATAGCATCACGGGAAAAACTGGATAATTTAATTCTAGTCGTTAACTGTAATCTGCAACGGCTGGATGGCCCGGTTCGTGGCAACGGTAAAATTATTCAAGAGCTGGAAGCCTCTTTTCAAGGCTCCGGCTGGAATGTTATTAAAGTCATTTGGGGCGGCGGCTGGGACAAATTGCTCAGCGAGGATATTAACGGCACGCTACGCAAACGTATGGAAGAATGCGTAGATGGAGACTACCAACATTATTCGGTTTTACCTGGCGACCGCCAGAGAGAACATTGGGTTGATGGCAATCCCGAGCTGGAAGCCATGATGAACGCCCTGACTGATGATGAATTGAATCAGATCAAACGTGGAGGACAAGATGTTGAAAAAATATATGCTGCCTTTGATCGCGCAATACACAGCGATGGCAAGCCGACAGTTGTTCTGGTAAAAACAGTAAAAGGTGATGGCATTGTCGGCACCGAAGGAAGCAACACAGTGCATCAAAAGAAAAACCTTGATGCCGCACAGCGCTTACAAATTGCGAAAAACTTTGGCATTCCTCTGGATGACGAGGCGATTATACGAGCAGACTTTTACAAGCCCGCAGATGACAGCGCAGAAATTAAATACCTCAAATCTCGTCGCCAGGAATTAGGCGGCCCTATTCCAGTACGTAAAAATTTGTGCCCTCGGCTTTCGCCACCCCCGCTTGAGTCATTTAAGTCACTTATAGATGGCAGTAATAAGCGCCCGCAATCAACAACCAAGTCATTGGTCAAAATACTTTCTACTTTGCTTCGGGACAAATCACTCAATAAATTCATCGTACCCATTGTGCCAGATGAAGCTCGCACTTTTGGTCTTGAAGCACTGTTTAAATTTGCTGGCATTTTTTCGCTGCAAGGCCAACGATATACACCGGTGGATGCGGATACCCTGACGGCCTACAGAGAAGCTGAAGATGGGCAGATATTGCAGGAAGGCATCTGCGAAACAGGCGCCATGGCTTCGTTTCTGGCCGCCGGCACAGCCTACTCTATTCATGGCTTGCCAATGATTCCCTTTTATTTCTTTTACTCTATTTTTGGTTTCCAACGAGTAGGTGACATGATCTGGACCTGCGGTGATATGTTGTGCCGCGGCTTTCTTATCGGCGGTACGGCAGGCAGAACAACGTTAAACGGTGAAGGCATTCAACACCAGGACGGACATTCTCAAATTATAGCCAGCACTTATCCAAACTTGAAAAGTTATGACCCTGCATTTGCCTATGAACTTGTGGTGATAGTGCGYGARGGAATTCGCAGRATGTATGACTTGCAGGAAAACATTTTCTACTACATTACTGCCTACAATGAAAATTACACAATGCCCGCCTTGCCGAAAACGAAAAACCTGGASCAGTCTATAATCGCTGGCGCTTACTTGCTGCATAGCTGCGCGCCTGGAAAAAGCTGTCAGATTCATCTACTGGGTAGCGGATCAATAATGCAGCAGGCTCTAAGCGCTAGAGATAAATTAATTACTATGGGCTTTACTGTAGCGGTATGGAGCGTTACCAGCTACAACGAGCTCTATCGTGAAGCCGACGAATGCGAGCGTCATAATCGATTACATCCTTTTGCTAAAGCCAAAACTCCCTACATAGAGAAGATATTTTCTGACGCTGGCGCAAGCTACGTTGCTGTTACCGACTACATGCGATCTTTGGCGAACAGTATCGCGCCGTGGATGCCCGGGAGTTTCACCTCTCTAGGCACGGATGGTTACGGCCTAAGCGAGTCGCGCTCCGACCTCAGGCAGTACTTTGAAATTAGCCCTGACTATATATGCCACGCCGCTCTGGTAGGTTTGTATAAAGAGAATGTGCTGAATACATCCCAGCTTAAGAAATTGTTGCCACAACTGAATATTGACCCAGACAAAGTAAACCCGATGGATCGCTAGAGTACTTTACCTACCTCACCGGACATACTTTAATTCTGAACGTTCAAAAATAGTGCTTACGGCTCTACCAGTTCAATTCTCACGCCATCTGGCCCTTCAGCAAAGGCAATGCGAATGTTGCGATACTCACGCGGGTCCATTGAAAACACCACGCCGTTAGCTTTTAGCGTATTTTCAGCGGCGGTCAAATCTTCATATTTCCAACCCAGGTGATCAAAACTTCTACCCTGAGTTGGCGCTACATCGCCTGCGGCCTGAGAGACTAACAAAAGAATATCACCGTAGTTCAAAGCGGGAAGAACGCCTTTCCATGTTTCACTGGAACCACCAAAATTTTCGCCATACCACTCTAGCGTGGCTTGTGGATCAGGAGATGAAAGATGTAGATGATGCATGCCACGCAAGTCTGGGTCATTGATCAGTTCCACTTTTGTTCCCCAGGGGTCTTCAATAAAGCCTATTTGCATACCTGAAAATTCAACTAGCTCTCCCAGTTGCTTGCCTCCGTCGGCGACAATATTAGCGACAACCTCGGCCACATTACTCATGGAAAAACCAAAGTGGTCCACACCTGAACCCACCGAACCCTCTCCGAGGTCTCGCTCAAAAAAGATAACGGCTATATCACCATACATGACACGATCAATTGGTAAGCTGGTGTCGGTAGACCGAAGAAATCTGGAAGCCTCGCCACCAAAGTGTTTCACATACCAGTTTACCGCCTCTTGAGCATCTGTCGCGGCGAGGTGGATATGATCGTAGGGGGCTGCAAACACTTGCGCGGAAAACAATATATAGAAACTAAATAACAATGAGCATTTTTTCATGAGTGCCTCTTGGTTTTTTTTATCTCCTGACTTTATGTCAGAAAATCGAGTCTGTGATGTTAATAGCTATTCAGTGAGTCATGGAATACATCAGGTAATTAATACCCAAACGATACGCCGAATTTGCATAACGAGTTGGGTAAGCAGGATGATAAGTGTGTTCCCAGCCATCACCCATATCGGAATTCCAGTTAATCAACACCATAACTCTGCCCTCGTCATCCAGAATTGCATGGTTACTGGCATAGTCTATTCCTTGCTCGCCTACTTCATCAGACCGGTACAGGGCGGGAATCATTTGCGGGCCATCAATATCATAATAGACATGGAAAATTTCATGTTCTTGCTTCAATTCTACAATTTCTCTATCGGGAAACACCTGAGAGAAAGCAGAATAAAAATTATCCCATTGTCTTTGGCCCCAAAAATCGTCGATTAGCAAAAACCCGCCGCGCAGTAAGTACTCCCGCATATTTTGAATTTCGTCTGGGCTAAGTATTATTCCCCCTCCCTGACCAACTTCGAGCATATACAAAAAAGGAAAGTCAAAAATCTGGTCGTCATCGAAGCGCAATACAATAGGCTCACTCATTACCTTAATATTTGTCAGCCTGGATACACCGCGAAGAAAATTTATATCCGCATCAGGAAAATCAATAGCCCAGGGACCGTAGCCAAAGCCACCACCGTAGTAGGTGTCGAACTGGATTCTTACAAAATTGAATTCACCTGCATCGTCATAGCTTAGCCCCACATCTTCTTCCGCCGCATTTGTAAGCGACGGTAAATACGCCAGTATAAGAAAAAGAATTCGAATCAAATGCATGTCATGTTTCCACAATAGAATTATTTCTTCAGTGCTACTTCGCCAAAATATTTACTGCACAATTTATTACTGTAAATTATTGCCGCAGAGATGCGCAATAGTCCTCATCGCTAATTGAAGGTGTGAACCAGATATAGTCGTAGGCTTTATACTCACCAAATTGCTGCAAGTAGGCCTCAGGTTCAGACTCCCCGGGAACAACCTCCATAAATGACAGCGAAATAATCTGCTCTCTTATTAGCTCTTTGTTCTGAGCTAATAGATAGTTAGGCACACTTAAATCATGTCGAACATGATAATTACCAGCGATCAAAACACCTAATTGCTCAGAATCAGTTTGCCGCAGGCTTTGAGCCATTGATTCATCTCGCGCCTGCTGAACTCGCACCATTGCAGGAAACTGGGACTCAGGGAGCAGCCCGCAATGACTCTCGTCGATGTCATCTGCCAGTTGCTTCATGGCATTGTCTTCGAGAACTACTGAGTTTTCAGCAGGAGCAGACTCTGAATAAACACTCGAGATAGTGTCGCTGTTAATATTTGCCGCCGTTATGCGTACCCCAGCCTTATGTGCTGAATGCAGCATAGGCCCATAGAACAACCACTCCCAGCCGTCGTCATCCCAGGCGAGTGCATTCTTGAGGTCATCGAGCGTATCAATACTTTGTGTTTTCAATTGCGGCAACAGTGGCGCTTGATCACTGTCCATCATTTCAAATGCCACAGTAGACACGCGGCCTTGATCTAACAGATGGTTTAACACAGTCAACTGTAATAAATGATGGTCAGGGTTATCGTGCTTTTCGCCAAGGAAAAGATAACTGGCGCTTTCGATTGCACTCAGGACGTCTTCAAGTTCAATAAACTCTTCAGAACGACTACTCCATATTTTTCCAACCAGCTCATGGTCAGCATAAAGAGATGACTCCCAATCGCGAGAAGGATTGATTTCTCCATGCGCTGAAAGTGCGAGAAAGAAGACTGCTAATGCTATTGCCTGTTTAATTGACACCACCCATTTTCGTCCATTGTGTATAAATATCATCGTTCCAAAAACTTTGAAAATAAGCGATCGCTGATAATTTCTCATTTTGGCTTAGCGTGGTGGCAAAGGCTGGCATAGTGCCACCAAATTCAGCCCCTCCATTATCAATCACTTGTAGCAATACAGATTGCGGATGATGCCACGCGTGTGCGGTGCCATCTAACGGTGGTGGAGGAAACGTACCATCTTCAAGTTTTTCTCGCCAGTCATCTGCTAATCCCTGCGCGGTATCGCCATGACATTGCGCGCAATTTGCGGCAAAGACTTCTGTGCCGCTGAGCAATTGGGCCGGAGTATACCAGCGGGACTCTTCTTCAACCGTGGTAGAAATCTCTGCTCTGTCACTGCAACTTACTAGCAAACAGATACTAAATAGGCTGATGAAGATCAGGCGGCAGTTTTTCAAAATAGTGGCCAAAGAAACCTGTGCGCCGTCTGTTAGGGTTTTACTACAATTCATCGTGACATTTTTTCGGATAATCAAAGTCCACTAATGTAGCACTACCAAATTGAATATCAGACCAGTTTTCAATCGGCAAGCTCAACTCAACCAGCCCACAGGTTGGAATATTCTCTATTTCGGCATTGGCCATTTCATTCACAAAATCAGTAATTGCCGGATTATGGCCCACCAACATTGCTGATTCGCAATGCTCGTCGACCAGACTTGCTGCTTTCAGAAACATGCTGGAACCAGCAAAGTACAATTCAGGGTTGCTACCAATTTCATCAGCTGGAAATTTAAGCTGCGCAGCCAGTAACTGAGCCGTGGACTTAGTACGCAGGGCAGGGCTGCAGGTAATGCTATCAAGGGATTTCTTTCGACTTAGAATTCGTTCAGCCATTACCGGTATGTCACCTAAGCCACGCTCCGCCAACGGGCGCTCGAAATCCTTGAGATCGGGATCATCCCAGCTGGATTTTGCGTGACGAAGTAGAAAGAGTGTTTTCATGAGGTGACGATCGACTTTAATTACCCTGAAATATTGCTGCCTTATACCGCAAAACTCTCATCAACTCCAGCAAAGTCGGGCCGATAGCCTTTAGGCTATATATAGCATCAACTATAGCAGCAACCGCAGAAACAGGTGAACTCGGCGCGAGACCATCTATGTAGCGGTAAATAGCTATTTGAAATCAATAACTGTAGATACCACGCGCTTCAATTTAAAGGATTTATTCATGAAAAAGACATTTGCCCACACATTTTTGACGACCCTATCAATCGCATCAGTTTGCCTGTTGTCTTTCGCTTCCCATGCTCAGAAAGAAAATGGAATTAGTACCGAAATCGAGCTCGGTGCTATTTTTACCTCAGGTAATACAGAGGACGAAAACGTTCAGTTCAAGGGTTCTGTCAACTGGGTTCGTGACGAGTGGGACTACGGTTTCTCAATTGATGGTTTTCGTTCTTCCAAGCAGGATGAACTGGCGGCACAAAGGATGTATTACGTTGGCACCGCGAATTACGCGCTGTCTGAAGAAAGTTTCATCCTTACCCGTATTGCCCATGAAGATGACAGGTTCAGCGGTTATGACAGCCAGAGTGATTTTTCAGTCAACTATGGTCGTAATATGTTAACTAGCAGAGCCAATATGAGCTTAACTGTGAATGCCGGTGTTGGTATGAGGAAGTCCCGGTCCGAAGTCGAAGACTTTGATGAAGCAATTATTCGCCTGGCGGGCGACTACGACTGGGCACTGTCAGACACTGCAAACTTTAATCAGACTCTGAGCGCTGAATCTGGTAACGAAACCAGTATATTCCGATCTGAAAGCAGTATCGAAACTCAAATACTCGACAACTTGTCTTTAAAGTTCTCCATCAATATTAAACATCAAACCGAAGTTCCTGTTGGTCGAGAAAAAACAGACACTGAAACCTCCATAACATTCGTAATGAATTTCTAATTCTTTATTAGGCTGTTAGGTACGTTTGTTCACCAGGTTTTTTCGTCTGCAAGTGAGGTAAGTTCATGACACCGGTTGTTCGACTCTATTGGGTAATTGCCTTAGTTTTAATGCCGCTCAGCTTTGTCTGGCTGTTAAGCGGCATTGACGGCGAAGCTATCTCTCTTCAGGCGTTAACTGAATCGCCCTTTATACTAATTGTATTCTTAGTATTACTAGCCTGGACCTTGATAGGCACTTACGAGTTATTTTTAGGGGCGAGTAATCTTCGGCGCAACTATCCTGTACTGGCAAATATTCGCTATGCACTGGAATACATTCGTCCTGAAATTCAACAGTATTTCATTGCCAATAATATTGAAGAAAAACCTTTTTCCCGTGAACGCCGAAATTTAATATATCGAAGAGCTAAAGGCGCCAGCGACACACTGCCTTTTGGAACCGAACAGGAAATTATGGGCGACGGCTATCGCAGCCTTGCTCATTCGATGAAGGTCGCACAGGTTTCCGAAGAACATGTTCGGGTTACCTTTGGCGGCCCTGCCTGCAAGAAGCCATACAGCGCATCTCGCCTTAATATTTCTGCAATGAGCTTTGGGTCCTTGAGCTCTACTGCCATTGCTGCCTTAAATAGAGGAGCGGCTTTAGGTAACTTTGCCCACAATACCGGCGAAGGAGGCATAAGCCAGTATCATCTACAACATGGTGGAGACATTATCTGGCAGATTGGCACTGGTTATTTTGGATGCCGTAATAACGATGGCTCCTTCGACGATGATGCGTTTACAAAACGTGTCGCCGTTGATGTGGTAAAAATGATAGAGATTAAACTTTCGCAAGGAGCGAAGCCTTCCCATGGCGGAGTACTACCTGGCGTTAAAGTTACTGAAGAAATTGCACAAATAAGATTGGTTGAAATTGGCAAGACTGTTCATTCCCCAGCGGTTCACCCTGAGTTCGATACACCCAAAGGCTTGCTGGAGTTCGTGCAGCGATTAAGAGCATTAAGTGGTGGAAAACCTGTCGGCTTTAAGCTTTGTCTGGGCAGAAAAGTCGAATTTATGGCAATCGTCAAAGCTATGCTCGAAACTAAAATCCTGCCAGACTTTATTACTATAGACGGCGCCGAAGGCGGAACCGGTGCCGCCCCGGTGGAGTTTTCTAATCGGCTGGGAACCCCCTGTACAGAAGCTACCTATTACATCCATCAGGTATTGAAAGGTGCTGGGCTTAGACCGCAAATCAAATTAATTAGCGCAGGCCAGACAGCGACTGGATTTGATATGTTGGAAAAAATTATTGTAGGCGCCGACGCCGTCAACGCCGCGCGGTCCATGATGATTGCCCTGGGCTGTGTTCAAGCAAAAGCCTGTAATTCAAATAAATGCCCAACCGGCATTGCCACACAAAACCCTTCCAGAGCCAGAGCGGTAGATGTTGAAGAAAAATCTCAGCGAGTTTGCAATTTTCATAGCGCTACCGTCGAAGCATTTCTACAATTGTGCGGCGCCATGGGCTTTGATAATCCCGATGATTTGATGCCATCGGAGCTGTTTAGTCGCTACGAAGGTGTTATCAAAAATTTTGATCAACTCTATGAACCCCTATCTGAAAACCAGCTTTTTAGTGAGTCAATTCCTGACAGCTATCGACACGACTGGCAATTGGCATCCGCAGAGCGCTATTAAGAGTCAAACTGCCTGTTAGTTCGATATGACATGGTATGGCAATACGCCTGACTGAAAGGCTATACTGAACTTCCTCGCTCTCTACTATGAGAATTCTGTATGCGTCTGTTTACCCTTCCATCTGCCCTTCTCTGTGCCTTTACATTCACACCTAGGAGCATAGTCTTCCTTGTGTGTTTATTTGGATCACCGCTTGCCTTGTGTGATCAGAATGACAGCCGTCTGGATAATTTATTTTCCCAGTTAAAACAATCCGAGAACGCTGGCGTTATTCTCAGTACTGAGAGTCAAATCTGGGAGATATGGTTGCAGCATGCCAATGACGACGTTGAACAACTTATGACGTTGGGTACCCAACGCATGAATGTGCAAAATTACACTGAGGCACTACTTGTCTTTAGTCAGATTATCAAGAATTTCCCTGGCTATGCCGAAGGCTGGAACAAGCGTGCAACGCTATACTTCCTGATTGGCAATCTTGATGCTTCCCTCGCCGATATTAAGAAAACACTAGAACTAGAACCGCGACATTTTGGGGCCTTGTCCGGATTAGGCATGGTTTATATTCAGCGCGAAGATTTGAGCAAAGCCAAACAGGCTTTTGAAGATTTAATTGAAGTTCACCCTAACAGCCCGAACGCACAGCAGAACCTGGAAATTGTCAGCGAGCAATTACGCTTCAGTATAATATAATTATCCAAGGACGGCGGCGTCGCCAGTCAGGTGAATTTTTCCAAAAAAAAGGCCGCAATGCGACCTTCTAATTTTTCGATTTTAACTGGGAAAACTAAACCCAGAAAAAAACTTACTGACGTGAGCCTGTCACTGCAAAGGCACCAAAATCACTGCCAAATTCGCCGTCTATCGCATCGCCATCTACAGTACCGGTGAAGTCCAAAACCAAAGTTTGGCCTTGAGCATCAACTTCAGCAGAAAAGCTCACTGCATTGCCATCATACATAACGCCACTAAGTGCCGCTTCGCCAAGACCGTCAGCAACCATAACGCCTGATCCATCAGCGTTAAGAGTTAAAGTTGCAGGAAGCGCACCTAGAGGAGAGTTAATCTCTACACCCCAAACACCTACCGCAGGAGCAGCACCGCCAGCAGCACAGCCAGCCAGAATTGCGAGAGATAAAACCAACCATCCACTTATTAATCTTTTCATATTTAAATCCACCTGTTTAAAAAGTCTAAATCTTGAACTGTTTGACAATGAAAGTCAGCCTTCTGGCGCTGCTATTTTGTTTTGCAGCTTTTACCTCTAATTGTGAAACGGTGAGCCTATTGTCCGGTTAATCGCCGCCTAGTCAACCGAAATAACCGCCCACAACGTCCATTCAGCCTTTTATTCTACTACTATCCTACGTACGTAAATTTCAGGGTATTACCCATGCAGCGCGCCATAGTTGCCCTGTTCTCTCAAATCCTAGCGTAGTTGTAAGCACTCGTTCTATGCCGGGCATATGGGCAGCACCGAAGAAAACACTGATCGACTCTATTTGATCATCTAACAGTGCCTCTTCCAGTTTTTCGAGAACTACCCTGTTGCGATCCCCCAGTATGGTAAGTTGCGCCTCCATTGCGGGCCCAACAATCACACCCCCGCTACGACCTAGTTCTTCGGCAAGCAAATATTTGAATGCATCATTCTGGTTTTCCGAACCCAGGGCTCTGATTATTGCCAGAGCATTAAAAGCAGACATAGAGGAGTTGTTAGTGCCTGAGCTTTCCATCTCAGCCATTTGCGCCAGTGCCAGGTTTAAAAACATGGTGAAGAAATTTTCATTCTTACTGAGCATTATTTCCCGCAGTTGTGATGGCGTGAGATCGGCGTGTTGAAAGTTGCTAGCCATGTAGTCGATCTGGTTGAGCTGAAAGCTGACATTGAGGAAATTCGCTAGAGCTTGTTGAACAAACCCTAGAATTGAGGAATTGCCGGCCTGTGTCGTCGCATCTGGCACGTGATCAGCTTCTGCTACCAGTTCATAGAGAACACGATCACGTGATTGAAAATACTCATTTAGTTGCTGGTAATACTCTGTTTCGGCAATGTGAACTGCTGCCACCAGATCGACCTCGATGCCCTGCGCATTGCGGTAAGTCACGACAGCAGTTTGCAGTTCGCCTTGCCAGTCATCCGTGCCGGGAGTAAATCTTATGAATCTACTCTCTACTTGATCAGGCTGTGCAGCAGCTATCGAGTTGTACTGCAAAAACACAGAGATCAGCAATAAACAAGGCAGAATCAATTTACAACTACGCACAGAATCTGTTCGAGCCGGGTTGGACCATCGATGTTTTAATATTGAGTACATATTTGTCATTGCTGTTTTTACGGTTACGGTTACTGCCATTGCTGCGAATAAACCTTCACTGAGTATTTCAATTTGACCAGGCTAACTTTAATATTTCCATTACCTGCTCGGCGGCATCTATCTTTCTCGGGTTATTTCTTACCACAGGGTGCCTGACCGCTCTCTTTGCGATAGTTTCCAGTTGTTCAAATTTGACATCTACCTGTTGCAACGAAGTCGGTAATTCGAGGCTTGCTATCAGTTCTTTAACCGCCACCGCCGCACTTACGCCAGGCCTACCTAATGCCTGAGCTATTGAGCTTTGACGGTCAGCGTGATGTCCAGCATTCCATTCCAGAACGGCGGGCAACATAACGCAGGAAGTATAACCATGGGGAACTCCGCATAAACTGCCCAGAATGTAACCAATACCATGACTGGCTCCATGAGACACCGTACCCAGGCCACAACAGGCCAGCCAAACCGCCTGCTGATTTAAACTGCGGGCTGATATATCGTCTGGATTGCTTTTGCACAGCGGTAAAGACTCAGCAAACAAACGCATTGCGTGTAAGAAATGGCCGTCAAGGTAAGCATGAGAGTCAGCCGAACAGAATCCTTCTACCGCATGATCAAGAGATCGAATGGCAGTTGATAGCCACAACCATTGAGGTGTGTGCAACGACAGCGCGGGATCATAAATGATTTTTTGCGGGCACAGGTCAATACCACGATAACCTTCTTTTGCCGACTTTTGTGTATCCAGTACGCCAGCATTGTTACTGTATTCAGCGCCTGACAGAGTTGTTGGCACAGCAATTTGACGAATTTTGGAAGCCCCGGTAAACAGACTTAAGTCACCGTATCTGGAGCCTCGAGTCCCGTCCCCGAACTGCGCGTATTGCATTAAATCTTTTTCGCTTTCGATGTTTTGATCAATGGCCAACTGCACGACTTTGCAGGCATCGATAATAGAGCCGCCTCCTAGTGCAACTAGGAGGTCTGCATTCGCTCCTCGAACTGCGACCAATGCGGCCCACACATCCTTTCGCGGCGTATGAGCTCCAATTTGATGAAACAGACCGGCAAATCGAGAACCCAAGGCATTTCGAATATCCTCATAGCCATTAGTCGCTTCACTTAGGCTATTCGAGCCAATCAAGAACACCCGCTTGGCCCCGGCTTTATCCACTTGCTCTTGCAAAGCACTGGCAACAGATACTCCGCAAAGCACGGTTTCCAGCGCGGTATAGTTAAATTCAACAAGCTTCGAGTCGTGCGCCGGTTCCATTGGTAAGCTCTCCCTATGCATTACATATCCTTAGTTTCCAGCAACTATACCCCATTCACCTCTAGTTCGATTCACCGCTATTCGTCGTATATTCGTATAATGGCAAGCTTCTCGCTGATATACTCCGTATCAAATTGGCAATTATCCTAGAACCAATTACTTATCAAACATACCCCGAACAACTATCTTATATTCAGCGAGGCAAGTGAATATGGCAAACTTTAAAGTGAACGGTATAGAACATAATCTGGATATTGAACCAGATATGCCGCTACTGTGGGCAATTCGCGATGAACTAGGCATGACCGGTACAAAATTTGGTTGCGGTATTGCCTCATGTGGAGCCTGCACGGTTCATGTTAACGGAGCAGCGGTTCGTAGCTGTGTTACTCCTGTTAGCGCCGTGGAAGGTCAGGAAATTACCACCATCGAAGGACTCGCCAGCGCCGCCGCCGGAAGTAACCCATCAACTCCTGACGTATCAGCAGTGCAACAGGCATGGATCGATCATCAGGTGCCTCAATGCGGTTACTGCCAGTCGGGCATGATAATGGCTGTATCTTCCTTGCTAGCTTCAAATCCGAATCCCAGTGATGCGGATATTGATAGCAGCATCACTAACGTTTGTCGTTGCGGCTCGTATCCACGGGTACGCAAAGCAATTCGATCACTAGCAATAGCGTAAAGGAGAAACACGATGACAATAAGCAGAAGACGATTTCTCCTTAGTACCGCCGTTATAGGTGGTGGTGTATTAATAGGCTATTCAGCTACACGACCAAGCCGGCACAGAAGAGCAAATGCCGAACTTGCCAAAGAAGGCGAACACTATGTCACCTCATTTTTAAAAATCGATCCCGACAACACAGTGACTGTTTACGTACCCCACTCAGAAATGGGTCAGGGAGTTCACACCTCTCTGCCAATGATGGCCGCGGATGAACTGGATGCAGATTGGGAACTGATAAATATTGAACAGGCTCCCGCTATCGATCTTTTTGCCAATGGCGAATTGGTAAAAGGTTTTGCCGGTGAACTTGGAGTGCCTGGTTTTCTTGAAGGCATCATTGGTGCTTCGGCTTTCAAAGTCGCAGAGATTATGAATCTACAGGTAACCGGTGGTAGTTCTTCGGTGCGCTTTACCGGTGAATTTTCCATGCGTACAGCTGGCGCAGCTGCCAGACAAATGCTGGTTCAATGTGCTGCTGCTCGCTGGGATGTGCCTATCCAAGAATGCAGCACACAATTAAGTTATGTTCATCACGACGCCAGTGGTCGCTCGTTAAGCTATGGCGAACTGGCAGCGGATGCTGCATTGCTCGAGCCTCCTGAAGAAACAACACTTAAAGACCCTTCGCAATACACAATAATGGGCAAGGCAATTTCTCGTGTCGACATTCCCGCAAAAGTCGACGGGTCGGCTATCTACGGTCTGGATGCACAACCCCAAGGTATGTTGTATGCCGCCATTCGTTTTGCACCGGTGTTTGGCACCAAGCTGGTTTCTGTTGATGCCGGCGAAGCATTAAGTCGACGCGGCATTAAACGTATTGTTGAGCTTGAAGATTCCGTTGCAGTTGTTGCCGACAGTTATTGGCGCGCCAAGGAAGCTCTAAAACTGGTTACGTCAGAATTTGAAACCTCCGATTCTGACACCACCTCCAGTGCAGATATTTTTAAGCGATTTGATCAGGCGCTAGCCGATAGTGACGGCAGCAAGGTTCTTGAAATTGGCGATGCCGAGGCTGCCTTTGAAGAAGCTACCGATGTGATTGAAGGAAATTACCGAGTTCCTTATCTTGCCCACGCCGCCATGGAGCCGATGAATTGCACGGTTTACATTCATGACGATATAGCGGAAGTCTGGACCAGCACACAGGATGCACTAGGTATAAAAGCAAGGGTCGCCTCTATTGCCGGCGTGTCTGAAGACGATGCGATTTTCCATCACAGTTATGTAGGTGGTGGTTTTGGTCGGCGATTACCCTTTAACTGGAACGTAATTGATCACGCCACTCTAATCGCTAAAGAATTTAATGTTCCGGTAAAAACAGTACTTAGCCGTGAAGATGATATGCAGCAAGATTACTATCGCCCAGCGGTAGCAAGTAATTTCAAGGCGGCATTCGATTCAGCGGGCAATGTTCAGGCCTGGCACAATCGATTCACCGGGCCTATTCAAACTCCCGGCGCATCACATATTCCCTACGGAATTTTGAATCAGTCAGTTCGTGTTGTTGATGGCGAAACCCATGTACCTATCGCTGCATGGCGGAGTGTCGATCACTCGCAGCAGACATTTTTCACCGAGTCTTTTATCGATGAAATAGCCCATCGATCTGGCAAAAACCCTTATCAATTTCGTCTGGACTTGCTAAGCGCCCATCCAAGACATCGCAAGGTTTTGGAAGTAGCCGCCGAAGCCGCTGGCTATGGACAAAACTTACCTGAGGGCCATGCTCTTGGTATTGCCGTGCAGGAAAGTTTCGGCAGTATTGTTGCTGAAATTGCGCAAGTGTCGATGGACGAAAACAATCAGCCAGTGATACACAAAGTCACCTGCGCTATCGATTGTGGATTTGCAGTAAACCCAGACACTGTAGAAGCTCAGGTTGAAAGCGGGATTATTTTCGGTTTGACAGCTGCACTGTATGGTGAAATTACTATAGAGAACGGACAGGTAGCGCAGAATAATTTCCCTGACTATGAAATGATTCGCATGGCTACCTCACCTGAAATCGACATTCACATTGTTGAATCTGGCGAGGCTTTGGGCGGATTAGGCGAACCCTCAACACCACCTGTAGCGGCTGCAGTTACCAATGCTATCTATATATTGACTGGGCAGAGAGTTCGAGAATTGCCAATCAAGAACACTGATTTTTCTCGCACCAATCCTGTCGCTAAAATCTAAAACCAGATATTAGGTTCAGATAAACACTAAAAAAGGGAGTAGAAATTCTACTCCCTTTTTTATTAAGTATTTTTAGCAAACACCTTAAGAAATATTCTAGTCAAGCCGCTTGCTGAAGCGACTTATAGCCAGCGTTAATGCCACCAGCATAAACACTCCCAGAGCTACTAACTCCTGCCACATAGTCATAATACCTACGCCTCTGAGCACTATCCCACGAATCAGTCGATTAAAATGAGTCAGCGGCAAAACCTCGGCAATATTTTGTGCAATGGCAGGCATACCATCAAAAGGAAACATAAAACCCGACAGTAAAATTGATGGCAGAAAAATAAAGAACGCAGCTTGCATTGCCTGAAACTGTGTTTGCACTAAAGTAGATATTAACAACCCTAGTGATAGATTAGTGGCAATAAATACCAGAGCTGCCATGAGCACATCCAACAGGCTGCCTCTGATGGGTACTTTGAAAAAATACCAGCCCATTGTAAAAATAAGAACCAACTGAATCAGGCCAATGATTATGTACGGGAATATTTTCCCTAACATTAGCTCCGGTGTTTTCACCGGTGTGTTTATTAACAGCTCCAGATTACCTCGCTCTCTTTCGCGCACTATCGCAACCGAAGTAAACAGCACCATGGTCATGGTCAGAATAACACCCACAAGGCCAGGAACAATATTGACCGCAGAGCGCCTCTCCGGGTTATAGAAATTCCGCACTTCCATTAAATTAACACTGGGCGGTGGAACTTCCTGGGAGTCGAATCGAATCGGTAGCGTCGTAAGCTGCCTGGCTACGCCAAGAATAATTGGATCGGTGCCGTCTACCAGTAACTGCACTGCCTGACGCTCCTTTTCGATTACTCGACGATCAAAATCAACGGGTATGGCAATGCCTATAGAGATAGAGCCTGCATCCAATAATTGCTCAAGCTCCTGAATACTCGCTACCCTTTGCTTAATGTTTATTACCTGTGACGCGGTAATGTCTGATACAAATTGCCGTGACAGATGAGTATCTGCCTCATCGACATAGCCCGCGGATAAATTACGCACATCTGTATTAATGGCATAGCCAAACATCATCAGTTGTATAAGTGGTATACCCACAATCATGCCAAAGGTTAGTCGATCTCTGCTCAGTTGCAGAAACTCCTTACGCATGATGGCGAATATTCTAAGAAGGGATTTCATGAAGCCATTGCCTTACGATGAGATTGAGTCACGGCGACAAAAATATCTTCCAGGTCAGGAAATACTTGCTCTACTTTCGCAATAACATCAGCATTTTTTAAAGTGGTCTCTATCATTTGCAAAGCACCATTAACCTCTTTTGGAATAAGAATCCGCAGCCTGACCCCAAGTTGAGTAATGCTGGTTATTGCTTTCTCGTCAACAAGACTGAGTCGCGCCTTATTTGGATTTTCTGCGACCACTTCAAAAACATGTGCTGAAATATTCTCGCCAAGCTGCCTTGGTGAGCCATCAGCAACCTTATTCCCCTCATCCAGTATCGCCAGGCTATGGCATCTTGCCGCCTCATCCATATAGTGCGTTGATACCAATATTGTTGTTCCTTTGTCTGCCAACTCGAACAGTGTTTCCCAGAAGTCACGACGATTCTGTGGATCTACGGCACTGGTAGGTTCGTCAAGAAAAAGAATCTGTGGCTCATGCAGTATTGCGGCGGCTAATGCTAGCCGTTGTTTCTGCCCCCCACTTAAAGTACCCGCTCTTTGATTCAACTGCTGGATAAGATCAAAGTCTTCCACCAATTGCTCTATGCGGAGTTTTCGCTTCGCACGAGGAAGTGCGTAGACTTCACTGATAAAACGCAAATTCTCTCTTACAGTTAAATCTTCATACAAAGAAAAACGCTGAGTCATATAACCAATTTTCTGCTTCAATGCCTCTGATTCTTTTCGTGTATCCATACCCATCACTGTTGCTTTGCCAGAGCTTGGGGTTAGCAACCCACATAACATTCGTATTGTGGTAGATTTTCCTGAACCGTTCGGGCCCAAAAATCCATAAATAGTTCCAGCAGGAATATCCAGATCCACATTATTCACCGCCACTAGGGAACCGAACTTCATGGTCAGTCCCCGGGCAGAAATTGCAATGCTGTTTTCTGGATTCATATTATTCCAGGATTGCCTGCACAGGCACTCCGTCTGGCAGCCTTTGTGGCAACTGGGGCAAAGTAATTTCAGCTACGTAGGACAGGCGCCCACGATCTCTTTCGGTTAATGCGAAATACGGTGTAAAACTTGGCTCTGACGCAATTCGACGAACGGTTCCCGTGAGCGTTCGGTCAAGACCATCAACGCTAATCTGTAACGTGGAACCAGGACGGAACTGAATTCTTACTGCTTCGGGGATGTATACACGTGCATAGGGTTGCTCGCCACTTAGCAATACAGCTACCACATCACCGGGACGCGGTCGCCCACCTATTTCAAAGGGTAATGAATCAACCATCGAATCTACAGGAGCAACAATTGATAAACGTTGTCGATCTAATTCCAAACTACTCAGCTGGGCCTGTGCTTGTAATAACAACGCTCGAGTTTGTTGAATTTTTTCATAACGTGTTCCCGCCTGAATTTCCGCTAGCTGTGCAGACACAAACACAAGCTTTGCGCCCGCAGCCTTTGAAAGATTTGCCGCGGCATCAGCACTTTCAACTGAGGTAAGATTACGCGCACGAAGTCCATCCAGGCGCTGCGCTTCGTTGTTACGATAATCTTTCTCAATTTCGGCTGCAGCCACATTAGCTCTTGCCACATCAATCGTTTCTGATCTGGGACCAGCGAGCTGTTCTTCCAACAAAGCATTTATTCGCGCAATATTTGCCTCTGCATCGAGAATACGAATATCTGCTCGGCTGGTATCCTGTTGTATTAGTAAATTCCCAGATGACAGCTCATCACCTTCGCTGACATCGATAGCAATAATAGCTTCAGAAAATTCTACAACCAGTTCAATGCGCTCCGACTCTAATTGACCTACGGCTTGTAGAACGGGCTCTTCGCAGCCACTTAAGAAAACCAGTAAAAAAATACTTGCCCACCTGTTCATGTTTGATCACCTTTATTATTTGCCCTCTCGTCACTGGAAGCATCTTCAACACCAGCAAAAAAAAGTTGCGTGGTATGCGTCGACATTTTTTCCACAGCATCTTGGTCCAAAGACAATCCTAAAATTTGTTCGACCAAAGGTTTCGCCAGAAAAGGAAAAATTGTCATACTCATTAGTGACAGCAGTGCCAACTTTGGGTCGAGGTCTTGACGATAATTACCATCAGATATTTCTTGCTCGATGGACTGCAGAAGCATTGGCGCAACTGATGAGCTAAATTTGTCGACAATCGCATTGCGAGTTTCACCCTCACCGAACAATACTTCACGTACCATGAAATTAGGCCACCAGGGATTGTCACAAAGAATTCTGCTGTAGCTCTGGCTAAATTGTGCGACAGTGAATTTTGAACCCTCGCCTAGTTGCTCCAAACTTTGGTCAAGTGATTTAAACAGGTCATCCACCATGGCCATATACAGCCCCTGCTTACCACCGAAGTAGTAATTCACCATGGCGCCATTCACGCCTGCTGTTTCAGCAATCTGACGCAATGAAACAGCCTTGAAATCTCTAGAGAGAAAGTGCTCCTCCGCGGCTTTTAGCAGATCAGCCCGAACCTTGTCGCTATCTCTTCCTGCCGGTCTTCCGGGGCTTCCCGTTTTGGTCATCGCTTCGCTCATTGGTCATCTCGAGTAGTTTGAACGTCGTACTATTTAATTAATTAATCATTTAATTAATTAAATGTCAAGAAATTTGCCTAATTCACCCATGGATGATCTCCGCTAGGACAACAGGGTCAGAATCGTTCTCATGCTACAATCGCCGGCACTGTAGTCGGGTATAGTCGGATATCCACACTCCACCTCAACTGGCACCGCGCAAGTGATAATACTTATTTCAGGACTGGTTCTATTTTTTGCTCCTCACTTGCTCCGCGAACTTGGACTGAGGCAATCTGTAATTAATGCCCTGCCTTCCGAAGGTGCTTACAAAGGCATTTACAGTGTCGTATCTCTAACAGGCCTGGTTTTGATTATCTGGGGTAAATCATCATCGCCCTTCACGATGATCTGGCAGCCGATGTACGAACTACGCTTTATCAGTCATATGATGATGATACCGGCGCTCATTTTACTAGCAGCGGGCAATATGCCCATGTCGTTCATTCGCAAATTTCTTCGCAACCCAATGCTTTTAGGTGTGTTGTTTTGGAGTCTGTCTCATCTGTGGTCGAATGGAGACCTTGCATCTATTTTATTGTTTGGAAGTTTTGCGCTTTGGTCTGCCATAAAGTTCACTATGTTGGGTCTCGCTTCAGATACAGCCTCTAAACCTGCCTCGGTATTCTGGGATACAATTGCGCTTGTAGGCGGTCTAACTATGTACGCGCTTATTAGTATTTATCACGGCCATCTTTTTGGCGTAGGACTGAATCTTGCCTAAATTATTATCAAATTTCTTATTCTCGGCTTTACTGTTTCTCGCCTGTGCTTCTAGCTTTGGCCAGGAAAGCTCAAGCTCCCAATGGAATGGCGCATGGATTGCAGAGGGCACGCTGTTTCAAATCGGTGTTGAGGTTGAAGACGGAGTATTCAAAGTTACCCAAATTGAGTCCCTTGGATTTGAATGGACCAACGAGAATGGCACCGTAGACGGTAATGTAATTACAGTAAAAGTAGAGTATGCAGGAGTGACTGGAGTGATACAGGCGGAGTTAATTAACGACACTACAGCCGTTGCATTTGTATCAAGTTGTTTACCCGAATACATGGTGGTGTGTGCGCTTTCTAAAGACCGCCAGGCGGTCTTTAGAAAAGTGGAATCTAATTAATTACCAAACTTGACTGCACGGCTTCGAGGTTATATTTCAGAAAAAGATTTAACAACCTTACTAACAATGCCGTACTCAACAGCTTCTTCTACTGTCATCCAGTAATCTCTATCGGTATCTTTTGCAACTCTTTCCAGAGGCTGACCCGTTTCGTCGGCTATCATTTTGTTAATACGCGCGCGCATCTTAACAATCTCTTCTGCCTGTATTGCTATATCCGTCGCATCGCCACGAGACCCACCCGACGGCTGATGCACAAGAAAACGTGTATTCGGTAATGAAAATCGATTTTCCTTAGCAGCTGCAAGGTAAATTGTAGTTGCAGCACTCGCCACCCAACCCGTACCAATAACTTTTACCGTTGGCTTGATAAACTTGATCATGTCATAGACAACATCACCAGATTCAACATGACCACCAGGCGAACTGATATAGATCGAAATTGGATCATCGCTTTCGGCGGCAAGGGCTAGCAACTTTTCAGTAACCGAACGTGCGACTTTGTCGTTGATTTCGCCAAAAATTGTAATGGCCCTGGATTTGAAAAGCTTTTCATCGATAAAACCGGATCGGCCTGCTTCTTTTTTATCACTGCTGTCCCCTGCGGGAGAATTTACTGCCATTTTTAACCTCTGATTGTATGCACTAATAATGTGTATTTAATAACGTCTGAATGAACCAGTTCTTTATCCCCTAAAGACACGGCTGCTGATTGCTACGAATAAAGGCAATGATCTTCCACAAATCATCATCACCTTCAGGAAAATTACTGCCAAACCCTACCATTCGCGTATCGGGCACCCCAACGGTAACGATATCAAATAGCTCCTGATCTGTACTGCCATTCTTCCATTGGCAATCGAATAAAAACAGCGCATCTGATTCTACCAATTCAAATGTATGACAAAAATTTGCACAGCTGCCTTCAAAAAGAGCTCCACCTCTGGCTACCGCGGACTCATCAGCCATGAAACCCTCAACGATTGTCAGTTCCGCTGGTGCTTCACCGTCACTACAGGCGGCAACACTCAGAAGAATTGTGCAAAAAAACAATATTCGCTTCACTTATTCTGTCCTCAACCCCTTATTCAAACTGTCTTTTTTCAATACGCCAGGAGGAGCCCGCTCACTGTATATCAACCAATCTTAACACCATCGCCAGACTATATTGTTCCATCTGATTTCTTTGAGAGCGGCTTTGCAGAATAGCAAATTAGGAGGCAAAAAAAAGGGTGGATAGGAGTAGATTGAGAAGAATACTGAATTCAACAGGGGCTTGGGAAGGGGTGCTGTTTTGTAGTGACTAGCGCCCAGGGATGGAGCGCGGGAGGG
>NVVJ01000034.1 GCA_002402175.1 SAR86 cluster bacterium
TCGTCAAAGAATCACCTTCTCGTTTGAAATCGAAGCGCTGGATAGAGATGGTGTAGAAAGATATGTGGTTCACCGTCTGGCTACCGCTGGCTATAACGGACCTTTTCTGTTCTCCAAGCGTGCGCTTGATTTTCTATACCGTACCAGCGACGGAATACCTCGTGTTATCAATATTCTTTGCCATAAAGCCCTTATGGTAGCTTTTGGGAAAGGGGAGCGATCAGTTCAGATTGATCATGTTAAAAGCGCTGCAGATGACACTGAAGGCGTCAACATTCCGGGCTTTAACTACATGCCGGCCATGATTACCCTGGGTGGGCTAGCTATGGGCGCTGTATTGGTGTTTTATCTCGGAAGGCTGTATTTATGAGTCTTGTTAATAATATGTTGCGCGATCTTGATCAGCGCCGTAAAGACGGCGAGAGCTCAGGAGCTACTGTTAAGCTAACGCCCGCTGTTGAATATCATCATGGCTCGAAAAAAAATGTTTTACCTATAATTTTAGCAGGTCTAATTGTAGTAGTAGTTGCTCTTGGTTATTACTGGACTCAAATGAACCAGACAGAGTCAGTGCAACAATTGGATGTAAGACTGCCGGTGCTTGCCGAGCAGCCTCTTTCTTTTCCTGAAGAAATCGCTGAGCCAGTTAACAATTCTGTTACAGAAAGCCGGGTTGAGCAGCTGGCAGTTAACGAATTGAGTAATACCAGCCAGGAAGCCTTCACAAATACTAGAAATGAAGAAGTGGTCAGCATTGAACCGGCTAGTGTCAATGTGGCGCAGCAGATCGATTCCAGTGCTCATCGTCAAGAAGAATCAATTTCGAGTATAAGTAGTCGAGAGCAACCCTCGCTACTGGCTGATTCATCGCTTGCCAGGAGTGAAAATCCGGAATCAATTAAAAATTCTGATGCAATGACAAACGAGCAGCTTGACACAATAGCTGTTCAGGGCGCATTACGACTTATAGCAAATGGACAAACTGTTGGAGCTTATGCAAAGTTAGATGACTATATTGCTAATAACAGGTTTGCCCATCAGTCCAGAGAAACCTATGTAAAATTACTGATAAGCCAGGGCGAAATTCAGCAGGCTTATGGGCTCACAGAAGAAGGGTTGAACCTGGCTCCGAACCATGCAGGCTTCAAAAAAGTCAAAGCGCGAATTTTAATTTCCAATGGGCAAATCAGTGACGCTGTTGAATTGCTAATGACCCGCGCTCCTGAAGTTTCCCTTGACCTGGAGTACCACGATATTTTGGCGACAGCACAATTGACTAGCAGAGACTATCAGGGCGCTCTAATTAGCTATACTGGTCTGGTTCGGCAGGATCAAAGCCAGGGCAAATGGTGGTACGGCTTTGCGGCGTCACAGGAACAGCTAGGAAACACACAGGCAGCTAGCCAGGCTTATTTAAGGGCTATGCAACTTCCAAACCTAAGTGCAAATTTACGCGGTCGAAGCTTGGAAAGGCTTCGCGTGTTAGGCCAGTAGTACACAATGTCTATTACTAAACAGAAAATACGAATCGGTGAGTTACTGATCAGGAATCAGGTAATCACTGAGCTTCAGCTGCAAACTGCACTCGAGCGACAAAAAGAACTTGGCCAGCGCATTGGTCGGGTTCTTATAGATCTGGGATATGTTGACGAAGAAACATATCTCAATAATCTTTCCGAGCAACTACAAATACCTTATGTAGACCTAAGGCGATATGACTTTGACGTAAGCTTGATTCATCGTTTGCGCGAGTCTTATGCGCGGCGCTATCGTGCGATCGTTCTTTCGGATCAAGGAGCTCATGTTCTGGTTGGCATGGTTGATCCCATGGATATTTTTGCGTTTGATGAACTTGAGAGAATTCTGGAACAACCAATACAACCTGTAGTGATTAAGGAAAGCGAGCTACTTAGTACATTGGATCTGGTTTATCGACGAACCGAAGATATTGCCAGTTTTGCAGAGGAGCTCGACGAAGAGCTCACCGAAGGGCAATTCGATCTTGAGGCACTGAGTCTGGATGCGAATGACAGTGACGCGCCAGTTGTTAAATTGCTGCAATCAATATTTGAAGATGCGGTGCAAGTGAGAGCATCAGACATACATATCGAGCCAGATGAGAACGTGCTTCGCATCCGACAAAGAGTTGATGGTGTACTTCAAGAGCAAGTAATGAAAGAGCGCCGTATTGCTCCAGCTCTGGTTCTTAGGTTAAAACTATTATCCGGGCTGGATATTTCTGAGAAGCGATTACCCCAGGACGGCAGATTCAGCCTCAAAGTGAAAGGCCGAAAAATCGATGTGCGGCTTTCGACTATGCCAATTGAAAATGGCGAGTCCGTGGTTATGCGCTTGCTAGATCAAACTGAAGGTGCGACTGATCTAAACAAAGTTGGTATGCCGAATGAGATGCTTGCCAGGTTTAGAAAGCTTATTCATATGCCTCATGGATTAATTCTTGTAACGGGCCCAACCGGTAGTGGTAAAACTACAACTCTTTATGGCGCCTTGCAGGAGCTCAACGAGGTTGGTAAGAAAATTATTACAGTTGAAGATCCAGTGGAATACAAATTGCACCGGATTAATCAGGTGCAGATCAATCCGCGAATTGGTTTAACCTTTGCCCGAGTACTACGATCCGCGTTGCGTCAGGATCCGGACATATTACTGGTGGGTGAAATACGAGATACTGAAACAGCAGAAATCGCCTTAAGGGCTGCGATGACCGGCCATATGGTGTTATCCACTTTGCATACCAATGATGCGGTTTCCAGTGCGATGCGTTTGGTCGATATGGGCGCGGAAGGTTTTCTGGCGGCAACTGCATTACGCGCGGTTATTGCGCAAAGACTAGTTCGCCGACTGTGTGACAATTGTTTTGAAGATCATCAGCCAGATACAAAGAATCTGGCATGGATAAAAAGCACTTTGGGAAGTGACTCAATCAACATACAGCTAAAGCGAGCGGTGGGATGTCATCGCTGTAATAACACTGGGTACCGTGGTCGAATTGGTGTTTTCGAGATGCTGATTCTTAACGAGGCCTTGTCGGATGCATTGCGGCGTTCTGATGCGGCTGAATTTGTTCGATTGGCCAAAAAGGCGCCGGGGTACCAACCTTTAGCGGTGAGTGCTTTGCATTTTGCGATTCAGGGCATTACCAGTCTTGAAGAAGTTTTGCGCGTTGCTGAACAGATCGATGAGTCCAGTGATTTTATAGAGATCGAAGAAGAGACAGCACTACAATAATTCGCATTAAATATTTTGAATAGCTTTGAGAGCTGAGTAAGAACCAATGCCAAATTTTCATTACAGTGGTAGAGACAATTCAGGAGCGCTAGTGTCGGGTAATATTGACGCCGGTACAGCTGATGATGTGGCTGCTCAGTTATTTGGTGATCGGGTTACTCCTATCGAAATTAACGAAATTGGCAGCTCTAAGAAAAGTAACAAACCAACAAAGAGCTCTTCGAATTCAGGAGCCGGTACAACGTCCGATATAACAACGATGGAGAGCATCGGTGCATTTTTTGGTGGCTCTAAAGTAGAGGTCGACGACCTGATTATGTTTTCCAGACAAATGTTCAGCTTAACTAAAGCGGGGCTACCACTGGATAGAGCAATCAAAGGATTGGAGGCGTCGCTTGACAACCCTTCGTTTAGGAAAATTCTCCGGGATGTGATATCCAGTCTCGAAAATGGTATGACTCTGGCTACTGCGTTAGGGCGACACCCCAAGGTTTTTACACGGTTATATCTAAGCTTGATTCATGTTGGAGAAAACACCGGTCAGCTCGATATGGCATTTAAAGAAGTTGGCAAGTATCTTGAGCTGGAAAAAAATACAAAGAAGCAGGTGAAGAGTGCTACCCGGTATCCAATGTTTGTACTTGGTGCAATAACTATTGCACTAGGAATAATTACGACATTTGTAATACCAGTATTTTCAGAAACTTTCGCGCGGTTAGGTGCAGATCTTCCCTGGCAAACAGTGGTGCTAATGGAGACATCAAATTTTGTGCTGAAATACTGGCCTTTGCTTATTGGGGCTATTGCTGCGCTTGTATTTGGATTTTTTAGCTACCTTGGCACTGAGAAAGGTCGCCATAACTGGGATAGGAGAAAATTAAAATTTCCATTAGCCGGTACTGTATTTGAGCGTGTGGCTCTGGGTAGATTTGCAAGAACATTTTCTATGGTTATGCGCGCAGGGGTACCAATAGTACAGGGCTTGAATGTGGTAGCGGGCGCTGTTGGAAATGCTTATATATCCAGAAAAATATATCAGATGCGTGAAGGGATAGAGCGCGGGGAATCATTGCACCGTACTGCCAGTAATACCAGAATGTTTTCACCACTGGTGCTGCAAATGATAGCCGTTGGTGAAGAAACCGGAACTGTGGATGATCTTCTGTCTGAGGTCGCTGATTTTTACGATGCGGAAGTGGAATACGATTTGAAACGATTAGGTGATGCTATTGAACCAATTCTAATTACCTTTATTGCCGGTCTTGTTTTGATACTTGCGCTTGGCGTATTTTTGCCGATTTGGGATCTAAACACCGCAGTACAATGATAGTAATTTTGGCGTATTGTTTAGAAAAGAAAATTTATAGTATAGAAACAGGTGTAGATACAAAAGTTGTTTACAAAATATGAATTCAAAAGAGATTTCCAACTACTGGGGAAGAGGCAACACTCCAGCGGGTTTTCTTTATTCGAATTAGTTGTTTTCATAATTTCTGTTGCCATAATTTATGCATCAGCGGCTCGAAGATTTGCAGAATTTCCAGGCGAAGCAGAGCGGGTGAATTTTCTGGCGATAACGATAGAACTACAAACCGCCGTAAACCTTGAAATTATGATGGGATATAGCCTGGGAAAGTTTGCGAATGTTGAAGCTTTTGCAGGCACCAATCCTATGGATTTAATGTTGTCTCCGCCATCAAATTACCTGGGGGCACTGGAATTTGTTGATCAAAGCCAGTTGCCGAGAAGATCATGGTATTTTGATCGTCAGTCTGAAGAGCTAGTTTATTTAATTAATGATAACGACAACGTTTCTGTCATTAGGCAAGGGGTGAAGTCATCAACTGACGAGATAAGGTTTAGAATACAGCTAGAGTATAGACTTGAAGACATAGAGTCTGGGTTGCCTATAGAGCTGGTAGAGAATGGCAACCTGATATCTGAAGATAATATTCGCAGGCGATTGAATGGTGTAACAATGAAACCTACGGTACCGTTTAATTGGGGGGGCGTTGATGCAAATGCATTAGCCGAAGACGCTATCGTGGAGGCATCAGGTTAAATGCAATATAAATCACTCAGAATTGTGATGGCGATAACAATTTTGGGCAGGCTATAGGGCTTATAATTGCGGGTAAACACGGGAAGAAAAGACCTTGTTTCACTGTACACAACTGCTCAAATAGCGAAAAATGACGGAAATCTAGCAACTAACAGAATATAGGTTCGAATAAACCGTTAAGTTATTAATAACTAGGCCGTTATTAGTTAAACTGAAAGAATTTGTGAGTAGTACGGGCTTTACCTCCCAATTATATAAGAGCAAATAAGCATGAAAGCAAGCTAGAGATGATTGAACAGTTTGTTTTGTAAACAATTGAATTTTAAGTTTATCGATGGATAAAGGGTGAAAAGTATGAAGATTTTGAATATAGGCAGTATTCGTAAAGCCAAGCAAAAAGGTTTTACAATTATCGAATTGGTAGTGGTGATATTGCTGCTTGGTATTTTAACAGCAACGGCATTACCTCGTTTCATGGATATTAGTGATGAGGCTCACGGCGCAGTTGTCGATGCAGTAGAAGGGTCTCTGAGAACCGGAATGGCACTGTTTCACGCTCAATGGTTGGCAGAGGGTCAGCCAACGACAGGTATCACATATGATGGTGGTACTTTACATCCTAGTGCCGATATAACCGGTTATCCTTCCAGTACTGATGGTACCTACAGTGATAGCGCGGACTGCCTGGCAGTTTTTAATGGATTGCTTACTCTGGGAGGCATGACAATCGCTAGCGTGGATACGGACTCAACGTCAGCTGCGACAGCAGAGGCGGCAGTAGAAGGAGCTGTTGGTGCAAACGATTGGGTAGCCACTGAGCTTGTTGATACACCTTCAGATTGCATTTTCTACTACACGGGGCAATTTCAAAGTGGTACTTCGACTGCAAATGCTATAATCCCAACATTGACCTATGATATTTCAGCTGGCTCAATAACTCGGGGTAGTATAACTTGGGTTGTTGACTAGTTAAGGAGCGCTATATCAGTTTTGTCCACGAAGGGCTGCAGTAGCTGGTAAGTAGTGCGAGTAGTAGGGTCGATGCAACTAAGAAACAAGCTTGGTTACATCGGCCCTTTTTTATTTCATATATCAAATTTTTTCTATAGATATTCTAGCCCTCAGTTGATTGATAAACCTACAGCGATCACAAATGGATAAATTGCGAAAAGCATCGGGTTCTTTCAATGGATTCACAATAATTGAGCTTGTCATTGTAGTTCTCATTGTTGGGATTTTGTCTGCCCTTGCTTTTTCCCGATTCTTCGATGGCCAGCAATTAAACGGTATTATTCTTCGTGACCAATTTATCTCTGCAATAAGATCAGCGCAGAAAAATTCTCTGGGTCGGGCTGGTGTTGTAACTACCATCACTCCAAATGGTGGGGCTACGGAAGTTACAATTACAACAATTGATGGTGGCGGTACAATTCAAAGTATCGTTTTATCAATGGAATCAGTTTCGCTTAGTGGTGATATAAATGACACCGATAGCTGCTCTGCGACAACTGGAGCAAACGCGATTACAAATTCAAATCCTTTAACTCTTTCCTTTAATGAGTTAGGTGATCTAGGTGTCAGCGGTGTAACTGGCAGTACGGGCACACCTGCGTCAGCTTTGCGTATATGCATTAACGACATAGTGAATGAATCGGTTTGTGTTTCACCATCTGGTTTCGCCTACGGCGGTGACTGTGATGTTTAACAAGCAAAATGGAGTAACACTTGTTGAATTGGTGCTCACCATTGTACTTCTCTCGATTGCTCTCTTGGGCATAACCCTTGGTATACAAATGGGCGTTAGTCGTTCGGCAAATGCAATTCAGGAAGTACGTGCAGTAGCTCTTGCTCAGGCTTATCTCGATGAAATTTTGGGAAAACGCTATGACGAGAAAACACGAAACAGAGGTGTGCCTCCCTGCCGGGCTCCGGCACCAGCGTCGAGGCAATGCACAGTGGAAGGATCTTTTGGTGCAAACTATGGCTCGCCAGTAGAGTCTGGAGAAAACTCCCGCAGTCGGCTGGACGACGTAGATGACTACCATGGCATGGATGAAGGCGACGGCCAGTCTTTGCCACTTCAAGACGCCGAAGGTAATACTCGAACAGGCTACGATAATTTTAGAGTTCAGGTTAGTGTGCGTTACATCAATGTTGGCGGTGGCGAAGAAGAAGAGAACCTCGGTGTAAATAATGAACTTAATGATCAGTTTGATGCGAAACTGATTACCGTTACCGTGTCTTACCGAGGCATTCCTACTGGCTGGAATTTTAGTGCTTACAAGTCCAATTTTTAATTGTTCATGAAAACTATGTTAACTAACAGTGCAAACATGAAGTTTATTCCTATAAGGAAAATCAACGGGTTTTCGCTTATCGAGTTGGTTGCCACAATTTTGATTAGCGGAGTGCTAGCCATTGGTATTGTCAGTTTTATAGCCGATTCAGTTAACGGATTAACAAGCAGTGGCAATAGAAATCAAATTTCATCAGCAGGCCGTACTGCTCTGGATAGGCTGGCGATGGAGCTACACAATGCACTCCCCAATAGCGTTCGTGCCACTACTGCGACAGCTGGGGGAGATCAATGTATTGAGTTTGTGCCGGTGCGTGCGGCAACTACCTATATAGACCCTTCATTTAGAGGAGGTGGTAGTACCTCTTTTGAGGTGGTGGATTTTCTGCCTAGCCAACACGGTGTTTCCGGCGGCTACGCGGTGATCTACCCAAACAGACGTAGCCAGTTGTACGACGGTGATAACGGTGCCTCGGCAGGTTGGCCTAACTTTCCTAATCGTCGGCCTATACAGGAAATAAGCGCCATAGCTGATAGTGCATCAGACGATCAAAGTACTGTAACCCTAGTTAAGTCACACAGGTTTAGACGCAGGTCGCCGAATAAGCGATTTTTTATAGTAGAAGATCCAATTAGTTATTGTGTCGTTGACGACAAATTATATCGCTATACAAATTATGGTTTCTATACGAATCAGGTTTCTCAGGAAGAAGAGTCCGGTGTTTGTGAAGTCGCGACTAATCAACGTTGCTTACCTAACTATGTGGCAACACCGGACAAAATGTTAATTACAGACAGTATAGACAATACTGGTTTAACGGCATTTAGAGTTTCTTCTCAGACTTTAAATCGTAATGCGCTTATTGCACTTGAGTTTAATTTTAGTGCAAACGGTGATTCAATTATATTAAACCACGAAGTTCTGACCAGAAGCGTTCCGTAATAACGCGTGGCATAAAGATGAGGTTGCAAATGACAATCAATAAGTTATCCAGGCAATTGGGTATAGGCTTGCCTGCTGCAATATTCATTATTACTGTGATGGCGGTTATTGCGGTTGCAGTCAATCAGCTCGTCAATCAGAACGCTCAGTCATTTGAAGAAGAGCTGAACTTTACTCGGGCATTTTACGCGGCCGAATCAGGTGCTGGTTTCGCGATGAATGGAATTTATCCGCCCGAGGAATATTCTGTCTACGCAGGAACAACTTGTACGGCTCCGGTTACATATAATTTTGCCGTTAGTGGCCTGGAAAATTGCTCTGCAGTTGTGTCTTGTACCGAAGTTATAATCGGCGGCACAAATTACGCAACAATCCAAAGCGAAGGAAGTTGTGGAGATGTTGAGCGAACGATACAGGTTAGGACTGTATATTAGTTTCGTGAAAAAAGGGTTGCTGTTAAATTGCGCCTTAGGAGTTAGGTCAGTTTATCCAGTATTCCAGATCGCGAAATACAAAATCACTGAAACTATCGCAATTGTCGCCGCCGCCGTAACCCCGTAAGTAATCATCGAACTTACCCCGACGCTTGTTCGGTAGGCATCAATACTCAGGTTTGCATCGTTCTCGCGATGACTAATATCTCTTTGTAGCTTTATTCGATAGCTGTCTTCTTTTTCGAGCAGCCGCCATCCAGCGGTGGCTTCTACATCGAGTATTTCCTGCATTTTTGCAGTCTCTGCAAATAGCGGAGTTTGGGCTGAGATGATTTTGTATTCTAGATCCATCGGGTGCTCCAATACTTGAGAAATTCTTTGTTCGTGTTTTTCACATACAGGATGAAAGTATCGATATCTTCGTCTCTATCAGTTTGATTTGCAACGATTTAGCGCAGTCCCGGGATATTTAACGGATATAGCCCGTCAAAATACAGATATTCACCAACTTCCCGTATTCGACCCGGGTTTTTCGTCACAAATTGTCTGGTTTCTGAGTGTGTTCTGCACTAGGAAAGAGGATAAATTTCGTCTTTCATATAATGTTGTATCAAAATTTGACTCAGCAGGTCGATATTTTGCTAAGTACTTCAAATTATTGAAATTTATCCTTTTACAAGGCTCTGTCAAAGTGCTTTGATTCACGCTCGTCGAAACAGGTCAACAAACCGCCGCAATCCGTGATTTTTAACCCTTCAAATACATCCACTTCAACCCAATCAATGCGGAAACTGGCAGGGCTGATGCTTGCCTGTTTTATAACCATGTTTGTGATGGTGCCTGAAGCTGAGGCGCAATGTGGAACTGGGGGTGTGCTGAATGCTTATGTCTCCTATGAAGGCTGTACTGAGACCAAAAGTGGCGGCACTAATGTAACTTCTCTTAATATAGCGGTGCCTGCTGGTACCGCAAGTGGAGATTTGCTGATCGCCTCAATCAGTACCGACGGAAACCGCACGATCAATACTCCTGCCGGGTGGACCGCCCTGGACAATAGTGTTGTTGGTGCCGGAGCAGTGACGCTCGGCGTGTTTTCCCGAGTTGCTGGCGGCTCAGAACCGGGCAGTTATACATTTAGTTGGGCCGGTGGCGAGCGTGCCATCGGCATTATCATGCGCTTTACTAATGCCACGGGAAATCTGGTTTTTGCCACGAATTCGGGATTCAACGGCGCGCCTCAGGCTCCTTCCGTTAATACTACAACTACCATGGGAGGGAATACCGAAGACGAGAATAATCTAATCCTGCGTCTGGCCGCCTGGGACGATGATGATGAGCAAAATAACCCTTTTAGCATTATAGGCGGGCATACAAATATAAATCAGGATCAGGCCAGTGGCGGTAACTCTTCATCATCTGGTTCGGCGGCCTTTATTCAGCAAGCCACTGCTGGAGCTTCTTCGGGTACTGCCAATTTTTCGAATGGCAACGAGCAGTGGGCAACAATGACGGTAGCACTTGAACCCAATGCGCCAGTTCCAATTCCATTTTTTTGCCCAGGGATTGATGGTGCTATAACCGGTGGGCAGTTAGTAGTTCTGGAACAATGCACACAATTCAAGAGCGGGTTTGATGATGATGCAATAACCATCGACAAACCTTCCCTGGCAGCGGAAGGCGATTTGATGATTGCCGTTGTGAACACTGATGGTAGTGAAATTCCTTTTACCATTTCCCCTGTAGCTGATGGCTTTACTCTGATTCGCCAAGATGAAAGTGGGGGTATTACTTTTGCTATCTACTCAAAATTCGTCGGTAGTGCCGAACCGGCTAACTATACCTGGGACCTCGCTAGCGATGAGCAGCGCATTGCTTACATCATGCTTTTTACAGGCGCGTCCGGAAAAATATTGCCAGACCCTACGATACCGTTTAACTCAGGGACGAATGCATCACCTCTGAGTCCGGCAATTACAACGGCTATCAATAATACTCTGGTGCTGCGCATGGCTACCAGTGACGATGATGATATATCTATCAATCCAAGTGTGGTTATACCCGGTGGTGCACCTCCATTTGTCAATATTACCAGCGACTCCAGTGGTTTGTTTGGTTCAGCTGTTTCGACCCAAGCGGTATATCGTAACGCCGAGACGGCGGGAACATTCGGCACTGAAAATTTTACTATTAATACAGCTAATGAATTCTGGAAAGCGATTACTCTTGGTGTTGAGCCTTTGGAGTTCAAGTTTTCTTATCCTGACGCCAATACACAAATGAGCCTGTGCGCAATCGAACAAGTGACACTTCGGGTTACTGATAACAATGATAATCCGGTAGAAGAATTTGTTGGTACAGTCACCTTAAGTACTTCCGGTTTTGCTGGTGGAACGGGTAACTGGGCTGATCCGGCAGCACTTGGTAATTTTGGAACGCTTACTCCCGGTGCGTTAAACAGCGGTACGGCAACTTACGAATTTGATGCCACTGATGCAGGGGAAATTACTCTTAATTTTACTACTGGCGCAGTTGGTGCCTTGAGTTTTGATCTTGATTATCTTGGTCGGTTTTCAGAGAACGGCGGTGCTGATGACCCAACTCTAATAGTTGACGACAACTGTGAATTTACAATCGATTTTGCCAACAATTCGACTGGAACTTGTAGCAGCGGCCCAGAGGCATTTACCGTAGAAATTTTAGACAGCGCGGGTGATTTAGCTCTGAACTATACCGGCACGGTGGACCTGACTCTTGATTTGGGCACCGGAGGTGATTATTCAAGCAGTGGAACTAATCCCATTGTTCAAGGTGCACCTAATGATGGTGCTGCAAGCTACACTTTCGATTTGCTTGATCAGGGATCGGTGATTTTTGGCTACCTAAATACTAACCCCCTCCCTCAAACTGTCAATATTGATGCTACAGATAATAGCCCGCCTGTTGCGGCAAGTTACGACACTGGAGCAACTGACGAAAGTTTGGTGTTTACAGATTGCGAAATTCGTATCACTTATGTGGGTGGTGACGATACACGCGATGTGTGCAGTATTGCGCAAGTGATTTTTACCATTACCGACAGCGCAGGGAATCCCATAGGTGGTTATGCCGGTGATCTGGATATTTCTACAAGTACTTCTACGGGAGACTGGTCTGGCGCAACGGCAGGTACCGTACCACTCGCCGGAGGCGAGCTGGATAACAATATAGGTGGAGCAGGCAACGGCCAGGCAAAGTACCAATTTGATGGCACAGAAGCGGGAACAATTACTCTCGATTTTCGAAATCTGTTTGTCAGCGCGATAACACTTGCTGTTTCTGGCACAGCGGCGAATGGTGCAACAGTTAATCTCAGTGGTGATTTTAGCTCTGATCCAACACTGGATATAGCGGCTTGTACCCTGGTAATTGATGTCGCCTCAGCCACCAACCAATCTGATGTTTGCCGCGCGGGCGAAACGGTGACTTATACCATTAGAGATAGAGATGCGTTTATTGCTACCGACTTCAACGGCTTTTTAGTGCTGATAACGGATGCGCTACCTAATATCGGTGACTATGCTTTGCCCATAGGGGGCCTTGGAGGCAATGGTGTACTCGACAATGGTGGCGGTAATGATGGTATCGCTACTTATCAGTTTGATCCGGACGCGGGTGACGCTGGTGTACTTGAAGTGCTTTTCAGTTTGGACACAGCCGCCACTGTCTCGCTTGACGTAATCAGCACTTCGATTGTTGTAGATAAAAGCGATGGCGATATTGAGTTTGAACCCTGTGAATTTAGAATAGCTTTTCCTGATGCTGTTACACCCAATCAAACAGATGTGTGTTCGGTTGAGCTAGTTCGAATTTCAATATTCGATATCGATGGCGACGCCGTCACAGATTACACCGGAAGTATTAATCTCAGTACCAACAGCGGAGACGGTTCGTGGTCTATAAACAATGCAGACGGAATTCTCAGTGACCCATTTGGTGAAGATGGGTCGGCCAGCTATCAGTTTGAAGTCGCCGGAAGCGACCTGGGTACTATCGACCTAAATTTTGTACATTCGGCTTCAAGTAATGCCTCGGTTAATATTGATGTTAGCGACACTATTACCACTGACCCAGGAGACCCGGGTACGGCGAATGATCCAAATCTGTCAGTTGATCTATGCACCTTTACCATTAGCTATGACAGTGGCGCCACCAGTAATGATGCTACCGAGGCTGCCTGCGTTATACATAAGGTAACCATTCAAATTCTTGATAGCGCTTCTAATCCACCTGCTGTTGCTTACACCGGTACCGTTAACATAAGCACATCTACAAATCATGGAGATTGGGGTGTAGGAGGTGGCTTGGGCCTTCTCAGCCCAGACCCCGATGACGATGATAATGGTGCGGTGACATACGTTTTTGATTTCGCCGATGGCAATGTTGTAGAACTAGATTTCATCAACCTGCATGCCGAAACTTTGAGTATTGATATCGTCGATCAGGTTGAAGGGCTCGATGGTGTCATTGTTGAGGATGGCACGGCCGATCCAAATCTTGAAATTACTTCCTGTTTTCCAGCGGTATCTGCTCAGTCTTGTGTTAATGCTACATCCACGACTATAACAATCGACACAGGGTTGCCAGTTGCATCGCGCATGGTTGTGATGGTGGTTAATCACGAAGGTGAGGTAGATGTTAATGATTTTCCGACCTTTGGCGGAAACAATATGTCACTCATCTATCAGGAAAAAAATACCGATGGACCAGGCAACACAATGGAAATGTGGGGCATCCTCGATGCGGATTTTCCAGTAGGCACCGGCCCTCACACCGGCTCATTTTCAGGGCCCACTAACGGGCCTTCAATGTGTTTGCTTTATTTGACGGATGTTGAACAAAACCTAAGTCTCAGCAGCGGCTCTGATAGTGACCCAGTCAATGGCTCGCAAGATGAAGGCAATAAGGTTGCTTCAACGACAGTTACCACTAGTCAGAATAACTCACTCCTCATTAGCGTTGTTGGCAACGGCGATGGCAGCGAAGATTATGATCTGGTTTCTCCTAACCCGCCATTAACACGACTTTTTCAGGGGCCGGACCCTGCCAGTGGTGATTTTGCAGGCAGCTCGGGCGTGATAGCTTCCGCGGCAGCGGTTACGGTAGATGAAACCTGGGATGAAGCTACGGGCGACACCCCGAACCGCCATTCACATATTGTCGCCGCATTCGCGCCTTTTATAACTGGCCCGCCTATCGCGATTGGCTATGTGCCGGTTATCTTGTTTCAAACGTATGCAGGCAACATTAGTTACCGTGCTTTTGGTGCGAGTTTAAGAACTAGTAACAATGGAGCTGGCTCCTGTAACGCCGTTGACTTTGCCTCAGCAACGCTCACTCTGCCTGATGAAAATCCCGCAGTGCCTCCGTTTGTAGGTGAGGTTGGCCCTGACTCAACTGTGCTTGCTGCATGGCTTTACTGGTTCGGTTCTGGAGATCTTACGGCAATTGACTTTGGTTCTGTATTCAATGAAGTGACACTCGTGGATCCATCGGCTACTTCAACAGTGATCACAGGAGATGAATTATTCATTGTAGAAAATGTTGGCAATGGCAACAACCTGGACTTCTTCGCAGCCTATAAAGATGTTACGCCGTTAGTTACAGGCAACGGAACATATACGGTACAAAACCTCGATGCTGACTTTGGAACTCCGTGGAGTATCACCGGGGCATGTGCTGGCGGCTGGTCAATGATCGTTATCTACGAAAATGACTTCGAACAGCTTCGCGTAATTAATCTGTTTCATGGTTTTCAGCCATTTCAGGATTCTGCTTTTACACTGGTTCCGCGAAATTTCAGAATGGCATCGCCTGATGCTATTGCAGAAATACCCAATGGTCAGGTGACTCACATCACTATTGAGGGAGATGAAACCATATTTAGTGGTGACGAAGGCCTACAAATACAAGACGCGCCTGGCTCCACTAATACGGCGAATTACATAACACTTGATACAGACTACAACCCCGATGGGGCAGAATTCAATGGAACAGTAACACGACCAATTTACCAACTGGTTGACGTTGACCCCGGGCCGGGTACGGAATGGGTCTATCTGTTCGATCCTTCGGCAGGACAAAACGGTTATGAGATAGATTTTCCAGGACCGGATGCGCCTCCGCCCGCTGCCGCGCCTGGAGATGAGCCCGGAGCATCATGGGGTGTCGATATCGATACGCATTATATCTCTGGAGACGGAGACGACACTGATGGTGATGACGATGTGCTAAATCCTTTCGCTATGGTTGATGCCGAGGAAATTACTACCCGCTATTCCTCAGGAGGGGATCTGGTATTGCTGGTGTCAGAAATAATCAGTGTGACCAATGCGCCAATCGCCGATATCGAAATAACCAAGACAGAGAATGGTGTCTTTAAGGTTAATAGCACCGGTATCTATGAATATGCAGTGACTAACAATGGCAATGGAGCGTCCAGCTATGGTGACGCCACAGGCACAATTACCGTAACAGATATTTTGCCTCCAGGAATGACCTTTGCCTCAGCAGGTGACGTTATTGGTGATGACTGGTCCTGTTCGGTAACTCTGGATCTAGGTGCATTTACCTGTGAATACGATATCGCAGCTGATTTTCCTGGAGGCGAATTAGGAGAGACAGCGCCAGGTTCAGGCATAGGCCAATCCCTGCCAACGCTTTCGGCCACGGTACAAATCGATGGCCCTGCAGGTTTCTTCACTAGCTTGAATAACGACGCAAAGAATGTGGCGCGAGTGTTGCATTCTGATGGTACTTGCCCTGCCGCTGCTGACGGAGTGTCTCCTGACCCGGCGACATGTAAACCGCCAGAATTTGATAATGTAAATGACTTGCAGGGCGGCACTATCGACATTAATACCCTGGATGATAAGACTGGCAATAATAATAATGTCGACAGTATTACCACTAATGTTAAAGGTGTGGAAACTGATCTTGGTATTACTAAAACTGTGAATGGTGTGCTGGAAGCGGACGATCCAGATGTGACTGGTCAGTACACATTGACAGTGACAAACTTTGGCCCAGATGACATAACGCCTTTACTAACAACACCAACAATTTCGGTCTTTGATATAGAGCCGGCATTTTTAGAATTCACTACCGTCGACATAACTACCGATCCTGACTGGACATGCAATATCGCTGATGGCTCGCCTGATATCTTAACCTGTACGTTTGATGGCACATTGCTAGTTGGTAACACCACTAATATTATTCTTAACGTAGATGTTATAGGCGACGATGGAAATGTTGTTTCCAATACCGCGTCGGTTGCCTCTGGCTTGTACAACTTTGATATAAATTCAGCCAACGATGCTGATACGGAAATTACTGCAATTGTTGCACCCCCTGCGGCTTCGTCAGAAAAATTTCTACTTTCGGTTTCTTCTTTACTTGGCAATACAACTATTGGTACTGGCGCGGGAGAATTGGTCGATTTCAAAAATGACGATCTGATTATCTACGATCCGATTCTCGATGAAGCCACAATGTTTTTTGACAACGACGCACTAGGCTACAGTGTCGATGATATAAATGCAGTTCACTTACTGCCCAATGGTCATATTATTCTTTCCGCAAATGATGCAAGCACCATCGGTGCTAACACGCTTGCGTTCGGCAAAGACGATCTGGTTATTTATGACCCGATTTCACAGCAAGCTAGTCTGTTCTTCGATGGCTCGATAATTAGTGGGGCCGATGTCAATATTGATGCTATCTATGTTCTGGATAATGGCGACATTGTTTTCTCTACTACTGCTACTGCATCCATAGGCGCCACGTCATGGAGTGATTCAGATTTGGTGTTATACGATGGTGTATCAGCGTCAATTTATTTGAATGGTGAAGATCCGGATGTGTTCGATGTGTCGACGGTGAATGTCGATGCGGCGTATATCAGAGTTGACCCCGCTGATGCGACTGCCGTAATTGATACCTTTGTGTTCTCTGCCGACAATGAGGGCGCGACTGTAAGCGACGATGGTTCTACCTTTGGTCGCGATGATGTCGTTGAGTTAGTAGTGGACGATAATCTGAACCCTGATGTTACAAGCTCCGACAATTTGTTTTCCGGCAATATTCCAATTGGCGTTTTCAGTGCCTTTGATCTTCAGCGTCGATTAAATGCCTTGCATGTAGTGGAAGATGGTTACCTCGGGCATTTTGCAATTTCTCAATCACAGGCGGGCAATGCCTGTGAGGCGGGAAGAATTACCATCACCAAGCACCAGGGTATTTCCCATGACATTGATACGGATTACTTTGGCTCCATCGAAATTACTACCAGCACCGGCAAGGGTGACTGGAGTATCGATATCGGTGATGGCGTGTTGGTTAATTCTGGCCTGGGCGTGGCGACTTATACTTTCGTACCGTCAGACAATGGTCAGGTCACCCTGAATTTGAATTTGACAGAAGACCCGCCAGTAGCAAGCAGTTTGAATGTAAACGTCACAAATAGAGTCGTAACAGAGTTAGGAACAGAAGACCCTAACTTCAATTACAATCTTGTGGTAACTGGCGTCACCTACCGAGACGAATTCGCTTCAATAAGCTTTACCAATAACGACGGTAGCACGGGTTGGGACTCAGATTGGGTAGAGGTTGATGGAGATGTTGGGGGAGCTGGTGCCGCTACGGGTAATGTCAGCGTTAGCGGTGGCGCACTTCACTTTACCTCTACTCCAGCGACTGTTGTTAATCCGTCTTTGACAAGAGCGGCTGATTTGACGCTGTATGATGTTTCCGAAACTGTATTTTTGACTTTTGATTATTCCTACTCTGATCTGAGTGCGGCAGACTCCATACGAGTTCGTGCAAGAGATGGCGACTCAGGCTTCGTTACCGTTGCTACTTACACCGGTTTGTCTGGCAATAACGGCACCATTGCCGAGAGTATTGATTTAACGGCGGCATTAGCGGTTGCTGATTTCACCGTTGGCCCGGCAGAGATTCAGTTTGAGATAACCAATGGCTACACGTTGAATAGTATATTTATCGTGGATAATATTGAATTATCATCAGGCACGACAGATTGCGGTATTGGCCAGATTCATCACTTTGATATCGAAATCGCAACTTCCGGCATTGCCTGTGTTGCCTCCACCGTGACTATTATTGGGCACGATGCTAATCATTTTCCTGCCTCACCGGGTAACGGTACAGTGATTAATTTGAGCACATCGACCGGTGCAGGTACCTGGGCTTCAATACTAGTGGGTGCAGGTGCGCTAGTGGATATCGGGGCTGAAGGTTTGCCAACAAATGTAAATGGGCAGGGTGTATACACTTTCTTTGGTGACGAAAACAGTGTCCAACTACAATTTAATTACACCGATCCTGCTGGTGACACCCCAACGGTAAATTTTGATATTGCAGGGGCGTATTCAGAGCAACAGGTGCCGGATCATGACCCATCCATTACCTTCAACGAAATTGGATTGTTGTTCTTTAACGAAACAACTAGCAGTACCACCCTGCCTTTTCAAATAGCGGGTAAGCCTTCTCTTGCATTGCCAACATCAGGTTTAGTTACATTACAAATTGTGCAAAGCGTTATCACTCTCGGTGAAAACCCAGCTGTTGCCTGTGAGTCATTGGTGCCAGATCAAACCACAGTCAAGATCAAGTTTGCTGGCATCTGCGAAAATCCTGGTACCTGTGCTGTGCCTAATATGACCATCGTGGATGCCGCGTCTACTCCTCAAACTTTGGTGCCAGTATTTAATTCAGGTACGGTAAACCCTGAAACTTCTGGCCTGGAGCTAGATGTATTTTTCGAGAATCAGTCAACCATTGTTGATGGTGATGCGAATATCGGGGCAGTTGTTGATTTTTCTTACCCGGACGCTGGAAAGATATCTCTACACGCTGAGTTTGATATTCTCTTTGATGACGATATTTTGGGTATTCGCTCGGGTGATACGGTAAGTGGCGCGAGTGAAATATTCATAGTCAGGCCGTTTGGTTTCGATATCGACTTTACTGACGACAGAGCAGGGGGCGGGACGCTTTCTTTAGCGCCCGATGCAGATGGCCCTGCATTTGCCAGAGCCGGTATCGATTTTGATGCAACGATTTCGGCTGTGGTATGGGAGGCGAGTGATGATCTTAATTTTGATGGTGCTCCTGATTTTGGCGCAGACTTATCCGGCAATATTGTTACTGCCAATTACGGAGAAGAAAACGCAGGTGCTGGTGCTGGGGGTGTAGTCCAACTTAGTGTTGCTACGCTCAACCCGGGTGTGCCAGGTGGGGTTAATGGGGCGATCCTTGCGGGCAAGGAGATTTTCGATGGCTTTGCCAATGGTTTTAAAACCCAGTCTATAGCCATTGATGAAGTGGGTATATATGACCTAGATGCAGTGCTTGTAGATAGTGGTTTATTTACCCCTATCAACTATTTCGATGAAGTAGTTAGTGAAGGTGTTCTAGGTGGAGTTATAGATGTAGGTAGAATCTATCCGTCCTATTTTGAATTGCTTAGTTTCAGTTTCATGCCTAGAGTTAATCAGGCCATGGTATGTGCAGCGGTTTCTCCGTTCACCTATATGGGCGAAGATTTTGGGTTGAATATGGTTATTCAGGCGAAAAGCGGAATTAGCGGAACCGATATAGATTCGGTTAACTACATCGGTGATTTTGCGAAGCTTGTGGATTTTGCGGAGCTGGATATTCGTGCAATTGTTGATGTTGGTGGCAGTATGCCAGACATCGATTATAGCAGCCGTTTGGTGAATACAAGTATTGATACAGATTTTACTGGCGACTGGGTAAGTGGAAGCCTGACCATTGGTGGCAATATGAATGTGAGCCGCCCACCAGGCGGTGCAGAAGAGGCGCCGCTTACCTTGGTGCAGATTGTCTTCGGTGCAATTGATGATAATGACGACGGTGCTGGCGATGCTAACGATGTGCTATTGGACGTACTGGCTCTTGATGTGGACCTTGATGACGGAATAACCGAGCCGGGTACCGATGCCTTTGCACTACTAGGTACTCACGAGTTTAGATACGGGCGCTTATTAATCGACAACGCCTACGGGCCAGAAACAGAACCACTGGGTATTCCTCTGCGGCTTGAATACTTCGATGGAACTAACTTTATTACAAATACCGATGACAGTTGTACGGCTTTCGAGTATGACATTACAACGCCGGCGCTTACTTACATCGCAACAAGTTATGAGGCACCACTGGCTGATGGTGACACCACAATCGAGCTGGGCGAAATTACGGATGTAACGGTTACTGTGTTCGAAGGCCAGACCAACCGTCTGGCAGATGGCGACAACGATGACTCAAATGATGCGGATCGACCATTCATTACATCTACACCACTTGCCGACGCAACAGGAAGGGTAATGGTAGAGTTTAATCTCAATGCGGCCTCGTTGCCGACCCCGCTTGGTTTCCTAAGTTATGACTGGCGTGGCGATCCCGGCGAGATTGATGACTACGATGAAATACCCGATGGTAGTTATACCGATAGCCCGCGCGGTGTAATAGAATTTGGTAGTTATCGCGGGCACGATAGAGTGATTAATTGGCAGGAAATTTATATAGGGCCGTAGTTGGGCTTAAAAAAGGGGCTGAAAAAGAGGTCAGAGTAAAAGTTCTTTGCACAGATGTTTTGTATTCAGTCACATTCCGGGAAATTTTACTCTGACCCCTTTTTATTCATCTTTTTACTCATCAAGGATATTTACTCCGACCCCTCGTTGTCTGACAATGGTTCTTCTTCAGATTTAACACTGCCTAACTCTTTTAATTTTCGAGTTAGGGTATTTCTTCCCCAGCCAAGCAAGTTTGCCGCGTCGCGTTTTCTGCCTGCTGTGTGCTTAAGCGCAATCTCGATCATGGTTCGCTCAAACATGGGCGTTGCTTGATTAAGAATGCCGGTATTGCCTAAGCTAAGCTGTTGGTCTGCCCAGTTTTGTAAGCCCAGAGTCCAGTTTTCCGATTTGCTGGTACTGGTTTCCTGTGAGGAAAATTCAGGTGGCAGGTCGGCCATATGCACTTCGCGGCTGGAAGCCATAACCGTAATCCAGCGACAGAAATTTTCAAGTTGGCGAACATTGCCAGGCCAGCTAAGGCCGGTCAGGTATTTTTCGGTTTCTGGCCGCAGTATTTTGGGTTCCACGTCTAATTCTTTGGCAGCGGCACTTAGGAAGTGACTGGCAAGTCTTGGAATATCTTCGCTGCGATCACTAAGCTTTGGTATGTGAATTCGAATTACGTTTAGTCGATGGAATAGGTCTTCACGGAACTCGTGTTTTTCTACCAGGTCTTCAAGGTTTTGATGAGTGGCGGCGATAATTCTGACATCTACTTTGATCGAAGTGTGGCCGCCTACGCGATAAAATTCACCATCGGAAAGCACTCTTAGCAATCGCGTTTGAGTTTCGGCTGGCATGTCGCCAATCTCGTCGAGGAATAAAGTTCCTCCATTTGCCTGCTCAAAGCGGCCAGTTCGTTGTGAGGTTGCCCCGGTAAAGGCTCCTTTCTCATGACCGAATAATTCGGACTCAATTAACTCCTTCGGAATAGCCGCGACATTAAGTGGAATGAAAGGTCTTTCTCGTCGCGGACTGTGGTGATGCAGGGCATGGGCAACAAGCTCTTTGCCGGTGCCTGATTCGCCATTAATTAGCACGGATATATTGGATTGTGACAGGCGCCCAATAGCTCGAAACACTTCCTGCATGGCCGGAGCTTCACCAATAATTTCCTGGCTTTCTTCGACGCTCTCAACTTCAACGGTGGTTTCTTTTTCACGGGAATGTTCTAGCGCTCGCTGTGTCACGGCTACGGCATCGTCTATGTCAAATGGTTTTGGCAGATACTCGAATGCGCCGCGACTATATGAAGATACCGCCGATTCAAGATCGGAGTGGGCAGTCATAATTATCACCGGTATTTGAGGGTATTGCTCATGTATTGTCGATAGCAAATCCAGACCATTAATACCCGGCATGCGAATATCGCTGATAATAGCATTTGGTAAATCATGCTCAAGGCGATGAAGCAAATCTTCACCATTTTCGAAAGACACAGTGTTTAGGCCAGTCTTTCCCAGAGACTTTTCCAGTACCCATCGAATGGAGCGATCATCATCGAGTATCCAGACAGTACTTGTTGTGGTCATGGTTCAATTTACCTTAAGAAAATGTAAAATTATTTGGAGTTGTTAAAACAGAATCCGTTAAATGTGATTAGATTTATCCTGAGTCAGCTATGGGTAATATCACAGAAAAGCAGGTAGAGCCTGGATGGCTTTCAACTTCGATCATGCCCTTGTGTTGATTTATAATGGCGTGAGTAATAGAAAGCCCCAACCCCGTACCCTCGGCGCGGCCGCTAATCATGGGGTAAAATATTGAATCAATCATTTCCTCAGGAATGCCCGGCCCGTTGTCTATAACCATAATGCTTGCAGCTAAGCGGTAGAACTTGGAGCCTATAGTGGCGTTGCGGATAATTCGTGTACGCAGGTAAATCTCTCCCAGGGTGTGATCCACCGCTGGGCTAGACAACGACTGCATGGCATTTCGAACGATGTTCAGCATCGCCTGAATAAGTTGTTCTGAATCGGCGAGTATTGACGGGATGCTCGGGTCATAATCGCGAATTAGCTGAATGCCGTTTCCGCTGATTTCTGCCGCCACCAGACTTCTGACGCGCTCAAGTACTTCATGCACGTTTGTTGCCTGCATATTCGGTAGCTTGCGAGAACCTACTAACCGGTCAACCAGATTGTGTAGCCGATCTGCCTCTTCGATGATGACATTGGTGTAGTCTTTAAGTTCATCGGAATCCAGTTCACGGGCAAGTAGTTGTGCCGCACCTCGAATTCCACCCAAAGGGTTTTTAATTTCATGTGCCAGGCCGCGAACCAATTCTCGGGTGGTAGCGTGGGTAGAATTTAAAGATTCCTCTCGATCGAATCGATGGGAGTGTTCCAGGGAATCCAGCTCTAACAGGGCGCGCTGTTCTCCATTCTCCTCGAATGGGGTAAGGGTGTAATCTACGCTGATGTTCTTGCCATGCATTAATCGCAGCTGAGCCTTTCGCTTAGTAAAACTACGATTGTTAGTCAGGGCGGCGTGCATCTCGTTGATATCTTCCACCGCGTCAGTAAACAATTCCCCGATGAATAACTTATTTGCCTTGCGATCACTTATATCCAACAAACTCTCGGCGGCGATATTGAGATACAACAGACACAGTTTGCTGTCCAGCAATACGACGCCAGTCTTCAGGTTATCCAATAGGCGTTTATGTACGTTATCTGTGCTCACTTTTGCTCACTCTAGTGGGTCGAACTGATATGCCAACTTACTATGCAATAAGTAAACCAATACTTAGTAGTGTGGGAAAATCACTTATAGCGTGTGTATACGGCCTCTAAGGGTGAAGCGAATACCTATTGAGGGCATTGAAATTGTATAATGCACCAAAATAGTGCCCCCTAGCAATAACCGACGTCAATAAGGGCTAATTAAGAAGCCACAGAATGAGGACTGTAATTGAGAGCCAAAAAAAACCCGGCGATAAAGCCGGGTTTTTAGATTGCTAAAGTAGCAATTACTAAGCAAGGCCTTCCTTGGTGGTCTTGATGATAGCTGCTGCCACTTTATAAGGATCTGCGTTGGAAGCAGTTCTTCGGTCCTCCAATCGGCCTTTCCATCCGTCCTGCACAGTAGTAATAGGTATACGGATAGATGCGCCACGGTCAGAAACACCATAGCTGAATTGATCAATAGACTGGGTTTCGTGCAGACCAGTCAGGCGTTGATCGTTGTCTGCGCCATAGACACTTATGTGACGTTCGATATTACGGCCAAAGGCTTCACATATTTTGGTAAAGATCTCTTCGTCGCCATCTTCGCGCATTGGACCATTAGAGAAGTTAGCGTGCATGCCGGAGCCATTCCAGTCGAGAAATTTACCTAATGGCTTGGGCTCGTAGTTAATTGATAGTTCATATCGCTCGGCGGTTCGCTCAAGTAAGTAGCGCGCTATCCAAGTTTCGTCACCGGCCTTTTTAGCGCCTTTTGCGAAAATCTGAAATTCCCACTGGCCTGCAGCTACTTCTGCATTAATGCCTTCAAAGTTAAGACCCGCTTCCAGGCATATGTCCATATGATCTTCTACAACATCGCGGCCATAGGCATTGGCGGCGCCAACAGAGCAATAATACGGGCCTTGAGGGCCAGGATAACCACCTGGTGGAAATCCAGGGGGAAGGTTAGTCTTGAGATCCCAGAGGAAATATTCCTGCTCAAATCCAAACCAGAAATCTTCATCGTCGTCATCGATAGTAGCGCGTCCATTAGAAACGTGAGGGCTGCCATCGGCATTAAGCACTTCAGTCATTACCAAATAGGCATTCGCACGATCTGGGTCTGGGTAGATTGCTACGGGCTTTAATAAGCAGTCGGAGTCGTCTCCGGACGCCTGCTCGGTAGAGCTGCCATCAAATGACCATATAGGACATTCTTCTAGTGTACCGCCAAAGTTATCACGTACCTGAGTTTTGCTGCGCAGACTTTGAGTTGGCTTGTAACCGTCCAGCCAGATGTATTCCAGTTTAGATTTCATTTTCTAACGTTCTCCTAATCGATAATGACTGCTTTTATAATGTATGACTTAAAATTAGTTTGTGTTTTTTATTGTAGGCAAAAATAGTTAACTGCCCAATCTTTCAATTTCCAGCTTCGCCTGAAAATCATACTTCGGCGACTATTGTGACGGTGAAAGAGCTTATCACTTTTTTGTACCACTTTTACAAAGGAGCGCCAATATTGTTAAAACTAATCAGATATACTGCGCGGCCTGCCTTGTGCACATTGAGAAGAGCAAAATATGTGCCATTACTTAAATGGCTATGAAGCCTATTTTTGTTAGCTTATAGATTAAATTGGCAGGACAATATGCACCATAAAGACGCACTCCTGGGTAAAATGCACCATAACGGAGCCGTTAACTAATTGATCTGGTGTTTTTACCCGCTTTGCCATTCATCTGCTAGCCTGGCTCGGTCGCAGTAGCATTTAGATTGAATTGAAAAACGCATGATTCACACTATGGATAACGTAAAACAAGAGTATATACATGCTGTTCCTCGTTAAGCTTTTTCCCGAAATTACTATAAAAACCCGCCCTGTTCGTAGGCGCTTCATTCGCCAGCTGCGCAAGAATATTAAGTCTGTACTCGTCGAATTTGATGCAGAAATTTCCGTAAGCGGTGAGTGGGATAGCATTGAAGTTTTAAGCAGCGTCACTGATCAAATTGTGCTGGCGCAAATGAGTGAGCGTTTGGCTTGCACGCCCGGTATTGCGAAATTTCTGGAAGTAGAGAAATTTCCCTTGCCTGATATGGACGGTATCTTGCAGTACGCCCTAGAGTTTTATGCGGATAAGTTAACAGGCAAAACATTTGCAGTTCGTTGCAAACGAAATGGCAGGCACGCTTTTAAATCTATGGATGTAGAAAGGTTTGTTGGTGGGGGGCTAAATCAACAAACCCAGGCAGCGGGAGTAAAGCTGGTAAAGCCTGATGTAACAGTAGCGTTGGAAATACGCGACGATTCGCTGTATGTGGTGCGGCAGGAGCGCGCTGGTCTGGGAGGATTTCCTCTTGGTTGCCAGGATTCTGTATTGTCTTTGATCTCTGGTGGTTTTGATTCTTCGGTTTCAAGTTATCTTTGTATTAAGCGTGGCTTGCAAACGCACTATTGTTTTTTCAATCTCGGTGGCAGAGAGCATGAACTTGCAGTTAAGGAAGTGGCACTATTTTTATGGATGAAGTACCACAGCTCTCACCGCGTAAAATTCATATCAGTACCATTCGAAAACGTAATTGAGGAAATATTGACTAAGGTTGATGGTTCGCAAATGGGTGTAGTACTGAAGCGCATGATGCTTCGCGCTGCTGCAAAAGTCGCTGATAGTCTACATATAGCGGCTCTGGTGACGGGTGAAAGTGTTGCCCAGGTGTCAAGCCAGACATTACCGAACTTGGCAGTTATCGATTCGGTTTCTGATGGCCTTATTCTGCGCCCTCTTGCTACCGCTAATAAACAAGAGATTATTGATATTGCCAGGCAAATAGGCACTGAAGAATTCTCCAAAGATATTCCAGAATATTGTGCCGTGATTTCCAATAAGCCAACCACTCGCGCCAGGATTCACAGAATTGAACGAGAAGAAAGTCGTTTCGATTTTTCCGTTCTGGATGATTCGATCAAGAATGCAAAGCATCAGCTAATTACCCATGTAATTGGTGATCTTGAAAAAGATAAAGTCGAAATCGAAATTACTGGCATCGTAGACGCGCAAAGCACAGTAATTGATATCAGGCATCCAACCGAAACCGAAATTAAACCACTGAACCTTGGTTCTGCCAGCAATGGTGCAGAAGTGCTCTCGATTCCTTTTTATCAACTTAGGTCCAGCTTTGATGAGCTAGATCGAAGCAGACGCTACCTGCTGTACTGTGGCAAGGGAATGATGAGTCGTTTACATGCGGCCAATTTGTGTGATGAGGGCTTTGAGAATGTTGCGGTGCTGGATTTGTCAAAAAGCTGATTTACAATCGCATGGTTGATTTAGAATATCGTCACACTGGAATAGTCGCCGATATACACTCATAGCAGGCTATCTTGCTTTATATAGGCAGAATTTCAGCGTTGCCGCCGGTTTTTCCGCATTTACATAGATTCAGGTGTAAAAAAGTCCATCACAGAACTAATCTTTATACTCAGTCTCGTGTATACTCGCCGGCTTTTGTTTATTCCGTTTCAGTAGCGGACAAAGCTTAGTTAGTTGTCTAAGGTTTGTCTGTCAATTCCCCTAAAATTTGGTGTAGCACAGTGATTGAGAAGATAAGAAATATTGCCATTATTGCCCACGTTGACCATGGAAAAACCACCCTGGTAGACAAGCTGCTTCAGCAATCCGGTACGCTTAACTCTCGAGGCAAGAGTGTCGAGCGCGTAATGGATTCCAATGATCAGGAACGAGAGCGTGGAATTACTATTCTGGCTAAGAACACTGCAATAAATTGGAATGGATATCATATAAACATTGTAGATACTCCGGGTCACGCCGATTTTGGCGGTGAAGTGGAGCGTGTATTGTCTATGGTAGACAGTGTTTTACTACTGGTCGATGCGGTTGACGGCCCTATGCCTCAAACTCGATTCGTTACGCAAAAGGCTTTTGCTCAGGGCCTAAACCCTGTTGTTGTCATTAATAAAGTAGATAGAGATGGTGCTCGCCCGGATTGGGTGATTAACGAAGTATTTGACCTGTTCGACAAATTGGGCGCAACAGACGAACAACTGGATTTTCCAATTATATATGCGTCAGCACTGAATGGCGTCGCCGGGCACGAGATGGATGCCATGGCTGACGACATGGAACCTTTATTCGAAACCGTAATTGCTAAAGTTCCGCCGCCGGACGTGATTGTCGACGGTCCTTTACAGATGCAAATCAGTGCGCTTGACTACAACAGCTACGTAGGTGTAATAGGTATTGGTCGTATCACTCGCGGTACGATACGCAACAACAAACAAGTTGTAGTCATTGACAGCGAAGGCAAAGARCGAAAAGGTAAAATACTACAGGTGAAAAGTCATCTTGGTCTTGAGCGAATTGATGTCGACGAGGCYAGYGCTGGCGAAATTGTATGTATAACCGGCATAGATAAGCTAAACATTTCAGATACTATTTGTGATCCTGACAAACCCGAAGCTATGACGCCGCTGTCGGTCGACGAACCAACTATCAGCATGACGTTTCAGGTTAATGATTCACCCTTTGCCGGGCGTGAAGGAAAATACATTACCACCAGACAGATTAAAGACCGCCTGGAGCGGGAGTTGCTGTACAACGTTGCCCTGAGAGTAGAGCAGGGTGAAACACCTGATAAATACAAAGTTTCGGGTCGTGGTGAACTGCATCTGTCGGTATTGATAGAAAGTATGCGTCGAGAAGGTTTCGAACTGGCGGTGTCCAGGCCCCAGGTAATCATCCATGAAGAGGATGGGGTGTTAAAGGAACCTTTTGAGTCTTTAGTTGTGGATTGTGATTCTCTGCATCAGGGCTCGGTGATTGAAGAGTTAGGTAATCGACGTGCTGAAATGCAGGATATGCTGCCAGACGGCAAAGGCCGCGTAAGACTTCAGTTTTTAATTCCTACCAGAGGCTTGATAGGATTTCGTTCTATGTTTCTTAGCATGACATCTGGCACCGGCTTAATGACACATGTTTTCGATCACTACGGTGATTATAAAGATGTCGATCTGGCGCTGCGTAGCCGTGGTGTTTTGGTTTCCATGGTTACAGGTAAAGCGTTAGGATTTTCCCTGTTCAATTTGCAGGACCGTGGTCGTTTATTTGTAGAACCTAATGTCGAAGTGTACGAAGGCATGATAATAGGTTTGCACAGTCGTGATAATGATCTGGCTGTGAACCCAATTAAGGGTAAACAGTTAACCAATGTTCGCGCCTCTGGAACCGATGAAAATATTGTACTTTCACCCTCGGTAAAACACACACTTGAGCAGGCAATGGAATTTATTGCCGACGATGAGTTAGTGGAAATAACACCAGAGAATATTCGATTGCGTAAAAGATACCTGACAGAAAATGAGCGCAAGCGTCAAGCTAGAGGCACTGCAATGCGTGGCTAGTCCTAGTCTATAGCTTAGTTTATGAAGCTAAGCTATAGAATACAGGGCTAGCGATAATGTGCCCGCTGCCTTAACATAGAGAGCTTCAGTACAAACTGCTGCCGGGCACTGCTAATGCAAATTCTCTATCCTGAATTAAAACCCTACAAGCGCCATCAGTTCAAGGTTTCCGACCTGCATGAGTTATATCTCGATGAGGCCGGAAGCGCTGACGGTATACCAATTCTGTTTGTTCATGGTGGCCCAGGCGGAGCCTGCGATTCCAGCTCTCGACGTTTTTATGATCCGGCGGTTTTTCGAATAGTTACCTTTGATCAACGTGGCTGTGGTCGCTCTACCCCCCATGGTGAACTGGAAGAAAATACTACTCAGGACCTTATCGCTGATATCGAAGCGATACGTAAATATCTGGAAATAGACAAATGGGTTTTGTTCGGTGGTTCCTGGGGAACGACTTTAAGCCTGTTATATGCTCAGTTATATCCGCAACACGTCCGAGCTCTTATATTGCGCGGCATATTCCTGTGTAGGCAACGTGATTTTGACTGGTTATACAAAGATGGTGCAAACCGAATATTCCCTGACTACTGGGAAGAGTTTGTAAATTTTATTCCCGAGGCAGAGCGAGACAACCTAATCAATGCCTATCACTCCAGACTCCTGGGCGAAGACGAGTTGGCTCGAATGTCAGCCGCCAAACATTGGTCAGCCTGGGAAGGGAATTGCTCCAAGCTGCGCCCCAGCTCAGACTTACTGGCTAAATTCACCAAAGCTCACAATGCTCTGGCCCTGTCGCGAATAGAGGCCCACTATTTTGTTAATAGAGGCTTCATTGACGAAGATCAGATACTGAAAAACATGTCCTCAATAGCCCATATCCCCGGTCGAATCGTACACGGCCGTTATGACATGGTTTGCCCGCTCGAAAACGCGCGTTCATTACACCGGCAGTGGCCTGGCTCTGAACTACAAATAGTGCGTGAATCTGGACATTCGGCCTCGGAGCCGGGAACAGTAGATGCGTTGATTCGGGCAACACAAGATATCGCAAAAGAAATTGAATCTACTAGCTAGCCTGCTTGTTGTTTACTAGCCCATAAGGCAGACGAATATGATCGCACTCATACAGCGCGTCAACTGGGCGCAAATACATATAGATGAAAACCTGCATTCAAAAATCGACTGTGGCCTACTTGCTTTTGTTGGCATAGAAAAATCAGACGAAACAAAACTTGCTCAAAAACTGCTGGATAAGATTTTGGCTTACAGGGTTTTTTCTGACTCTAATGGAAAAATGAATCTTAGCCTGAAAGACATAAGTGGAGACTTAATGCTTGTGTCTCAATTTACCCTGGCGGCTGATACTGGCAAAGGACTAAGACCTGGTTTCTCATCTGCAAAGGCGCCAGATGAGGCGGAGCGAATCTACAATCATTTGCTGGACCTGGCTTCGAGTCAACATGACTCGGTGGCAAGTGGAAAGTTCGCAGCTGATATGCAAGTTACTCTGGAAAATAATGGGCCGGTTACTTTTATTCTAAGAAGTAACTGATTAAATTTCACAACATCAATACAAGGGTTTGAGTTCATCGTATCAAACTCTTTCCGTATGATTCGCTAATATTAAAGATTTATAACTAGCAGCTCTTGTGACTGACGCGGATGCAGTATTGCCTCCATAGACACGCCGTAAACCCATCCCTGGGGGCTCGATTCGGCATCCCTGCCTCATTACGGTCTATTCCGGCAACACTCCATCCTCGCCCTACATAATTAGTGAAGCATCGACTGAAATAATAAATCTAACAAACAAACCAAAGAATATTTCGATTATCTAGCAGTGCACACAGTATTAAGCATTTGGTACGGGAGCGTGCTTCTCAGAAGTGTGTGAGGCAGGGATGCCGAGCCCAAGCCCCCATGGATGGGTTTACGGCGGCTTCAGAGAAGCACGCTCCCGTACCGAAGGCGGAAAAGGTCACTGGACAGTTAGCTCAGTGGAAGAAAGGTTTGAGCAAGATAAGAAAGCGAACTTAAAGGACAGATATTCGTAGTAACTTAGATTCTGTAGGTGGTTTTTTTCATTATGTCTGACATTGTGGTCATGGCTTGCTTGAGTGGGGCAGGTAAGTTTGCTCCACCGGCTTCTCGAGCCGTGTCACCATGTTGTTTTTCGTCGATTATCATTTGCTCAAGAATGGCCTTACTCTTGGTGTCCTGCTCAGGTAATTTATCAAGATGCTCTTTGAGGTGATCACAAACCTGTTCTTCGGTTTCGGCAACAAAGCCAAGACTCCATTTATCGCCAGCAATTCCTGCGGCGGCACCCATACCAAAAGATAGCGCATACCAAATAGGGTTTAGCAGGCTCGGTTGGCTGTCCAGCTGTTGTAGCCGTTCTTCACACCAGGCAAGGTGATCAATCTCTTCGGCGGCGGCTTGTTCCATGGATTGCCGTACATCGTTTAATTTGGCAGTGGTAGCCTGACCCTGATAGAGCGCTTGTGCGCAAACTTCACCAGTGTGATTGATGCGCATAAGGCCTGCGGCATGAATTCGCTCTGACTCGCTTAGTTCGGTGTCTTCGATATCGCCGGCTGGTGATAGTCGACGAGCCTGACTTGTTCCGGGAACGCAGGTACGCAATGCCTGATCAAACTGTATAAGGCATTGGTCGAGAAAGCTAATATGGGACTTTTCGGTCATTACAAACTCCTGAGATTTAGTCATTCTCTCTGGCAATGGCTCGATAGGCAATATCTGTTCGAAAATAAACATTGTCCCAGTTAATCTGGTTTACCAGCTCATAGGCTGCTGCCTGAGCATTGGAGACAGTATTACCAAGGGCTGTGGCACATAATACTCGCCCGCCATTGCTTACTATCTCTCCGTCTTGCTCGGCTGTGCCGGCATGAAAGACTTTTTGCTTGTCATTGGCAGTGTCGTGCAGTCCGCTAATTTTGTCGCCTTTGTTATAGGAAAATGGATAGCCACCAGACGCCAGAACTACTCCAACCGCCGAACGGGAATCCCATTCTGCTTTTTGTGTGTCCAGAGTTTGGTCGAGTGCCGCCAGGCAGTGTTGAGTAATATCAGACTGTAAGCGCATCATAATTGGTTGCGCTTCGGGGTCGCCGAATCTGCAATTGAATTCGATTACGTTTATATCCCCGTTTGCAGAGATCATTAATCCTGCATATAAAAACCCCGTGTAGTCATTGCCGTCGGCGGCCATGCCTTCTACCGTGGGCAGAATTACCTGATCCATGATTCGGTGGTAAATTTCATCGGTGACTACTGGTGCTGGAGAATAAGCACCCATGCCTCCGGTGTTTGGCCCCTGATCACCGTTGTCTCTTGCCTTGTGATCTTGTGATGTTGCCATTGGTAATACATGTTTGCCGTCTACCATGGCAATGAAGCTGGCTTCTTCGCCTGCAAGAAATCCTTCTATGACTACGCGATGTCCTGCATCTCCAAATTTATTTCCGGCGAGCATGTCTTCAACTGCTGTAATAGCTTCCTCGTTAGTCATTGCCACGATTACGCCTTTACCTGCGGCAAGGCCATCAGCTTTGATAACTATTGGGGCGCCGTTTTTTTCGATATAGGTTCTGGCGGCTTCTACGTCGGTAAAGGTTTGGTAAGGTGAACTGGGAATGTTGTGTCGCTTCAGAAAATCTTTGGTGAAAGATTTAGAGCCTTCGAGTTGTGCAGCGGCTTTTGTAGGGCCAAAGCAAGGTAAATTTCTTTCCAGAAAATAGTCTACAATGCCATCAACCAAAGGTGCCTCGGGTCCCACTATTGTTAGGCCTATGGATTCGCTTTTTGCGAATTCGGCTAAGGCTGAAAAATCCATTGGATCAATAGCTAGGTTTTCTATATTTTCTTCGCCAGCTGTACCTGCATTGCCAGGGGCGACAAAAACTTTCTCTACAGCGCTGGATTGGGCGGCTTTCCATGCCAATGCATGTTCGCGACCACCACTACCGATAACTAAAACTTTCATGCTCGATATCCTAGTGCCTGAAATGTCTGATGCTGGTGAACACCATGGCCATGTTAGCTTCGTTGGCGGCGGCAATGACTTCGTTGTCACGCATGGAACCGCCAGGCTGAATAACGGCAGTAATGCCTGCCTCGGCAGCGGCATCTATGCCATCCCTAAACGGGAAAAATGCATCGGAGGCCATTACCGAGCCTTTAACAACCAGGTTTTCGTCAGCCGCTTTTATGCCGGCTATTCTGGCACTGTAGATGCGACTCATCTGCCCCGCGCCAATGCCTATAGTTTGGTTGTTCTTGCAATAAACGATGGCATTGGATTTAACATACTGTGCAACCGACCAGGCAAACAACAGGTCACGAATTTCGTCTTCGGTTGGAGCTCTGGCACTAACGACTTTTAAATCATCGCGGGTAATTTCATGTATATCTCGTTCTTGTACAAGCAGGCCACCGTTAATGCGCTTGTAATCGAAATCTACGGTGCGAGCGTCAGACCATTGTCCGCAGGATAAGACGCGTACATTTTTCTTTGCCGCTGTAATTTCCAGGGCGGCTTCGGATATTGATGGCGCAATAATAACTTCGGTAAATTGTCGATCTACTATGCATTGAGCGGTGTCCGCATCCAGTTCGCGGTTGAACGCAATTATGCCGCCAAAAGCTGAAGTGGGATCGGTTTGAAACGCCAATTCGTAAGCTGATTTTATTGAATCGGCGATTGCCACGCCGCAAGGGTTGGCGTGTTTAACAATGACACAGGCCGGATCGGTAAATGATTTCACACATTCCAGGGCAGCGTCGGTATCTGCAATATTGTTATAGGACAGTGCTTTGCCCTGTAATTGTTGGGCGGTGCTGATGCTAGCCGATTCTGGAGTCTTCTCGGTATAAAATGCGGCCTGTTGGTGCGGGTTCTCTCCGTAGCGCATTTCCTGAGTCTTAATAAATTGTGTATTGAAGGTGCGAGGAAAAGTCGATTCTGAATCGCCTGCTAACTTGGTTCCCAAATAGTTGGCTATAGCGCCGTCATAGGCGGCAGTGTGCTCAAATGTCTTAACGGCAAGGTCGAAGCGAGTGTCCTGATCAAGACTCCCTTCATTACTATTAAGAAGCTCAACTATTCCATCGTAGTCGGCGGGATTTACCACCACGGCGACAAAGCGATTGTTTTTGGCAGCGGCGCGCAACATGGTTGGTCCGCCAATGTCGATATTTTCAATTGCAGTAGGCAAGTCACAATCAGGATTGGCAACGGTTGCTTCGAAGGGATAAAGATTAACAACGACCAAATCGATTGGAGGTATATCGTGTTCTTCCATGACTGCCTGGTCTATATCTCGACGGGCTAAAATGCCGCCGTGAACCTTTGGATGCAGAGTTTTAACTCGACCGTCCATCATTTCAGGGAAACCGGTATATTCAGATATTTCCACGGCGGGAATATTCTCGGAAGTCAGCAACTTATAAGTGCCGCCAGTAGAGAGAATTTCTATATTGAGTGAATGCAGTGCTTTTGCGAAGGGTATAATGCCAGTCTTGTCGGAAACACTAATCAATGCTCGACGAATGGCAGCAGAGTTTTCTGTTGTCATGGGTTATTTTGCTTAGTTGGTGTTGATGCAAAACCGATGTTTTGAATATTGTCTGCTACTACTTGTGATCGCTAAGTAACCTGATCACCAGACGAGATTTTAATCATCGATCAATGGATTTTATAATAAACCGTACTGCTTTAGCTTGGTGCGTAGCGTACCACGGTTCAAACCCAGCATGATAGATGCCTTACTTTGATTGTTGCCGACATAGCGCATTACGGCCTGTAGCAAAGGCGCTTCCACCTCTGACATTACCAGTTGATGTAAATCTGTAACGGGTTCGTTCTCTATGTGTTGAAAATAACGACCCAGTGCGTTGTCGACTGCTGATCTAAGCGTGGGTTCTTGCTCGGTTCGTGATTGAACCGGAGAGTGCATTGATGAATCACTGTGCGCACCGCTTATGCGGCTGGTAATAAAGTCGATTTTATTCATGCAGCGAGAACCCTCTCGTTGGTAGACAGGCATTCAAAATACTCAGCCACTCGCTCAATTTGTGCGTCGGGTGTTTGTATTTGATTAAAGTGAGTCATAAATTCGCGAGAGTCTTTTAATTCTTTTACATAGGCAGCGACATGCTTACGACCATACCATACTCCTTTCAATTCACCATAGAAACCATGAAGTTTTCTTAAATGGGAAGTGATTATTGAATGTCTGTCATACAGACAAATTTCGGGGAGCAGTTTATCGTTTTCTAAATAGTATTCTATTTCTTTGAATATCCATGGTCGGCCTTGTGCGGCTCGTCCAATCATTACTCCATCCGCTTTTGTATATTGTAAAACCTCTGCTGCTTTTTCCGGAGAGTCGATATCACCATT
>NVVJ01000116.1 GCA_002402175.1 SAR86 cluster bacterium
GAATAGACCGTAATGAGGCAGGGATGCCGAATCGAGCCCCCAGGGATGGGTTTACGGCGTGTCTATGGAGGCAATACTGCATTCGCGTCAGTCACAAGACCTAACATTGCCTAAATAGACCCGAAGAAACTACGACATATAATTCTTCTCTGAACTTATAAATGAACAATAGCCTGTCTATTGCTCATCCATCTCAAGTCGACGTGCACCAGCCAAAATACCCGGAAGACCGTAATTGCCTTCATGGCAGGCGTATTCGTAGGGTTTAGTATCGGTTGCGTTGAAGCTCATTTCTCCGCTCCAGGCCTCGGCGTAATAAGTCGAGTCTGTTACTTCGAATTCGTACAGTATTTGGTCGTCTGAATAACGACTAAAGCGTTCAATTACTTTTCCTTGATCAGATAGAGCCGCCGAGTTCCGTGCCGCTTGCTGAGGATGCAGTTTGGTTGTTTCAACAACCAATACATCTCCATCCCACCAGGCTATAGAGTCACCTAGCCACGGCTTGAAAACATCTGGGCGATGGTCAGCATCAATAGGAATTATGCGTGCGTCATGCACCATTTCGACCATGATCATGACATAGTCATCTGTTTGAACAATTTGGTACATATTGTTGTACAACACGTTGTTCATCGGAGGCCCGCCGGTGCTACCAAAACCGATCAGGCAACGCTCGCCTAATGCACGCCCTTCGGGGCCATCGTTGCCAGAAAATTGAGCACGATTGTCACGGCGTAATTGATTGCCTTCTTCTGAGTAGGGAATACGTCCGTTTTCCGGATAAGTAATCCACGATGTCCTATATTCGCCTTTCACCAGGCCAAAAGCGGAACCGGGGTCTACCCAAAATGCGTTATAACCACGGCCTCTGCCCAGATCCTTGCCATCAGGTAATTCACCGGCCACCTGATTATCATCTGTCGCCTGACGAACATTCTGGTGGTGATTGGCCGTTAAGTTTCCCAGTTGCTCCAATGGTATTGTCAGGCCCAATTCTTCGTATGTGTTCGACCTTTGCATAGTAGTCAACGAAGCATTGGTCCAGAATCCTTGCAAATCAGGCTTACCTGAAGCTGTTCGCGGAGGCTCGTAATTGTCAGCAGCCATGGCACTACCGGTCAATGCTAGAGTAATGATAATTGTAAATTTTTTTAATGAAGTCATAGTGTTATCTCTGTAATGTGTCGAGTATGAACGACTTTCGATCTAGTTATTTTTGCTTTTACTTCTTGCGAGTCTGTTGTTGAATTGACCCGCAATGTTGTTCTTTCTAGGGCACTGAAATTAAACCAGATTTTTCCATTAAGCAAGAGCTAATCCACACTGCTAGTCGGCGATTTTATCAATCTGACTTCAATCAGATTCAGCATTACACGAGCATGTTCGATAAACTTTGAACCAGATCAGTTTTGCTACGACCTATATCTTAAGGATATGAAATGCGTGACCTGAAAAAGCAAAGCTTTAACGAATGGCTGATTATTCGATGCCAACAGGGCGAAAAAGCCGCGTTTACTGAGCTGATAAAGAACTGGGAACAGCGATACTACCTGTATGCATTGAACAGATTGCAGGATAAGGAAGCAGCAAAGGACATAACACAGGAGTGCCTGATATCTATAAGCCGCGGCTTAGTAAAGTTAACTGATCCCGCTGCTTTTCCAAAGTGGAGTTTTAGAATTCTGGAACGGCGTTGTATCGACTGGCTGCGAAAGACTATTCGCGAACGCGAAGTAATTCAACGCCAGGAGCAGCTGCCAGAAATTGAAGTACATGACGGCATCGAGTCAAAGCTGAGCGTTGAACAACTATTGGCGAAGATGGACCCCAGGCTTGCGACAATTTTGAGACTATATTATCTGGAAGATTTAACTATAGATGAAATAGCGGACATTAACGACGTGCCCTCGGGCACTATAAAATCGAGGCTTTTTTACGCTCGGAAACTAATGATTACAATGCTGGAAAAATGATCCAGAAATAGTGAAGTGAGGACTAAAAATGAGTGACATAGACGAGAAAATTCGAAAAGCGCTAGCCACTGAAGATCAAAAAGCAATTGACGACATTGGCAGTGATGCTGGACTAATAGAACTGATGGCACTTACCTTTAAAGGCAAGCAAGCGTGGATGACCTATTATATGTACGTTCTAGGTTTCGCGGTAATGGCCGCCGCTGTCTATTTCTTGATTCAATACCTCGGTACTAGCGACATTAAGTCCAGCCTTAACTGGGCACTGCTGCTAATAGTCTGTTTTCTAACTTTAAGTGTGGTGAAAATTCTGGCCTGGCAACAGATTCAGAAAATGGATCTGATGCGCGAGATAAAACGCTTGGAAATGCGAATTATGTTAATCGTAGAACGCGACAATAAAAATCAGTAAAGAGCATTTACCGGAGATGGACCAAACGAGGCCCAGGCGCCCTGATGGCGCGCGCCGCTAGCATCTCCTCGCGACCAATCGCAAACACCTTGTGGGAAAATTTCTGCGAGCTGGACAGTCTGTAGACTGGTAAATTCAATCGTATAATCCGCAGGATTAATAGCTCGTAACTGGCAACTAATAATATCATTTGCCAATGGCGCTCCAGCAACCTGACGCGGTGTTTGATAGGCTGGGTAGAGTTGGTTACAGCGGCTATCACCAGTGTAAGTTTGCTGTTCTTGAATAAGGATTCGAGCGTCTGAGGTATTGTCCCAGCAACTATCATGCAGCGAGGCTGGTTTATTTCGTACTGTTTTAAGCGCCGAATCTAACTCGATATCGTCCTCGTTCATAGCCATTAGCCATGTATCCATCTGCTTAAATAGCTCACCCAGATCAGGCTGATCTTCAGTAAACCCCCAAAGCCCTCCCACCTGCATCACATGGTTGTCGGTATGACCGTTGGCTTTTTGCAGGCGTTGTCGAGTCGAGAACTGATGCACAATCATGTGTATGTCGCCTGTCTCACGGTGGTCGGTATAATTGCGATAATCGATAACCGGGGTAGTGGCCAGACCCACCCCACCAAACAGTACACGACCCGATTCAATGGCTCTCTTGCTGGCTTCGGCATCGGCTTTGTGACGTTGTGGCATATGGTTCATGTCATGATCAAAACCACCGATATCACGATTCAAATTTATGAACTGCTGTGCGGTGATACTGCCGTTATTGAGTGCACCCAAACCATATTGCACACCAACATTATCCAGTGGACGTTGTGCTATAGACATATTCCCATCAAGCGGATTAGCAACTGTGCCATAGACATTAACAGTATGGTCATAAACCGTAGCCCTGAGTCCACCCAGATTCGAGGCGCTGTATAACTCAGTTTCCAGTTGCGGCAGATGAACTTCGCCTCCTTGGTCTTCGACAGCAGTATCAAAATTATAAATTGGGTCTAGTCTGGCTGCGCCCCCACTTAAATTTGCTATTGATGCCCATGAACCAAAGCCAGAAATTGCGCGTTGCTGTTTCTGGGTAAAGTCCTCGACATTGGTTTCGGTAAAATAATGATTGAGCAACCGAGCATCGGCAAGAGTAAAAATTGTTGCCGTGGCAACATCAGGAAAACTGGATGAAACAATTATGCCGTCGAATACGCCGGGGTAATTGTCCGCTGTCTGATGAGACTGATACGAACCTCCTGATGCTCCGGTTGCAATGGTATAGTCGGGCTCGCCGTAGTGCTCAATGAATAACTCTTTCAACATGATATGGGTTTCCGAAGCCAGTAAATCATTACAGTTCTGACCAAACACATTCAGTGTTGAGGAAGCAACAGCATAACCTTGTTCAAACAAGCCTCGACGCATCACACCGCCAGTACGGTTACCTTGCTGAAACCAGCCACCGCGACAACCACCGCCGTGTGTCACCACAAGTTTGTTATTCCAGTGACTGCTTTTTCTCCATGGATCGAGAGAGCCATCTGCGGGGTCATGTAACATGGCAATTTCGTAGATAGCTCGGTTAACCGTTCCTGTTTCAACGCGAACGATATAAGGAAATTCCTCTCCAGAAATCAAAGTAATCATGCCGATATCTTCAGCTAGCGATTCATCGAGCTCTTCATCTTCATTGTCGAAAAAAGGCATGAAAGCCTCGGCTTGTTCCGACCAGTAAACATAGTCGACACGCGTAGATACCGAGCAGTTCAGGTCAATGCTGTTACCCAGCATGTCACCTGCTACGGTTTGAAATTCAGCTGACTGACAATAAAAAGGCTGCTCCTGTGGACCTGAAATAATCGGGCCGGAAAGTGGATAACTGGTAAGAGTCAGGCTTTTACTCAGCTGTGTGCCTTCAATCTCAGCGACAATCTGGCTGTCTCCATCAGGCAGCCCTGACAATAAAGCCTGCACTGACTCAGAAGAAACTTCCCTGAAATCAGAGGTGATATTTTTACCATTGAGATTGATATTCAATTGCGAAACATTCAAGCCTTCGTGCACGCGCAGCTCTAACAATACCGTGCCACCGGTTATCAACCAGGGCTTTGTAGAAAGAGCAGTGATTTTTATTCCGGGCTCTGTTGAGTTGGCTATCTCAGACAAGCTAGTGGATACCGGCTCGTCCGACGAGCAAGCAGCAATCAACACACTTAGCAACGCTATGCATAGTACTTTTGTTAATCCGAGCCTTAGCTGAATAAAAAGCTGAATAAAATTTCTCATGAGTAAATTCCTCTTATGATGCGTCATTCTGGAGATCAAAAACGACAATGTAAAGTCCGCATTACACATGCGTGGCAAGGGTTGAGATATAAGACATGCCCTTTATAGTAAAAGCAGTGTTAGAATTATATATTCAAACTCTGATTGAAGATGATGGCCTGATATATGAACGCGAAGAACTCAATAGAACTGGTTGATGTAGAAAAAACCAGCAAGGTAGATATAGACCAGAAATGCACCTCCTGCAAGAAATCAATTTGTTGTAACTCCATCAATCAGAAAATCCCGGCACCGAAATCCAAAGAAGATTTTGATCACCTGTTATGGCAAGTTTCTCATGAAGGCATCAACATTTTTAAAGATGCCGATGGCTGGTTTCTGCATATACTAACTAACTGCAGCCATCTACTCGAAGGGGGCGTTTGTGGTATTTATAAGAAAAGACCCTGGGTTTGTAGAGAGTATGACAATGATTTCTGCGAGCTAGACGAATCAATCGAAGAAGCTAGTGAGTTCTATTTCTCTACTCATAAGAAATTACAAAAGTACTGTCGTAAACGTTTCAAAAAATGGGACAAACGCTTCAAAATATATGATTAATCTGAAAACTTCAAAAGCCAAATCTCGCTTCCGAGCAAGCCTTTATGGTTTGGCTTTGTTGTTTCCCTGTATTGCTGTTTCTCAGGAAATTGATCTACAGCGCAGCATCGATGCGGCCTTTAGCGCACTGACAGAGCTGGACGGTAAAGCTGGCGCCTGTATTTCAGCTACTCGTTCAGGCAATCTCGCGCAAGAACACTGCGATGATTTTATGTCAGCTGTGGATGGTGAGCTGATGGCCGGCTACCTGCAACACTGTGCAAGTGTAAAATCATGGCGCGACACCTATGTTAGCCAAATGGCCAACTCCAATGAAGAAATTGAAAACAGTGCAGAAATATTGAAACGATTAATCGATATTGAATTTACCTGTGGGCAAAATGCGCTGCAAGCAAGAACTCAACACGTGCACGCGGCGTTTTCTCTTTTACAGGATGGGAGTAGGAGTAATGCTCAACCTGGGGCTAAGTTAATACGAGAACTTGCTGAACTTAAATTCAATGCCATCGAAAGTCGAGAAAGACAATTGCTGGAAAACTCTCAACTACAACA
>NVVJ01000035.1 GCA_002402175.1 SAR86 cluster bacterium
CATCCAGTAGCGTTTCCATAACATGGGTAAAGCTGGACATTTCCATGAATCCAAATGAAGCACCACCACCTTTGATGGAATGTGCGGCACGAAAGATGGCATTAATTTCCTCAACATCCGCGCTTTTGTCCAGACTCAGTAGTCCTGACTCCATGACATCCAGACCTTCGAAACATTCTTCGAAGAACATGTCATGGAATTCTGATAGATCGATTGACATTGTTTCCCCTGTTATCTAGCACGAGCTTTTTGCATTTCTGCGACCTGAACGTATCGCGCTACGGACAGATCTTTTATTAGTCTGTGTATTACAGATGCTTTTTAAACTACGACAAGGAAAAATATTACTTAACGAGAATTGTGAATTCATTTCTATACCGGCTGTAAAGAACGGGTAGCAAGGGATACAGGCATAGTGAGGAGGATATTTTTTCTGCTAAATAACTATTTGTAAATGAACTGTCTATCACTTATGACGGGAAATATTACAAAAAAGCTAGCTTTTAACAAATGTGAAACAGCGATACGAACTTCCCAGAATGGGTAGTCCGTATATTCAAATCTTTGTGTTCGAAGTGAGCCGCGACCTGTCTCTATGTGAGTCGACCCCTTCGACGAGATGATCGACAGAGATCCTGATGAGAACATGGAGAGTGCTGAGAAGGATAAATACCAAACACGACACCAATCAAGGCGGAAATAGAAAAAGCCTTTATGGGCCAGTATAATTTCTTCTGCCCGTAGTAAAGAGCCTAAACCCCTGCTTAACACGATATTCGACACCGCAAACGGTGTCAGGGCATACTCCTTCCGCTGGGTTTATATAGGCACCGCAGAGTTTGCCCATTTCTACACAAGCGGCAGCCACTTCCGCAACAGCTGCTTCGACCTCGGGGTGAAAATAGTCAGGCCCTGGCTTTCCAAGACCCATAGACATACTTAAATCGGCAGCACCAATAAGCACACCACTCAAGCCTGGAACGGCAAGGATATTACGAATTTCCCTCACAGCTGTTGGAGTCTCGATCATGATAAAAACCATCAGCTCGCCTTGTGGGTTTAGCGGCCAAACATCTGCAATCGTTGCATACTGATCTGCATTGAGCCCCCAATACCGATAGGCTGGGCCGGCATTCCATCCACGAACCCCATAAGGATACCGCAGGTTTTCTGGCGCATTTCGCCGTGGCGGTAATCGCATCGCCGCCACTGCGTTAATTACGTCACCTACCGAATCTAACGTTGGAATAATAATGCCGCCGAGCCCGCGATTGAGCAAGCTAGCAACGATGTGCTTGTATTCCTGATCAGCCTGATAATCAATTCTCACCACAGGAAAGCAATCGGGTTTATCTGCCCCGGGAGGCTTCAGATCAATCAACGCCTGTTCGATCAGAGGATAGGAAAAGGGATTCCCCTCTATTCCTGGAAGGTTACACCAATGTTCACCCGGCCCCTGAAAGGACGGCAAGCCAGCCTCGAACCGCTCAATGATAGTATTGATATAAGGCGTACCGCGTCCTTGTGTGTCACGTCCTTGAGCGGAGAGATTAGTTGAAAACAAAAGACTCACAACTGCTAGTACCGACAATAGCCTTGACTGCAAACACCTGGTCGCCCTTTGATTCGATATTCTAGTCACTGATAATTTCTCCATTTCTGTAGCCCACATCGTCCCCCCTTTTCTAGATGACAACGATAGTTGTAAAATCAGATTACTTTGATCCCAATTTGACTGTCTACGCGATTATTCACTAATGAAGAATTTTTTCTTAGACTCAAAAATCGATCAAACAGAAGTGCTAAGAAATTTTAAAGCCCAATACCTATCGAATTAGTCACCATTTGAATAATTCGACAATCAGAATTGTAATAATCAGTAAGGGAAAGGTAAAAATTAGTAAGCCCAAAAACAGCTTTCACAGTAACGTAAGGACTTAGTGACTAGGGGCGCTGCGCAGGCCGTTATAAATTTCGACCTTGATTGACACCTTGGTAATTCACCGGAAGAAAGGGAAATATCACTTAAATGAATTCGTTATTGCAGGCTGGCAACCTGATATCAATTACCTTGTTGATCGCAATGGGTATTCAGATTCTATTCCAGCGATCCACACTAGCAAGACTATTTGGTGTGTTGTTTCTATTGTTCAGCATCTATTTATCCCTGGCGATAATCGACTACCAGGCTATTCATCCAATACTGTCTTTTGTAGCAGCTAGGCTGTCATCCCTGATTCCTGGCGTTATCTGGCTGTTAGCCTTCCATCTCTTTCGTGACAATCAGGAAGGTAAACAGGACGCAGTGCCCTTATATATCTGGTTTCTTATAGCTGGGTATGTAGGTTGCCGTTCACTAGGAGTGGCTCTGTTTTTCCTAAACATTGTCTCGAATTCCGTTTCCTTTTACGCCATTTTCATTCTTGCGCCTCAATTGATCATGATAGGTTTAGCCACACACGCGATCTATATTGGAGTAGCCGGATTCAGGGCTGACCTGGTAGAAAACCGAAGGAAGTTTCGAGTAGTATTTGTTATTACTGCCTCTCTCTTTATTGTACTAACTAGAATTAAAACCTGGATTATTTACAATGGGATTTTGCAAGGACTTAGCTCTGATAGCATTTCGATTCCTGTTCTTGATCAGTTGATTGTCGTTTATGCACTGGTTTTTTCTTTTACTTTTTTCCTGACATCATTCCGCACTAGCGAAACTCTCAGCGGCTTATTAAGTAAAATAACACCCAGAGTTTCCATAGCTGACTTTAATCGAAAGCGTATATCAGAAGGTGACAAGCTTCTTGTTCAAAATATTAAGCAAAAAATGGAACAAAATAGACAATACAATGAACCTGGACTGACAGTTGTAAAGTTTGCAAAAGAACTAGGAATACATCCCCACAAGCTTCGGCGAGTTATCAGCACTTACTTCAATTTCAGCAACTTCAATCAGTTTTTAAACTTTTATCGTATTCAAGAAGCCGCTCAAAATCTGTCCGCTGCATCTGGACCAATATCAACAATTGCCTATGATGTAGGCTTTTCCTCTATATCCGCTTTCAATGCCGCATTCAAAGCTATACACGGTGTTACACCAACTAATTACAGAATTCAGAAAACTAGCACTGATCAGACTTACAAACACAAATGAGCTTCGAGATACCCCTGTGCTCGCCCGTCTATTCGTGACGCAGCGCCTCAACCGGGTCCATATCCGCGGCGCGCATGGAAGGGTAGATACCAAACACGACACCTATTAATGCTGAAATAGAAAATGCCAGGATTGGCGCCATAGGCGTGACGATTGTGGTCATGCCCCACACGGCAGAGATCACGAACGGAATGATGATTCCAAGAACGACACCTATCAAGCCTCCTACACCAGATAAAATAACCGCCTCGATAAGAAATTGAGTAATGATGTCTTTTTTCTTTGCACCCAGGGCTCTGCGAATTCCGATTTCGCGAGTTCGCTCAGTTACACTGGCTAACATAATATTCATGATACCGATGCCGCCAACTAATAAAGATATTCCTGCAATTGCGCCGGCAACTATTTGATCACGAAGCGCGCTTTCTTCTGCCTGGCGCAACAATGCCAAAGGCACTTCGATTGCGTAGTCAACATCCTTATGGCGACGCTTAAGAATTTGCTCGATAATTTCTCCAATCTCAATGACGGCTTCCTGATTGTCTATTTGAATTATCGCCTCATGCAATTGCACGGTTTCTCTCTCCATGCCTCCGGCTGTTTGTCTTGTGGTGGTTTCCCCAAAACGACTCTTGGATGAGGTAAAAGGGATAAAAATACGAGTGGATGCCGAATTAGAGCTTCCCGCCTGATTTTGGCCGAGATTAGAAAAACCTTCCGACTCCATAATGCCAACGATATTGTAATAATCGCTGTCGATTTTAATTGTCATGCCCAGAGGGTTATCAATTGGGAATAGAGCATTAGCTACTTCATCACTTAGCACCACCACGTTGCCGTGGTCCCGCACTTCTGTTTCGCTAAAAAAACGACCGGAGCGAAGGTTGTAGTTTCGTGAAGAGGGGTAATCGACGGCAGTACCAACCACGTCGGCGTTAATACTGTAGCCGAGGTTCCATACATTCTTTTTCACGATACGCGATGCGATCACATTGGTAATGCCGGGTATCGAATCACGAATAGCGGTAATGTCGGCTGTGGTTAGCCCATAAACTATAGCCTGTGGCGGCCCAAATCCTCGATTTGAGCTTTCCTCAACCTCCGCGGGTTTTACGCTTTTAAGTAGTATATTACTGGCACCCAAATCGCGAAATTGCTGCTGAGCTTCAAAGCTTGCTCCTTCGCTTACCGCTAGCATGGCTATCACCGCAGCAACGCCTATAACGATACCCAAAACTGTGAGCAAAGATCGCAAGCCATGGGAGTAAATACTCTTAATGCCAACCTGAGTAATCTTTTTGAAGCGCACAAAATTAAAACCCGTCTGGGGGCGACGCTGGCTAGAGCCAGGGTTTGACAGTGCTGGTTTATTAAGCGCTGCGTCGTTCATCACTTTCCACCAATCCGTCTCTTAGTCGAACCCAGCGCTGCGAGCGCTCGGCCAGTTCATCGGAGTGCGTAACCATAATTAGTGTCTTGCCCTGCTGATGTAACTCGTCAAATAAATTTAAAATTTCAGCGCCAGATTTTGTATCAAGATTACCCGTTGGTTCGTCGGCTAATATAATTAGCGGATCAACCGCCAGAGCACGGGCAATGGCAACGCGCTGCTGTTGACCACCGGAAAGCTCGAACGGCTTGTGATCAACCCTGTCCTCAAGACCTACACGTTGCACCAAACCCATAGCGATTTCATGGCTGTCGGTTTCAGAATAGCCCTGATAAAACAGAGGCATTTCAATATTTTCCAGCACGTTTAGTTGTTGTATTAAATTATAGGACTGAAAGATGAAGCCTAAGCGTGCCCCGCGAATTGATGACAGTTCATCATCTTCCATTAAAGAAGTGTCTTCGTCTCCTAGAAAATATTTGCCGGTAGTTGGCTGATCAAGACAACCCAAAATATTCATTAGTGTGGATTTACCACAACCAGAAGGGCCCATGATGCTGATGTAATCACCATGATAAAAATCAAGACTGATACCGTGCAATACCTCAACAGACAGAGCGCCCATATAATAGGTTTTACGAATATCATTCAGGCTAGCAACAATAGTGTTACTACTAACGCCTGGCTTCAACACAGTGCCAGAATGCTCCGAAATCACAGTAGACTCACTCATGGTTACAGCCTAAATCTACACATTCGCTATACGCCCACATCGGTCAGGCTCTGCTGGGGAGGTAGTAACAATACGTTTTCGCCTGCGCGCAAGCCGCTGGTTACTTCGATAAAAGATTCAGAAAAGGAGCCCACTTCTATTACACGTCTTCGGGAGCTGTTTCCATTGGATACGTAAACTACACGCTCGTCATCAAAGTAGGTCACTGCCTGTATGGGCACGTACACGACATCATCAAGCCTGTTGACCAGTATCTCCACTTCCGAACTCATACCTGGACGCAGCCATTCGTGTATGCCGTCAATTTTAATTGTGGTGGGATAAACCTTAAGGTCTGGGTTCATAAACGCATTCGCAGAATCCGCTACCACTGCAACCTTGGTTACGATGCCAGTTAAGGCTTGATCAGGAAAAGCATCAATTGAAACCGACACACTCTGGCCTACCGCCACTCGCTGCACCGCTGACTCGTGAATATCCACTTTTACTGCCATTTCGCGCATGTCAGGAATAGTTAAAATCGACTGACGTTCGCGTACTGTTGCGCCTTCCTGAATCGCTTCCTGATTGTTGTTGTAACGAGATCTACTTTGATTTGCCGCACCGTATACCACCAGGCCAGGCCGCTCGGCTCGGATGGTGGCTAACTCGATTTGTTGTTCGATATCTGCAAGCTTTACCCGCTCCAAATTAAACTTGCGCTCAGCCGAGCTAAACCGCGCGGCTTCTTGAGCCTGTTCCGCCACATTTTTTTTGATCTGACGCTGAAAGCCCATGATGGCATTTTCATAGTCTGATAATTTCTCTTCGGCTTCTTTAGGAAAGGAATATTGAATATATAATTTAAGCGACGTTTCTTTTTCCGCTTCTTTATTGCTGGCTTTACTGAGGTTAAGTTCTTCCGCCTCTAGTTCCGTTGGCGTTATGAAACCTCGTGCCTCGAGCCTACGTTGCCCTTCTATACGATCCTGAGCCAGCAGGTATTCTTCCTGGGAAACCTGGAGTTCATCCTGTAAAGAACGCAGTTGTTGCTTGGCTTCACCGTCCTCCAGAATATCAATGTCGGCGTATTGGGTGAAATCGAGTTCGTTGCGAATCGCCATGTAGCTGTCGTCCATGAGCAAATTAGCACGAGTTTCCAGGCCTCCAACTCTCACAGGCTCAAGCAACAATGGTGCCGCTGGCTCTCTAATTAATGCGCCGTCTTCTACATCAGCTGTTGCTATGGCTTGCCCACCAGGTCTTCGCTGACCATCCTGGCCACCGCGCTGTCCTCCTCCAGGAAAACCCCCACGGCTAAAACTCTGCATACGTTCCAGCATCTCTGCCGGCAGTGAGCCGCCATTTTCGGCCATTGCCTGTTCTAGTCGTTCTCGCATTTGTGGTGGCATAGACTCAAGATTACTGGGATCAAATGCAGATCCATTCGCTGCTTGAGATGTAGCGCGTGACGGTACAACGACTTCGCTGCTAGCCGCACTGGCTAATGCCGCTTGCGCATCGGCTTCTTCTGCTCTAGCTAACCTTTCTTCTATTTCCAACTCGGAAACAATGCCTTCAACAATATTGCCCCCAAGAAATTTTTCAAAATCCAGGAGCGCAAATCGCATATCCTGCCGTGCGTCGTTTAAATCAGTCATGTTTTGATTGAGTTGAATTTCGTACTGCGCTCTGCGTTCAATGTAAGTAGCTTCTGCCGTTTCGACTGCTATTTCCTGATTCAGTTGCTGATCTATCAGCTGCGCTTTATCCAGTTCCACCAATATTAAACCGTCAGTTACATCTTCAGGTGTCACTCGATAACCCTCTTCGACAATGCTGAGTATTTTTACGCCCTCGCGACCTTTTACCCGTGACCTGATTTCCTGAGACTGTAGCGCCTCTAAAGTGCCGCCCTCTAAAACCGTAATATCAAGAGGGCCGCTTCTTGCTGCAAAGGTGACCCTGCCCGAAGTTATATCAGATGAACCTCCACCGAGGCTAAATATCACCAACACAAACACGGCGGCGCCGCCAGCAATTGCATATTGAGTGGATTTTTTGGCGGACAGAAACTGCTGCTTTAACTCCAGCGCTTTAACCTTTACTGGCTCCGGAATTTTCTCCAGAATCTTTTCCTGAGTGCTTTTATTATCGGGGCTCATTTATGCCTTCCTCCCATTGACCTGTGTCGTCGACGTACAACAAACCTACGTCTCTCCAAAATTCCAGTTTCGCCACATTATGATCCACAATAGAACTTATCAGTTCTGTTCTGGCGGCAGTTAAATCATTTTGCGAATCAACCGTGTCCTGAATATCTCCAAGACCCAGCTCTGCTCGCAGTTCTGCTTCTTCCACACGGCGCTCGTTTATTTGCACACTAGTCACGTTAATATCGTAGCTTTTAAGCGCCTCGTTCATACGCCGCCAGGTGTCAATTACACCAAGTTTGATATCGTCCAGCGCTAACAGATAGTCTCGTGTTGCTACATCGTAATCGATCAGCGAGCGGCGGTAATTGTTGCGTTCAGCCTTTGCATTCAGGGGCAGCTCAAGGCTCAGCCCTGCTGTATAGACTGCATTTTCAAAATCTAGCTCACCCAGGTTTCCGTTACGGGCATCAGGCACCGACGCCACAAAGCTTAAGTCCAGGGCCGGGTCAAGCGCATTAGCGGCCACTTCAATTTTGCGCGCGCTGTCCTGCACGCGATCCAGCTGTGTATACAGGTCAAGGCGAGTCTGCACTGCCAGCTCAATCGCCTGCTCCAGACTAAGATCCGGACTGTTCATTCCAGTGTCGGTAATCAGTGCCATCTCATCATCACTGAGTACAATATTATCATCGGCATTGAGACCGATTAATATCTTGAAATTATCCAGGCTACGTTTGTACCGAGTAATAGAAGAAGTCCAGCGCAAATCAGCCTGTAATGACGACTGCTCCAACCGACCAACTTCCAGCAATGTAGTTAATCCCTCAGCCTGAAACGCCCGCTCTCTTTCCAGGGACTGATTGTTTGCCAGCAAGCCTGCATAATTGTTAGTGGCAGTTTCTCGGTTCAGTAATACCGAGTAGTACTGCGACGCTACTCTCACGGCGAAGGTTTTTCTGAACCGGGTAAAGTCTCGCAACTGATACAGTAAATCTCGCTCTGCCTGCATCAGTGTTTCTGTTTCTATTTTGCTGCCAAAGTCCCGTAACAAGGGCTGGGTAAAAGAGCCTATTAGCGCGCCGGTGCCAAACTCGCTTATATCGCCAGTGAGAAAGCGAGTGAAATTGTTAGTGAGATTCAGGGCAATAGCACCACCACTCTTTAGCAAGTATCTTGCTCCCAGGCTAGTGCTGGCGTCGACCCTCTCACTGGTATTAAGCCTCTCCATGCCGGTCAATGCCTGCATATCTACTACAAACTGGTCTTGCGCATCCCACTGATAGTCACCTCGGCCATTTGCCGAAAAGGTGGGTGTATAACGATACCGATCAAAGGTTAGGGAAAGGGCCTCAAGATACAGGCGCTCTTTCTGCGTCTGATAGTCTTTACTGTGTTGAAAAGCCAGGTTCAGCGCGCCATTGAGGCTGATGATACTGGCGCCAACTTCGCTCTCCGATTCGTTGTCCAGAAAATCGAAAGATGCATTGTTTATTTGATAGGTGGCTAGGTCGACCTGCTTCTCTTCGTCGATTTGCACCTGTTCACTCATTCCCGGCACAAGAGCCGTTTTGCCGGCAATCGCAGAATAGCTCTCCTGATCAGCTCCACGCTTATACGCCGCACTCGTGCACGATACGAGAATGCCTGCAGACAGGATCAGGGACAGGTGTTTGTACGGAAACTTCATAGCTTAAGAGGGAGCTTCTCTGCTTTATTGGATGAATTGAGGAATTATACGCCCGAAATCCCCTGACCAGTCTATTTATAACGACCAAACGAAGACTGAGCAAGGGAGATAACCGACTGATTTTAGTCTTTTTTAGAAGAGACCTTTGGAATAGCCAAATCCACCAGAACAATTTAACAGTAAGCGGATCATTTGAAATTGAGATGTTGTACTCTGGATAATAACTGGACGGAAAATAGCTTCAAAACTGATCTACTGACGCTGCCTTAGATGCCGCGTGAGAAGCCACGTGAGAATCGGGTCAAATTACTAGCTTATAGCGTAAATCACCGAACAGAGAAGTTCGTCTCAGCCAGAATTCATTGGAGAAAAATTCATGAAAATTGCGGTGATTATTGCCATTGTATTGCTGCTAAGTGCCGTAGGCTATTTACAATCGCAGAACATGAATATGCAGCAGCAGTTGCAATTGACCTCGAGTTTTCAAACCCAGCTTCAGCTGCAAACTGAACAGAACACCTTGCAGCGACTTGATCTCGAACGCGAAATTACCGGGCTACAAGATCAATTACAAACACTTAATTACCAACTGTCCAATCTTGATGTTGCTTTGCAAACAGCAAGAACTCAAATTAATCCCCAGTACGAAGATTTGCTGCAACAAGCGAGGCTAGAGATTGCTCAGGAATCTCCAAGACCACCAAGACCTTCTGGCAGTTCCGCCTTCGAAACAATTTCCGACCCTGAAATGGCCCGCTCTCGCGCAGAGGATAACATTCCAAAAACCTACGGCAGTTTTGTCAATTCATTGGGAATAGCAGGCACCGAAAGGCTGGACATCATGAGCGCTCTGATTGACTTTGGCTCTGAGCGTTATCAACTGATGGACTCACTCATGGAAGGCGCACTGTCAGCAGAAGAAACAGCAGACTATTTTGGGTCCGACGGACTCATCAATGCCATGACCAGCATATTGACCGATCAGCAATTGGATGACCTTAGGCAGTACGACATGCTGATAAAACGAGACACCTTGCGCGAAGTCTATGGCGGGAGTCTGTCCAGTACTGGCGGCGCTATAAGCGGAGCATCCCAGGACATGGTTATGGACGTTGTAATCGACGAACTGCTCTCGCAGCAAAATAATTATGACGCTCTGGTGGGCGAGGACGGCAGCATGATTACCGCCCACAATAACCAGATAGCAGCCTATGAACGGTCGAGGCAACGCCTGCAAGATGAGCTGAGTGCAGACCAATTAGCCCATTTCGATAGATTCGTGGCAAACGAGAGTAAGGGTGTGGATATTTTACTGGAAGCCACCACAGATGGCAGCGGTCGAGTCTCAATAATGAGAGCACGTGTGGGTGTAAATGACCTGCCGCAATAATTGAGCCGGTGAACGCTGATCTCTACCATTTTCCTTCAGAATGCCCTACATTAACCCTATTCTGGCTGTAACGCCTGACAAGTATTGAATTATCCTGGAGCACGAGTATGAGAGATTTACCCGCCGCAAAACACTGGATGCGAATTTTACTAGCACCACTGGCATTGTTTTTATTGGTTTCCTGTAGCGATAGCGAGACCAGCGATCAGGCACAGCTAGCTAACACTTCTGCAAATACTGTTGGCTATCACCGCATTAACAGCGCCAACGACAATGACCCGGTAAATGCGCAAATTTTTGAATTGGATAATGGCCTCAAAGTCTATCTGACGGAAAATCATGAGGAGCCACGTTTCTATGCAGAGATTGCCGTTCGTGCTGGCAGTAAACACGACCCCGCCGATGGCACTGGCCTGGCTCACTATCTTGAGCATTTGTTGTTCAAGGGCAATCAAAACCTCGGCACCATGGACTACGCCGCCGAAAAACCCTATCTCGATCGAATCGTTGAGCTGTATGAGCAACACCATGGCGAAACCGACCCCGATGTACGCGCAGAAATATACGCCGAAATTAACAGCGTGGCCCAACAAGCTGCCGAGCTGGCAATTCCAAACGAAATCGACAAGTTATATAACAGCATGGGTGGCTCCGCTTTAAACGCCCACACCTGGCACGAAGAAACAGTTTACAAAATAGGCCTGCCATCTAACCGCCTGGCACAGTGGGCAGAAATCGAATCCGATCGATTTGTAAACCCGGTCTTCCGGCTGTTTCATACCGAACTGGAAACAGTTTATGAAGAAAAGAATCGATCGCTAGATAACAAAGGTCGCATTATCGGCACCGCTCTCGATGAAATATTATATAAAGTTCATCCTTACGGGCAGCAGCCAACTATTGGAACGGTAGATCATTTAAAAAATCCATCTCTTGTCTATATTCGAAATTATTTCAATACTTATTATGTGCCAAATAATATGGGTATTTTCATCAGTGGTGATATCGACATAGATGAAACCATTGCCCTGATTAGCGACAAGTTCGCTCACTGGCAATCAAAACCAATTCCTGAGGTTGGCCCGTGGGAAGAAGAGCCCTTGCAAGGCGTGGAACGTGCCACGGTGCAATACCCAGGTGAAGAGCAGGTGCAACTAGCCTTTAGAACCGCCGGAAACAATAGCGCGGACAAAGAAGCCTTAATTCTTCTGGACATGATTCTGGACAACCGTACTGCCGGACTCATTAATCTCAATCTTAATCAGAAGCAACTGGTTGCTGGTGCTGGCTCGTCTCCTTCATTTCTTAATGACGCCGGGTCGCAAACCCTCTACGGCGTGCCGAAACGAGATCAAAGCCTCGAAGAAGTAGAGCAGTTATTACTTGATCAAATAGAAATTATTAAAGCAGGCGAGTTTGAAGACTGGATTATCGCCGCCATCATAAATGATTTTAAGAAAAACGAAAAAGCCAGCCAGGAATTCAACCAGTCAAGAGTCAGCATGATGCGCTCTTCCTTTATAGAAGGCACTGATTGGGATTACACCGTGAATTCATTAGAACGAATGAGCCAACTGACTAAACAGGATGTGGTTGATGTTGCCAATAAATACTTTGGCTCAGACTATGTTGCCGTGTATCGCATCGATGCCCCTGCTGTGTTACCTGAGGTAGAAAAACCGCAAATCGACGCCGTGAGCATAGACCCTACTCGCCAGTCTCAATTTGCTGCATCTATATCTGCCATGGACTATGTGGAAATAGAACCTAGTTTTGTCGAGGTTGATACCGACTACCGCGTTATTGAATTTGCCGATGGCGTAGAACTGTACTACGCACCCAACCCTCTCAATGACCTGTTCTCCTTCTCAATTAACATTGAAGTTGGAACTGAGGAAAATGAAAAACTCAATCTGGCGGCATCGCTCATGAATGTCGCTGGCACAGCAGCTATGACTAACGAAGAACTGCAAAAGCAATGGTATCAAATGGGCAGTGATTTTGGATTTGGCGCCGGTGAAAATTCCTCTGCCATTTCAATTTCAGGATTGGACGAACAATTCGAAGAGTCACTGACCTTGATGCTGGATTTGGTCAAGAACCCTGTTACCGACGAGCAGACTCTGGAACAAATGAAAGGCCTTTTACTAAAATCCAGAGATGATCAAAAAAGCTCTCCACCAGCCATCGCCAGAGCGCTTTACATGTACAACCGCTACGGCGAAGAATCACCAATGTTGGAAGCGCTAACTGGCGACGAGATTCGTGCCACCACGGTGGAGGAATTACTTGCCTTGCCAGGCGAGTTGCTTAACTACAAACACACTCTCACCTACACCGGCTCAATGCCGCTTGAAGATTTAGTCGAAGTACTCAGGCGCCATCATGATGTTGGTACCGATCTAAAGGAAACTCCCGCCTATCGCTTTCGCACTGCACGCACGGTGAATGAAACAGAAGTTTATGTGGTAGACCAGAAAACCGCGCAGGCCCAGGTGCGTATCGAATTTGCCGATGGGCAATACGATGAAGACAACAGTGTTATGTCTTCTATTTATACTAGCTATTTTGGCAGCGGCATGTCCAGCGTGGTTTTTCAGGAACTAAGAGAAGCACGTGCCCTGGCCTACTCCGCTTCGGCACGTTACGCTCAGGGCGGCAGAGTGAATGCCGAGAACTTAATGCTGGGAGCCATTGGCACACAAACCGACAAGACGGTCGATGCCCTGAATGCATTTATCGACCTTATAGACAATATGCCAGAATCCACCGATAGGTTTGACGAATCTGTTAACGCATTAATAAACCGTTACCGCACTTCTAAAATAAGCTTTCGTCGAGTTATTGGCGCAGTAAGATCTTGGAAGCGGCTCGGTATTGAAGGCGACCCGCGACGCCAACGCTATGAACAATTGCAAACCGCAAGCATGGACGACTTACTCAGCTTTCAACAGGAACACATAAAAGAACGTCCTAAACTAATTTCAATCGTTGGAGATCTTTCAATTATTGATCAGGAAGAACTGGAACAATTTGGATCAGTTACACAAATACAGGTGGATGATTTATTCGTCGATTAGGCTAAAAATAATAAATGGAGAAGCCCATGGCTACAAACGATACATGCTGTTCAATAGTGCCCTATTTCAAAATAGCTGAAGGAAAAATCGCCGAGTTCAAAGCGCTTGGTGATCAAATGGTCAAAAAAACAAGCACCGAAAGCGGTTGCCTATACTATGGATTCTGCTTCGATGGAGATGTAGCCCACTGCCGCGAAGGATATGACAATGCAGAAGCAGCCTTGATACATCTGGACAATGTCGGCGAATTGCTTGGCAAAGCTCTGGAAATTTCTGAACTTACACGTATGGAAATACACGGACCTGAGCAGGAACTGGCAAAGTTAAGAGAACCTCTTACACACCTTTCTCCGCAGTTTCTAGTTCTGGAATGCGGTTTTCGTCGATAAGACCGAACAGCATTGATAGTAGAAAAAACACTCGGAGGAATTCTAATATCAGGTTTTGAAAGAAGTTTTTTAGATATGTCTACTTTGACCCATAAAGTTAGTTACTGGGCAACGCGCCTGTTATCACACTGTTATGTACACAAGCTATGAGCCTTGAAACCAAAATTGAGATGATCGGAAATCCTTCTTCAGAGTTCTTCATATCTGATTACGAACTTCATGATCTTCTTACAGATGACGCGGATTGGAATGCAGAGTGTTGGGATTTTCAGCGGCCTGGTCTCGAACAATTTACTAAAAAGCTATCCAAATTATATGTAGTGTCGAATGGTGCGTTTACATTTCAAGCAATTTGGTCGGGCGACGAACCTACCAAAATTGTAAATTTGTCAATCAGTGAATTCTTGAAAATTGTAAGATCCAATCAAATCGGCACAAAAACTAAATACGTGGTAGTCGGCGGTACATAAATTGAAGGTAAAGAAAGGGGTCGTAACTATTAGTTACGACCCCTTTCTTTACACAGAATTACTCTTTATTACCCTTTGCTCAAACCGATTTAATTGTCTTTCGCCGGCGCGTATAGCCCATACCAATTAAACTAAGACCAAGCAAACCCAGAGTTGCGGGTTCAGGTACAGATGTGGAGCGAACAAGCCAATGACCAACTAAGCTATGAGTATCGCTTGTCCCGATCCAAGACGGGATATGTATCGCATTAGGCAGAGAAGGGGAGCCAGATATGCAACCGGAACTAGCTCCACCATTAATACAAGCTAAGCCTACAAAACCGGAAGATAGTAAACCCGAATCATACATACCAAACGTGCCGGTATAGGGTGTATAGGTGACACCAAGTAGACTTGTGAATATTGCTGCACTGGATGTAGAAAGAGCAATGCCTTGAGTTGGTGATGTACTGGCACAACCCGACGTATCATCTCCTAAAGAACCCCATAGTCCGCACAACTGATCAAGTGTGGCAGAAACGTAACCTGATGCTGCATAGCCACCAAATCCATCGGTGTGGATGTTGTTATAAGATTGACCTGTCGTCAATGTCAGGTCGAGCCATTCAAGCCCCGAGGCCGTATCGATCGTAGAGTTCCCATTATCGATAAGCCCTGCATGAGCTGAGCTCGTCACTAACACTAAGCCCGTTATTGCGGCTCCAAATACTTTGCTGATTTTCATAGTTCACCACCTTATTTAATCTAGTGTAATATGAGCACGATATATGCCAATCTTCTGAACTTAAACAATAGAATTAGAAATCAATGAGTTACGATACAATCAATTAAGCTTAATGAGCATCCTGCATAGTGATTGTAAAAATACCTGACATGTTCGACTGGGTCAGTAAAGTGGTCGTAACGAATAAAATTTAACCAGCCACTTAACATTGCCCGGCAAACGATATGCAAACGAAAAGACTAAAGAGATACAGCGGTAGATGTCACTGCGAAAAGGTCATTTTTGAGATTGAAAGTGACTTTCTTTAGCTGACAACTTGCGACTGTTCAATATGTAGAATGAAAAATGCTTTGATGGTGAAAGTACACCATAGCAATTTCAATTTGCTGAGTGGTAGAGACCACCTGTCCATGTATCAGTTCAATGCAAAAACTGCCGAGCACTATTTTTGCAATGTTTGCGGGATATATCCATTTCACAAAAAAAGGGTAGCCCCTGATCATTACGGTGTAAATGTATTTTGTTTAGATGGATCTACACCCGACGGTATTGAAGTAAGGAGTACAGAGGGAGCAACATTAAGCACAATCGAGTTAAGAGATATCGAAAGCTGACTCGTCACAAGGGAAAAAATGGATATTGATGTAAAGAAAAAATTTGATTCATACCCTGAGCACGTAAAAAGTAGGCTTCTGAACATCAGGACGTTGATTTTTGAAGTTGCCAGGGAAGATAAGATTGGAGAAATTACGGAAACTTTAAAATGGGGAGAGCCCAGCTACCTCACAAAAAAAGGAAGCACTTTGAGGATAGGCTGGAAGTCTACAAATCCTGATAGCTTCTCGGTCTACTTCAACTGTAATACAACTCTGGTTGAAACATTCAAAGAAATATATAGCGGCACGTTTCAATTCGTAGGAAACAGAGAAATTAGCCTGCCTGTATCTGGAAGGATACCCAAGACAGAGCTGAAGGCATGTATTTCAATGTCACTGCGTTACCACAGCATCAAACATCTACCGTTGCTCGGCGCATAGCCGTAAAAGGGCCATCGCGAATATTTCGTCGTTATGCCCCTTTTGATAACTCAGCGCTTAACAGCAATCGACTGAATTTCAAACCGCGCATCGAATAATAAAGTGCCAACACCAACAAATGCCCTAGCAGGAAATTCCTCAGTAAAATATCCGCGATACACACTATTAAAGGCATCATAGTGAGCCACGTCGGAGCAGAATATCTGCACATACACCAGATCATCCATGGTCATGCCAGCCTGCTCAAGAGTGGCTTTAACCTGGTCTAATAATACCCGGGCCTCCTCCGCTGCGCTGTCCGGAACCTGACCATCCACCAAACCAATCATGCCAGACAGGTAAAGAGTGCCATCGGTAAGCACCGCCCCACTAAAAGGAGACACCCCTGCTTCACTAGCACTACTGGGATTAATATATTCTCTGCTCTGAGCTGACACCAAACTGGGCACCATTAATACCAGTAACATTGTCGCTGAAATCAGCACTCTTAATTTATTCATTTTATCGTTTCTCCTGTTGGGAATCTTTTAGGCGACTATGCCTACAATGCCTATGGACTCGACTAATATTATGCACTAATCCTTCGTGCCAAGGTAATCACCTCAATAAATCTGAACGGCTTTAGCTTGATTTCAGTGGCGACAACTTCCCAGCAGCCGCAAGAAGGAACTAGAACCAATTGCCGAGGTCAAACAAACCCAGATTGATGATTTGTTCGTAGATTAAACTGGTTTGAGCTACCATTCAGCAGCCCCGTTCTTCCACGATGTGAGTACACGCGAATATGCACGCCTTATCCATTGCCGGGCTTAACAAAAGTTACGGCTCCTTCAAGGTCATTGACGACCTCAATTTAAACATCGAAACAGGGTCTATTCATGGTCTTGTTGGATTAAACGGCTCGGGAAAAACCACAACCATTGAATGCATTCTAGGTTTGCAGGCCTTTAATGCGGGCGATATTACTGTTTTGGGCTACGCGCCTGAAAACCTGCACAAGGCCAAAGGCAAGCTAGTCGCAATTTTCGACAGTGCCAGCCTGCACCCAAACCTCACCGTCAGACAGTGTCTTAATCAGGCGAGTCTGTTATGCGACAAACCAATTCGCAGTGCTGCACAGGTCGAGAAGCTGCTTGGTGTTGATCGCTTTAGTAATTTTAAAATCAGGCATCTGTCTTTAGGCAACAAGCGTCGAACATCCATAGCTCACGCCTTACTAGGCCAGCCTGAGCTGATAGTACTGGACGAGCCATTCAACGGACTCGATGCCGAAGGTGTGGATGATGTTTTGCAACTCATCACCACGTTAAACAAAGAAGAAGGCACCGCATTTCTTTTATCCAGCCATCAGCTACCTTACCTAGAGCAAATTTGCAGCCATATCGCCATTCTCAATAAAGGTGCTATAGCGGTAAGCGACACTGTTTCAAGTTTGCTGGCACAAACCGCGACGACCGTGTTGTTAAAAACAGAACAGCCCGAACAAGCCATAGAGCTAGTGAAGCAAACAAACAATATCAACTTTGTAAAAAGTGATGAGTCGGGTTATTTACACATAGCACTCGATGATATGAACTCCGCTGCGCTCAATCAGCTTATGGTAGAAAGCCAGATACCCGTGTCGGAAATGATTCTCAAGAAAAATTCTCTGGCTAGTTTGTTCCGAGAAATAACCAGCGAGGCGTCAGTATGAACGGCTTGCTTACCGCTATCAGATCAGAAATATTTGTGGCATTACATACCTTCGCCAGCAAACTAATTGTGCTGGCTCCTGCATTGATTGTCTTACTGCAAAGCATAATCGTAAAGCTCTCCACAGCCAGCCAACAGGCGCGAGATAGCCTGTTGGGTAATTCCAGTTTCGAAGATTCCATTGCCAATAACGCCTACGGCTATTACGTTGACGGCTTGAGCACTGGCCTGACTATGCTTGGCTTACTACTGGTGGCACAAGCGGCCTACAGTTTTAGCTACGAACGAGACATCGGCAGCTTGAGACACTTGCTAGTGAGACGAGTAAGTCGGAGCAGTTTAATCCTGGCCAAATTCATTCACCTACACGTTCTTGCCGTTTTGTCCTTGCTGTTATTGATTCTGACAAGCTATGTTTTTAGCGGCATGTTCTGGGAATTCGGCCCGATAGTAGAAGATGGATTCGAGCTTATAAGTGAAGCCGAAATTCAGGAAGAGATCAGACTAGGATTACACCTGGCAATTATTCCCATTCCTGCCGCTATTGCCTTTGGTTTATTTGTTTCGGTTTGTGCACAATCTGCTACTCAGGCGGTCACTACTGCATTGGGAATTACTCTTGCACTAGATATATTCAAAGGCTTATTGGGCAATTTCTCTAATTACATTTATGCCAGTTTTCAGGCCTCTCTAATTGATGAGTCTTACTTGCAGGATGTAAGCCGACTTGTGAGAGGGTATTCTGACGTATTAATAGACGACCGCGTGCAACAACTTAATCTCTGGGTTCCTTTCCCTGCCCTGCTGTTGTTTCTGGCTTTGACAATATTGATAGTTCAACGAAGGAAAATTTAATGAAGCTGCGAGTATCTAGCCTCAAAACATTAGCGAGTCGATGCAGTTCGAGGCGCTTGATGCCCTTACTACTGCTGCCAATTGTGTTGCTAACCGCCTGTGTTAGCTATGAACCCAGGGTATTGGTGCCCGCATTAAACCTTTCGGCAGAGGACCTAAGCCTTAACAATACTGGCTCATCGAATAACTTAAGAATTGATTTCGGCCTTAACCTGAGTGTCAATGAAAGCGACTCCCTGACAAATATCGAAGTGCTGCCCGGCGTAAGAGTACGCGGTGTCGCAGAAAATAGCGCCGCTGATTCAGCTGGAATTCAGCTTGGAGACGTCATTCTTAGCATCAACGATATTGAGACAAATCACCCGGACGTAATAGTGGCCCTGCAACAACAAACTAATGCAGATACAGAATTTAGTTTTAAGCTGAGACGTAACACGGCAGTGCTTGAGGCGAGAGTAATTGGCAGGTTGGTCGGCGGCAGCTCGGCCCTTCGAGAACTATACAGAATAGACCCAATCGCAACTCGCGCCGGATATCGTACCGAGTTAATAAGCGTGCGCGGCCAGGCGGACTTGCCAGCAGCAAGAGTCGTTGAGTTGCTGGATGAGAGCCCCCTTGAGGAAGCCGGAATCAATGTGGGCGACCTGATTCTTTCCATCAACGGTGAAAATTTTAATTCTGCACAGGACCTGATCAGACGATTGAATCAAGACTTCTCCCTTGGTGATCGCGTGGTACTTGGCGTGTACGACGATCAATTGCTTGTCGAAAAAACAGTGCAATTATGGAATCCGGGAAGACGCATTAGCCGAATTGCACTTGGCCCATTGCTGCAATACGAATCATCTCTGAACCCTGATGGCAATAGCCTCTCGGTACTGGATTTCTGGCTATTTTCTTTTTACAAATATAGTCGCCTTGGAAGCGAACGATCTCACAGTTTATTGGGTCTATTTAACATTAGTAGCGATCTTGGTGAATTGACCGAAGAAGGCAACTAGGAGCCACCGATTAAGTATTCTCACTCACAGTTATTCTCACGAGCCATCGCGCTGACACTTTCGCTAACGTCATTGACTTTATTGTCACCTATGTTGGTAATGGCGCAGTCAAACTATGTCGCCTTTGAGTTGGAGCTTGAAGAAAACTGGCAACAGCTGATTATGGTCGATCTTAATGGCGACGGGGCTAAAGACATTGCTCACTCCCATTATCAACCTGGTATCGGCCGGGAATTACACATTTACTACCAATCGCCGGACGGCAGCTTTGACTCCACACCCAGACGAATAGAAATCAAAACCGAGATCATAGCTGTTGGTTTCGCCGACTTGCGGGAAGAACCCGGAAAAGAGCTGCTGTTGTTCGCCAATAGTGGTGTGTTTAGTTTGTCTTCAGCAATAGAAGGTTACGCCGGAAACATTAAGCAGCTATTGCAATGGGACCTTGTAGCCACCATTCCCAACCTTGAGCAGGTGCAGTTCATAGAAAACATCATCGATATCGACGGTGATGGACATATAGATCTGCTACTTCCTGGCGATGAAGTATTTGGGTTTTTCAAAGGTGACGGGGCCGAGAATTTCGAACTGATTTCGAGCTTTTCTACTACCAACAAAAGCATTCCTCAGTCTCAGCGCGGAGGCAATCGTGGCGGTATCGATGCCAATATCAGCATTAACCCGGAGCAGGGACTGGTGGTGAATCTTTCCCGTGATTCCACCTCGCCCTATAGCGATTTTATTGAACAATGGACAGAAGAAGAATCTGAAACCAGAACCCTGCTGCGCAGCGAAAGCTGGATGCCGTCGGCAATTTTGGCACAGCTTAACGATGATAAATTATTGGACGTTATTTACCTGAACGTCGGTGACGATGGCCTGGGCCAATTGAACATACACTATCAGAACCCGCAAACTGGATTCAGTGAAACGGCAGACTGGACCGGTTCAATGGAAACACGTGGTGATATTCAGCTAGCAGACATGAATCAGGACCAGCAAGTTGATCTGTTACGCATAAGTGGCAATGGCAATGATTGGGATGCCCGTTTCTTTAAAAACCAGAACGGGAAATTTAACCTCGAACAGCCAGACCAGATTATGCGTTTTTCCGGTTACGATGTTCGGCTAAGCTTTCCTCAAATAGAAGATGAAGGAGCACCGGTACTTAACGTCAGCTACTACACAATTCCTATTGTAGATGCTATTCGCAATGCCAGCATCAATCGAATATCGCTACTGTATGGCAGTGACGCCAGTGAAACTGGACAATTATTCAACAGACGCCCAGATACAAGACTGGAAGACAGCTTCTCCGCCGCCAATGTTCGAGGACTCGCAGAGCAGATGTCACTTGATTACGATATTGACGGAGATGGCGTTAAAGACGCGCTGTATATCACTGCCAATGGCACACTGGCAGCCAAACGAATCGATGAGCATTTGGGTGTTGCCGACCAGCCCTTCTGGGAATACATTTCAGCAAGAACTGTATTCGAGTTTGAAGTCCTGAATTTGAACACTGACCAATACCCCGACTTACTGTTAAAACATGCCAACACAACAACGTTATTGGTGGCATCACCATGAGTAACAGCAAGCAGTTTTGCAAAAATCTATTTCTCTTTTTAGTTTTTTGCCTGCCAGTTTATTTATCTCTAAACCCGTTGTCGGCAGCAGAGCTTGCCTTTACACAGCAAGCATTTCAATTTCCGGCGGAAACGGAGAACCTGCTCATCGTAGATACAAATGGTGATGGCCTGCAGGAAATAATTTCCGTAGTCGATGACACATTGAGAATTTATTTTCAAAACGCAAACGGATTTGATTTCGATGCAGGCTACGATAAATTACAATTTCCCGGCGAGGCAATCGGCTGGGATGTGAGCATGGCCTACAATTCGGCGCAGCCAAACTCAGCATCAATCATAGCCCTTATAGACGGCAAGGAAGTTCTTGTATGGCGCATTAAAGATCAAGCCATACAGAATCCTGAGGTCATCAAGACTAGCTTGAACGGGTTTCTCACCAAAGGAACTAACCGACTACATTTTTCACGAGACGTGAATGGTGATGGGATTGATGACCTGATTATTCCTGGCGCAGGGGTTCTCAACCTGCATATTCGTACCAGCGATCAAAACTCTCAGCCTGAATACCAGCCCGGTTTAAGCGTTCGCTCGGATATTCGAATGCGAACCCGCCTTAATTCTAATCAACTGGAACGTCGCACGGGTCAGTCCATAAGAATTCCCATGATGAATTTACGTGATGTGAATGGCGATGGATTCGATGACCTTATTTCTCGCACCGATGAACGGCTGGATGTGTTTATTGCGGCGCAATCAGCCGAGAGATATTTTCCCGCACTGCCCAGTTACTCATTGGACATTGCTGAAATTGAAGAGCGACTAGGCGAGGTTGATATAGACAACCTCGACTTTTCAAACCTCACTGGCTTGCTGTCGCTTACCCATGAAGAAATTCTTGAAGATGTTGATGGTGACGGTATCGAAGATTTGTTACTTCGCGAAGGAGGCAAGGTATCACTGTATGGCGGCACGGCCGAGGGGATGAATTTTGACCAACCACGCCAGGTACTACGCTCCGGCGGCAATGTTCTTAGTACTTTCCTTATGGATGAAAACGAAGATGGCCTTAAGGACTTATGGCTATGGCGAGTTGAGCCCATATCCGTTGGCGATATTTTCATCTGGTTGGCATTGTCTGGCAGTATTGCAGTTGAAGCGTTTATCTATCCTAATGAAGGTGAACGGTTTTCTCGCAGACCCAACCGAAAACTGACTATCAACCTGAAATTTCCGTCAATAATCAGGCTGGCCACATCATTCAGTAAGATTGCCGACGAGGTCCAAGAAGACAATACGGATACTTCTATACCTCTTACTACCGCCAGACTGGATGCCACACTCGCCGCGGATGACTTGCTAGTGATAGTTAATAATCAGATAGAGATTTTCCTCAACGCTATTCAGGTAGACAGTGATCAGGAGGAAGGCTCTGGCGAGATTCTCAGCTCACTAAACTATAGCCGAGAACGTGACAACTATGAGATTAATATACGTGAGATAATTGAAAACATATCGATTAACGGCAATACCTTGCTGGAGCAAGTCGATGGACAGAGCGCCGACATCACCCTGGCTCTAAATACAGAACTTGTCGTGGGTGACATTATTCCAGCACAATTGAACAACGATGAACTCGATGATGTGTTTGTGTTTACCGACACCGATAGTAGTCACATTAGTGGAATACTGTTACTCTCAAACTGAATGAATTTTGACAAATTCACTACCCTGCGCCTTATTTTTCTCCGGATATAAATGTCATGAAGCACGCGGTCTGGATATCATTTCTAAGCTCTTTAATTTTGGTTAATGTAATTGCCGAATTGGTCTTCTATTTTAGCGGTCTTTACATTGTCCCGTTGTTTCGGGTTGTTTTGATTTTCGGCATCACCATTATTACAGCGATTTTTGCTGGCACAATAATGCTGATTGGCCAGCTGGAACAAGAAAAGCCATTGTCCGGCCACGTAAGAGACACCCTCAGCGCTGACAGAAAAAAGAACTGAATATGAAAATACTTATTGCTGCAATAGTTATAGTTGTCGGTGCTGGCGGAGTATTTTCGTTCAATGCTGCTCAGCAAAGCGCACTACAAGAACAACAACTCACAGGCTATGAGAAGCAAGTAATACAACTGTTGTCCCAAGTCGAAGACTATAGCGTGCTTCGACTTGAGCATGAGAAACAGATTCAACAATTGAATAGCCAGCTAACAACTACCAGCAGTCAGCTCACTGCGCTTTCAAATCAATTACAAATAGTTCAGCAAAAGGTTAATCCTGATTACCAAAAACTGGAAAATGAAATTCGTCAACGGTTAAACAGAGAAATACAATCTCAGTCAACAAACACCGGCTCGAGAGCCAGCCTGATCAGGCAGATGGCCTCCCTCGGCCCTATGGAGTTAGGGGAGCTAATGTCTCTTAATGGACAATATGGTGGTTTTTTAAGTTCACTCAATGTCAGTGATGAACGTATGGAAGTCATTGTAGACGCTCTAGGAAATTACATTACTGAACAAAACCAAAGGCGTATGGAAATAATTCAGGAAATGCAATCACAGCCGAAAAATAGTGATCCTCTGGCTATGCGATCGCTAATGGCCAACATAGGCAATCTCGAAGATCAGCTAGAATCACTGTCATATGACCTCACCGAGTCTGAGCTCGCGGCGTTTTCCGCGTATCAGGAACAACGGCAAAGTGGGTTTGGGTCGTTTGCTGTAAGCCCGAATGGAGGCCCCGTTAATCAGTTCATAATGTCTGGAGACGCTGGTCGCGTCATGACAATAGGTGAATTGAGAGCACCTGGTGCAGTGCAGATTTTTCCAGCCGTTCCGCTGAACTAAAATCTCCACAGAAAAAAGCTCAGAGTAAAAATCTCTTGAACTGTGGCTGAGTACGAAACATTTGCACGTAGAAATTTTACTCTGACCCCTTATTCCCCTTCGCTCCATTTCAACCCTACCTTCATTGTGCTTTTACGAGAAATATGGTTTCATCAGCTGCTATCCAGCCGCTATTGAAAGTAGATTTTTTTACCATTTTTCAATAGCTTAGAATAATAATCACATTAGTAATGGTAGATTTCCCCCGCCATATTGGATCGTTAATGAAAAACGTCGTTGTTAGTATTGTTCTATCCTTACTGCTTACTTCTTGCAGCGACGAATTAAACCGCGCTCGACCCTACATTCTCACTACAGCCACCACAGGTGGAACTTATTATCCGGTAGGCGTAGCGCTAGCCACTATCGCCCATGCACAGCTATTCGAAAGCCACGGGGTCTCTCTCACTGCCATTAGTTCTGCCGGCTCTCTTGAGAATGTAAAATTGCTCAGAGACAATCAGGCACAGTTTGCGATTCTGCAAGGCCCGTTCGGCGCCTGGTCCTGGAGCGGCGAAGGCCCTATAAGCAGCCCTCAAACTCATATGCGAAGCGTAAGCGCACTGTGGCAGAACGTTGAACATTTCGTGTTACTAAGCGAGTTAGCCACCACAGGTCAAATTATGGATCTTGATGGTCTCGATGGCGAACGCTATGTGCTTGGTGCAAGAAATTCCGGCGCCGATCAAACTGGCAGATTCATACTGGAAACACTTGGCATTAACTACCAAGAAAAATTTAACCTGGCTTATATGGGCTATGGGCCAACTACCGGCGCACTTCAAGATGGAAACATTGTTGGTATGAATATACCTGCGGGAGCACCTGTTAGCTCCATCACCCAGGCTTATGCAATGCTAGGCGACCGCATGACCATCCTTAACTGGACTCAAGATGCGCTAGATAAAATAAACGCCAAGTATCCTCTATGGGACTGGTATGAATTCCCCCCCGGCACCTATCCCAATCAAGCAGAATTAATACGCACCGTCGCCTCTCCTAATGTGCTGGTTACTCGCGACGACATTCCCGAAGAAGCGGTATACCAGATAACAAAAGTTATATGGGAGAACCTGGCTACTCTTCAAGAAATTCATGGTGCGACAAAAGACATGCGACTCGAAATTGCTATCGAAGGCCTTGGCGCTCCATTGCACCCAGGCGCAATTCGATACTACCGGGAAGTCGGGCTAGAAATACCAGAACGACTAATCTTAGAAGAACAGGCGGAAGGAGTTTAACCGGGTTTCATGAAATCAAAATATTTGAGATGGTCTGCTTTTTTCTTCGCTCTGTTCCATATTTACTGCAATGTGTTTGCCAGTATTTCAGAACTGTGGCTTTCGGCCATTCACTTCGGTGGCTTTTGTGCCATATGCGCACTAATGGCAAACGAATCAGACAAGGTAACCACTAAATCACTCACTTACTGGATTAACATCTTGTTGGCGGTAGTGGCCGTTATGACCACCGCTTACCTGATTCTATTTGAGAACGCACTCTACGCTAGAGAAACTGAATATATACTTAGTGACTATGTATTTTCGCTAGTGGCCATTGGGCTAGCCATTGAATTTACTCGCCGCACCACTGGCTGGTTTATGCCAGTGCTTATATTAATTAGCCTTTCCTACATTTTGTTCCTTGGAAGATATATTGCAGGCGTCTTCTCCTTTCCAGGACTAAGCCTTGAAACAGTATTGTATCGAAGCTTTTTTACCAGCGAGGGTATGTTTGGCCTGACCGCACGCATCTCCTCCACTTTTGTATTTATGTTTATTATCTTCGGCTCTTTCCTGCTGCGCTCTGGCGCGGGAGATTTTATTGTCAAGCTGGCACAATGCCTGGCAGGACGATTTACCGGGGGTGCGGGACTGGTAGCCGTAGTCGGCTCAGGTCTTATGGGTTCTGTTTCTGGTTCGGCCGTAGCCAATACGGTATCAACCGGCGTTATCACAATTCCAATGATGCAAAGGTCCGGCTTCACACCCCAATTCTCTGCTGGCGTGGTTGCCGCCGCCTCTACTGGCGGCGCCTTAATGCCCCCAGTAATGGGGGCAGGTGCATTTGTTTTGGCTAGCTATACTCAAATTTCATATTTAACTATTATCGCCGCTTCAGCCTTACCAGCCATACTCTATTTCCTGACGGTATCCTTCTTCGTCCGCATAGAAGCAAAACGACTCGGGCTAAACCCCACTCGCGATGAGAATGCCGACTCTGCCATGAAAATCTTAAAAGAAGGTTGGCATTTTATTATCTCATTGATGGTTCTGGTAGGGTTTTTGGTGGCAGGTCGTACGCCCACCAGCGCTGCTGCATTTGCGATTCTCAGTGTTATCGCCGCGTCGTGGCTTTCGCCCAACCCCATGCGCCTTCCCGATATTTTTGATGCCGTAGTAGATGGTGTAAAAACCATGGTATCTACCGCCCTACTGCTAGTCGCTGTAGGTATTATCATCAATGTTGTAACGACAACCGGCGTCGGCAATGCCTTTTCCCTTATGATTGTAGAGTGGGCACAGGGCAGCTTGCTAATTACTCTAGTTCTTGTGGCACTGGCTTCATTAGTGCTGGGCATGGGCCTGCCGGTAACCGCGTCCTATATTGTTTTGGCGACTCTTTCTGCGCCGCTTATTTTTGACCTGATAACTCAATCACAGCTGCTGATAGCGTTGCAGGCAGGCGATTTGCCTTCAAACGTCGCGGCAACAATCAACCTGTTTGGTGGCGACCCTCTAACTGCCTTAAGGGAAATGCCGCTGGAAATGAAACAGATTATCCGCCAGGAAATGCTCGATCCCGAAATGCTTACTGGCATGTTACTCAGCGCACATCTAATCATCTTTTGGTTATCGCAAGACAGCAACGTAACACCGCCAGTTTGTCTGGCATCTTTTGCCGCTGCTGGAATTGCCGGCACACGACCCATGGCAACCGGGCTCACCAGCTGGAAAGTCGCCAAAGGCCTTTATCTGGTGCCAGTGTTATTCGCCTACTCACCGCTGATATCCGGAACCTGGCCAGAACGAATTGAAGTGTTTATCTGGTCATGTATGGGGCTTTACGCCATGGCAGGAATTTTACAGTGGCACCTGGAAGAAAAGATTAATATTTATATTGCCGGCGTATTGTTATTAAGCGCTGTTCTATTAATGTGGGCACCTTTTCCGATGATTTATCATTTTGTTGGCGCCGCTATTTTAATCGCCGTAGTAGTTATGCAACACCGAAACGCCAAATCTGCACTAGCCGCCACTGGCTGATTTATATTCTCAGGGTCAATGCATTGACGACCCTGACTTTTAGCTTATTCCTTAGACTTAACCAAGAGTAACCAATGACAACTTACACAGCCAAACAAATTCACCTTATAAGTCGGCCAGGCGGCATGCCCAGCCATGACAATTTCTCCATAGTGAATGTTGAATTAAACCCACCCGGCGATGGCGAAGTGTTGGTCAAAAATCTTTATATGTCTGTCGACCCTTATATGCGCGGACGCATGCGCGCCGATGCGGTATATGCCGATGCCTATGAACTCAACAAAGTAATGTATGGCGGTGCAGTTGGCGAAGTTATCGAGTCTGGTGATAGCAGCTTACAAGTAGGAGACATAGTTCTAAATGGTGCTGCCTGGCAGGACAAATTTGTCGCCAAAGCAAATACTGTTAGCAAGTTGGAGCCCTTCGACATGGATCAGCTCTCTTTATATTTAGGCACACTTGGTATGCCAGGACTTACCTCCTATGTAGGTTTGCTCAAATATGGCGAGCCGAAAGAAGGAGAAACTGTATTTGTTTCAGCAGCTTCCGGCGCTGTAGGTGCCAATGTATGTCAAATTGCCAAACTCAAAGGCTGTCGTGTTATAGGCAGCGTTGGTAGTGACGAAAAAGCTCAGTGGTTATTAGACGAATGTGGCGTAGACGCTGTTATAAATTACAAAACCTGTGGCGACTTAAGCGATGCTCTGGCAAAAGCGGCCCCTGATGGTATCGATATTTATTTCGAAAATGTTGGCGGCGATCATTTGCAAGCCGCACTTAATGTAATGAATCCCTTCGGTCGAATTGCTGCCTGCGGCATGATCGCAAGTTACAATAATTCCGAACCCGCTCCCGGCCCAAACAACCTCATGTTAATTGTTGGCAAAAAGATTCGCATTAATGGTTTCATCGTCTCAGACCATGGCGATATGCGCCCACAGTTTCTAAGCGAAATGATTCCCTGGATTCAGGAAGGCAAAGTCAAAAGCAGAGAAACTATGGTTGAAGGTTTAGACAATGCAGTCGATGCATTTCTGGGCTTATTCAGCGGCAACAATTTTGGCAAAATGGTAGTGAAAATTTAATTTGAATAACTGGTACCGGCTATGCTGATTCCTGGTCTCTTCCTTCTCTGCGGCTTCGTTTTATTGGGGGTTGGRGCTGAGTTAATGGTCAACAGAAGTAGCAAGCTTGCTATTCAATACSGCATATCTCCGTTGATCATTGGTTTAACCATTGTCGCTTTCGGCACCAGYGCACCTGAACTTGCTGTTAGYATTAAGGCCGCYACCTCGGGCAGTAGCGCCCTGGCCTTAGGTAATGTTATTGGTTCCAAYATCGCTAACATTGGGCTGGTATTRGGAATAACGGCCCTTATTCAYCCTATTCGAATCGAACGCCAACTTGTYCGCAAACAAATYCCTCTGGTTATWGCCAGYTCGRTACTAATGGGTCTGCTGTTGCTAGATGGRCARCTTGATTACTCCGATGGCATTTTTCTAACCTGCGGAYTGTTGGCTTATCTAATTTTYAGTTACCGYCAGTCCAACAAAGAATTYGAYTCCAGCGAAYTAAGTATTAGYNAGCYCYCSRASNAGCAAGGCCACCGCRGGCACWTCACTAAATCTACTCGGAATAGTYTTCGGCATYGCAYTRYTGGTTTTTGGYAGYCAGGTGTTTGTTGCCAATGCCGTTACCYTGGCGCACTTACTGGGCGTGAGTGAAGCAGTAGTAGGACTAACARTAGTGGCAATWGGCACAAGTATTCCCGAACTTGCAACCTCTGTAGTAGCTGCATGGMGAAAGCAATCCGATATTGCTATTGGCAATATTCTCGGCTCTAACCTTTTTAATATTCTGTGCATTTTGGGCGTGACYTCAATTATCAGCACCATTTACGGTGATCARTTYGCGCTKCTGGATTTTTTGATCATGATATTTTTCTCTCTAATGCTACTTCCGYTYGCATGGACYGGYCTTACCATTAGCCGCGTTGAAGGCGTTTTTCTGCTRTCKGGCTATGTCGTTTATCTGGTGTTTGTGACAAACCAGGGCTAGGAAAGTACTCACATAATTGAACTCATCGATGAAATACCAATTGTGTAATTATTTGGCATTAAGTCGATACACTGAATAACAAATACGATTCATTAATTAACGGAGAATCCACAGTAATGAATATCGCATTAGTGAGTGGCGGTCTTTTAGCCTTTTTACTGTTCGCACTGAGTTTTGCAGTATCAATCACCCGACTAAGAACTGACAGAGGCTTTGGCAACGACCAAGACCCCACAAACTGGCTTGCCAAAATGGTGCGCACGCAAGGCAACGCCGCCGAGTACATTCCCGTATTTATAATTCTAATGTTTATTCTGGAAGCTGAAGGTACACCGGAGTGGGTAGACTGGGTCTATATAATGGCAGTAGTTTCTCGTTATTCTCATGCGGCAGGAATGTTAATGTCGAAAAATTTGGACAAGGCCAGCACTCTTAGATTCGTAGGAAGTGCCGGCACTTACATATGTGGTTTTGTTTTTGCTACGCAGGTGATTCTTAGAGCTTTGTAGCATTGGTATTTTGTGGGTTGGTATTTTTTTCTAACTTCACATCCAAGTTGTTGCCTGCGCTTAGTACAGATTTTTTTTGTAATCGTCCTCTAATCCTTTTTGCACTAAACCCGAAACGGAACTGAGGGCAGCCCCTATCACTTTAACGCCGATATTCTTATTCAACTTGAGATGGTCTAAAAACAGTTTTCCTGGATTAATATTATCCGGAGCAGCCTCAGCTGGCCAAAGGTTAGCGCGATTTAGAGCAGGGCTTTCTGACATCTCTATTGTTATATTCTTGATACAAATTGCCACTTTGGGCACTTTGTTCTGAACTGAGAAACGTTCTCTTTCTGTTTCATCTGTCGTGATCTGGGCGATTCCTGACACATGAACAACATAGCTCGAACCGGGAATCATGAGTAAAGCCGCTACTTTCGGCTGAGTAATTATATTTCTGAAACTATCAGTGCGCTTGTTCCCTGGCCGGTCTGCAAACCATAGAATATCATTGTCTAAAAATGCCATGCTGCCAGCAGGGTCACCCTTTGGGCTAACATCCGCATAGCCTTTGTCATCAATTGAAGCCAGCGCCATGAAACGGCATGTATCAGAAAAAGATTTTATATCTGCGGGAGATTCAGAGCTCGGTTGTGCAAACCAGAATTCAGACCGGATTAGAGACTTTCCACAATGACCGTAGCATTCTTTAACAGTCACAATAATTTCTTCGTCTGTTACTGCGTCTACAATTCCATTTACGCGTAAAACCTCACGAATGCTAGGGATGAGAAATACTGACCCGACCTGCTTTCCCGGATGGGCAAGCTCAGGCCTATCTAATGCAGATTTAGGAAGACGGAGTGTTTTGCTATCTCCTATTGCGAACCCAGCCCTGCCACCACCGAGAGTAAGGTCAATAGCTGATTGGTCTGCAAACGAGACGAATGCAATCGGCGAGGCAGCAATCCATTGCAGTGCGCCATTGTCCAAATGGTCAATCACTTTCAATTTCATTGGCCCAGGAGTTTTGCCTACATGGGCTTCGAGTTCAGAGACACTTGTAACCAGTTTATTCATTTCTTTCTAAGCCTGAATGTATTTGCAATGTTATATTTCCTACTTCCCGTCTTTCCAGTTCCACCATTTCAATGATTCGGCCTCATGGACAGAATTACTAGCAAAATAAACTGCACACCTAAAAACATACAACACGCAGCGATCAATATGACTTCCTCGCAGTGCTATTAAATTCTTATACATTGCCTCAGGGCTTTCACCTTTTAAATCATTTACTTTTTTATAACCTAAATCTACAAAGTCTTTACTCAAGCTTTTTCCAACGCCAGGAATAATTTGAAATTCTTTGCTTGCGTCTATGCTCATATATTCATTTTCCCCTGGAATTTACTACAAGAAAAATTGATCAATCTATCTATCAATCAAAATTCTCTAGCCTCTTTGTTTTCTTAACTAATAACTCATGGCAAAATACGATCAGTGGCTATAGCAATTCCAGAATCAGAGTCAGGAATACGCAGGCCTCGCCTTTGTCTAAATCGATTTGCAGATTCCACATCATCATTATTACGAGTAGCCCGCCATGCGTCGTAGCTAGGATACCAAACGATTCTGTTCAAATTGGCGAAGTCAGCAGTAATACCAAGTTCTCGAAACAGCCCAATAACTGTAACCCCCCAATGCGGCTCCCAGGTCTCCCAGGCTTCTATGCTCAAACGCACTGCTTCATCAACATCTTCCAATTTGTACTTTGCTTCACGATGCACATAGAAGCCCCCCATTGTCGGAACGCTTAAGCCCGCGGGAAGATATATAGCCTCGAACAGTCGAGTAGAAACAGTTGCCACAGAGTCTATCGACTGTAGAGCCTGGTTAAGTGCATCTACCTGTTGTAGCGCGTCATTCGGCCAAGCAAGCATAAGTCCCATCTGATTTACAGATAGGCCCGCAAAAGGTGCGTCAGCAGATTTTTCCGCAGGCATCCATAGTGCGTAAATTATTCCTCCATTCAGAGGAGCCTTCGATAAAATTTCGTTTCGGGCCAATTCAAAAAACTCAACGCTTTCTGTCTCTGCCTCAACGATAGAATAGCTAAATGTATAGTTCTGCATAACAGCAGATTGCACAGATGATTGGGCATAAATGAAAGCAGGCAAGAAAAAACAAACCAATGCCAAGAATTGACGTACTGATAACTTACCGATAAAAACTCTCACGTATTACTCCTTCTGAATTTCATGTTCACTTTGTCCGACTGCGTGTATTTGTTAGGCGTCCGATTGACTGGTCTTGTTAGTGTTTTTACCCTATCATGTACCGAAACTCCGTACAACTGGTGATAAATATGGATGCCGTTAGTGTGAATAAATTCAGGGACAATCTGAAAACCCTTGTAGAACAAGTAGTTATAAATCATGAGCCGCTTAAGGTTACTCGTAGAGCTGGCGATGATTTTGTAGTGATAAGTGCTGATGACTGGGAGAGAGAGCAAGAAAGCTTGTATGTTTTGCAAAATACCGACCTGATGCAGCAAATAGCCAAATCTGTTGGCAGCCATTCTTTGGGTGCCGGATACCAACCTACGGAAGATCAATTGAATGAGATCACTGGTATTTGAAGGCGACACCTGGAGCGCGTACGAAGCTTTACGTGAAAAAGATAAGAAGCTGCACAAGGCACTTTGCAAGTTATTAAAAGAAATGCTTCGATCTGAAGACCCGTCCTCAGGGCCTGGGAAGCCAGAACAGTTAAAGCATAACTTGACGGGATTATGGTCAAAGCGCATTTCTCAAAAAGACCGTTTAATATATAAATTCAACGATGATTCCATTTTCATTTTTGCCATTGGCGGACACTACGACCAACACTAACGCTTTTAATAAAGAGCGCGCGTAGATTTTAGTGTTACTGAGCGCCCATCATGGCATACCAACTCCATCGGTTGCTCTTACATGCAGCCCTGCTAGGTCTACATCTTCCAAACAGAATACGTTAATACCATAAGAATCTGGCGCGGACTTCTTTTTATGGAAAGGGTAAATACCACAGACTTTACAAAAATAGTGCATAGCGGTATTGGTATGAAATTGATATACAGAAAGTTCTTCTTCACCTTTTAGCAATTCAAAATCATCTTCATGTACTTTTACCATAAGGGCATTCTTACGCCGACAAATAGAGCAATCACACGTTGTCAGTTCTGGAAAATCAGTTCTGATCTTGAACTTAATTGATCCACAATGACAGCCGCCGTAAATAGTCTGTTCTGTTCTTGAATTCATCTCAAAGCCTGACGGATTAAAGGGGTCGTAACGGATATTTTTTAATTAAATGCTACTTTACCGGTAACTGGTCAAATTTTATTCGTTACGATCCTTTTTAGCTTGTTCGATTTCCATTTCTATCGCTCGAAGTTCGCCAAATACAGCGGCGTTTCCATAGAAACTATTGGGCCGGCCAGCGGGGTCATCCCACCAAGATAGATTCAACCTCGCACTAATTCTAAATTCATCATAATACCTTCTATGCCGTACAGCAGCTTGGATCTCTATTTCATCTGATGATGTTGCTGAAACAACATCTCTTCGGATCGCGGCCCCATACACATTTGAAAAAAATGTGATCCCTTGTTCTAGTCTAAGGCTTAGTTCCAGACAAACATCTCTCCATTCCTGACTAATAGTCGCTTGTTCGACACATATAGGAATAATACTGATATAAGTTTGGACCAGTCCATTTAAGCTATATATTTCGGCTGCAAGATTCGCGCGACTACCAACGAACTCTATAGACGACGATAGTTCATCGCGTAAATACATTACCTTTTCGAAGTAGTAGTCATTAGTCTCCTCTGTCTTAAGTCCTGCCTTTAGGATAGCCAAAGCGCTATCAACATCCCCTTGAGCTAGGTAGTGGTTGAAAAGATGTAAGTAGGGGACAAAATTGTCTGAATCCAATTCCAGCAACCTGCTTTCTAGTAAAGCGTCCTCGCAATAACTGATTTCTGGGTAGTTAGTGCACTGATATATGAAGGAGCTCAGTATAAGTCGGTTCTGAGTCTCAGTATATTCGGCCTCATAAAGTGATATCAATGGATAAGAGGGTCTATAGTGTATGGATAACAATACATTTAGAAGGGCCGAATCCGATGAAGAGCTCTGAAGGCCCTGGATATTGTTTAACCATTGCATACTTCTACTATTTTCAACCGCAAATAATTCAGGCTGACCGCTCGCTATAGTAGACCCTATCAATAGCGTTAGAAGAGCGAATAATCTGAGAGTGATTCTTGACACAAGTCTACTAGTAGTTGAAAAAATCATCTCCGATACGACTCCTCTTTACACATAACGCCACTCGAATAATGAAGGCAGAAAACTCAATAAAATCACAATCGTAAGAACTGACCTAACAATCAAAGTGCTCTGACCCCTTTGATTTGGATTCTAGCTGCTCAGCCCATATGTAGAGCTGGTTACGCCGAATGCCCAGTTCCATGGCGATCTCACTAGGGGGCCGACCTGACCCCTGCATCATCCGCACAGCTTCGAGCTTGAACTCTTTGGTATAGGTCTTGTACAGCTTTCTTTTCTTGGTC
>NVVJ01000036.1 GCA_002402175.1 SAR86 cluster bacterium
GTCGAATAGGCTCCTCGACCAGTCGTTGACTTCAATACAAGTAAACTCGTAAAACTGCTACAGGAAAGGATGGATAAGTTTGTGCTGCATTCCATAGGTTTATCTACTCCATTATCTCTCAGTCTTGAATTCACTCCGTCCACTGTTAGCTCATAGGCTTGAGTATAAAATGTCTGTTCTATCCATTCGCCAGTTCTCCAAGAAAATCCGGTAGACTTGGTTCCTTGGCAAGCCCATATTTCCTTCTCTTGAGCTGTAACCGAAGGCGAGAGGAGTAGCAGGATAATGGAGGGCATTCTAGCAAATCCCCTTGACGTTTTTGACACTTACAATTTGTCCAGCGGCCAAGCCGGCCCACTATTAGGGCTAGTAACAGCCCTCAGTCCCTGGTAATTAAATTTCTGTAGGCGTCTACCATCATAAGTTTCTGTAGTATAAATATTGCCTTTTGAATCAGTGGCAATACTGTGCACTGCAAAGAATAGTCCTGGTGCTCGTCCGCCATCACCAAAAGTGGTGAGGATGTCCAGCGTTTCACGTTCAATGATGTGAACACGATGGTTCTGTCCGTCGGCCAGGTAGATATATTTTTGTTCAGCATCTTTGGAGAATGCAATATCCCAAACCGATCCCTGAGATCGAGTTTCAGGCAACACTTGTTTTTCTTTAACGAAGGTACCATCTTTCCTAAACACTTGAATGCGGTCTGCACCACGGTCACATACATAGACTAAGCCGTCATCTGATGGCTCGGCGCAATGTACCGGACCAATGAACTGAGAAGGTAGTGCTGCGCCCGGCGTGTACGTTACCCGCTCGTCCGAAGGTGTATTACCGTACGCCCCCCAGAAGCGTTTAAATGCTCCGGTACTGGCATCAAGTACTACGACACGCTTATTTAAATAGCCATCTGCAATGTAGGCTTCATTTGCCACTGCATCGATTGCTATTTCGGCAACTCGGGCAAAGTGCTCGGTACTATTACTATCAGTACTGTTTCCAGGCTCCCCATATTCAGCAATGAATTCTCCGTCTCGTGAAAATACCAATATATGAGAATCACCGCTGCCGTTACCGCCAATCCATATATTGCCATTTGGTGCTACATCGATGCCATGATTGGAAGCAGGCCAGGTATATTCATCGCTTGGTCCTCCCCAGGCATTTACGAGATTGCCTGCAGGATCAAACTCAAGCACTGGGGGTGCGGGGCTGCAACATTCGCTTACACCTGCTTTTAAACCAATTTCACGACCGTTACTCAGGAAAATATCATCTTGGTCACGATGGACAATAAATACATGATCGCGGTCATCCACATCTACACCGATTACATTTCCCGTAATCCAGTGATTGGGTAAGGGTTTTGGCCAAAACGGATCGACTTGAAAGCTGGGTGCGACAATTGCTGTGCTTTCTGCTGAAGATATTTTCTGCAAACCAGCTTGAGTTATACCTAGCAATGCTAACAGGGTAAGCGCTAGTAGTGCGGTGAAGGTTTTCTTGTAAGTGCTTTTCATAATGTAGTCTCTAAGGATTATTGGTACAGCTCCGTTTGAATATTGTTAAGTACACGTTTTCTATTCTTTCATTCCGGCCTATGCAGGGCTTAGCCGGTATTGATTAAGTGATTTTTCGTTTAGATAGGCACTTGATTAAAGAAATTGACAGCTAACTAGGCCAGGAATATCTTAATTGACATGTGCCAATAATTTGGCATACTGCCACTAAATTAGCAGTTAGTAAATAGGTGATTTCATTAATGAGCCATAAAACTATGCAGCTTAGACACAAAGGTTTACACAGGCTATTCGTGCGTGATCAAGTATTGGAGGGTTCCGTGAATAATGCCTCTGTTATACGCAAATTTAGATCTCAGTTAATAGCGCTTTTTATCATATTGGTTAGCCTTTTTAGCGATCTACATTTGATCTCCGCTCAGTCAGTTTTCATAGTTCAAGTCGGTCCAGGCACGGAGTTCACTGTAGATGCCAATGGTTACCTTACGTCCTTTACTTCCGTTCGAGGCAACAGCGTGCCATTAAGAACTATAACGCCACAGTATCCAGCACGCGCGCGGCAACGCGGCATATCCGGTTGGAATTTGGTTAGCTTCGCTGTCAATGAAGAAGGCAATGTTGATGAAGATTCTATAGTTATAATCAATTCAGCGCCGCCCGAAATATTTGACAGTTCAACAATCAGAGCAGTCGTCCAATTTAAATTTCAGCCCCCTACCGTGAATGGAGCCAGGGTCGGTATTCAGGAGATACAGTATATTTTCAGTTATCGATTCCCAGAAACTAATCAAGTAAATCGCGAATACCAGCCTCTTAACTACATCACTCCTGAATATCCGCTGACGGCAAGGAAAGAAAACATAGAGGGGTATGTTCTAGTTGAATTTACAGTTACAAATCAGGGCATGCCAGCAGGCATTGTCATTCTTGATCGCTCGCCAAGTGATATTTTTAATGCGTCTGCAGTCAATGCGGCTGAACGATTCCGCTTCGATCCAAGGGTTATGGATGGCCAGCCTGTAGAAGCCGTAGGCGTGCAGTATCTGTTTAATTTCAAGCCAGGTGATTGATAGCTGTAGCAGATTTAAACCACTTGGTTGCTACTAAAATTGTCCAAAGTGGGGTGCCACAATAAAAGCCGGCGAAGACTCAATGGATTTTTTTGGGTCAGAACGAGATAGTGCTGATGGCTCAAAAGCGAGAATTTGTATACTTCCAAATGAAGCTACTAGTGCGAGCATAGTCGTAGTTAACATCGGGAGAAATATTTTATTCACTTTAGTGTTAGTCTTGCCTTTCAGTATTCGTTGGACACGCTTAGGCAGCATGCGATTATCTGCCATCATCTGGGTCAGCAATCTGTTGCCGTCCCGACTTCGTCTTGCTATTAATATTAAATTTCTCGCGTAGTCTGCGCCATTCCTTCCAAAGCCCAGTACAGCAGCGTCACAGCTATTTTCAGCCTCTTCACTAATTCTATTTATTGCTATCCAGCACAGGGGGTTTATCCAATATAAACTGGCAACAAAGTGACAAAATATGGTGGATGGCCAGTCAAGCCGTTTGATATGAGTAAGTTCATGTACAAGAACATCTTCAACTGTGGACTCAGACCATTCATTGGCTTGGTCTGGGAGAATTATTTTGGGAGCAAATATGCCAAATGAAAATGGCGACGTAACTTCCTTGCTTTGCAGAATTTCGACAGATCGAGAAAGTCTCAATTTTCTTGCCACGCTCGTTGAGATTTCTAGTGTCCGTCTATTTGAATTGGGTAGGGCGCGCGCGCCAATACCAAAAACACTCATCACAGCAAATACCATTCTAGATAGCAACAATAAACAAGGACCGAGATAAGCAAGAAGCAGAAAAGTGTTCGAGGAAAAGCCTGTGAACGATGTTATTTTCGATTCTTCTGCAGAATCAAAAGTTGTCGGCAGGGTCAAAGTAGCAGCATGAAACTTGGATTCTGTATCAAGGATTCCAGGAAAAACGGAGACGAGTGGTATCAATGCCAAGCAAAGCAGTCCTGTTAGCCACAACAGATGCTTGCTTCTTACACTAAAAGAATCAGTTCTTACCAGGTGGCTAGCTACGAGTGTGAATAGAAGAACGACAGTCGATTTTGCGAACAAGTCCAACCCAATCAGCAGAATTGGATTTTCTGCAAGCAATGCAACGAGCGTGTTCAGCATAGCTTTTATTCTCCCCTAAATATTCTTACTTTTCTTCTCTTGAATCAGCTGTTCAAGCTTCTCCAACTCTTCGTCGGTCATATCATTGGTGGACATTTCTAAGAGCGAATTCATCGCTATAAAAGTTGAGTCTCGGAAGAAGGTGCTAATTATACCGGAAAGTGCCGATCTGGAAGCCTTTTTATGTTTCACAACAGGATAATAGACGTATTTCTTTCCTCGCTCTTTATGCGATATGTGTCCCTTATCTTTTAGTTTTTGCAATAGAGTTCTTACAGCAGAATAGCTGGGTGCATCAACAATGTTTTCTTGAACTTCCTTAACACTTGCGCCTTCAAACTTGTATAGAACGTCCATAATTTGGCGTTCTCGTCGGCTTAATAAAATGGCATTGGACATTATTTGGCGGGAATCCGATTGTATTTAGGTTAAGTGCTAATTTATTGGCAGTATGCCAATTTATTAGCTCTTGTCAACTCGAATCGCTATTGCTGTAATTTATATTACTGAAAATATCTATTTGTAATTACAAACAGGTTCTGCCACTCATACGGTAATTCTAATACGTGTAACCGATCTATCAGTTTAATCAATGGGTTAAAATCGCGAAATCAGAGTGTGCTCTGGAATCAATGGTAAAGTGAGCTAAAACTACCTTGTTTTACCTTACCTCATACTTTTTCGCGGATATTCGTAATGCAAATAGACCTGCTACCTTGCACAACTGCTCTGGCTCGCACCAATGACCTGATCTTCCAAGAATTTCTCTACCAAATCAAAATGTTCAAGAGGGGAAGCATGATATCCATCGATTGCTATATGCTCAAAGTAGTGTGGAAACTGCTTTGATTGAAGTCTGTCCATCATTACTTCGGACATTTCGGTTGAGGGCCAGTACTCATCCTTCATGGCTGACAGGAAAAATATGGGGCCATTAATTGCTTCAACGCTGATTGATGCATTTTCTACAGCCTCCTCATCCTTTAACATTTCTATCCAAGCCCCTCGAAGATCTCCCTTAATCAAAGCAGGTGCAGCACTCCATGGCACAGGCACAAATGCGAGGGACTCACCTCTTAAAGTGAATGAGGGGGTGTTCAACGCAATTGTGTTTGCGGCAAATATTGCGCTTCCTGGTACGATTGCGACCACCGCTTTTACCTGTGGATAGTTACTTGCTAATGCTAGTGACAATTCTGCCCCTTTCGAGCCTCCAATGAGGATTATGCAGTCCGAATCAATCATTGGGTTTGTTGCTGTTTCAAGGATGGTCCGCATGACTCCATCGAGGGGTATGCGATCTAATTCACGAGAAATTCCTTCCATTCCGAAATACCCAAGTGCCAAAAACCCATAGCCTTGAGATAGAAAACGTTCACGTTGATCGGACCAATAATCGCCAGTCCATGCATTTCCACCTTCAGCCCCTCCTAAACCTACAATCAGCGGCTGTTTGGCATTTTCACCTAAGAAAAGCTGAGTATTGAATTTACCGTGATTCGCAGGAAGCGCTTCGGTGTCAAAGCTGAATACAAGGTATTGGTAATAAGCGAGGCTTGCTGCGACTAAGACCACTGCAATACCTAGCATCCACTTGACGGTTCTCAGAATCATAAACTGATATTCCTTTACACTTGTAACTATTGAAGTTACAAATTCTGGACTAATAGTGCTCTTTAGATTTAGCGATCTATAACAGGAAATCGCATCGTCGCAGAATAGGGACGGCTGGTAATAAAAAAAGTTACAGATTCTTAATGGATGCTGGTAACGCAAATAAAGGTATTGAGATCAGGTGTTATTTTTTCGATATTCAAAAAAAAGTACGAGGCCCAGTAGAATGACCACCGAGCCGAACCCAATCACCCCAATATTAAATCCTAGTAAGGTTTTTTCACTGCCATCAAGAAACTTCATTGAACCGCCATAAGTATCTTGCAAAGCAAATGCGATCAAAAAGCTGCCAGTAATGAATAGGCTAATTACGGTGCTCAGTATAATTTTCCCTTGGTTCCAAGTAAGCCACAAACATAGGATACCTAAACTTGAATTTGTAAATAATTGCCACACCTCATGAATAAGTGCATGGGGTGTCCAATCTGGATTAAATACATGCGTAGCATTGAATTCCAATATGGGCACGGCAATGGCGTAGAGTATTACGGCAAAAGTAATGGCTAATTTAGGAAACATAAGGACCAACCTCGATCAAATGCGATGAGAAAAAAGTACTTTTATCAATCAATGTCCAAGAAATTTGAATGTTAACCACAATGTTAGGGCTAATAAAGTTAGTACACCAACGCGGAATAATTGGAAACGAAAAGGTACGTAGTTAGACGTAACATGAATATATGCATGCAAATAACGGCTTAGCACGTAGAAACTCATAATTGCGATCAAAATAATACTTACATTATTTGTAAGATAATAAAGAACAGTGAGTACATAAAAGAGAGTAGGGGACTCAAATTGGTTGGCCAAATTATTCGAAACCTTTACGACATACTCAGGCCATGCATTCGGATTTAAGGACGCTTTCTGCCTATCAACTGCTCCTTCTTTGACAGCACGAGTTTTGACGACACCCAGATAGATGTACACCATAAAAATAAGGTAAATATGTGCCAACACCGGCAGAAAGATTAAGTCACTATTCATCATGAATACCCCGCTATTTGAACTTTGCACTACTATTTGTTGATAAATAACCATATATTGACGCTGTCAATTTAAACAGGATATATGGACACTGTCAATATGATTAAAACATCAAGTTATCATCATGGAAATTTGAGAGAACAAATTCTACAAACAGCCTTTGAACTATTAGATGATGAGGGCATTGATGGGGTAGGTATTAGAAAAATTGCACGACTACTTGGGGTAGCACATTCGGCTCCTGCGAATCATTTCAAAAACAAAAAAGCACTATTTACTGCCTTAGCCACAGAATCATTTCGTCATTTGGTTTCTATAATTGAAAAAGAAACGCCGGGAGAAACAAGTAATTTCAAACTAGCTATTCATTCATTTAGTAACACGATATTTGAATTCGGCCTGAAATATCCAAACCGCTATAAACTCCTTTGGCGAAGAGAATATTCCGATGATCAAGATGGCGAGCTTGGCGCCGCGAGGGATAACATTTATGCTCAACTCACGGCAATACTAAGTGAGCATGCTAGAAAGAAACAAGTAGATGTTGAATCCCAGGCCATTGCTTTTTGGTCATTAATTCATGGTTATGTATTACTGCGGTTGGATGAGAATCTAAACGAGGGATATGATGAGGTAACGGGTATAAAAAGACAGATTGCAATTATTGATGTTTTAATAGATGGAATAATTGAATAATTCTCTTTTATGACACCCCTTTACTCAGGGAAGCCACTGTAATTCTTGGCCCCTAATCCAGGCACGAGCCAGCATGCTTCTTCAGATCTAAATATATTGGCTTGTGGTTGTAGATCAGGCAGTTCATTAAGTGAACCTGCCGGTACTATTAATGCAGTTCTAGTTTTGTTCACGAAAGGAAGAGAAGAACCACAAACTGTACAGAACGATTTTGAGAATTCTCTTGCAGGGTGCTCATATGCGGTGATGTCACTTTCCCCTTTAAGCCACTCTATATTCTCGGGGGTCGTCAATATGTTTGATGCAAATGCCGAACCTGTTAACTGCTGGCACTGTTTACAGTGACACTGATAGAAGGCGTTGAAATCGTCCTTCACAGAAAACCGTACTGCACCGCATAGACATCCGCCTGTTAATGTTTGTTTCATATTCTTTGAGCCTTCTAGTTGGTAATGTATATCGGTAAATGAAATGAGGGGACGCGGCTAGGTTTACAATATAGCTGAACCTAGTAGGGTGCCTAAATCAAAAGCTAATCAGCGCCCCAAAGATCGTCAGGGACGCTTTACGGAACAAGCTCTACCAGCCGCGTCAATCGCAGCGGACTTAATCGCATCAGCCACTGCATTTGAAACCGCTTTGCTCTTCATTCCTCTGGCTATACTAATTCCGCCAATAAGAACTCCAAGCATTGACCAAGCTCGAACACTGCGGCTATTTTCTGTACCCCCAGCCAGGCCTTGCGCTACTATTTTCACAATAACTGACATTTTCTCCTCGAACATCTCGCGCATATCGGGGCCGAAGCGAACCACTTCTGGTGTCAGCGTTGCCATTGCGCAACCCTGCTCTAAATCATTTCTATGGGACATGCCGAGATAGTATTCCGCGAAGAACGTGACCCATTCTGTACCGTGATCCTGCTGCATTGCAGGGATGCTGGCAATCACATCGTCAAGGCCAGATGCTAAAGCCATCGCAAAGGCCTCATTTTTTGAGCCAAAATGAGAATAGAACGCTCCAGATGTTACGCCTGCAGACTTGGACAGACCATCGATCCCGATACCTCCGTAGCCATATCTCCTAAAACCCTTGCTCGCCGCCTCGATCATTTTTGTTCTTGTTTCGTCTTTGCTTATTCCTTTATGCCGCATAAACACCTCGCCAATATATAACGATCACTATTTAGTTCTTGACAAATAGCGATCGTTATTTTAATAATATATAACGATCACTATATAAGGTTCGTTAATTTAAATCAACTTGGAGAAACATCGAATGAAGAACATCACAATTATGGCGTTAGCCCTTTTCTCGGCCGTTATTACTGGTCAAAGTGCGCAAGCGGAAGAGTGTATAGATCTCGGCGGTGTCGCCTCCGCAAACTTTTATGCAGAAGGAGAGGGGCAGCCAATTATTATCTCGGCGACCTTGATTGGTAGCGTTCAAACCGCCGCTGGAAAAATTACAGCGCAACGAACGACTAGTACCGGCATGGAGATGGACATGGAGCATTATTTTGGTCGTGCCGACGGCGGTTCAATTACGACGAAAGATTTGGGGGTTCTCACGGCAGTCCCCGGTCGGCCGGGTCGTTTTATGATCGAAATCACTTATGACGTACAAAACGGGCAATCAAGAGGCACACTCAAGGGCTACCGCGGTAGTTTCAAAAGTTACGGTCTGGTCGACTTGCAAAGTGAGAATGATATGAAAGGCCTCGTCCGTTACGAGGGAAAAATTTGTAAATAGTCACGTATTTAAACACTGAGATGATGGACCATCAATTGTGTTGGTCCATTACTAAAACGAGCAAGGAGCTATGATGAGTAAATCAAAGGGGTCAGAGCACTTTGATTCTATGTTTATATCGAACTTATAACGCTATTGCATGCTCATGAGGAAAAATACTAGTCGGCTTTAAGCTCGGCTTAAGTATCCCTCCTACTAAAAAGCCCAATGCCCCCACGTTAGGCTTTTTATTTGGTGGAGGCGGGGGGGGGTGACGCTTCTAAATGCGACTGATTTCACAATGCAGTCTAAATTTCCTTGATGTCATATAGGCTTCAATCTCTCGAAGGCGAAGTTCAAGCGAGCTGTATAATTTTGTGCACTCATCTCTTGAATAGGCCTGGGATGATTCATCGTCATCGTCACCGGCCTCAGTGTTGAAGGCTGAATCTGAGTTAGGCTCATGGCTTTGTGACTCTTCAGAAAAATTTTGATATTCCTCATTGGCATAACTTTTTCTGACTTTTCGTGCGCGTTTYTCGTGGCGACGTTGCCGGCGRCGCATACGTTTTTCTTGACGGCTGCTATGGGGTGCCTGGGGGTCRGGATCGAAAATAAACATGCAYACCAGATAGGCCAYAAAGGTGTAAGGGCCAAAAACAAACAGGGAGAAAAGAGTAACGGCTCTAACGGCGAATGCACTGACTTCGAARTARTCAGCAATGCCACTACATACGCCGGCTATTCGTTTATTGCGTTCGTTCTTGTAAATGGGCTTRCGGTAATCAAGTTGTCTAAAATGCTCAGCGGTGCTGTCACTGTTAAAATAGCTACGCATTYTGTYCGGTGTGATTTCYTTGTCCAGGCAAAAGTAAAGTAGGAAATAACCAACCATCAGGGTTGGCCAGGAAATAACACAGATAACAAAAATTATTCTTACTAAAACAATAGGCACGTCCAGCCACTGTGCTATGCCAGCGCAGACCCCAAGCCAGCGCGCGTCTCTGCGATTAAGATGTAAGCTACTTGGACCCGTGCTCATTCTGTTCTCTCCAGTCTGGGACTTCGGCGTCTAGTATGGATTCCAGTATGTCGATGCGCTCTCTCAACGATACAGCCATACGAGATAACTCATTCATGTTAAATTTGCCTTCGGGCTCTATGCGTACACTGCGTCGGTCTTTCCTTAGTAGGAGCACCCAGCAGGTTATGGCTACGAGCGCCATGGCTACAATTGCAGTAATGAACTCTAAAACACCCATGTTGATTACCTATTTGTCTCTAAGTTTACTTTTTAATGCTTCAAGTTCCTGGTCTATTGATTCCTGTTTGGCCAGTTCATCAAACTCACTTTGTAGTCCACGTTTTTCAATATGGATGCTGTCCATCTGGCCTTCCATCTGATCAATTTTCTTTTCGTAATACTCAAACTTGTCCATAGCGTTGTCAATGCTGTAACTATGCAACTGCCTATTCACATTCAATCGAGACTCTGTTGCTGTTGTGCGCATCACTATGGTTTTCTGCCGCGCTCTGGCATCGTTGAGTTTAGCCTGCAATTGCTCAATTTCAACACTTAACTTATCCAGTGTTTCATCAAGTTTCTGCAAATCTGACTCAGTTATATCAACACTGGAGGTGATATTGGATTTTTCCAGTAAGGCGGCCTTGGCTAAATCTTCGCGATCCTTGGATAGCGCTAGCTCTGCTTTACTTTCCCAGTCTGCTGCCTGTCTCTTTAGTTGATCAGCGCGCCGCATCAAGGTTTTCTTTTCGGCAATAACCTTGGCTGTACCACTACGCACTTCAACAAGCGTTTCTTCCATTTCCTGAATAACCATGCGAATCATCTTTTCGGGATTCTCCGCCTTATCTAACAGGGAGCTAATATTGGAATTGATAATATCGGATAGTCTATTAAATATGCTCATTACTGATACCTCGGATGTATCGTTTTTCGTTTAATGCCAATACGAATTGACTTACTAGTTACTGAGCAGATAGCGTGCCAAGATTTATTGTTTCGTAAGTCATTGAATAATAACAGCTTATAATTTTTCATCAAAGCAGATATTTACCGTGATAGCTAAATAACTTAACTAATGGTAATTTTCACTATCGAAGAAGGTAGCTGAGGCAAATGTTGTCTAAAACACTAACAGTCACTGAAAAATATCGAAAATAGTTAGTTAACTTGCTGAAATCATTAACTTAATATGCAGAATCAAAACTCCCCCCCAAGAATGATTGGCGAATCAGCCAGCTTCCTCGAAATGCAGGAACACATATCTCTTGTGGCGCCATTGAACAAGCCGGTTTTGTTTGTAGGTGAGCGTGGTACTGGCAAGGAGCTGGTGGCTGCACGCTTGCACTATCTGTCTCAGCGTTGGGAACAAACTTTTCTTAAAATTAACTGTGCGGCAATGAGTGAAACCTTACTTGAGGCGCAACTATTTGGTCACGAAGCGGGTGCCTTTACCGGTGCTACTAAGCTGCGAAAGGGTTACTTTGAGCGTGCGCATCGGGGCACACTGTTTCTCGATGAGTTAGCGAACACCGCTATGGCAGTACAGGAAAAAATACTACGGGTCATCGAATATGGTGAATTTGAACGCCTGGGGGGCAACGAAACTCTCCATGTTGATCTACGTATAATTGCGGCGACTAATGAAGATTTACCCGAATTGGCAAAACAGAAAAGGTTCAGAGAGGATTTGCTGGATCGCCTGGCGTTTGATGTGATCACACTGCCCCCACTAAGAGAGCGTGCCGAAGATATTTTAATATTAGCGGAGCATTTTGCGATTGGAATGGTAAAGGAAATGGGTGGAGATTCTTTTACTGGGTTTTCCGATAAAGTCGAGAAAGCCCTGCGTAGTTATTCCTGGCCAGGCAATATTCGTGAGCTAAAAAATGTTGTGGAGAGAGCCGTGTATCAAAACGGTGATGGTCATATTACGCGGCTGGTTTTTGATCCGTTCGAATCTCCCTACCGATTGAGAAATACTAGCAGCGCTAGAACTCCTGAAGAAGGAGCATCGGTTGGAACTATCGATTCAGGCGCGCCAGATTTGTCGAATGCGGCGTCTTTTGATTTTAAAAATGAAGTACAGGAATTTGAAATTAATTTGTTGAAGCAGGCAATGGAAAAAAATCAGTTCAATCAGAAAAAAGCAGCAGAATTTCTAAATTTAAGCTATCACCAGTTGCGGGGATATTTGCGGAAATACGATTTGTTGAATTAAAATATGAGGTTAAATTAAGGGGCACTACAAACATAATGCCCCTTAGTTCAAGTATTAGTTAGTCGAGCATAGCTTCATACACTGCACGCTGCGACGATGTGAGATCCATTTCTGCACCTCTTGGGCCGCCACGTACCTGGGCCATATAGATCATGAAGAAGTCATTCACCGGGTCAACTATAAAGACCGTGCCGCCAACACCCTGCCAGCCAAAGTTAAACGGACCTTCGTTATCTGCGCCTGGAATCGGTTGTAGATGAAATCCCAGCCCCCAATCTCCAACCGGACCAAAGAAAAAGGCGTCACGATTGACATTGTCGCCCATGAACTTCTGAGTCATTCTGTCCAGAGTCGACTGGTCAATAATTCGTGCACCATTATATTCGCCGCCATTTAACAACATAGTTGCAAAACGCACATAGTCTTCAGTTGTTGAATGAAGACCACCGCCGCCTGATAGCATTGGCATTACATCAAGAGGGTCGCCCATATCACCGTGTATAGGGTTAGCAATACGCGAGGCCTTGGCCTGATCAACGTAGAACGTGGTTTCGTCCATGCCTAGTGGGTCAAATATTCTTTCTTTGAGAATCACATCCAGTGATTTGCCGGCCGCTACTTCAATTACAGCGCCAAGTACGTCAGTTGACCGAGAGTAGTTCCATTTTGTGCCGGGCTCAAAACGAAGCGGAAGTGCTGCCAGGTTTTTCGCTAATTCAAGCGCAGTGATATCGAAGCGCAGCGAACCTGCCTGAAAATACTGACGGCCGAGTGAGCTTTCTGGATCGAAAATACCATAGATTAAACCGGACTCATGAGTGAGCAGATGTTGAACGGTCATTTCATTTTGGGCGGCGGTTGTCTCTCCAGTTTCTTCATCTATAATCACCATGTTGGCGAATTCAGGAATGTATTTTGAAACTGGATCTTCGATCGCTATTAATCCGTCTTCTACCATGCTCATAGTTGCCACACTTACAATTGGCTTAGTCATGGAATAAATTCTGAAGATTGTTTGATCGTCCATTGGAGTAGTTTGATCTGGGCCTTGAGTACCTACGGTTTCCAGCACGCCAACACCATCGCTATTACCAACTAGAATAATATTTCCGGCGACAAAATTACCATCAACAGCCGCTTGCATTTTTTCTCGAATGCTTTGAATCTCGCTACTATCAATGCCGAATGTACTTGAATCTATCATCTTGATGGAGCTTTCATGGCCACCTTCATGGTGGTCAGCCCAGACACCGCCTGTTGCGCATATCGCAACTGCTACGGCGAGTATTTTGTTAATCTTCATTATAGAAATCCCCTTTGAGTTTCTTGACTAGATGTTATCCGGATTTGGGCGAGAAGCTGCTTCGACAGGCAAATAGCCCCAGAGGCGCCCGATACTACCGCAATACCCTGGGTGTCACAATAAAGGCTAGAACACCGTTACCCTGGAATATGTCGACAATCAAATCTAACTGAACTATTTGATGTTTTAATCGGTTTTTACGATTACTATTCACTCTATGAGTCCCACTCTAAAACAGTTGAAATACCTATGTGCAGTCGCGCAGCACAAGCACTTTAGTAAGGCAGCTGCCTCCTGTTTTGTCAGCCAGTCAACACTGAGCGCGGCTATTCAGGAGCTGGAATTACAGCTAGACGTTAAAATATTCGAAAGAAACAAGAAGGCTGTATTAATTACGCCGACAGGGGAAAAACTACTAATTCAGGCGCGCAAAATATTGGGTGAAGTTGAAGATTTAATCAGTTTAGCTCAGGCGCATGAAGACCCGCTATCTAGTGAGCTGCGTCTGGGTGTGATTCCAACGATCGGTCCATTTCTACTTCCCTCCATACTTTCCGACTTACGCAAGAATTACACAAAGCTAAAGCTCTACCTGAAAGAAGGGATGAGTGCGCAGCTACTACAGGAACTACAGCAGGGTCAGCTTGACCTTATTATTCTGGCGTTTCCCTACCCCTTGCCAGATATGGAAACTGTTAGCTTGTTTGAAGACGAGTTCTTGCTATGCCTGCCACCAGGGCATCCGCTGGAAAAGGAGAGCCAGGTTAAGCAGCAGCAACTTCGAGGCGAGAATCTTTTGTTATTAGAAGAGGGGCACTGCCTGCGCGATCATGCACTTGAAGCATGCAAGCTGGACATCGCCGATGCCGATTTAGTTTATCAAGGAACTAGCCTGCACACTCTGGTGCAAATGGTGGCCAACGGATTGGGCATTACTTTATTGCCAGCTATATCTGTCAATGCAGACATATTAGGTGACACGCATTTACAACTTAAGCACTTCAATACTGAAAATGTATCCAGAGAGATCGGAATGGCCTGGCGTAAATCAGATCCGCGACGAGAAGACTATTTGTTGTTCGCGGAGTTTATTAAGAAGCAATTGAAGTGAAGGTATGGGATAGCGATTTTTATACTTAACTTTGCAGAGCTGGTGACTGACGCGAATACAGTATTGCCTCCATAGACACGCCGTAAACCCATCCCTGGGGGCTCGATTCGGCATCCCTGCCTCATTACGGTCTATTCCGGCAACACTGCATCCTCGCCCCAAGGATCAGTGAAGCATCAGCTTCAGAGTACAAAATTAAAAAACAAACCAAAGAAGATTTCGACTATCTGTCAGCGTATACAACATTAAGCATTTGGTACGGGGGAGTGTTTCGCAGAAGTGTGTGAGGCATGGATGCCGAGCCCAAGCCCCCATGGATGGGATTTCGGCGGCTTCGGAGAAACACTCCCCCGTGCCGAAGGCGGAAAGGGACATCAGGCTCTCAGCTTTCAATAAGCGAAAGAAGAAAAGAACGCTCAATATGAATCATATACCAGTAAATATCTCGAATTAAAATCACTACACAGACTATAATTATAAAATCTAACACCGGATTCAAAAAAGTATGAGAGTGTTTGCTGTATCGGATATTCATGTTGATTACGCAGAAAACCTGCAGTGGGTTTTACAGCTAAGTCAGCAGGATTATCAACAAGATATTCTGATTCTCGCCGGAGACGTGTCGGACGATATGGCGTTGCTGGAACAAGTGTTCGAGTCCTTGCAGAGTAAATTTATGCATCTGCTTTTTGTGCCAGGCAATCATGAACTCTGGGTGGATAAAAAAGAACATGTTTGCTCATTAGAAAAATTCGAAGCCATTAATTCTCTTTGTGCATCCAGAGGCGTTCATACATCGCTGTTTGAGAGTAATGATATTAGCTTTGTGCCATTGCTGTCCTGGTATGATTTTTCATTTGGTGAGCCTGATCGGCATTTAAAGCGTGCATGGCGAGATTTTCGCGCCTGTAGCTGGCCGGATAATATGCAATCCAGTTCAGCTGTGGCTGAATATTTTCATCAGCAGAATATTCCGCTGCTTGAGACGAAAAATAAAACTGTAATAAGTTACTCTCATTTTCTCCCGAGAATAGATGTTATGTCCGAGAGAATTCCTCAGGACAGACGAAGAGTGTACCCCGTGTTGGGTAGTGAAAAGTTAGGATTACAGGTTTGTCAGCTAAACCCTGATATTCATGTTTATGGGCACAGTCATGTTAATCAAAATATTGAAATTGACTCTATCCGTTATGTGAATAATGCATTTGCCTACCCAAGCGAATCACGAATTTCTCGAAAGCAATTACATTGTGTGTATGAGTCATGAACCTTAAAGAAAACGAAATTCATTTATGGCATATAGACCAGTCGGATTTCGACTTGCCTGAACTTCAAGAAAATCGACTTGACTGGTTAAGCAAAACTGAGCTGGCGAGGTTCAATCGCTATTTGTTTGACCGTCATCGTAAGCAGCTACTATTGGGTAAAATACTAGTTCGGAGTGTGTTGAGTCGATATGACGAAACCGTACAGCCAAAGGATTGGAACTTTACTCAAAATGATTATGGCAAGCCGGCTATCGACCCGGCTCAACAAAAACGGCCGTTATTTTTCAATATCTCTCATTCGGGCGACAAGCTGGTGTTGGCAGTGGCTAGCAGTGAATTCATAGGCGTTGATATTGAGCAGTGTTGTAAGCCGCGTAGGGTGAGTAAAATCTCAAGCCGTTACTTTTCTACTAAGGAGGCCGCCGAGTTGTTGGCTATGCCTGAGCAGAGTCAGTTGTCACGGTTTTATCAGCTTTGGACATTAAAGGAAGCTTATATCAAGGCCTGCGGTTTGGGGCTGGCTATTCCTCTACAGCACTTTAGTTATTCTTTTCCAGGTAACGAGCGACTTGTTATCGAGTTCAATACAGCAAGAGAGGATGATCCAAAGTCGTGGCAATTGTGGCAATTGAGTGTGAATAAAGGATACAAGCTTGCTTTAGCCCTCAAAACTAGTAATGCCAGTGCGCAGAATTACAACATTTCTTCCTGGCAAGTTACCGACCTGAATGAGGTCAAAAGAATTGATTCGACTATTTTAAGGAAAAGTTAAGAAGCCTTATCGCTGCCTTCTTTGTTGTTTTCCTGATTAGATAAAGAGTGTACCGGTCGCATTCGTACAGTACGAATAACATTGTCCTGAACTTGTACGATTTCAGCATAGCAGCCATCAATTTCCAGCCCTACTGATGAGTCGGGGATGGACTGAAGGTTTTCCATGAGTAGGCCGTTCAGCGTTTTAGCGCCGCTGCTGTCAAGAYTCCATGCCAGAGWKCGATTAATRTCTCTGATGCTGGCAGAGCCATCAATTAGAAAGCTRCCATCATTTTGCGCGTGAATATCCTTGCTGCTATCCGCAAGRTCGGTGGTAAATTCRCCCACTATTTCTTCCAGRATATCTTCCAGRGTGACTATGCCTTTTACMGCGCCATATTCGTCCACAACCACAGCCATTCGTAACTTCTTTTTCTGAAAATTAGAAAGCTGAGTGTGTAAGGGTGTACTTTCGGGAATGAAATAAGGGTCAGTAGTCTCCTTTATTATGGCCGCTTTATTAATGGTTTCAAGGCGGATGAACTTGCCTGCACTACGCAAGTGCAGTATGCCTATAATGTTATCAATGTCCTTGTTGTAGACAGGTAAGCGAGTGTGTTGGCTGGTGGCGATTGAATCCAGGATTTCATCGATATCATCTTCAACATCAATTCCTATAATTTCATTTCTGGGTATCATAATATCGTCTACCGATACATTCTCCAGATCAAGAATATTCAGCAACATTCCCTGGCGCATTCTTGGGATTCGTTCGCCAGACTCATTCACAACCGTGCGCAACTCTTCAGAACTCAGCTGTTGATGGCTGTCGTTTGTTTTGGAACTAAAGCCCAGCATTCTTACCAGGAAATTTGAGACTAGATTAACAATCCAGACAACAGGATAAAGAACTCTAAGGAGCAAGCTCAGTATTACACTAGAGGGAAAGGCGATTTTTTCAGGGTACAGTGCGGCAATAGTTTTGGGAGTGACTTCTGCAAATATCAAAACCACCATAGTTAGAATAACAGCGGTGAGTAAAGGTGCCGGTTCTCCCAAAATAGAAATGGCAATCGATGTGGCAATCGATGCGGCTAGAAAATTTACAAAGTTATTGCCAATTAAAATTATCCCAATGAGTTTGTCCGGAGACTCCAATAGCTTACTGGCGCGGATTGCCCCTGGATGGCGATTGCGTAACAGGTTTTTCAGGCGATAGCGGTTCAGGCTCATCATTGATGTTTCTGAACTGGAGAAGTAAGCAGAAGCTAGAATTAGCAATCCGAAAAACAACAGCAGCATAGTTAACGAAGGTTCGTCGGGGTTCATCAATAATGTTTCATTTGCGAGAAATAATTCAAGTAGGTGAAGTGGCGCATCAGCTTATTGCTGTTAGCGGAGAATAAATTCGAGAACGAACTTGGTGCCATAAAAACCAAGAATGAGCAGGATAAAGCCACCTAGTGTTCCACGAATAGCCGTTTGTCCTCGCCAGCCCAGTTGGTGACGTCCCCATAGCAGTACAGCAAAAACAATCCAGGCTAATATAGAAAAAATGGTTTTATGAGGAACGCCATCTAGCCCCCAGAAATTATCTATAAAGAAAAGACCAGCAACGATGCCGAGGCTCAGGAGTAATTGTCCAATCCACAGTAATTCAAACAGGAAAGCTTCCATATCCTGAAGTGGTGGGAACCTGCTCAATATCCCGCTAGCATGAGCATGTTTAAGCTGATGATTTTGATACGCCAGAAAGCCCGCCTGCAATGCGGCAATAGTAATAAAGCTGTAAGCCAGAATTGATAGAAATACGTGGCTCGCAAGCCCTATGTTCATGCTGGTAGGTGGGTAATCGCTACGAAAAGCCAGAGATGCACCGATAGTAATAATGGCCAGTGGATATAGCCCTAGAAACAATATGCCCAATGGTTTCTTTAGATTGCTAACAAGCACCACGAACGAAATGGCGAGAGCAATGAGGGTGCTGATTTCAAAAACCCCAAAGTGATAGCCACTGGGAGTAATTATTACTCCATAGGCGCTAATGGCATGAGCAATTACAGCAAGAACGCCAAAACTAAAGACCTGGCTGCGAGTGTCCTTATTTGAGGCAAAGTTTTGCCACTGAAAGAGCGTACCTATCAGGTAAAACAATATGGCACTTAGGCCTGAAATTACAGTAAGTTGCATAATGCTTGCATTGGGGTTGTGAGTATTATGAGTTGATCACTAGCATTTAGTGAGATTTAACAAAGCTACAATACCTAGCCGGAAAGTGTCGCATAAGTAAACTAGGGGTTGAAGCCCTTTTTTAAGTGGCTGTGGTTTGGCTATAATAGGGGATTGGCGTAATTAGCAATTTACATGGCGGCTACCAGCAACTAACACAGCAGCTAAAATAGCAACTACACAGGCGGAAGTAACTCGTGTTTGACAATTTAACTGATCGACTCTCCGGTACGTTTAGAAAACTTACCGGTAAAGCAGTACTCACCGAAAATAATATTCAGGACGCACTGCGCGAAGTTCGCCGTGCCTTGCTTGAGGCTGACGTAGCACTATCGGTGGTTAAGGACTTTATTGACCGTGTGAGCTTGCGAGCTGTTGGGCAAGAAGTTTCCAAGAGCCTCAGTCCGGGGCAGGCATTCATTAAAGTTGTACAGGCAGAGCTTGAGGCTCTCATGGGCTCGGCTAATGCCGAGCTTGACCTCAAGGCTACGCCGCCGGCCGTTGTGCTAATGGCTGGGCTGCAAGGTGCTGGTAAAACGACTACTGCTGCAAAACTCTCTCTGTGGTTAAAGCAAAATGCGAAGAAGACAGTAATGCTGGTTAGTGCTGATGTATACCGCCCAGCGGCTATTCAGCAGCTACAGACGCTGGCCAATGAAGCCGGGGTGGAGTTTTTTGCTAGTGATATTGACCAGTCTCCACGGGATATTGCCGTGGCAGCTCTGGCAGAGGCAAAGCGTAAATTTGTTGATGTGTTGATTGTGGATACCGCCGGTCGCCTTGCAATAGACAAGGAAATGATGAATGAAATCAGTGAATTACACTCACTACTTAATCCAGTAGAAACACTGTTTGTCGTCGATGCAATGACTGGGCAGGACGCCGCCAATACTGCTAAGGCATTCAATGATGCACTGCCCCTAACCGGTGTAATTCTCACTAAGGCCGATGGTGATGCCAGAGGAGGCGCGGCGCTTTCGGTGCGCCAGATAACAGGCAAGCCGATTAAATTTATCGGTATGGGAGAAAAAATCGATGCTCTGGAGCCTTTCTATCCAGATCGTATTGCCTCTCGGATACTTGGTATGGGGGACATGCTGTCTCTTATTGAGCAAGCCGAGAAGAAGGTCGACAAGGAAAAAGCCGAAAGACTGGCTCGCAAAATCAAGAAAGGTAAGGGTTTTGACCTTGAAGACTTTAAAGAACAGCTCCAGCAAATGCAGAGTATGGGCGGTGTGGCGAGTATTATGGACAAAATGCCAGGAATGGGTGCATTACCTCCGGGGGCTTCTAAAATGGTGGATGATTCTCAGTTCCGTCGTATGGAGGCCATCATAAATTCAATGACTATGCGCGAGCGAACGAACCCTACAGTGCTTAATGGTTCACGTAAGAGGCGCATAACGCTTGGTTCTGGTACTCAAATACAGGATTTGAACCGCTTGCTTAAACAACATAAGCAAATGCAGAAGGTGATGAAAAAGATGAAAGGCGGCAAGTTGGCCAATATGATGCGTGGTCTTGGCGGCATGCAGGGCCAGGGTGGTGGTTTTCCGGGCGGCGGCGGGGGAAATATGCCGCCATTTAGGTAGTAAACCTTCAGCTGTAAATGCCAGTAATATTATTGACTCGTCCTTGTGTGTAAAATTAGCGCGAAACCCGCTTAAATACTGTATTACAGTGCTTCCAATCAATCCCCAATTAGCATAGAATACCCGCCTTTTTATCCGGCATGACAGTACGTCGCGTGAAAACACGGCGCACGGACATACGGCCTTAAATTTAGAACTAATATTTTAGTTAATATTTTAACAACTAGTTCAACTACAGGAAATACTTATGGTCACGATTCGATTGTCTCGTGGTGGGGCCAAGAAACGGCCTTTTTATCACATTACAGTGGCCGACAGCCGCAGGGCGCGTGATGGCCGCTTTATTGAGCGTATTGGGTTTTACAACCCTCGTGCTAAAGGCCAGGAAGAACGTCTTCGATTGGACCTTGATCGCATGACTTTTTGGCAGTCACAAGGTGCTCAGATTAGCACGCGTGTGTCTACTCTGGCTAAGGACGTTGCAGCGACAGCTAGCACTGAGGCATAAGCCACTGTGTTATGAGTAACAGTCTAGGTGCACATGCGGTAGTGCTTGGCCAAATCGGTCGGGTACATGGGCTTAAAGGCTGGCTCAAGTTAATTTCGTTTACCTCGCCACTTGATAGCATTCTCGATTATTCGCGATTGCAGGTGGTTATAGAAAACAAGTTACAAGTTTTAGAAATTGACGAACACCGTCAACTCTCTAAAGCATTGCTGGTTCACTTTAAGGGCTTTGATGACCCTGAACTAGCTAGAAAGCTTACAGGATTAGAGCTGTCAGTAGAGCGGAAAGATCTGCCTCCACTTGATACTGGCGAGTATTATTGGCACCAGTTACAGGGGCTGAAGGTTATTAATCAGCACGGTGAATTGTTCGGGCTGGTGAGTAAAATATTGGAAACCGGTGCTAATGATGTGCTGGTGATTTCCGCAAATCAGGAAAGCATTGATGACAGGGAACGATTGATTCCCTACCTGATGGAATCGGTAATTGACGGAATAGATCTCGAAACAGAGACTATAAAAGTAAACTGGGAAGCTGATTACCTGGATTGAGTTTTGAATTCAGCCTCTGCTGAGAATAGTAAAGGTAACAGTAATGGCGATGCAGATTGGTCTGGTCACTCTGTTTCCAGAGATGTTTTCAGCCGTTACTGAACATGGAATTAGTGGCAGGGCGTTTCGGTCTGGGTTGATCGAGTTAGCTTGCTTTAATCCAAGAGATTATACGACAGACAAACATCGTACGGTTGACGACAAGCCTTTTGGCGGTGGTCCCGGAATGATAATGAAAACGGAGCCCTTGTTGGCTTCTATCAAGGCTGCAAAGCAGGCTCTTGAAGTAAAACAAAAAGAAAGGCACAAAGGTAAAGAGTTATCTGCTAGTGCAAAGTCACCGAAGGTGATTTATCTTTCGCCGCAAGGCAAGGCGCTGAACCAGAAACGAGTTATAGAATTGGCGCAGCTTGATAGTATGGTAATGGTTTGTGGCCGTTATCAGGGCATCGATGATCGAGTGGTGGCCACCGAGATTGACGAAGAAATATCGCTAGGAGATTTTGTAATAAGCGGTGGTGAAATTGCTGCAATGGCTTTAATTGATGCCATAACACGTTTTCAGCCAGGTGCATTGGGCGATGAAAATTCGGCTCAGCAAGACAGTTTTTCGGCAGGATTGTTACATTGTCCTGAGTATACCCGGCCGCAGAGTTTTGCCGGACAAGATGTACCTGAAGTTCTGCTTAGTGGTGATCACGAAGCAATACGACTATGGCGATTGAAACAGAGTTTAGGTGTGACCTGGTTAAAGAGACCAGATTTACTAAAGGCAGTAGCACTGAATAAAGAGCAAGAGAGTTTGTTAGAGCAATTTAAAATCGAACATAATTTGTACAATAAATTATAACGACAGCGCTAACATTGAGTTGAAACAGATTAGATAAACAACATAGCTGGTTATGCCAGTTACGAGAAATGAGTTCAGGAGCAAGACGATGAGCAAGAATAAAATCATCCAACAAATAGAAAACGAGCAGATGAATAAAGAATTTCCGGATTTCGGTCCTGGTGATACTGTCGTTGTTCAGGTAAAAATCAAGGAAGGTGACCGAGAGCGGCTTCAAGCATTTGAAGGTGTTGTTATTGCACGACGCAATCGCGCTTTGAACTCGTCATTCACCGTTCGTAAAATTTCTCACGGTGTAGGCGTTGAGAGAACTTTTCAGGCATACAGTTCTGTTGTCGACAGCGTAACGTTAAAGCGACGTGGTGCTGTTAGGCAAGCAAAGCTTTACTACCTTCGAGATCTTACAGGTCGCGCAGCTCGAATTACTGAAAAGCTGGAAAAGAAATCAAGCTAAGCTTTGTGCTGAGGCATTCGGCTAGCTAGACAGCTCATATTGAGCGGACGTAAGTAGAGTGGGAAGCCTGTAGTTTGCAGTCTTCCCATTTTCGTTTCTGCCGATACAGAAAATATGCAGTACCGGGAATGGAATTTACATAATTACGGTCTGGTTTGAGCGACAGTGGTATAAATGCTATAACCTGACAAACCTTCTGTGCCGTAAGCTAATCGCTAAAAGTTGAATATAACTGGAGTATCCACCATGACATCTACTCTGAAACGAGTAATAGCTGTATTGGGATTGATTTTGTTGGCATCTACGGCCATTACTTCGCAGGCTCAGAGGCCCCAATCACTTCGCGAAAAGTTAGTTGAGGCCATAGAAACAGCATCTCAGGGGCAGCTAAAAATAGTCAACCTGGAGTCTACGCCGCTTCCTAATATCTATGAAGTTGAGCTAAGCACCGGGGAAGTTCTCTACAGCGATATATCGGGTGATTATTTATTTGCGGGTGATATGTATCAGACCAGTCAAGCTGGTTTACTAAACTTATCAGCTAACAAGCGACAATTGCGCAACCTGGACAAGATTGCGGCTATTCCCGAAGATGAAATGATTATTTTTTCGCCGGATGAGATTAAAGCCTCCATTACAGTGTTTACAGATGTAGATTGCACTTACTGCCGCGCGTTACACCGTGACCTGGATACTCTGCTCAGCCTTGGAATTCAGATTCGCTATATGGCGTATCCCAGGGGCGGAGAAAACGCCGATTCGTTTTCTAAAATGATTTCGGTCTGGTGTTCAGATGATCGCAAAAAATCTTTATCTCAGGCAAAGAATGGCCAAAACCTTCCAGAGAGAAACTGCGATACACCTGTTCTTGCGCACTATGAACTTGGCAATCAGCTAGGAATCACAGGAACTCCAGCATTGGTATTTCCTGACGGCAAAGTTATACCTGGCTATCTGAATCCTGAGCGTCTGTCGGTGATGCTTAATATCAACTAGTTTTCTTTTTTCCTTCACTTAACCTCTTTAACCTTTTGATCTATCTTTGGCGGCTTTATGGAAAACTGATCAGGAGAGAAAAGCTTGTGGGGGTCCAGCTCGTGTTTGATTCTTCTTAAGCGGTCGTATTTTTCCTGACTGTCATAAAAAAATTGCCATACGTCTTCGAGCACATCTGAGCCAAAGGTGTATGCAAACATTCTCATGTCCGTGTCAGAAAAATTCTTTTGCGTGATGAAGACATCATCATTTGTATTTTGCCAGTCTACCGCACATTGTTTGTAGTTGCCGCTGATCCAACCTTCCGCGTAAAACGAATCATGACTCGCAGCAAATGCTTGCTGGCGCCAGGAATAAGAGGTGATCCCCGACTTACCGTTTTCTTCCACGGCTCCGCCCGCGTAAATTTGCATTTGCGAAACGAGGTGCTGATGGTTCTCGGTACCAAAAGTACCCATGATATGTGACATGCGCTCCTTGTACACTGCTGGGTACTCATCAGGTAAAGCCATAGTGACGCGTGAGCGTTTGACGAATGGGTATTCCATCTCGCGGTCTTGCAGCATGATGAATTCTTTTGCCAGGCCTTTAGAAACTGGGCTGTTCTTGTGACGATGGGCAATAATGGGGTCACCGCAGGTGTCCTCTTCGGTGAATGACTCAAACCAAAAATCGTTAAAATTTTCTTCTGCTCCACCTTTGTTAGTAAAACACATCCACATTTGAATCATCGCAGGAACCGGTACATCATCCAGAAGGTGTCCCAGGTCTTTCAGTTCATGCTTTATGTCCTCCGAAAGCACATTCATAAATCCTGCGCCGGTGATGCTCAACATGAATTCATAATCGCTGGGGATATCTCCGCTTGCGCATAGTTTCGAAAGTTGCTGCATCTTTTTGACAGCGCCCTCCATCTTATCCTCTGTCCATAACCACATTAATTTATAGCAAGCAGAGTTAGGGTAGTTTTCATCACGTAAGGGGCTGAATTCCCAATGCGTGACAATGCCAAAATCGCCTCCCTTTCCGCCACCCAGGACGGCAAAATAGGTGTCATCATTGCTCGCTGTTGTAGTGCCGGCTTCGGGCCGAATGATTGTCTGTTTCTCACCACTTGCTAATATGATGTCGAATGACAGTACATGATCAGCTAAGATTCCATGACTTCGCGCCACCATTCCCCAACCTCCGGTGTGTACGTGCCCCCCTAAGTGAACGTGCGCACATACGCCCATAGGCAGGTAGATTCCGTTTTCCATATTTTTGTCAGCCCATTCACCTAATGCGTTACTGACTCCACAGCGCAAGACATTACGCTGTGCGTCGTATTCGTACGAGGGAAAGGTCTCACTCAGGTCGATCTGCATATTACGTGGAGCGGTAGATGAGTAGCCGCAGTATTGGTGTCCTCCGGTTCGCACGGCGATGGCCATGCTAAGTTCTCGGCATAAACCCATCGCCTTCTGCAAATCTTGCTCTCCAGCTGGATACAATATGATTCTTGGTGAAACCTCGCTTTCTGGGAATGATGTTGTCGCATACTGCAGTCTCTTCTGCATGTACTGATCATCCCCGATGATGAACCACTGCCCGTTAAAGTCTAACAACGTCGCTTTTGTTCTTAATTCTTCAAGCTCTTGCCTGTGATCCCTGACGTAATTGGTAACAAAGGTAGAATTTTCTTCGCTAGCTGCTGGCTTTTTGGTGTCCATTTTTTTATTCCCCGTGAACGGTTTATTCTCTGAATCTACCTCAATAATCGTGGGGAGTGAAGAGTTATCGCTTAATTCGATATATTTCGAGCGATCTCAGTGACACTGCTGCGGAACATCTCTGTCACTGTGAGCGACGAGACAAATCCTCTAGTTTGGGATTTAAAGGTTTCTATTCGAAAACAGTCTCTTATAACAAATTAATCCGCTGAGATTGCTTGATGTTTCCCGTATAATCGTCCGCTTATTCAGCGACTCTTATAAGGCACTACATTGAATTCTGATCTAGATAAACCTATCAAGATAGGCATTTGTGGGTTTGGCACCGTAGGTGGCGGCACTCTGGCCCTGCTTCAGTCAAACGGCGATGAAATAAGCAGGCGCCTGGGCCGTAATATTCAGGTAAGTAGAATTGCCTCCCGTAGTATAAAAATTTCAGATTTTGATGAATCTGGTATCCAGGTCGCTACTGACCCTTTTGAGCTGATTAGCGATTCTGAAGTGGATATCGTAATTGAAACTTTAGGTGGCTTTGATCCAGCATTTGAAGTTGTTCGTCAGGCTCTGCTTAACGGTAAACATGTTGTTACTGCGAACAAAGCCCTGATCGCCGAGCGTGGTAATGAATTGTTTTCAGTTGCCCAGGACAACGGCGTCACATTGTCTTACGAAAGCAGTGTTGCTGGAGGCATACCAATAATTAAGGCTTTGCGTGAAGGATTAGCGGCTAACAAGATTAACTGGTTGGCAGGGATTATTAATGGCACGGGTAATTTTATATTAACCGAGATGGCGGACAAGCAGCGTCAATTCGATGACGTTCTACAGCAGGCTCAAGAGTTGGGTTACGCAGAGGCTGATCCAACCTTTGATGTTGAAGGTATCGACGCGGCACATAAATTAACCATCATGGCATCAATCGCATTTGGTATACCGTTGCAGTTCGACAAAACATACACCGAAGGGATAAGTCATATAAAACCAGAAGATATTAATTATGCTGCTGAGCTTGGCTATCGAATTAAACATTTAGGTATTGCGCGTCTATCTGATAAAGGGGTGGAAATGCGTGTACACCCGACGTTAATATCGCGAAAACAATTACTTGCCAATGTCGATGGCGTGGGCAATGCAGTGATGGTGCATGGGAATGCAGTTGGGTCAACTTTGTACAGTGGTCCCGGCGCAGGAGCGGCGGCTACGGCTTCGGCGGTTGTAGCAGATATCATCGACATTGCCAGAGCAATGGAGCAGGGCATTACCACTCCCATTGTGCCAGCACTGGGGTATCGAACTATTCATCAAGACTTAAAGGTTGTGGATATTGAAGATATCGAATCGGAATACTACTTGCGTATTCCTGCTAAAGACGTTGTTGGTGTGATGGCGAAGATTTCAAATATTTTACAAGAATGTGGCATTAGTATTGAAGCGGTTATTCAGAAAGAGGTCAGTAGTGACAGTGTGCCAATTGTCATTCTTACTCACCGAGCAGTCGAAAAACAAATGAACAGTGCAATTTCTGCCATCGAACAGTTGCAAGACATTGTTGGAACCATTACTCGAATACGTGTTGAAACATTGACAGAGAATTCCGAAGCTTAACTAATGGCACTGATTCATTCTTTGATGCTAAATTAGAATATAAAAACAAGAGATTGAGAAAAGCATGAGGTATATCAGCACCAGAGGGGCATGCCCCGACCAAAGTTTTGAACAGGTATTGCTGACAGGTTTAGCGCCTGACGGAGGCCTGTTTGTACCTGCCGAATTACCTCATTTTACCGTTGAGGAAATTGCGTCATGGAAAGAATTAAACTATTCCGATCTTGCATTGAAAATTATTGCTCCGTTTATCGGTGATGAAATACCAGCGCCTGCACTGCGCGCGATTGTTGAAGAAAGCTATGCTGAGTTTAATCACCCCGAAGTAGCGCCGCTATCAAAATTAGGCGAAAACGAATGGATGTTGGAGCTCTACCACGGGCCCACATTGGCATTTAAAGATTTTGCCTTGCAGGTTTTGGGCAGATTGCTTGACTATGTGTTGAAGGAAAAAGATCAAAGGGTTGTCATTCTTGGTGCGACTTCTGGCGATACGGGTTCGGCCGCGCTTGAAGGCTGTCGCCATTCCGAGCGAGTTGATATTTTTATTCTGCATCCACATAACAGAGTATCCGACGTGCAGCGGAAGCAAATGACCACAGTGCCTGGCGACAATGTATACAACCTGGCAGTAGAGGGAAATTTTGATGACTGTCAGCGCATTCTCAAAGCGGCATTTGCTGACCAGTCTTTTTTACCCGACGACAGGCAATTGGTGGCGGTAAACTCCATTAACTGGGGCCGCATATTAATGCAGATCGTGTACTATTTTTCGGCCTCACTAAGGTTGGGTGGCCCTCAGCAAGCTGTATCTTTTACAGTGCCTACAGGGAATTTTGGCGATATCTATGCGGGTTATTTAGCTAGGCAGATGGGTTTACCAATCAAACAACTGGTCGTTGCGACTAACACCAATGATATTTTGCATCGGTTTATCAGCTCGAATGATTATTCCTCGGCGAACCTGAGTCGTACTTTTTCTCCAAGCATGGATATTCTTGTTTCCAGTAATTTTGAAAGGTATCTGTTTGACCTTTTTAAAAGAGACGGAGCAGCGCTAGTAGATTTTATGGATCGTTTTAATGATCAAGCACTGCACGTTTCTGAAAAGCAGTGGAGCGAAGTTAAATCCTGCTTCGACAGCGCTAGCGTCGATGACGCAACGACTTGCAAGACTATTGCAGAAGTATATGCCGAAACTGGGTTGCTAATAGACCCGCACACCGCTGTGGCGGTAAAAGCTAGCCGGGAATGTAATGCAGATAGAGACATTCCAATGGTAGTTCTATCTACCGCTCACCCGGCTAAGTTTAGCGATGCAATAACGCAAGCAGGTTTGGAAACACCAACGCTACCAGCACATTTACAAAATTTGTTTGAAAGGGAAGAGCGTTACACCGTTGTTGCTAACGACCTTTGTGCAGTTACAGATTTTGTGAAATCTCAACTCGAGAAAAAATCGCTGTCCTGATGACTATTCTAGTTAAACGTCGAGTAGAGAACACTGATTTAGACTTGCCCGAATCTATACATCCGTTGTTAAGACGTATCTATCGTCAGCGTAATATAAAAAATGTTAGCGAGTTACAACTCGGCCTCGAACATTTAATTCCACCACAAGAACTTAAGGGTATCGATACAGCGGTAGATTTGTTGTTTGATGCCCTTGAGCAACAAAAAAAAGTATTAATAGTTGCCGACTTTGACGCGGATGGTGCAACTAGTTGCACCCTTGCTTTGAAAGCCCTCAAGAGTTTTGGCTTTAACAATGTGGATTACATTGTTCCTAATCGCTTTGACTATGGCTATGGTTTAACGCCCGAAATAGTTGAGCTGGCAAAAACAAAACAACCTGACCTTATTGTCACCGTCGATAATGGAATATCCAGTATCGATGGTGTTAAAGCGGCTAAAGCGGCCAATATTAAAACTTTGATTACTGATCACCATCTTCCAGGGCGGGAGCAACCCGATGCCGATGCCATCGTTAATCCAAATCAGCATGGCTGTAATTTTCCTAGCAAGAGCATTGCCGGAGTGGGGGTTATCTTTTATGTGATGCTAGCCCTTAGAGCAAAACTACGTGAAGTGGGCTGGTTTTCCGCGCAAAAAATAGCTGAACCAAATATGGGCGAACTATTGGATCTTGTCGCGTTGGGTACTGTGGCGGATGTTGTGGCGTTAGATAGAAATAACCGGATTCTGGTGCACGAAGGCTTAAAGAGAATTCGTTCGGGGCGTACCCGTCCGGGAATTAATTCTCTGCTGCAAATAGCCAAGCGTAATCCGGCATCTCTTGTTGCGAGCGATTTGGGATTTAGTGTCGGGCCGCGCTTAAACGCCGCGGGTCGCCTTGATGATATGTCTACGGGGATTGAATGTTTGCTGGCAGAGCGCGAAGGTACGGCTTACAAATATGCACTGCAACTAGATAGCATGAACAAGAGCCGCAAGCAGATAGAAGGGGACATGCAAGAGCAAGCCCTGAAATACTTGCAAGAATTTACACTTGAGCAAACAGAATTACCTGCAGCCTTAAGCCTTTACGATCCTCGCTGGCATCAGGGTGTTGTTGGCATTTTAGCATCGAGAGTAAAAGAGAAATTTAATCGACCCGTTATCGCGTTTGCCAAAGCCAATATTGATTCGCCGGATAGTTCTGAATTAAAAGGATCGGGAAGGTCCATTAAGGGTTTTCACATTCGTGATGCGCTGGACGCCATTGCCACTAAAAACCCCGGCTTGATAAACAAGTTCGGAGGCCATGCTATGGCCGCCGGATTGAGTCTGGAGGAAAACGACTTAGAGGCTTTTACTCAGGCATTTCAGGAGCATGCTGCAAGTCTTCTCGACGATGATTTATTACAGGCAAAAATACTGAGTGATGGTGAGCTCGAGTCTGCCGATTTTTCGATGAGTATCGCAACAGAGCTGGCTGATGCTGGCCCCTGGGGGCAGGAGTTTCCAGAACCTGCATTCAATGGAACGTTCAATGTGATTCAGCACCGGCGGGTGGGAGAAAATCATCTTAAGCTGATGCTAAGCCCGATTAACGCACGGCAGCAAACTATGGATGCCATCGCCTTTAACGTCAGTAGCAACCAATGGCCCGGTGAACATATTAAACAAATTGAGATCGTATACAGAATGGATATCAATGAATTCAGGGGGGTTCGAAGCCTGCAATTGATGGTAGAACACATACTAGGTTGGCAATAGCGCTCTTGTCGCCGATAAAGGCTGTAATAAACTCGATAGAACTCGGTCTTTAAGTGGTGATCTGCAATGACATAGCAGCCCACTTTTGTTACCTTTTGGCACACTAACGATGTGTACAAGGACGTAAAATCTCTTGATTGAATTAGCGGGAGCTAATATGCGCGTTTTAATTCGCAACAGTTTGATATTTCTAGTGTTTTCCTTTGTGGCTGTAAGCGTTCAGGCTCAGGTTCACAAGACTGATCAAATCGAAGTTGAGCTAATATCGGAAACTACTCATGCAGTTCCGGGCGAGACTCTGTGGCTGGCTATTCGTCTTGAGCCTATAGAACATTGGCATACCTATTGGAAATTCGGTGGTGATAGCGGCGAAGCTACCGAAACCAGCGAGTGGCAACTGCCGGAAGGCGCGGTTGTCGGCGATATCGTTTGGCCAATACCTGAATGGGCTCCTTTTCCTGGCAGCAACCTGGTTACCTTTAATTATGAAGGCGAGGTGTTTCTACCCTTTCCTGTTTCTGTGCCAGCAACAATTTCAGGATCCAGCTTTGAGGTTAGTACCAGAATCGATTGGCAGGTGTGTGATGAAATTTGCATACCCGGTTCAGCAGATTTTTCATTGTCTGTGCCAATTGCCGAAACAACGCAACTTGAAAATAAATGGGTGCGCTCGTTTGAAGAAACAAGAGCCAATACCCCAACACCGGTTGATTCGCACGATCTAATAGCTAGTTTTAATTCCTACGATGGCAAATTCAATGTCATGGTGCAGGCGCAAGACGCCTTATTTGAAAATATTGATAAAGCATGGTTTTTTCCAACTCAGCGCCGCTTGATGAAATATGCGCCGTATCGAAAAGTGTTGAAGGACGGTGACCGATTACAAATTTCTACTGAGCAACATCGTCGCTTTCCAGAGGATATTACCGAACTCGAAGGTCTGTTAGCTTTTGTCGGCGATGACGGCGAGATGCAGGCATACGACATCAAACCACAACGTCGCAGCGTCGCGTGGGACCATAGTATTGAAGTTGAACTACTATCTGAAACCACCAACATTGTACCCGGTGAAACTTTTTGGTTGGGGCTACGACTTGACCCTGCTGAACACTGGCATACCTACTGGAAAATGGGAGGCGATAGCGGCGAGCCCACCAGCCTGAACGAATGGCAAGCACCCGAAGGCACCATAATAGGCGATATTCAATGGCCGGCTCCTTATTGGCTTCCGTTTTATGATACTGACCTGGTGAATTTCGCCTACGAAGGAGAGGTGTTATTGCCTATAGCGGTAACTATTCCAGCGGATTTCGAAGGTGATTCGATTGAGCTATCCACGCTGGCGTTCTGGAATGTTTGTGATCAAATTTGTATTCCGGGTGACCAGCGCCTAAGCCTGACACTACCGGTTGCCAATGTCGCTGAACTCGACGCCTCCACTTCACAACTATTCGCATCAGCCAGAGAACAGATGCCTGTAGTTGATCATCAAATCAGATCGATTATCGCGGTTGCTGGTGAGCGCGTCAGTCTTGGATTTGAGTCACCTGACCCCATTTTTGCCAATGTGAGTGATGCTTTTTTCTTTCCTGAGCAGCGGCGTGTAATCAAACTCGGTCCACTACGTGACGTCACTGCAGGCGAAAACCTGTTGCAAATTACTCATCGCCAGCCGCGACGAATGCTGGAAGACCTGACTGAGGTCTTTGGTGTGCTGGTGTTAGAAGACGAGCAWGGAGAGCGCACGGCATTCGAATTTGTTAATCCGGCGTCTGATGCAAGCCAAACTACCATCATGCCATTTGCYGCTGCTAACRATGGCGGTAGCTCTTCWGGTCCTGAKGGCAGCTTGYTGCTGTACATKRTGTTTGCCTTRATGGGYGGGTTTATTCTTAATTTGATGCCTTGCGTATTCCCWGTGYTGTCGATGAAAGCRCTRAGCTTTGCAAAAAATGCAGGCGAATCTGTGCACAAACARCGYATGGAYGGYATYGCKTACACCGTAGGCGTAGTTAGTGCCTTTGTCGCTTTGGCTACTGTGCTTATTGTATTGCGCGCCGGAGGCGARCGAATAGGCTGGGCATTTCAATTTCAACAGCCGTGGTTTCTTGCCTTCATCGTCTATGTCTTTTTCATGATGGCTCTGAGTCTTTCAGGTGTTTTCGAAATAGGCACAGGATTAATGGGAGCCGGCGGTAGTCTTGCGCAAAAGAAAGGTTATAAGGGCTCATTCTTTACTGGCGTGTTAGCCACAACAGTTGCGACACCTTGTACCGCTCCATTTATGGGGCCAGCCCTGGGGTTTGCTCTTACTCAATCATGGGCCGTAGCAATGCTGGTGTTTGTTTCTCTTGGCCTGGGTATGGCTTTGCCTATATTGGTTCTGTCTTTCTGGCCGGTACTAACCAGATTCATGCCAAAACCTGGCGCCTGGATGGAAACCTTTAAGCAATTTATGGCATTCCCGTTATATGCGTCTGCCTTGTTCTTCCTGTGGGTATTAGGCACTCAGGTAGGTGTCATGGGTATGTCCATGGTGCTGGGCGTGTGCATTCTTCTGGCATTTGCGGCCTGGCTATATCAGCGCCGATTTAGCATGGGGCCATTCATGCGTACGGTGAACTACGCCGTTGGTGCAGCCGCGTTGATTGCTGCTGTATATTTAATGCAAACACCATTTTTGGAAACCGCGCCGTTATCACAGGTGGCTACAGTAGATGAAGACGGAAACTCGACACAAAACTACGAAGTATTCAGTACCCAACGACTGAATGAGTTGCAGGCCGAAGGCAGGCCAGTATTTGTAAACATGACAGCTGCCTGGTGCATAACTTGCCTCGCCAATGAGCAAACAACGCTAAGCACAGACCGTGTAAAACAGGCCTTACTAGATAACGATATAACCTATATGAAAGGCGACTGGACTAATGAAGATCCAGAAATAACAGAAGTGCTCGAACGATTTAATAGACCGTCCGTTCCGCTTTATGTTCTTTACCCTGGCGATACCAGCAAGGAACCGATCATACTTCCTCAAATTCTTACTCCAGGCATGGTTAGCGAAGCATTCGGCAATATATAGCGCGTTGATATAGCGATAGTTTCGCAAATAACTTATATGCAAAACATGAAGCTTTCCTGCAAACGTTTTCTGTCTGGTATATGCCTGTCTATATTCCTGCCAGTAGTGTCAATGGCCGCAGCGGATACTACGCCAACCTATGATGCTTTAGATCTGGCTGCCAATAAACTCCCACGCCTGCATAGTATTTTAGTTAGTCAGGGCGGAGAGTTACTGTTTGAGCAATACTACAACGGACGCGACCCTCAACGGCCTGCCAATATGAAGTCGGCTTCCAAGAGCGTGATTTCGGCTTTGATTGGTATTGCCATTGACAAAAAATTAATTGAATCCGTAAATGTAAAAATTGCAGACTACTTTCCAGAGCTAATTACAGTAAATAACAATGCAGAGAAACTACAAATAACCATTGGAAATTTACTGTCCATGCAGTCCGGATTAGAAACTACCAGTAACCGAAACTACGGAAAATGGATATTGAGTGAAAACTGGGTTGAGTTTGCTATCAATCAACCTATGGTAGCTGAACCCGGGACTCGCATGCTGTATAGCACCGGCAGCACTCATTTGCTTTCTGCAATTATCAGCAAAGTAAGCGGAATGAGTACAAAGCAGTTCGCGCAGGAAAATCTGACTTCGCCACTTGGCTATTCTATGTCCTACTGGCCACAGGACCCGCAAGGAATTTATTTTGGTGGTAACGATATGGAAATGACGCCAAGGCAGATGTTAAGCTTTGGTGAATTGTATTTGAATGACGGACGTAAGGGTGAGCAGCAAATTATTTCTGAGTCATGGATCAATGATTCATACACCCCTCATGTAAGATCTCCCCGGGGGCAGGGGCGGTACTATGGCTATGGATGGTGGCTTCGGGATTTAGCAGGTATGCAGGTGCCGGTAGCGTGGGGATATGGTGGGCAGCTTATATTCGTTGTGAAAGAGCTCGATGTGGTGGTTGTCGCTACCTCTGAAAGCACTCCAGGGCCATTGAGGCGAGGGCATCTTAGAAGCTTGTACGATTTGATTGAAGATGAGATTTTTGTACCGTTACGGGGGGAGCTACTAGTTAAGCGATAATCTGTTTCGTTTGATGTATTGTCAGGATTCGTTTGGGAAGTGTTGTGACTGACGCGAATGCAGTATTGCCTCCATAGACACGCCGTAAACCCATCCCTGGGGGCTCGATTCGGCATCCCTGCCTCATTACGGTCTATTCCG
>NVVJ01000117.1 GCA_002402175.1 SAR86 cluster bacterium
AAATAAACGGATGCTTTAATTTGTTGATTTCTGCTTTCACTTCGGCAAGCTCAGTTGTAACTTTAGGAATGACAAAACTATTCAAGATATAAATCAATCGGGGTCTCGCTTAACCATGTTAATTAGCGAAAGTAGTAATTTACGGCTTTCATCCTCAGCTGATTGCAGTGGAGTCAGGTCTTGTTTAATTGAGAGCGCTATTTCGGGGTTTCGTAGTAGCAACTCAATTGCCTTAAGGGCCGCTGATTTGCGATAAGTCATAGAGCTGGAGCGAGAGCTTTGTTGAGCTGGCCTTGCTGTTCTGGTGGGCGTGCTGCTTTGCGAATATTCATCGAAATAGGGCGGTGGTTGTTGGTCAGTTGGGGGCTGATCTGTTCTAACTACAGCAGGCTCACTGCTAATTAATTTATCTAGAGATTCATTGCTAACGCCCAATGTCGAAGACAGCCTGTCCTGCATTAGCTGGCCGTAAACTCCCCGTGGAAACTGTTTAATAAGCGGCATGGCCAAGTTGCTTAGTCGTGCCTTACCCTCAATGGTTTTTACATCCAAACCCACAGAAAGTTTATCAAAGAAAAATTGCTCTAATGGTGTGGCTTGTTCTATTAGTTCATTGAACTCCTCTTTGCCAATCTTGCGCACCAGAGTATCGGGGTCTTCGCCTTCAGGTAGAAATAAAAATCTGATTTGCCGCCCATCTTCCATTTCAGGCAGGCTTGATTCCAGTGCTCGCCAGGCTGCCTTTCGGCCCGCATCATCTCCGTCGAAGCAAAATACAACTTCAGGAACCAGGCGAAACAGGCGAGTCATATGCCGTGCGCTTGTCGCTGTTCCCAGGGTTGCTACTGAATTGCGAATGCCCATTTGAGCCAAGGCAATTACATCCATATAGCCTTCAACAATTAGCATTCGCTTAAATTTGCCGCCCGATTTCTTTGCTTCGTGCAGGCCATATAGCTCGGCACCTTTGTGAAAAACAGGTGTTTCTGGCGAGTTGAGATATTTGGGTTTGTCGTCGCCCAGAACGCGACCGCCGAAGGCTATGGTGCGGCCGCGGCTGTCTCTAATTGGAAAAATAATGCGGTGTCTGAAGCGGTCATAGTAATGCGCTTCGGCTGAATCTTTTTCAATAAGCATTCCCGCTTTAAAAAGAGTACGTTGTTCCTGGGGTGTGTTGCTAATTGCATTTAAAAGATTGTCCCAGCCCGGCGGGGCATACCCAATACAGAAGTCTTTGGCGATTTCGCCACTCACGCCTCGTGCTTTTAAATAGTCTACTGCCGAGTGTCGTTTTTCATGCTTGCGAAGCTGCTGTTGATAATAACTACTAGATTGCTCAAGTGATTCCAGGAGTTTTACATTTTCAGATTGTTTTTTGCTAGCGGCTTCGCTCTGCTCACGCGGCACTTCCATGCCGTTGTCTTTGGCTAGAGATTCCACCGCTTGTGGGAAATCCACCTGATCAAAATTCATAATGAAACCGATGGCATTGCCACCAGCACCACAGCCAAAACAATAGTAAAACTGACGCTCAGGTTGCACGCTGAATGAAGGAGTTTTTTCCTGATGAAAAGGACAGCAGGCAGAGTGATTCTTGCCGGTTTTCCTGAGCTTGACTCGTTTGTCTATCACATCAACTATGTCTGCACGACTTAACAGGTCGTCGATGAAAGCTTGAGGAATGAGTCCGGCCATTAGTGAACAGGGTCCTGAGGGATAGCTTTAAGGGTAATGGGTAGAGCCAGTTCAGTAAGTATTGGCTGCTGGAATTTAGCTATTGTATCCAATTGCTGGAATAGCAGGGAATAACAAAATAGAGCTTAGGTGTGAATTACGTACTATGCCAGCTTGGCTTTTATTTGTTTGCTGACTTCAGCCATATCAGTGCGGCCAACCACCTGTGGTCTAACTATGTTCATCACTTTGCCCATGTCTTTCATGGTCTGGGCACCTGTCTCGTCAAAAGCGGCAGAGATGATTGCTTCGATCTCTGATGCGTCGAGAGCTAGGGGCATGAACTCCTGAATAACGTCAATTTCGTATTGTTCCTGGGCAACAAGTTCGGCTCTTTCGGCAGACTCAAATTGTCTGATTGATTCGCGTCTTTGCTTTACCATTTTGTCCAGAATGCCAATAACTCGAGCATCATCCAGATCAATGCGTTCATCAACTTCTATTCTTTTTATGTCAGACAGGGCAAGACGAATTATGCCCAAACGCGGCTTGTCTTTAGCCCGCATGGCATCTTTCATTGCATTGGTAAAATTTTGCTTGAGTGGACTGTCAGGCATGATATTCCGATTACTTGCAGACAGAAGAGGGCGAGCCGAGATAAATTAGCCGCCCGATGGTGCGATTAATATAATCGCACGCTCTTTTTGCTTTCGCGCTGCAGTTTCTTCAAATGACGTTTTACGGCAGCAGCAGCTTTACGCTTACGAACCGCTGTTGGCTTTTCGTAGAATTCTCTACGACGGACTTCTGCCAGAATTCCGGCTTTTTCACATGAGCGCTTAAAACGGCGTAAAGCCACATCAAAAGGCTCGTTTTCTTTTAATTTTACCTGGGGCATTGAACGAAACACCTACCTTAGTTTATTTGCTTTTTAGCTTGCCCATGCAAACTAGTATTTATGTATATTTCCGGTCGGTTACCAAGGTTCTGGATAGGGTCGCGGATTTACAGGGCGCTTATGGTAATGCCCCGTCGAAGGAATTGCAAAAGAATTAGGCCCTATTGGCCTGAATATTGGTCTAATGACAGACAAATCAGGCAGAATTTGGGATATGCCGGCATTTTTGGCATGATTGGCACTTCAAGAGTATAAAAATGGGATTAATTCATTGATAGTTCTGGGCATCGAAACCTCCTGCGACGAAACAGGCGTCGCCATTTATGACAGCGAGCAAGGGCTGCTAGCGGACTGTCTTTACAGCCAAATAGAGATTCACGCAAAATACGGTGGTGTTATTCCTGAGCTGGCGTCTCGTGATCACATACTCAAAACCTTGCCGCTTATTCACGAGGTGGTCGCCAAGGCTGGAATTCAATTATCAGATATAGGCGGAATAGCTTACACAGCTGGGCCGGGCTTGATTGGAGCGCTATTGGTAGGCGCTTCTATTGGGCGTTCTCTGGGCATGGCATTAGACGTTCCTACGCTTGGTGTACACCATATGGAAGGTCATCTGCTGGCTCCAATGCTGGAAGCTGAGCCTCCACAGTTTCCATTTGTTGCCTTGCTGGTTTCCGGCGGTCATACCCAATTAGTTGAGGTTGAGGGTATTGGTCGTTACCAGTTATTAGGTGAGTCGCTTGATGATGCAGCAGGGGAAGCCTTCGACAAAGTGGGTAAAATGCTGGGGTTGCCTTATCCCGGAGGGCCTAATGTTGCCAAACTGGCGCAGCAGGGAACGCCAGAAAAGTTTAAATTTCCACGTCCAATGACAAATCGCCCCGGGCTGGATTTTAGCTTCAGTGGCTTAAAAACGTTTGTGCGAAATACTATCGCAGAATATCGCGATGAAAATGACGAACTCGATGAACAAATTCGTGCAGACATCGCCCGTGGGTTTGAAGAGGCCGTTGTAGCAACGCTTACCATTAAATGCCGTCGTGCATTACAACAAACTGGTTTACGCACGCTCATAATTGCCGGAGGAGTTAGTGCAAACATTGAACTAAGGAAAGGCTTGGAAGCGATGGTTGCAAAGGATCTGGAAAAACGCGACAGCAAAGGCAAGCTTTTCTATGCCCAGGCCAAATATTGCACAGACAATGGTGCCATGATCGCTTACGCTGGATGTCAGCGCTTAATGGCAGGGCAAAAAGACGATCTTGAAATAAGAGCACAGCCGCGTTGGTCGCTGGAATCGTTGCCAGCAATTTAATCCAGAACTAAATCCAGAACTAAATCCAGAACTAAATTTAGAACTACAAGCACAACAAGGACCTTCAATGGACATAGTGTATATCCGCGAGCTTGAAGTAGAGACCATTATTGGTATCTATGATTGGGAACGCGAGAAGAAACAAACAGTAAGCCTGGATATCGAAATGGGGTTTGATAACCGCATTGCGGCTGCAAGTGAAAATATTGAGCACACCCTGGACTATAAAGCGGTAGCGAAACGGTTAATAGAATTTATTGAAACGTCAGAGTTTTTTCTAGTGGAAACAATGGCGGAAAAAATTGCAGAAATCGTACTGCAAGAGTTTTCAGTTCCCTGGTTAAAATTGCGAGTAGGAAAGCCTGGAGCTGTTACGGGCTCGAAAGATGTCGGCGTTATTATCGAGCGCGGCGAAAAGTAATGCACTCATCCATAAGGAAGTTTGTGTCGTGACTGTGCTGGCACTCAGTGTGGGAAGCAATATTAATGCGACTCAAAATATTCGAGTAGCACTAGCTGAACTAAATCTGGAGTTTGGAAAAACCGTTTGTTCCACTGTTTTCGAAAGCGAGGCAATTGGTTTTAAAGGCGATAATTTTTTGAATCTGGTGCTGCTGGTAGAAACAGATAAAGAGCTGTCAGGCATTGCCTCTTTTTTAAAACAACTTGAAGACAACTTAGGGCGTGATCGCAGTCAGGAGAAATTTTCTGGCCGACCAATCGATGTCGATATCCTACTCTACGGTAATGACAACGGACTAAGTTGCAGTATCGATCTTCCGCGCCCGGAAATCACAAAAAATGCATTTGTGTTGCAGCCCTTGGCAGAGTTGCTGCCTAATCAAGTTCATTCCCCCACTGGGAAGACTTTTGCACAACTGTGGAATGAGTACGATAAATCTAGCCAGAAACTCTGGCCGATAGATTTCGATTGGAAGGATGTATGTGTAGTTAGTTAACTAAACCGACATGCCTACATAATTTTCTTGCTGCTCTATAGTTTTAATCCACGTTTGAATTGAGCCATAGTCACTTAAGTCAAAGCCGCCTTCATGTGAAACATGGGTATAAGCATACAGGCTAATATCGGCGATGGTTAGTGAGTTGCCTGTGATAAAATCGGTCTGAGTCAATTGCTGTTCCATGACTGCTAGTGCTTTGTGACCACCTTCCTGTTTGGCATGATATTCCGCTTCTCTTTCTTTTGGCAGACCAAGATACTTGCGAATATAACGAGCGGTAGCAATATAAGGTTCGTGACTATATTGTTCAAAGAACTGCCACTGTAAAACTTGCGCCCGCTGGTAGCGATCCTCTGGCAAGAAGGGCGACCCATCAGCAAGATAGTTAAGTATGGCGTTAGACTCTGTAAGATATTTTCCGTCGCCTAAATCCAGTACTGGAATTCTTGTATTGGGGTTCATTTTCTTGAAGTCGTCGGTGTGTGTTTCTCCGGCGAGAATATCAACTTCAATCCATTCATGTTCCAGGCCTAGAAAACTCAATAGCAGTTTAATTTTGTAGCAATTTCCTGATTGAATATCACCGTAGACTTTATACATAATGGTTCCTGTTTTTGATGTTGCTAGATTCATGATTATTCGAAGTCTTTTTTGTCTATTCGTAGAGAAAGCTGGTTACCTTGTGTCTTTTTCCGCCTTCGGTACGGGGACGTGTTTCTCTGAAGCCGCCGTAAACCCATCCATGGGGGCTTGGGCTCGGCGTCCTGCCTCGCACACTTCTGAGAAACACGTCCCCGTACCAAATGCTTAATGTTGTATTCGCTGACAGATAGTCGAAATGTTCTTTAGTTTGTCT
>NVVJ01000037.1 GCA_002402175.1 SAR86 cluster bacterium
TGTCTCTGGCCGAAGTAAATTCCGTGTCGATTCGATCGCAAGTAGATCCTAATGCAATACTGATAACTGAGATCGACATAGTCTTTGTTTACACAAAAGAAATTGGCGATAGTTTTCCCAGCAGCAAATCCGCATGGTACTCAGGCAAGCAATCGCTCATACAGAAAGCGGGCGATGATGTAGAGATTGTTAATGTTTTTATTCCTCAAGGATTCGACTCTGAAAATGCGCGGCTACCAACACGAAAACATGAAGCGGTGAAAGTGTTTATTATTGCTTATCATGACGACCCTGAAGTTGCGCCGATTGATGTCACCGAAATGGTGGATGTGTTTATTGAAATTGATGCATTTGGAATTTTTATTTCTAGTAAGCAATAACAAGAAGAATTTGCCATGAGCATTGCAACATTAATTTCCTTCTCTCTTATTTCAATTGCGTTCATTGCGATGCCTGGTCCAAACGTTCTTATTGTTGTATCGACCAGTTTGCAGGCAGGAAAAACACGCGGCTTACAAACAGTTGCTGGCACAAGTTGCGCGATGGTGTTGCAGCTAGTGATTGCAGCAGTGGGTACCAGTTGGTTGCTTACTACTGTTACTGAGGGGCTGTTCTGGTTGAAGTGGTGCGGCGTGATTTATTTGTTTTATCTCGGCTTCAGTGCTCTGAGAAAATTCTATCGTCACCAAAGCATAGTAAAACCTTCAGCTGCGGGTTCATTCAGTCGAGGGTTTTGGGTTTCATTAACAAACCCTAAAACGATTCTGTTTTTTAGCGCCTTCTTGCCTCAGTTTGTAAGCACTGATAGTTCCTATATGCAGCAAGTTGCCATTCTCTCATTGTGTTTCTGGCTTATAGCCGCCTTTATAGACTGTAGCTATGCAGTACTTGCCGCCAGAGTAAAATGGTTACTAGAAAGCCGTCAGATAGAAAACCAAAAGCTAAACAGATTGCAGAATGGCTTTAGCGCCATACTGTATATAGGCGCAGGCAGTTTACTGGCGAACACCAATAAGTTTTAAATATAAAGATGCATTAAGTAAATTGCCCGCCATTGACAAAAAAGTGCGCGGCAATACTGGCGAAGTATCCAAGCATGATTGCCCACGACCATTTGAGATGAGCAAAGAAAGTATAGACCCCACGAGCCTGCCCCATTACCGCAACTCCAGCAGCTGAGCCTATTGATAACATTGACCCACCAACACCTGCCGTCAGGGTTACTAACAGCCACTGACCCTGATCCATGTCAGGGCTCATTTCCAGCACTGCAAACATAACTGGAATATTGTCCACTAGCGCAGAGGCAAAGCCGACGATAATGTTGGCCGTGGTAGCTCCCAGATCGATATACATAAACTCCGATACCAGAGCCAGATAACCGAATGCACCCAGACCACCAACACATAGAATAATACCGTAGAAGAAAATTAGAGTATCCCACTCGGCCCTTTGCAAATTTTTATAAATGTCATAGGGCTCTCCCTGTTTTGGAGTAACTTCAGGCCCCATTGAACTCTCAAACATTGCCGTATCGCTGCTATCGGCTTCTATATACGAAGAGTCACGCAATTGTAGATAGTAACCAAACAATTTAAGCAGCCCAAGACCCGTCATCATTCCCAGCACAGGTGGTAAGTACAAGAAATTGTGGAATGAAACTGCCATAGCAATAGTAAGAATAAATAGGCCAACAACAATCCAGGCTCCAAACTTTACTTCGGCTTCTTCCGTTATGGCTTCCGGCCTTTCGTTAGAAATCGCGAAGCTCATAATTCCTGCTGTTACTAACCAGTTTACTAACGAGGGAATAAACAAAACGAAGAAACCCTGAAATTCAATCAGCCCTGCTTGCCAAACCATCAAGGTTGTAATGTCGCCAAAGGGGCTAAAGGCACCGCCCGCGTTCGCTGCTACCACAACATTAATACAGGCAATGGCAACAAATTTTGTATTGCCGCCACCTACTGCCGTGATAACAGCTGCCAATAAAAGTGCTGTTGTCAGATTGTCGGCTATAGGCGATATGAAGAACGCTAACAATCCAGTTATCCAGAATATTTGCCGAAAAGTAAAACCCTGAGAAACCAGCTTTACTCTAAGTAAGTTAAAAATTCCTCTTTCTTCCATAGTATTGATGTAAGTCATCGCTGCTAACAAAAACAGAAACAGTTCCACAAACTCAAGTAAGTTGTGACGTACCAACTCTTCTGCCAGATGAGTTTCACCCTGTTGAATATAGGCGATTGCCACAAGTACCCAGATAATTCCCGCGGCCACTACTGCTGGCTTGGATTTCTTAAGATGAATATTCTCTTCAAGAATAATTAGCGCATACGCCAGAACAAAAATTCCAACTGCCAAATAACCCAACCAAGTTGAAGTAAGATCCATCATATCTACAGGGTCCGCGGATGCGGCAAATGCCATTACCGGAAGTAAACTGAGAACCAGAAACACAACAACCGGAGAGCCGGCAAATTTGTGCATTAGAATTGAAGGGTTAGTTAACATGTTCAATAGGCCTCATTTACATCATCGCTTTTCAGCAAAAGTCTTCCACTGTGTCAGGCCAGCATAACTGGGGCCTGAGGATAAATCACGACAAGTTCAATGAAAAACATGAGCTGTTTCCGAAACATTGGCAAACACTGCTTCTCTATTATTACCTTGGGGTTTTCAGCTCAAAAGTAGCCAGATCTGGCTTAATTGCTAGCTTTGCGGGTACTGATTTTCTTGTAAACCTTTGACACACAATACATTTGAATTGCTATGACCCCTAGTCTATTCTTGTACCCCCTAATTAAGAAACGATGCGAGTTATTAAATAATGACTAACAAAAACACTCTAAAATCAGCGTTTATAGCCTTGGCCGTGGTTCCGGCTTTGGCCTTTGCTCAAGTTGATATGCCCCCAGCCAATGATTTCTCTAATCCTTACGTCACCCAGTCTGGCTTTCTAAAAATGCCTGCTGGGAGAAACTGGGGCTCTTCAAGCACTGTCGATATCGACATTGATGGCGAAAGCATATGGGTTGCCGAGCGTTGCGGCGGCAACGTCAATGCCTGTGTGGCGAATCCAGACACAAATTTAATCATGCTGTTCGACAAGAACGGCGATATGGTTCGTAGTTTTGGTGCTGGCTATATCACCTGGCCTCATGGAATTCACGTCGATTACGAAGGTAATGTGTGGATTGCAGACGGAAGAGACAACCAGGGCGGTGACAACCCCCCTGACAATGCCTACGGACATCAGGTTCACAAATTCAGTCCTACTGGCGTGCACTTGATGGCGCTGGGCACCAAAGGCGGCGGCAGGAATGACGACTACTTCTTCACACCTAACGATGTACATGTCGCTCCTAACGGCGACATATTCGTAGCCGAAGGTCACTCAAACAATCCCGGAACACCTGCACGAATTCTAAAATTCAACAGCGATGGCGATTTTTTGATGTCATTTGGTGAAATGGGTAACGGTGATGGCCAGTTCGTTCAGCCACACGCATTAGCTATGGATTCCAAAGGTCGTTTGTTCGTTGGTGATAGAAGCAATAACCGAGTTCAGATATTTGATCAAGACGGAAACTTCCTCGACGTGTGGTATCAGTTTGGTCGCCCAAGCGGTATCTACATCGATAATAACGACGTTCTTTATTCAGCTGACTCCGAGTCAGGTTCGGTGAACCCTGCTCACGGTGACTGGATTCGCGGAATTCGCGTTGGTAGTGCACAAACAGGTGAAGTCGAGTTTTTAATCCCCGATCCAATTCCTGACTGCACCGGCACTTGCACAGCAGAAGGTGTTGTAGCTGACGCCAATGGTAATATCTTCGGCGCCGAAGTTGGTCCTGTAGGTGGCATCAAGCGTTACTATCGACCAATAAAGTAAATAAACGCGTTTGCAAAAAGCCTGCCTCTTGGCGGGCTTTTTTGTGCAATAATATTTTTCCTTTCTTAAAAACGAACTACCATGCCTTCATTCGAAACCCTAGTCGCTTTTACATTCGCAGCCTTATTAATGAATCTGTCGCCCGGGCCTTCGAACTTTTATGTTATGGCAAGAAGTATTTCCCAGGGCACTAAAGGTGGCCTTGCCGCCGTCGCTGGATTATTTGTAGGCAGCCTTATTCACGTAGCCGCCGCCGTACTCGGGCTGTCAACATTGTTGGCATACTCTCCGATGGCCTATACAATTTTGAAACTATGCGGAGCCGCTTATTTAATTTATCTGGGAATAAACTATTTTCGACGCTCCGAAGAAAAGCTAATTGTTGAAAAAAACGTTGGCGTGAAAAACTATTCAAAAGTATTTCGTGAAAGTATTCTGGTTGAAGTAACTAATCCAAAAACAGGAATGTTTTACCTGGCCCTGCTACCACAATTCATTGTTCCGGAAGCTGGCCCGGTTGCCGCGCAGTTTTTGTTGCTTGGACTAATTGTGTCGATCTCCGCAATTCCCTGTGATTTATTTGTAACTTATTTTTCTAGCAGAGTTGCAAATTCAATTGAGCAAAACCCTCGCATGCAGGTAATTCAGAATCGAATCGCTGGTTCAATTTTGACTGCTCTTGGTAGTTATATTCTGATATCTGAGAATCGTTAGGAAAGTATCAAGAACAGTTAGTGTGGCATAGGTTCCAACTGACTAGGATTGTGACTGACGCGAATGCAGTATTGCCTCCATAGACACGCCGTGAACCCATCCCTGGGGGCTCGATTCGGCATCCCTGCCTCATTACGGTCTATTCCGGCAACACTGCATCCTCGCCCTACATAATTAGTGAAGCATCGACTAAGAAAATAAATCTAACAAACAAACCAAAGAACATTTCGACTATCTGTCAGCGTATACAACATTGAGCATTTGGTGCGGGGAAGTGTTTCGCAGAAGTGTGTGAGGCATGGATGCCGAGCCCAAGCCCAAGCCCTCATGGATGGGATTTCGGCGGCTTCGGAGAAACACTTCCCCGTGCCGAAGGCGGAAAAGGACGCTAGACCACCAGTTTCGACCAATAGAAAACAAATAAATACGAAACGGCACAAGTCTTCAATGGCCTAGTGTGTTTCATGATGCCGATGTTTATGGTATTGATACCTTAATAGTAAGAGTTCGTAAGCTCCGTAACTGAAAATCAATCACTATGTATTCACAGGAAATTTAGTATGAAACGATTTCTAGCAGCAGGGTCGTCAGTATTTATTTGTGCGATCTCTGTTTTTCTTGTTGTTCCAAGTATGGCTCAGCGCTTAGAGATTCCTGATTACGAACCGATTGATATTACAATTTTAAAGGCCGAAGAAATTGCGCGTTTCGAGGCACCCGAAGCCATACAAGGTGCAGCGGCTGATGCGGATTATTTCTATGCCATTGTGAATACAGTTATTGGGAAGTACGAAAAAACGAGTGGTGAATTAGTCGATCGTTGGACTGGTCCTCGTGGTGGGCCAATTCAGCATGTGAATAGTTGCTATGTGGAATTTGCAGATTTGTTTTGCGTAAATTCCAATTACCCAGACATACCTATGGCGAGCTCAATTGAGATTTTTGATACCGCTACTATGGAGCATAAGAGAACCTTTAGTTTAGGTCTGGTAGAGGAAGGATCAATTACCTGGTTTGATCATTTAGGTACAGGCTGGATAGCTGGATTTGCTCAATATGATGGGCGTGGTGGGCTTGATTATAAAGACCATACGTTCTCCAGCATTAGCCGTTATGACAGTAGCTGGCGACGAGTGGGTGGCTGGATGATACCGCAAGGCATTATTGAGCGAATGACACCTATGGCTGCCTCTGGGGGAAGCGTAGGTCCCGATGGTTTACTTTATTTAACCGGTCATGATCTGCCGGAAATGTATGTGCTGGCGGCTCCGAGTATGGGGCCAACACTTGTGCATATAGCCACGATTGAAATTGATGCCCCCGGGCAGGCGTTCTCCTGGGATAAATCCAGCAATGAGCGCATTGTGTATGGGATTAGTCGGCCAGACCGACAAGTTCGGTCATTCAAGTTACCTGAAATAGAGCTACCTAAGGGCGTTTATCGCCTTAATAGTGCCGCAGTACTAGAGCCGGCGCTTTAGCGCCATATTGCCGCTTTCATCTAATTGATATAAATTCCTGGGTTTTGAGCCTGGTTTATTACGTTGACGTTAACGTTAACTTCTCCTATAGTTCTTCGGTAATCGTATAAGGCGCCTGTGCCACAATAGTTTCAGACGGATTTCAGACGGATTTCAGATGGACAGAAAATACTCTATATCCGACCTGGCAAGCGAATTTAATGTCACCACTCGAACCATTCGGTTCTACGAAGAAAAAGGCTTGCTAAGTCCTCAGCGGATTGGCGCTACAAGGAAGTACGCAGGAAATGAACGGGTAAAACTGAAGTTGATTTTACGCGGTAAGCGGCTGGGTTTTTCTCTGGATGAGAGTAGAGATATTATTAATCTCTACGATCCGATTGCGGGGAATACAAAACAGCTACAACTTTTACTGGATGGCATTAATAGTAAGCAGAAGGAATTGCTTGATAAAAGAAAAGAAATTAATAGCATGCTGAGTGATTTGAAACAGGCTGAAGAAAATTGTCAGCAAGCATTGAACGCTCAGAAAATTAAATAATCAATATGCAATAAGGTTCGACGGAAAACCTAATTATGACCACTAATTACTCAACACTAAAATACGGTCTGGCTGAAGAAATTGAAATGCTGCGTGAAAGTGTCTGCCAGTTTTCTCAACATGAGCTAGCACCTCGAGCAGCGAGCATCGACAAAGACAATGAATTTCCAATGGATATGTGGAGAAAATTTGGTGCGCTGGGATTGCTTGGTGTCACCGTTGATGAAAAATACGGCGGCTCCAACATGGGATACCTGGCACATTGTATCGCAATGGAGGAAATTTCCAGAGCGTCAGCTGCCGTGGGTTTGTCCTATGGTGCGCACTCCAATTTATGTGTGAATCAGATTCATCGCAATGGCAGTGAAGAACAAAAACTGAAATACCTGCCGAAGCTTTGCTCTGGTGAGCATGTGGGTGCTTTAGCCATGTCAGAATCAGGTGCTGGGTCTGATGTGGTTAGCATGGCATTGAAAGCAGAATCTATGGGCGATTACTATGTGCTTAATGGTAGCAAAGTCTGGATTACCAATGGCCCGGACGCGGATGTTTATGTTGTCTATGCAAAAACAGATAGCGGTAACAGAGGGGTTTCAGCTTTTATTGTCGAACGAGATTCTGCTGGGTTTAGTCGCTCACCGAAGCTTGATAAATTAGGAATGAGAGGCTCGAATACTTGCGAACTGGTGTTTGAGAACTGTGAAGTTCCGGCTGAGAACATATTATCGGGAGAGGGCAAGGGCGTCGCTGTTTTAATGTCTGGCCTGGACTATGAGCGTACCGTGTTGGCTGGTGGGCCAGTGGGCATAATGCAAGCCTGCCTAGATGTGGTGCTGCCTTATGTTCATGAGCGCAAACAATTCGGGCAGCCAATTGGAGAGTTCCAGCTCATGCAAGGCAAAATGGCTGATATGTACGCAGCCTTGAGCGCCTCGAGAGCTTATCTCTACGCTGTTGCTGGAGCTTGCGATAGAGGGGAGATGATAAGAAAAGACGCCGCCGCTCTTATTTTATTTGCTTCGGAGAATGCTACGCAAATGGCATTGCAGGCGATTCAAAGCCTCGGCGGCAACGGTTACACCAATGACTATTCGGCGGGTCGTTTACTACGAGACGCAAAATTGTATGAAATTGGTGCTGGCACTTCTGAAATTAGACGCATGTTGGTCGGGCGCGAATTATTTCGTGAGTCATCTTAAAAGGATTGGTTGGTTCTATGTCTATACTCACTTCAAAAACAAATATACAAAGCAGCGCTTTTCAGGAAAATGCCAGCAATATGTCCATTCAGGTGGAAGACCTGCGTGCGAAGCTTGCTGAAATATCACTAGGCGGACCAGAAGCGCAACGCGAGCGCCATACTGCCAGAGGAAAACGCCTGCCCCATGAACGGATAAATTTGCTGATTGATAGCGGCACTAAATTTTTTGAGTTATCGCAATTTGCTGCTTTCGATGTATATGGTGAAAAAATCGCTGCAGCGGGAATTATTACTGGCATAGGTCGAGTGAATGGCCGCGACTGCATGATCGTTGCTAACGATGCCACAGTTAAGGGCGGTACTTACTACCCGCTAACAGTGAAAAAGCATCTGCGCGCACAGGAAATTGCCGCACAGAACAACCTGCCCTGTATTTATCTTGTGGATTCCGGTGGCGCCAATCTGCCGCGGCAGGCTGAGGTTTTCGCAGACCGTGAACACTTTGGTCGAATATTTTTCAATCAGGCCAATATGTCGGCAGCGGGTATTCCTCAAATTGCTGTAGTGATGGGTTCGTGTACTGCCGGGGGTGCCTATGTTCCAGCGATGTCTGACGAATGCATTATGGTTAAAGAGCAGGCAACAATATTTCTTGCTGGTCCGCCTTTGGTACAGGCTGCAACAGGGGAAATAGTAACGGCAGAAGAGTTAGGGGGCGCCGATGTTCATTGCCGTAAATCTGGTGTGGCAGATTATTATGCCCTGGACGACGAGCATGCCTTGCAGTTGGCGAGAAATTGTATTGCCAACCTGTCCACTAAAGATGCTAGTAGCGTGGATAAAATTGAGGGAGCAGAACCCTTATGCGATATTGAAGAGCTGAATGGCATAGTACCCGCACAAACCAATCAAAGTTATGACGTGAGAGAGGTCATCGCAAGGATTGTAGATAATTCAGAGTTTGATGAGTTTAAAGCGTTATACGGTAAGACATTAGTGTGCGGATTCGCCAAACTAAATGGGCACAGGGTTGGCATAGTGGCCAACAACGGCATTTTGTTCAGTGAGTCGGCGGTAAAAGGCGCGCACTTTGTTGAGCTTTGTAATCAGCGTAAAATTCCTCTGGTATTTTTGCAAAACATCGTTGGGTTTATGGTGGGCAAAGTTTTTGAACAGGGTGGTATTGCCCGCCACGGAGCAAAAATGGTAATGGCGGTAGCCTGTGCCAGGGTGCCAAAATTTACCGTAATAATAGGCGGTTCATTTGGTGCCGGTAACTACGGCATGTGTGGCCGAGCCTATGATCCTCGATTCGTTTTTATGTGGCCGAATGCGCGCATCTCAGTAATGGGTGGCGATCAGGCGGCGGGCGTCATGGCCACACTTAAGCGTGGGCAAATGGAAAAGCAGCAGATCGAGTGGAGTGCTGAGCAGGAAGAAGAATTTAAAAAACCCATTGTGGAAAACTACCACCGAGAGGGCCATCCTTATTATGCTTCAGCACGGTTATGGGACGACGGCGTCATTGAGCCAAGGCAGACCCGACAGGTGTTGATTCGCTGTCTCGAAATTTCTGAAAACGCACCAATTGAGGATACGCGTTATGGTGTATTTAGAATGTAACTGCTGTAGGTTATGCTTGTTTTAGCCTCGTCAACAATGAGTTCTAATGATGAATAGTAAAGTTGCTGCCATTCAAATGGTTACCTGCGCCGATATAGAGAAAAATCTCGATACGGCAGCTAGATTAATCTCCTCGGCCGCCGCTGAAGGCGCGAACCTGGTTCTATTACCTGAAGTGTTTGCCGTTCTCGAAGGCGGGCCCATGCGAGCGTATGGCGAAGTCGAGGGAGGAACTGGCAAGGAAGGAGTCATTCAGGACTTTCTTGCGACACAGGCCAAAAAGCATAAACTCGTTGTCGTGGGTGGGACAATTCCTCTTATTTCCAGACCTGGTAGTCAGGGAGTTGCTTCAGATCGACTAATTGAAGACGGTCGAGTTCGGGCCGCTTGTCTGGTGTATGACGCAAACGGCGAGCAAATAGCCCGCTATGACAAAATTCATCTGTTTGATGTTGTGGTAAACGACCAACAGTCTAAATACTCTGAATCCAGAAGCTATGAAGCTGGTGAAGAAATCGTCTGTGTTGAAACCAGCGTAGGGCGTTTGGGATTGAGTGTTTGCTACGACATGCGCTTTCCAGAACTGTATCGGGAACTGTTTCGCCGCGATGCAGAAATCGTTACAGTGCCAGCCGCTTTCACTAAAGTGACTGGTGAAGCCCATTGGGAGCCAATATTGAAAGCGCGCGCGATTGAAAACCAGTGCTATGTGATAGCGGCTGGTCAGGGTGGCAGGCATTCTCAGACACGTGAAACCTGGGGGCATTCAATGATAATTGATCCCTGGGGGAAAATACTCGCGCAAGTGGCTGAAGGCGAAGGCTATGCAATTGCCGAGATTGACCTAGCTTATCTCAATCAGATTCGTGAGCGTATGCCAATAAAGGATCATCTTAAGCTTTAGTTCGCTTGCCTGTGCCTGCTCTCATCAATTAATATGCGGCCCTGTCGCAGGTTTCCCCGCACGTCTTTCAGATACTAAGCCTCCTGCTTTGACACGTATTAACAACGAGGGATTTATTATCAATAAGAGTTTTGTCAGCAATTTAATTGCCGCCGCAGTGATTTTACTGGGTGTGTTGATGTCAGGTCCCTACAAAGTCTATGTATTGAACGCTGGTTTGTTTGCTTTGTCTGGAGGCATAACTAACTGGCTAGCGGTGCATATGTTATTCGAGCGAATACCGGGGATTTATGGTTCTGGTGTGATTCCTCTTCGTTTCGAAGAGTTCAAAGTAGGTATCCGCACACTAATCATGGAGCAGTTCTTCGATCAGGCAGACCTTGACACGTTTTTCCATGGGGCCGGAGATACATCGGAAAAGATGGCCGAGCAACTAAAACAGGCTGTCGACAAGCTCGATCTGGAATCTGCGTTTGAAACTCTGCTGGACGTGATCATGTCATCATCTCTGGGCGGTATGCTGGGTATGTTGGGTGGACGCAGCGCACTGGATCCACTGAGGTCTCCTTTCGTAGATAAAATGCGTGAATATTTCAAAGAGCAATTCGTGGGCGATGGGTTTCAGGAGCAAATCCAGGAAGCTCTCAGGTCTGCGCTGGATGACGATGCAATTCGGGCAAAGTTGGAAGAAATGCTCGACGACCGTCTTGATAAGATGACTCCCAAAATGGTGAAAAACATCATTCAACAGATGATTCGCAAGCATCTAGGCTGGCTAGTAGTTTGGGGTTGTGTATTTGGTGGGATTATCGGTTTACTTGTTACATTGTTTGAGGCGTTCTAGGGTAGTACATCTTTTTTAACTTTCTTTGTTTTATTTACTTGACCTACCATTCAACTTATGAGTATCCATTCTAAAATGAGCCGTCATGAACGAGGCTTTCGTTCCGGGCGTTAATAAGCTGTGATTTAGGTCACATTTTTACTGAGTGAGTGTTCGATATATTGATATATGCCAAGATTAACGGAGTTAAGGTAAAAAATAATAAAATTATTTTACGCAATTGATGTAAAAACTATTTCACTGTACTACAATAGCGCGCTCTCAAATCCTGAGTAGGAAATTCACTGCATTGCAGTGATTTTTTTTGGTATTCACATAAACAAGCTATTGAGTAGATAAATATGGCACGCCCAGTTGAATTCGATGAAAACAAAGTTTTGACAAATGCAATGGAGCAATTCTGGAAAGAAGGCTTCGAAGCTAGTTCAGTACAAAAGCTTCTTGATTGCACAGGTATTAATCGCGGTACGCTTTACAATTCTTTTGGTGACAAAGACACATTCTTTAAATCTTGTGTTGATCAATACAATAAGATCACCGAGCAGCAAATTGCGACTACTTTAAAAAATGACAAACTTAATGCATGGGATGCTATCGAAGCCTATTTCGATGAGACAGTCCTGAATGTTACAAACAAGCACCGAACTATGGGTTGCTTGCTGGTTAACTCTGTATGCGAAAGCATCAATTATGACAAGGATATGAGAAAGGTTGTTCGCGGATCTCTGTCTACAATACGTAAAGCTTTGGTTGTCCGGCTGAAAGAAGCTCACAAAAACCGCAAAATGAAGAAAGGCGTGAGCGTGGAATTTGCCGCCGAAGTAGTAATGAATGCACTCTACGGTATACGGGTTAATTCCAGAGACGGTAAGAACCCCAAGCAGCTTAAGGAATTAATTAAGTTCACTGTGGCGTCACTTAAGAAGTAGTGAAACTGTTAACTTCTAAGGCTGATATAGAAGAAGTTCTTGAATATCAATTAGTTGATAGTTAGTGAAGCTATTTAATATGAGCTAGGCAGTAAGAAAAAGGGAGGCATTGCCTCCCTTTTTCACGCCTGAAACCCCGTCATTTTTCGGGTTTATAGTAAGGTGCAACAAGGCTTTTGATTCTTGAGCAAGGATTGATATACTCTGGGGTTCTATCTCAGAATAACATCCGGATTTGAAACCGGAGCTCAGTCGCAGCAGGACATAAAAATGAAGAAAATCTCTGGAAGAAAGAAGGCGGACAACAGCAATATTGACCTTACACCCATGCTAGACGTGGTGTTTATCTTACTTATCTTCTTTGTAGTAACGGCCACATTCCTTTCTGAAACGTCAATTAACGCTGCCAGCAGCGACAATAACAACAGTGATCAGCCACCACCAGATGACGACAAGAAGAATATACTGTTTGAAATTGGCTCAAATAACGAAATTATTTTAAACGGCAACCCGCGTCCTATTATAGCTACGCAGATTCGCTCTAATATTGACCAGTTGAAAGCCGAGAACCCATCTGCTTCAGTTATTATCCAGCCGGATAAATCCTCTAGTGTTTCAACTCTGGTACTTATCATGGATGCCGCTCGACAGGCGGGCATGCAAAATATCTCAATAGTTGAGCCTTAACGCTAGTATCAACACGGCTTGTTGAATTGTCGTAGTTGTCTGTTTGCAGTGTGTATTATATGAAACGCATCATCGAAAGGTGATGCGTTTTTCGTTTCCCGAGATTGTTAAATTACTCGATTGAACGGCTCATCCATTTGAGCCAGGTGTTCTACTATGAAAAACCGCTGGATAGAAAGCGAAGCTGATCAATGTTTGGCAGATGAAAATGTAGGGCTGCGGGTGTATAGCTCTCAGTTACTCGGGATGGACTCGGATTTAGTACTGCATGGCGGTGGTAACACATCAGTAAAGGGAGAGCTTGAAAATGTATTTGGCGACAGAGAATCTGTTTTATTCGTAAAGGGCTCAGGTTGGGACTTGCGAACTATTGAATCGGCCGGATTTCCGCCTGTTAAGATGGATTATTTGTCAAAACTTGGCGAGCTGGATCATTTAAGCGACAGCGAAATGATGCGCCAGTTAAGGCTGGGACTCCTCGACCCAACCGCCCCGACTCCCTCGGTAGAAGCGATTCTTCATGCACTTATTCCTCATAAATATGTCGATCACAGCCATGCAGATGCTGTTGTCGCTATTAGCAATACTGCAAATGGTGAAGCAATTCTACGTGAGATATATGGCAAACAAGTATTAATACTGCCCTATGTTATGCCTGGGTTCATTTTGGCTCAGCAGGTGGCAGCAGCAACTCGTGATCTGGACTGGTCCAGTGTTCGAGGAATAATACTGCTGCATCATGGCATTTTCAGCTTTGATAATGATGCCAAAGCCAGTTATGACAGCATGATCGAGATGGTCAGCCAAGCTGAAGCGTATCTGGATCAGCAAGTTCTCGAAAATAAATTTCAATGCAATAGTGAGACTTACCAGCCATCTGCACAAGACTGCTTGCAACTAAGTGAGTTGAGAGCCAGGGCAGGTGACCTATACGGTGGTCCGGTATTACTTAGACTGGATAGCTCATCGCAAGCCTTTGGTTTTTCGAAGTTGGATAATTGTCACGACCTTGCAAGCCGAGGTCCGCTTACTCCCGATCACACAATACATACCAAAGCGTTTGCCGCAATTTTTGAACAAGATCCAGTTTCAGGATTGCAGCAATTTGAAAGAGACTATCAGCAGTATTTTACCGACCATAGTTCAGATGCGCACCAATGCCTGGATCCTATGCCGCGGTATGGTGTGTGGCGCAACAAGGGCATGGTTTATCTCGCCGCGAATAGGAAAAAGCTACAGATTGTGCAGGACATTTCTCAGCACACGGTAAAAGCAATTCAATTGGGTGAAATTTTAGGAGGTTGGCAGGCGCTGCCACGGAAGGAGTTGTTTGATGTTGAGTATTGGGAGCTAGAGCAGGCAAAGCTGAAGTCTGCGAAAGCAGTCGCCGAATTTGAAGGTAAAGTAGTACTGATTAGCGGTGCGGCTTCCGGCATAGGTCGAGCATGTGTAGAGAAGTTTGCGGAAAAAGGTGCGGTGGTGATAGCGCTGGACATAGCGTCGGGTTTTGAAGCGACATTCGACAGTCCTGCAATACTCTCATTGCATTGCGATGTGACAGACTCTGCAGCAGTGGAGTTGGCTCTGCAACAGGCAATAGTTCAATTTGGTGGCATCGATGTGCTGGTTAGTAATGCAGGTAATTTTCCTGAAAGCCAAAAGCTGGAGTCGTTACAAGATAGTAATTGGAACAAATCTCTGGAATTGAATTTAAGTTCCCATATGAAGTTAATGCGAGCCAGCTTGCCGTATCTCAAAAACGGATTTGATCCGGCGATTGTGATTATCGCCTCAAAAAATGTGCCGGCCCCAGGGCCAGGAGCGGCCGCCTACTCTGTTGCAAAAGCTGGGTTGACACAGATGGCACGTGTAGCGGCTTTAGAGCTGGGCGAAAATGGTATCCGTGTAAATGCTTTGCACCCAAACGCCGTATACGATACCGCTATCTGGACGGATGAAGTGTTAGCGAAGCGAGCAGAACACTATCAACTCAGTGTTGACCAATACAAGACGGCGAATGTATTAAAAACCGAAATAAAAGCCGCCGATGTTGCCAAGGCAGTTTGTGTTTTTGCTGGTAACTCATTATCCAAAACCACCGGAGCACAACTGGCAGTAGACGGCGGTAATGAGCGGGTGATCTAGACCGATAATCTGCTTGGCGCTTGCTGGAATAAATTCACCAACTATCAGATGGAACAGGCACGCTATTTTGAATGTTAACGGAAAACAATATCAAAGCATCTGGTTTGATGAAGCGTTGAACAGCGTTAACATCATTGATCAAACCTGCTTGCCGCACAAATTTGAAACCTTGATTCTAAAAACCCTCGAAGACACCTGCCATGCCATTGAAGCCATGCAGGTTCGCGGGGCGCCTCTGATTGGAGTTGCAGCCGCCTATGGAATGTATCTGGCACTGAGTGAAAACCCGGAAAAAGTAAGTCCCGCGTTAGAGCGCTTACTAGCTACTCGCCCTACGGCGGTTAATTTGCGTTGGGCTTTAGAGCGAGTCGAAAAAGCATTGGAAGAAGTGTCAATTGAACGGCGATCCAGCGTTGCACTTGCTACGGCACGGGAGTTGGAGCGTGAAGATATGGCTATATGTGAAAAGATTGGTGAACACGGCGCCACATTACTGAATGAAATTTGGGAAAGTAAAGCGGACAAGTCTGCAGTACTTAATGTGTTAACGCACTGCAATGCCGGTGCATTGGCGACTGTAGATTGGGGCACTGCGCTTTCGGTAATCTATAAGGCTGCCGAAAAAGGAATACCGGTACATGTATGGGTTGATGAAACCCGCCCTAGGAATCAAGGTGCAGCTCTGACATGTTGGGAGCTGGCTCAACATGGAGTGAGTCATACACTTATTGTTGATAATGCTGGGGGGCATTTGATGCAGCAAGGACTAGTTGATTGCTGTGTGGTGGGTAGCGACCGAACCACAATCACGGGAGACGTCTGTAACAAGATTGGCACGTATTTAAAAGCATTGGCGGCTCATGACAATAGCATTCCGTTCTTTGTTGCGTTGCCAGTTTCTAGTATCGACTTTACTTTGTCTGATGGAGTCAGTGAAATTCCTATCGAAGAGCGAAGCAGTGAAGAAGTCAGTCACATTAGCGGCATAGCCGAAAATGGAGAACTGTTAACTGTGCGTATGACAGTTAAAGACATTGCCATTAGCAATTTTGCTTTCGATGTGACCCCGGCAAGGTTGATAAGCAAAATTATTACCGAGAAAGGAATATTCGATGCGCAGGAAAGCGAATTGCTAAAACTGAAAACTTAAAGTCGCGCTTTCTGCCGTGAGATTGATACGTTTAGCCAGGAGGCCAGTTTAGCGCTCTTCCACCTAATATATGCAAATGTAGATGATAAACAGTCTGCCCGCCATCTTTACCCGTATTAATGACATAACGAAACCCATTTTCCACCAGCCCCTGTTCACGGGCTATTTCGTTGGCTTTTAGCAGTAATTTTCCTATCAAGGCCTGATCTTCATTGGTGGCAGAAGTGATATCCGTTAAGTGCTTTTTGGGAATTATCAATATATGCTGAGGAGCAGCAGGATTGATGTCATAGAAGGCGTAGACATCATCATCAGAATATACCTTGTTAGAAGGTATTTCCCCTGCGATAATTTTACAAAACAGGCAGTCATCTGTCATATCTGACATAAAGGGCTCCGTTAATATGGTTAATTATTTAACCGTATTCCATTCTATAACAGTAAGGATTATTTGAGTAACATTGTGAAAAAACTGAAGCTACTTATATTTATGTTGCTAGTAACCCAGCCTTTGTTCGCCCAAGAGCAGACGCCGCGCTATGGTTTCAAAGTAGTGAATACTTATCCTCATGACATAAACTCCTTTACACAAGGTCTGGTTTATCAGGACGGTTTTTTATTCGAAGGAACAGGAAAAAAAGGACAGTCTTTTCTTAGCAAGATTAATTTGAATGATGCTGACGTATTAATGTCAAAACGCTTGTCTAGCCGATACTTTGGCGAGGGAATCGAAATAGTTAATGATAAAATATATCAGCTGACCTGGCAGGCTCATATTGTATTTGTTTACGAAAAAGACAGTTTTGAACAGATAGAAACTCACTACAATGCAACTCAAGGTTGGGGGCTTACCTGGGACGGTGAAGCATTAATCTTAAGCGATGGTAGTGCGACTTTACAATTTATGAATCCAGAGACTTTTGCTCCGGAGCGTAAAATAGAAGTTACTTTTAATGGTAACCCAGTTAGCCAACTCAACGAACTTGAATACATCAATGGGGAAGTGTGGGCTAATGTCTGGCAAACAAATTTTATTCTACGAATTGATCCCGTTACCGGTTTGGTGAATTCCATCATCGACTTAAGTGGTTTATCTGAGCAAACCCAATTGGGTAGCTCTGAGGCGGTGCTTAACGGCATCGCCTGGGATGCCGAACAGAAGCGCTTATTTGTCACAGGAAAACACTGGTCTAATTTGTTCGAGATTGAGCTGGTGCCTCTCTAGCGTATGTGGCTGCAAAGGCAAATCAAGCTCAAGCCGCAGAAACGAGGATTTCATCTGATCACTGATGAGGTGCTGCAAGCCTTGCCGGAATTAAGCGCGATTGATACTGGCCTTGCACATTTTTTCCTGCAACACACCTCGGCGTCATTGAGCATCAATGAAAATGCAGATAGCTCAGTAAGACGCGATATGGAAACTCATTTTAATCATCTTGCTCCCGAGAACGCGCCCTATTATGAGCACACCATGGAAGGGCCAGACGATATGCCGGCACATATAAAGTCGGGATTGTTAGGAGCTGAGCTGACACTGCCTATAGGCGAAGGTCGATTGATGCTTGGTACCTGGCAAGGAATTTACCTGGGAGAGCATCGCAATCAGGCCGGTTCGAGAAATCTGATAGTTACCTTGCAGGGGGCTTGATGTCATTCGAGTTTCTCAAAAATAGATCTAACGCAATCAAAGTCACGATCTTGTTATTGATTTCCATTGCTCTCATCTCTTGTGAGACAGTCAGTTACTATACTCAGGCGGCGAGAGGTCAATTGGCCATCGTGTTTGGGCGCGAAGATATTCAGCGCCTGTTGGCTGATGAAAATTTATCTCCGATATTGCGAGATAAGTTCAATAAGGTTCTACAAATTCGCGAGTTCTCCGCACAAGAATTATTACTGCCTGTTGATGATAATTATCTTACCTATGTGGATGTTGAGCGTGAACATGTAGTGTGGAATGTATTTGCCACACCCGAATTTTCCACTGACCCTGTAAATTGGTGTTATCCCATTGCCGGCTGTGTGTCCTATAGGGGGTATTTTTCCGAACCAGCTGCTACTCGTTATGCTCTGCAACTGGAAGAAGATGGATTCGATGTATACACCGGTGGTGTGGATGCATACTCAACTCTTGGGTGGTTCGAAGATTCGCTACTAAGTACGGTAATTTCAAGGGAAGATTATCAGTTGGCAGGTCTTATATTTCATGAGCTTGCCCACCAGCTGACCTATGTAGCGGGAGATACCACCTTCAATGAAAGTTTTGCAAGCACTGTGGAAAGAGAAGGCCTACGTCGGTGGTTATTAAGCAATGGTCAGGCAGAAACCATTGATGTCGCTGCACTGAATCAAAGTCGTCAACAACAGTTTATTAATCTGGTTATTGAATACAGAGATAAATTTGATGCTCTGTATGAAAAAGAAATAACAGAAACTTCAAAGCGAAGCGAAAAAACGTTATTGCAGAATCAACTGCGAGATGAGTATCAATCACTTAAGCAGGAGTGGCAAGGCTACGCGGGATACGATGGCTGGTTCTCTATGCCATTGAATAATGCGCAGCTTTCGACTGTGGGTTCCTATAATGATTTGGTGCCGTTTTTTACCGACTTGTTGCATCAGTCTAATGAGGACCTTGCGGTGTTTTATGCTGAGGTTGAAAGAATTGCTGGGTTGAGTGATGTTGAGAGAGAGGAATTGTTGGAAAATTGGCAATAGAGGAAACTCTAAGTATTGCAATCACCAGAGAGTATCGTGACTGACGCGGATGCAGTATTGCCTCCATAGACACGCCGTAAACCCATCCCTGGGGGCTCGATTCGGCATCCCTGCCTCATTACGGTCTATTCCGGCAACACTGCATCCTCGCCCTGCAGATCAGTGAAGCATCAACTGAAAACATAAATCGAACAAACAAACCAAAGAATATATTGATTACCTGCCAGCGCATACAATATTAAGCATTCGGTACGGGGGAGTGTTTCGTAGAAGTGTGTGAGGCAGGGATGCCGAGCCCAAGCCCCCATGGATGGGATTTCGGCGGCTTAGGAGAAACACTCCCCCGTGCCGAAGGCGGAAAAGAACACCGTATAGTGAACCGGTAATTACGGGAAGGCAGAAAAAGCACAGGGCAATCAGTCATCGACTAGCAAACGTGAAAAAAGCCACTAAACAAAGCAGTGTTACGCGGTCTCTTCGACCAGTTGTTGCTGACCTGACAAAGTGCGATTAAATGTACGTAGAGAGATGGCAGCCATCAGCAGATTGCCACATAGTGCTCCGACAAAAAAGCCTACCAGGCCAAAGTACAGGCTGCCCACATAAGCCAGAGGTACGTAGAAGAGGAAGAAACGCATTATGCTTAGATATAAAGCAGACATCGGCTTATGTAGAGCATTTAGCGATGAATTAGTAAGGATAATGACACCTTGCATGCCGTAACCAAGAGGCAAAATCCAGAGGAATAACTTGATAGTGGAAATAACCTCAGGGTCGTCGGAAAAAGTAGCAGCGATTAAAGGGGCGCACAATGCAAGCACGATATAAACCAGAAGCTGCCATCCTAAAATAAATTTAATCGATAATCGAAATGCTTCTTCCACTCGATCCATTCGTCCCGCTCCGAAATTTTGGCTAACCAGAGGTGGGAGAGATGAAGACATGGCCAATACGATTAGCGTAGCAATTGGTTCTAGCCTGGCTCCCACACCAAACGCAGCAACGGCGGTGTCACCAAAGCTGGCGGCAATGGCCGTCATGATACCGGCGGCGAGAGGGGTCATCATATTGGCGCCAGCGGCGGGAATGCCAATTTGCAGCATCTCTAAGCCTGATGATTTCATCACTGCGCGGCTTGGCAGGGAGCGGCTGACTAGTTCCATTTTAATAACTAGTAGATAGAGTAGGTATCCATAACCGAGACTCCAGGCTATGACAGTGGCCCAGGCTGCGCCTTCAATACCTAGCTCCGGGGCCGGGCCTAGTCCAAAAATTAGTATTGGATCTAGAATGGCATTAATTAGACCTGCGGATGCCATTATAATGCTCGGTGTTTTGGTGTCGCCATAGGCGCGAAGCAGGCTGTTGCCAGTCATGATGCACACGACTAATACGCTGCCAGGGAACCAGACCAGCATGTATTTCCTGATAGGCACCATCAATTGCTCACTAGCGCCCATCAGATTGAAAATGCCATCCATGAAGAACCAGCACAGAAAAACCACCAGTGCTGCAAGAATAAATGAAATGTAGTTAATTACGGTTGAGGCTTCTTTGGCTTTTTCRTGCTCAGCACGCCCGATATATTTAGCCACTACAGCGGAGGCGCCAATGCCTAGYCCAATAGCSAGGCTCATGATGGTAAAGGTAACGGGGAATGTGAAACTGATAGCGGTAAGYGCTTCAGTTCCCAGAAAACTTATGAACAGGGTGTCTACMAGGCTRAAGGTAAACAACATGAGCATACCGATAACCATTGGCGTGCTCATACGTATAAGGGATTGCTGWATAGARCCTTCAACCAGRTTATAACTGTTCTTGTTTTTRGACATTAACTACTRCTGACCTGGTTGKCGRTTGCTNAAAAACTAATATCTTGCYTGGAGTAAGYGCGGTTAGGCCGATTCTCCAAGCTCATACTGAATATACCGGATATTTCCAATTAAATTTCMGCTGACACAGAATGTTGCAAAACCTAGMCTGGTATTCCCCGGCGTAACTGTGCCAATTGCTTGAAAATCTTTGGGTTGCCATAAATCAGCTCTGTTCCAGCACCAGGTTCAGGGCTGCCTGTTTCGCTGCCGAACAAGCCTCCAGCTTCCTTGAGAATCAGTGTTGCCGCGGCAAGAGTGATGCTTTCTTCAGCGGGAGCCCAACCTCCCTGTAGGCGGTCAGAAGCGGCCTGTACTATGTCCAGAGCAGTACAGCCAGATATACGCGGGTTTGCGCCAGCGTGCATAATTTTGCTCTGCATAGCCAGACTAATATCAGCGTCTATCCTGTCGGGATTTAATCCGATCAGGCTGCCCCTGATTTCAGTTCTGTTGCCAACACGAAGGCGCTGGGTGTTCATGCGTGCGCCACCGCCACGACTGGCTATATATTCTTCTCCTAACAAAGGGCAACTGATTACAGCGTGCTGAACAACACCCTCGATCTGACAGGCAATTGAAATACCAAACTGTGTGTAGCCGGTAGCAAAATTCCTGTTTCCCAGTAAAGGGTCAATTAACCACACAGTACCAGTATTGCTACCTTCTTTGATTCCTGACGCGCGAGATTGGAAAGTATGATCTGGGTAGGCTTTCTCAATATGGTAGAAAATGGTCTTTTCAGCTTCCAAATCCATTGAGGTTAGGAAGGATTCGGGATTGTCATTAATAATTTTAACGCGATCTAGTCGATCACTAGCGTGAGCAAGCGCTTCGGCTGCATCACGCGCCGCTTGCAAGGCAATATTTACCAAGGGGTGCATCTGTTGAATTCCTGACGAAGAGAGGGAACGGCTCGGGCTGGTTGCAGCATTATACGAATATTTGCGGAGTCGTAGGCGCTTTGTTTCCGAGTTACGGCGCTATGATAGCAAATAAAGGATTTACAAAGGAACCCAATACCATGCTGAGGTCACACATGTCGTAGATTGTTGTTGATATTGTCCCCCGATGACCCAGCTTAGGCATTCGATGCTGCTATAATGCTCCGCTTCTTCAGCCAGGTAATCTATATACTCATGTTTGACTTCAACCAGGTCACCATCGTTCTGGTAAGCACATCTCATCCAGGTAATATTGGCGCAACAGCACGTGCCATGAAAAACATGGGACTGAATAAGCTGACTCTTGTGCAGCCTGCACAATTTCCTAGTGGCGTCGCTGTTGGCCGAGCAGTGTCGGCAATAGACATTCTTGAAAAAGCGACAGTGGTTGATACCCTGCAGGAAGCTGTGGCTGACTGCGGTTTGGTTATTGGTGCCAGTGCTCGATCTCGAAAAATTCCCTGGCCTATGTTAAATCCCGAACAGTGTGCTGAAAAAGTGGTAGCAGATGCGCGTAAGAACAAAGTAGCGTTGGTTTTTGGGCGTGAAGATGCCGGGCTCAATAATGAGGAATTGCAGCAATGTCACTTTCATGTGCAAATTCCAACTAACCCCGGATACAGCTCTCTTAATCTTGCATCAGCGGTGATGGTGATTTGCTACGAAGTCCATAAAGCAGCGTTAGCAGTTGAAAATTTGCCGGTACCCCAGGAGGACGAATTTTGGGATCAGGAAAAGGCTAATGGAGAGCAGGTTGAGCATTTTTACCGCCACCTTGAGCGAGTTATGATAGCCATTGATTTTCACGACCTGGATAACCCAAGGCAGCTTATGCAGCGTATGCGCAGATTATTTAGCCGAATAAGAATAGACGTAATGGAGATGAATATACTCCGCGGAATACTGTCAAACATTGAGTATAAGATTGGAAGTGTTAAGCAAACTTCGCAAAAGAAATAATCAGAATATTCTGAATTAGTGGACTACCAAGTATTGCAATCGAAAACATTTTATTTCAGTGATGGGCCATATTTGCAAGCATTGCAGGGTTTGCATGCGGCGCTTTGTGCGCCAGAAGCATTCGTTAAGCTAATCGGGCGACCAGGCACGGGAAAAAGCGGAGTCTGTGAAAAGCTAACGCAGTTTCTTCAGCATAAAGACTACAAGGTAGTCTATTTTGACTATGCAATCGAATCCCCAGAAATGCTTCGAACCATGTTGGCGCGAGAGCTCGATCTGCCCGGCTCTTTTAATTTTGCCAGACAATTAGAAGACGTGCTTGTAACGGAAACAGACAAACCAATAATAGTTATTTTTGATGATGCGCATTTACTAACAGACGTTACATTAATGGAAGTTTATCGTCTGGCAGAGATTCAGATAAACAGAAAGAGAATCATTAATATTGTTCTATGTGGCGAGCCCTCGCTTGAGAAACAACTGATTAGCAAAAAGCAGTTTAAGTCGTTACTTCACCATGTTTCTCATAATTTTGTTTTGCAGCCGATGGATGCAAGCACCAGCCACCAGTTTTTACTTTCATATCTGGAAAAATTTTCTTTATCTGGCTTGCGACTAGAGCCAGCGGCTATCACCTGTTTTTATAAATTCTGCAAAGGTTTTCCGGGCCCCGCATCTTCTATTTGTCAGTTATTGGTCGAAGCACGAGAGATGCAAACGGTATTGACGACGGTAAGGAAAAAAGAGTTACTCGAGTTAATCAAAATCGCTGGTGTTGATTTGATATTGCCAACTCACCTCTATCGGGATAGCAATCAATGGCTGGTTATGGGGCCATTAGCGGCAGTGTTGGTGATCGCCTCGCTTGGCTTCCTTTATCAGCAATTAAACGAGCCGCTAGTCACTGAAGTTATTGATATTGCTCAACACGAAGATGAGCAAGAAAGCAGTAATAGTAACGAAGTATCTCCATTTGCTGAGACTGATGCTGAGTTGCCAGTGAATGTTGACCCGGCCGTTGTAGTGTCAAACAACGTACAGGCAAGTGTTACAGGTGATCAGATTGAAGAAAACGTGTACGAGAAGCAGGAGAGGGAGCCTGGTGTACGTGTAATGGTTTCTGATTCTAATTTGGCGTTAGTCACAGCGGAAGAAAGAGGAATCACAGCGGCGCAAATTGCAGAACCCGTGTTTGAAGAATTAACGGCAGATTCAGTTATTGTAATAGCGCAGGAGCCGGAGCAAGTTTCGCCAGAACAACCGACAAATAGCGTAGACATAATTGAAATACCAGTCGCCGAACCTGAATTAATACTTGTGGCGAATGCGGATTCTATCCAACAGGAGCAAGAGCTAGCTGAAAATTCAGATGATTTAGAGAATGAATTGCAGCAAGAAGAAGAGCCACTAACAGAGTTGGTGGTGGTATCTGAAGAGATCATAGAAGAAGCGCAAACGGCAGAGCTATTGGTTGCAAATGAGGCTTCGCCCCTGATAACGCAGCGCAGTGCAGAAATCGAACCTGTTATCCCCCTTGTTGCTGCTGAAGTTGAGCAGGGCACTAAACAGCCCATGTCAGTTGAGCAGACGGTACGTAACTGGGTAACGGCATGGGAAGAACAGGCATTGGATAATTATTTTTCTAGTTATCATCCAGATTTTGAGCCGCGCTATCACAGGAATAGGAACGCATGGCACGATAACAGACAAAGAGTCATCGGTGGTGCTAGCCGTATAAGTCTGGAATTAACAGACTTTGTTATCGTTAGTGAGGACGCGGATTTGATTGAAGTACATTTTTGGCTTGCTTATCAATCGCCAACTTACCGCGATGATACACGGAAAAAACTAATACTTCGTAAGCAGGTAGCGCCAGATCAGTCGGACGGAACTACAGAAACCGAAATCAGATGGCTAATACTCGAAGAAATTAATTTGGAAGTTCGAGCCTGAAGAACTTGCCAGCGTCTGGCCGATACATAAATTAACTGCTATTAGCACTTATTATTGGCGTTTATATAAGCACTTAGTTTCGGTACCGGTTTTTTCTGTCTTTTTTATGTTGAGTTTGCGATGGGATTAAATGTTTCTCATCATTTCCGATTAGGTCCTGTCTGCCCATTTTTACAAGAGCATTGCGTAACATGGGCCAGTTTTTTTCATCGTGATAGCGCAGAAACGCTTTTTGTAAACGGCGTTGTTCAATATCTTTGCATACTTTTATTTTCTCGCTTTTGTAGCGAACCTTTTCAAGAGGGTTGCGTTCTGAATAGTACATGGCAGTTGCTAATGCCATGGGTGAAGGATAGAACGTTTGAACCTGGTCAGGTTTGAAATTGTTCTTCTTCAGCCAAAGGCTAAGATTAAGCATGTCTTCGTCGTCGCTTCCTGGATGAGCAGCGATAAAATAAGGTATCAGGTACTGCTCTTTTCCGGCTTTTTTGGAAAACTTATCAAACAAACGCTTGAACTCATCGTAAGTCGAAATGCCTGGCTTCATCATCTTTGATAAGGTTTTATCTTCACTGTGCTCTGGAGCTATTTTTAGATAGCCTCCTACATGGTGAGTAACTAATTCTTCAATATACTCAGGGTCTTTTAATGCAAGGTCATACCTAAGGCCGGAAGCTATAGCAACACGTTTAACGCCTGGAATGGCTCTGGCTTTTCGATAAAGTTGAGTTGTAGGGCTATGGTCTGTATCTAAGTGTTTGCATATTGAAGGGTAGACGCATGAAAGGCGTTTACATGTTTTTTGAATTGCGGGGGATTTGCAGTTCAGTTTATACATATTGGCGGTTGGGCCGCCAAGGTCAGAAATCGTGCCAGTAAAACCTGGTACCTGATCTCGAATTTTTTCAATTTCTCGCAATATAGATTCTTCAGAGCGGCTTTGAATAATCCGTCCTTCATGTTCCGTTATTGAGCAAAATGTACATCCACCAAAACAGCCTCGCATAATATTTACAGATGTTTTGATCATATCGTAGGCTGGGATTCTAGCGCCTTCATAGCTGGGATGAGGTCGGCGTTGAAAGGGTAGGTCAAACACCCAATCCATTTCGTCTGTGTCTAATGGTATGGGTGGCGGATTCACCCAGACATCTTGTGTGCCGTGTTTTTGTACTAGTACCTTGGCATTAAACGGATTTGACTCTTGATGTAGAACTCTTGACGCGTGAGCATAAAGAGCAGGGTCATTTGTCACTTTATTAAACGACGGAAGCCTTATGTAAGTAGTGTCCGCATCGTATTTTTCTTTTCGCTGTAGAGGCAGGGGAATTATTCTAATAGCCTGGCTGTCATCGCTCGCCTGACTAGGCTGATCATTGTCTGCCTGATCTTTTAATGACTTATCATGAAAGTCGTAAGGGTTGGGGATGTTGTCGATTTTAGAAGGCCAATCTATGCGTGTTGAATCTATTTCTGTCCAGGTTGAAGAGATTTTACTTCTCAGGCTTGCAGTGCCTCGTAGATAGTCCAACTCGCCCATTGGTCTTCCTGCGGCAAGGTGGTGAGCAACTTCAAGTAAGGCCCTTTCAGCATTGCCAAACAAGAGTATGTTGGCGTTAGAATCAATTAGGACTGATCTTCGTACGGCGTCGCTCCAGTAGTCATACTGCGCTATGCGGCGAAGGCTAGCTTCGATGCCCCCAATTACAATCGGCGTATCATAGTAAGCCTCTCTACAGCGTTGACTATAAACAATGACAGAGCGGTCTGGGCGTTTTCCGGCCTCGGCATTAGGTGTGTAGGCATCATCACTGCGCATGCGCAAATCAGCGGTATATCTATTGATTAAAGAGTCCATATTGCCCGCGGTCACCCCAAAGAATAGATTGGGTTTTCCTAGCTGTTTGAAGGGTTCTGCATTGTCCCATTCGGGTTGCGAAATTATGCCTACCCTAAATCCCTGTGCTTCCAATAAGCGACCTATTATCGCCATTCCAAAGCTTGGGTGATCGACATAGGCGTCAGCTGTCACAATTATGATGTCGCAGCTATCCCAGCCTAATTCTTCCATTTCTTCCCGTGACATTGGAAGGTAGGGGGCAGTGCCAAAGCATTCAGCCCAATACTTGGGATAGGAATATAGTTTGCGCGGCGTCTTATTAGAGAAGTGCGTGTGATGTTTCGTTTTGGAATTTTGAGGCATTAGCAGGGCTGTTCTATAATTATTTGGAAGTGGGTTTTGGTGGTGATTAAGCTGTTTTAGAAAAATTGATCAAGTGGCATTTCATTGCCGTTGAAGGTGAGCAGACCGTTCAGGAGATTCCCTTTCACTAGTATTAGCCCATTGTTAATTTCTATATAGCCTTGTTGTACATAGGGGTCAACCAGGTTTGCAATAGGGCTGCGCATTATCGCTTCGAGGTTTAAAGACAACTCTAAATCTACAGTTAATGCGTTAAGGGCTTCTTTAATGTCCACGCCCATGATATTTCTCAGCTCAGGCAGTCCATTCCAGCGAATCTGCAAATCAAGCTCATGATCTCCATCGTAAGCGTTTGTCTGCACGAAGTTATTAACTACCAACTTGTTTTGCACGGCTGCAAGCGCCAATTCTTGTCCGAGCTGACTAATCCTGGCGGTCACCGCTTCGGGGTTGGCGCTCATTTCGTTCTGTAGTTCAGCAGCCAACTGATAATAGTACTTGAATAATTCGCTGTTGATTTCCTCGATTTCGCTATTCCATAGCAACGAATTTACCGGCAGTGTGCTAGAGATTTCATTGATTTTCAGGTTTTGAAAAATAGCAATTTCATCGGTCTCGGAAGCCAGTAAGCCGTAAGTTGTTGTAATGTCTGAAACAGAAAAAGGTACGGGGGCATTACTGCTAATTAACGGTATTATTAGTTGAGCCTCGCTTGGTGCAAGAATATTATTCAGTTGCGCGGTGGTGCTTCGAATTTCCATGCCGGATATATTGATATCAGTATTTTCACCGTTTTCTGTTGCCGCAAGCCCGCCCATGAGTAAGCTAAATTCAGCAGACAAATCCGAATTAACAATAAACGTTCCACTAAGTCCGTTAAAACTAACTTCGCCGTCAGGATCACTATAGGTAAGCGGGGCAATGTCTAGCCCAATTTCTATGGATTGATCAAAGCTGGCTAACAAATCCAGCGATATTGTTGGAAGTGCAAATGGCAGCTCTGCAATGGCGTTCTTGAAAGCATCGCTGCTTATGCTGGGGACAATGCTGGCGTATGCCAAGCCTGCTTTTGGTCCGCGAGGAGTAATAAGCAAAGGACCGTGGGAGATGTCGAATACCAATTGTAGAGAGATACTGTCCATGCCTGGAGGCGTATAGAGTACTTCTACCTCTGCCTGGCTGGAAAACCAGCCGTTATGAAACACACTCTGGCGAATTTCTAGTTGGCTTTCGGCCTCAGGGGGGATGAAATTTATGAGGCTTTCAATGGTGGCGTCCTGAATTCCAGTACCGATTACTTTAGGGCTTATGCCTAAAATCAGTAGAGGAATTAGAACTGAAAAAAGAGTAATTTTACGAATGTGTTGTTTCATTTGAGATGAATATCCTGCCATGGTTATTTGCTAAAATTCCTAACGGTCTATATTGCTCGTTAGTCAGCTGGATAATTACGAACTTGACTGCTTGTAGGTTTGCTCACTATAGCAGAAATCCAATTTATATTGATGAAATGTATAGGAATGTTCATGTTTGGGTGATTTTGTAAGCACAGCGTCTATCGCCATCCAGCAAGTGATCTACGCGCGAAACGAGCGCTTTTCCACTTAGTAGCTCTTGAAACATATTCAACTCAGACTGGCAGAACTGCTGACACTTTTCTGCCGCCAGACAAATAGGACAATGGTTTTCGATTAGCAGCCAGCCATCGGGCAATAATCGCACCTCCGCCATGAAGCCCTCGTCACTTCTGAGCATGGCCAAATGTTCGATTTGGCTTTTCAAATCACTTTGGACCGTTTCAAGAGAGGCCTTGTAACTTGTCTGAATTTTTTCGCCGCGGACTGTAATAAGATTTTCAAGACTCTCATTTCCAAGCGTTGAACGAATTACGTCTATGAGTTCGAGGGTGATTTGGGAATGTTTATCAGGAAAATACCCATGACCTTTAGAGCTAAGCTTCCAAAGGTGCACTGGACGACCCCTTGTCTGTTTCTCCTGTTGAGTCTGCAGAACATAGCCTTTGTGCTTTAGATCTGTCAGGTGTTGGCGTGCGCCCATCGTAGTCATATTCAGCTGGGAGGAGAGTATCTTCACCGATTGCGGCCCTCTGGACTTGAGGCGTTGCATAATAGCTTGCTGGCTTTTTGAGAATTCCATCGATTTTCCTGTAGATTAGTTCTTTTAATCGGCCAATTAAGTAAAGTGATTACTTTATTTATGAAAAATTCAATTTAATAAAGCAATTACTTTCCTATAAGCATGAGTAAGTAATGAAATAGCTACCAATTATTCACATTTATTATGTCTTTGGGAGCATTGTTGGAGTTAAATAGCTTCCTGTTAGAAACAATTAATCTAGGGCCGAGTGAATGACCTTTAATACTCCTTTACTGGTGACATTTGTCGCCTATTTGCTGCTGATTTTATTTCTTGGTATCAAAGCGTATCGCCGCACCAATAGCCTGGATGACTACATATTGGGTGGCAGGAAACTAGGCTCAACGGTTACCGCTCTCAGTGTCGGGGCGTCGGATATGAGTGGCTGGCTATTATTAGGGCTACCTGGCGCTATATATTTATCTGGTATAAGCGAGGTGTGGATAGGCGTCGGACTTGTTCTTGGTGCTTATTGTAATTGGTTGTTTGTATCGAAGCCGCTGCGAGTGTTTAGTGAGCATGCAAATAATTCACTGACACTGCCGGATTATTTTGAAAATCGTTTCAATGACAAAAGCCATGTACTGCGTCTTATGTCGGCGATGGTCATACTTTTATTTTTTACATTCTATACAGCCTCTGGATTGGTTGGAGGCGCTATTCTGTTCGAAAATAGTTTTGGCCTTGATTATTCGACAGCACTAATTGCAGGGGCGTCAATAATTGTAGCCTACACTTTTATTGGTGGTTTTCTTGCGGTTGTCTGGACCGATGCTTTTCAAGCAATATTGATGCTGCTAGCGCTTTTAATCGCGCCACTTTCGGTGATCAATGGTGCCGGCGGGGCTGAAGCCGTGTGGCAGGAAATGCAACTTGTAAACCCCGAAAGCACAAAATTATTTAGCAATATGAGCTTGCTAGGTTTGATCTCATTGTTGGCCTGGGGGCTTGGCTATGTAGGGCAGCCTCATATATTAGCCCGTTTTATGGCTATTGAAGATACATCAAAGCTTGTCCATGCAAGGCGTATTGCCATGGTGTGGATGATTATTGTACTGATCGGTTCGGTAGCAACAGGGTTGGCTGGGATTGTTTTTTTCTCGGATAAGCCGTTGCAAAATCCAGAAACAGTCTTTATTGCCTTGAGCCAACAGTTATTCAATCCCTGGGTGGCAGGAATAATCACAGCAGCTATTTTATCTGCGATTATGTCCACGATTGATTCACAGTTGCTGGTTTCTTCTTCTGTTATTAGTGAAGATTTATACCGGGTATTTCTGCGGCCGCAAGCAAGCGAAAAAGAACTGTTGGCTGTTAGTCGAGCGGCGGTTATCGCTATCGCATTATTAGCGCTGCTAGTTGCGAGTGATCGTGAGAGCAGGGTGCTCGACCTGGTGAGTTATGCCTGGGCTGGCTTTGGTGCCGCGTTCGGCCCGGTTATAATTTTTTCACTTTTTTGGCGCAAGATGACAGCCTTGTCTGCAATTGTTGGAATGTTGGTTGGCGCCGCGACTGTTGTGATCTGGTCAAATATTAGTGGCGGACTATTCGACCTTTACGAAATAGTGCCGGGCTTTCTGTTAGCTTCCATTGCGATCGTTTCTCTGAGTCTGATTCGACCAGAGCGCAATAGCACGACGCTTAAGCAATACGATGAGATTAAGGCTCTGCTGAACGATTAGAAGACGTTGCATGGCAATTAAATAAGGGCAATTTAGTTGGCACCTGCCTTTTCACTATTTAACATCATTTCTATGTGTGGAATGCCGTCTTCCATATATGGCTCAGATTGCTTGCAAAACCCAAGAGAGTTGTAGAATTTTTCTAAATGCTGCTGGGCAGAGATAACTACATTGTGATCAGGCCAGCTTTTATAGCAGCAAGAAATTGATTTCTGCATCAGCGTCTTGCCCAGGCCGTCACCACGATAGTTTTGGTGCGTGATTACCCGCCCAATAGAGCTGCCTGGGTATTTGAAGCCCGGAGGTAAAAGGCGGCTGTAGCAGACTAATTTCTGCTCGGAATATCCGCATATATGATAAGCCTGCTGGTCACTATCATCGATGTCCTGGTAAACGCAGTTCTGTTCAACAACGAATACAGCCGATCGTAACTGCATGATTTCGTAAAGCTGTGATAATTGTAATTCATCGAACTTGCAGCTGGTCCAAACGATATTGAGGCTCATTATCTTTCACTGTCCTTTGCATGTACCACTGTGATAATTCTTCAGATCTATTCTAGCCGAAATTGAGCTATGCCAACTATGGGGTTTTGCTTTTGGCGGTTATGTTATTCGAGGCATACTTTTTATTCTTTTACATAAACATATTCTATAAAATACCGACTATTCAAGCGTAATCAAAAGTAAAAACCCGTCGGAATCATGGTATACTAATCTGTATAGTAATCGGAAAGCCCTGTTTGCGAGAGTATTAAAAGGAAGGTGAAATGATCAAATCCAAAATTACAGCTGTAGGCTCGTATATTGGTGATAAAGAGGTGAGTACGCGTGAATTATTACAAAATGCCCATTTTGATCGGTTTGATAAGCCTTTTGATCTCATCGAGTCGAATTTAGGAATTGCGTCAGTAAGGCAGTGCACAACGGGTCTTCGCCCTGGTGAAATAGCAATCGAGGCTGCTAAGGCAGCATTCGCCAAGTCCGAAGTAAAAAACACCGAAATAGACGCGGTGTTTTACTGCGGCATGTCCAGAGATTTCACAGAGCCATCAACTGCACACAAGGTAGCGGATGAACTGGATATCAATGCCCGGTTTTGCTGGGATCAGGCAGATGCATGCCATGGCTTAACTTCGGGTCTGATTACGGCTAATGCGCTTATTCAAAATGGTCAAATCCGCTCTGCGCTGGTATGCACTGGCGAGCGAGCAAGCAAAGGAACCAGTTACATAACAGATCAGTTTAATAATGATACTCTAACAGCCAAGGATATCAGTGACACAATGGGTGCGTTTAGTGTTGGTGATGCAGGTGGAGCATTCATTGTAACGGTAAGTGAAGACGGCAAGGGTATTGAAACAATTAATACGCAGTGCGACTCCACGCAAAGACAGCTTTGCTACGTAGATTGGGAGAGCTCTTCGTTCGCCATGAAAATGGGCCTGATTTGTAGCCGCACAATCAAGCTGGTTGGCCGTATGCTGCCTAAAACCCTGGACGACTTGGGCTGGGAGCGGAACGACATCGACTTTATGTTGGCTCACCAGGTAGGGAAAAGGCCTTTTGATATCTATTTGAAGTCAATGTTCAGGCTTTCTGACGATAAATCCATCCGAACCTATAGAGAGATGGGTAACCTAACTAGTGCCAGTATTGCTGTTTCCTGGGATCTGCTCGAAAAGGCAGGCAAACTGAAGGGAAAAGAGAAAATGTTTATTGTGTCTACCGGCAGTGGAATTGTTGCAAGTCAGATCGGGATCACACTTTAGGAAGACAGTAGGTCCGCTCATTTGCAATTATGGGCTTTACCCGTTATATTTGTGGCTTGACTACTTACTGAGCCGAAATGGGTGTCCTATGGAGATGTTTTACGTATTTGGATTTATTGCGCTTACTGCCGCAATTTTCAAAATAATCATCTTGTATCAAGTAGTTACGAGCTCTCAGTTAACGTCAGCATTGAACATACTTGTTCTGGCGCTTATCTGCCAAAATTCTTTCGAGTTCCTCAGTTATCTATCCTGGGCTAATGACCCTACATTCTCAGCGTATATGGTGGGTGGAGTATTCGTATCCCTGTTTGCAGTCGCAGCAGCGGCTATATCTCTGATTATGAAAGTCAGCGAATCTGCTCATGGCAAGCTAATATCAATGACATACGCCGCTTTTGGACTGGTGCTGGTTGCTTTACATAGCCAGGGTCTTATCGTTAGTGGCTATGAGCAAGTTGGATATACCATCATTGCCGTGGAAGGTACCTGGTACTCATTATTTTCTATCTATGTGTTGACGGCAGTCTTTATTGCACTAGGCACATTGATTAAAGGAAGCCTCGCTAGCAATCGCCAGGTAAAAGATCGTTGTCGGGTCACCTTAATAGCAATTACACCACTTTGCATCGTCGCATTTGGCGTCGTTGCTCTAAGGCAACTGGGTTTCAACTCCTCAACTGCACTAGCAATGCCTCTGGCTTCAACACTTCTAGTCTGGGTTCTAATGGTAGACGAAAGAGGCGATTTCCTAAGGCTCAAGATCAAATGGGCAATTCTGCTTAAGTTGGCTGCCAGCAGTAAAGACATTGACCTTAACAACTGGTCGAATCAAGTCGAGAAAATGTTGATTCTGGAAGCCCTACGTGGAACCGGCAACAACAAAAGCGAAGCAGCCAAGCTGGTAGCCCTGAATAAGACTACATTTCATCGCAAAGCTGAGAAATATCTAGCAGAAGCTAATCCAGGCTATGCGCCTGCAAGAATTAGTTCGTAGCCCCTAGCTAGCCCCTAGCTAGCCCCTAGCTAGCCCCTAGCTAGCCCCTACAAATAAATTTATTCATAACTTGTATGCCGCCTATTTTATGTGCAGCTAGATTAGTTATGCCTGCCGGTCGCCATCAACCTGCCCAATACCAGACTTCTTACCATTCGGAGCACATACGTTAATTAAGTGAAAACAGCCCCCGAGCCCAGTCTGGCTGCGTTTGACGTCTCTCATGCTATACTCTCGCCGCCAAAAAGCCCCGGTGGCACAGCTGGATAGCGCGGCCCCCTCCTAAGGGGCAGGTCAGAGGTTCGAATCCTCTCCGGGGCACCATTTCATTAGCAGAGGCTAAAAAGTCACCTAACACCTTGAAAGGTAAGGTGGTTTTAGCGGTTCTAAGCCCCTC
>NVVJ01000118.1 GCA_002402175.1 SAR86 cluster bacterium
ACAAAGCAGCCTGACCTATTCTGAAATTGGCGTGGCCGAAGCTCATCATCCTCTGTCTCATCACGCCTATGACCCGGTTAAGATTGAGCAGATGTCGAAAATCAACACGTTTCATATGCAGCTATTTAGCTATTACCTTGAACGACTGGATGCCACCGCAGACGCCGATGGTAGTTTGCTGGATAACACTCTCTTACTTTATGGCGGTGGAATTTCAGACAGCCACGTTCACAATCATGCGAACTTGCCGGTACTTCTGGTAGGCGGAAAAAACACCGGCATCAAAGGCGGTCATCATGTGCAGTATCACAACGACGAACCACTATCGAATTTGATGGTAACTGTGATGGATAAGCTGGGCGTGCCTGTGGAAACATTAGGCAATAGTGTAGAAGCTCTGGATATTGATACGGTTAGAGTTTAGTTTTTATTCTGCTTTTTACTCAACCGCGCCGAGGTCTCGAAGTAGCTTTTCTGTTGAGACGTTGCTGCTTCTACTGCGGCCAATACCCCGCCCCCTTAGCCGCGTTGCATAATCCAGTGCCGTCATTCCGCGATTGTTAGCGGTATTAAGATCGGCTCCGTTCGCCACCAGATATTTTACAATGTTGTCGTAACCCCGTGACGAGGCCTTATGCAAACCAGTGTCTCCGTTGCTGTTAGCGGCATTAACATCCACACCAATCGACAAAGAATATTCAATTAGCTTAAGGGCATCTCGCTCAGCCGCACCGGCATCAGTTATGCCTCTGGTCTCCTCCTGAAAAAATGCCGCCCGGCCATCAATGGCCAGCATTAGGCTAGTGTCCTGGCTGTCGGTGGTGAAACTGCGGTCGGCACCGGCTGCAATCAGAGCCTGCAATATTTCTGTCTGGCGATATTGGGCGGCAATCCAGAATGGGGTAGTGCCAACAATCTGCTCACGAATGGCAAAATCACGACTGGAGCGCCGCGCCGGTGTTGGGCTAATAACTACTTCGTTTACGTTAGCTCCATGAGCTAACAAAGACTCTACCAACGCCAGGTCTTTGTGCGGAATAGTTATATGCAATGCGGAATACCCTGCCCCCATTAAATTTGGATCAGCGCCCTCCTCCAGTAAAAACTGTGCAAGTTCGCTATTGCCGCTGTGGGCAGCAATAACTAGCGCGCTTGTGCCGTCTGGCGCTTTCTCATTTACATCCGCTCCAGTAGCAAGTAATAAGCTGGCGATTTCCACATTGCCTTGCTGGGCGGCAAACAAAAATGCGGTGTATCCACCTTGTACGATTTCGTATACGGCATCTCGAATAGCGGGCCTGGCGCCTGCTGGCTGTGCGGTCTCTATCCAGGTGTCTGTGCGCAAATCAATATCGGCGCCTTTCGTGACAAGAGCCTCAACAGCTTGCGGATGTTGTTGAACAACAGCCCACATTAAGGCTGTTTGATGTTGAGAGCTTTCAGTAGCGTTGACACTAGCACCGTGTTGCAGCAATAGATTTATAACCGCCGGATTCCCCGTTCGTGAGGCCATCATCAGTATTGTTTCACCAGAAGGCAGGCTCAAGTTTGCATTCGCATCTGCATTCAGCAATTGCCGTGTCATGGAGGTACTGCCATTTTCAGCTGCAAGCCAAAGCGGCACAACACCTAGCTCATTGCGAGCATTTACGTTAGCACCGGCATCAATTAGCAACTCTGCCATAGCCTGATCATCCCAGTGCACCGCCCAATGCAGCGCTCGCGTACCATCGCCATACGCTGAGTTAACATCAATTCCCTCGTCGAGAAGCGCTTGTAGGGTATCGATACTAGATTCAGAAGCCGCTTCGACAAACCTCGGGTCGGAAAATTTAGGAACGGCATTAGATGAAGCTGAATCAGTCGATATCAGCTGAAACACAAGCATAAGTACAGCGCCAAGGGCTATGCCGATCAGAAACAACTGTGGCAATTTGGTTGATTTACGCGATTTAGCCATTTCAGCACTCCGACGGGTTGTTAATCACCCTTGCATCTATCCCCTGATTCGTTACAAGATATTAGCATGTTGATTTGATTCGCCAAATTGATTTTTACGCGATTATTTTTTGCCCAATAAAACATGGAGACACTAGCGTGCAGATGAACGGAATCGCTCATATTGGAATTACTGTTTCGAACTTCAAAAAATGCAACTCATTTTACCGACAGTTATTTGAATTTTTGGAAATGAAATTAATCTACGATACAGATGAAGTAATCTATGGAGTGGGCAGCCGTACTGGCATAGTAGTAAAGGAAGCCTCTGCCGAATTTCAGAACCAGACATTCGAACAGAACCGAATAGGATTACATCACTATTGTTTTCGAGCACGCTGCAAGCAAGATATTGACGAGTTGCATAAGTTCTTACAAAAGATAGATGCCGTTATTATTCACCGCCCAGAAGAAGGTTCATGGGCGCGAGGTTATTATTCAGTGTTATTTGAGGACCCCGATGGCATTCGTATTGAAGCAAACTTTGTTCCTGGCAAAGGCAATCTGGACCCCACTGTTACATTGCCGCGAGAAGTAAGCTAAGCATCGCTCTAGTTTTGTGAGTACAGCTCTTCCATGGCGCGAACAAGAGGTTTCATAAAATAGGACGAAGTGGGCATAGCATCAACTCTACACCCAAGGCTGGTTAACAAGTCTCTAACTATAGGGCCTACTGCTGCAATTTTTGTCTGACTAAAACCAGAGACAAGCTGCGACTGCAAACCTACCTCCTTAGCTACCTTAAACATGCGTCGCACCTGAGGCTGACTGGTAAATGCAATAATATCAACCTGCCCTGCATGCATAGCCAAAATCAATTCCTGCACTTTCTCATCATCACTGTTTGATGCATAAATATAAGGCGCAACCGTAGAGCAAGATTGAAGCTCACAACTGTGCAAATAATCCATTAGCAACTCGTTAGGATCGTCGCCGTACAATTGCACCGCCACGCGGCGCTCTTTCAGCTCAAGATTTTTAAGTGTGCTTATAATCCCCGCTGTCGTAGGCTCCTCGCCAAAGTATTCAGACTTAAGATTCATCTCTTTCAACACACGGGCAGGTTTTGGCCCACGACACACTTTACAAACCTTGCCCAGCGCATCAATAAACAAGGAATCAAGTTGATTGCGCTCCGCCGTCGCCAATAACCGACGCAGGCCCTCACCAGTAAGAACAATCAAATAATCCGGAGGCACTGCAATAAATGCTTTCAGCCAGGTGATTATTGGCTCCTGATCGGGAGTATCAAGAATAGAGATTAATGGCACACGCATCACCTGCGCCTGACGACGCTCACACAATGCCGCCAGAACATCTAGCTGACGACTTTCTGAAAGGGCAATTACTCTGGAGTTAAGAGACGAGGCTAATGTGGGCTTTGTTGGCATGAATCTAGTCTAACTAATTCACAAAAAAGTATCTAAAGATACTTCCGATTCATGTTTATAAACTATCAAGCGGGCTGTTGGTTCCCGCGTAGTGCCGGCCTAAAACATGGGTATATATTTGGGTGGTTGATACATCGTTATGCCCTAACAACTCTTGCACAGTTCGTATATCCGCCCCATTTGATAGCATATGCGTAGCAAACGAATACCTAAAAGTATGCGCTGTTACACGCTTTTGTTTTAGCTGGGCTGACTTGACTGCTCCACTGATGAACTTTCTGACTACCGTAGGATGTAAATGATGCCTGCAAATTTCACCCGTTAGCGGATGAATGCAAAGCTTGCTGGCAGGAAAAATGTAAGCCCATGCTTCGCTTTTAAAAGCATTGGGATACTTGCGACTTAAACCAGGTGCCATTGAACTACCGACACCGTTTTGATTGTCCTTTTGCTGAATTCGCAGACGAAGGCACTCACCTACTCTCAGCCCGCTACCATACAGCAATTGAAGGATTAGCTTATTTCGACCATTTAATTGCCTTAACACCGACCGAACTTCTTCAACTCCAAGAACAGTGGGTAATGTTCGCTGCTTAGTTGCAAGCCTGAAACCCAGGTCCCCCATCTTTGAATTCAAATGCTTCTCAAACAGATAGGCAATGGCATTTAAGGCCGTTTTTTGTGTATTGACACTGACTCTTTGCTGCATAGCCTAATAAGTAAGATAAGCACTTATCTGAGAAAGAGGCACCGTTACCGGATGTTCATTACCAGTAAAGATATATAAGGTAGTCAATATGGAGTGGGCTTGCCTAATTATGGCGAAAACTAGTCAATTGGCTCGCTTTTTCAGCAGATTATTCGTGAAAAGATGATATCTTTCAGGGAGATAGCAATAAACAAGATATACATATAGGAAAACTCGCTATTGGGTACAGAGAGGGTCCCCATATTTTGGATACACGTGACCCGCGATATCCAATTTGACCCGAAACTGAGTTATTAAACTTATTGGTTGAAAAGAAAGGGTTGGCAGGTAAACTTTAGTGTCCAGCGGAGATAAATACCGCGCGGACTACATATACAAATGTTATCTGTACCTCGTCATTCACAGACACCCTTGACTATAATTATATTGTAGTTACACTGTAATTTATGGCTCATCTATCGTTTGAATGGGATCCCAAAAAAGAGGCATCGAATGTTGCGAAGCACGGAGTATCTTTCTCTGAAGCTCAAACAGCTTTCACAGACGAATTCGCCCGCCTCATCCCCGACCCAGATCACTCAGCCGATGAGGAAAGATTCATTCTTCTCGGAACAAGTATTGGCTTTCGTCTCTTAGTCGTTTGCCATTGTGTTCGCTCAGAAGACGCTATTCGTATAATTTCTGCCAGGAAAGCGCAGAAACAAGAGCGAAGAATTTATGAGGGTTTCAGAAATGCGTAAAAGTTACGATTTTTCAAGTTCAGTAACGAATCCATATGCGAGAAGGCTCAAAAAGCAAATTACTATTCGGCTTGATGAGGACACTATCGAATATTTTAAAGAGCTAGCCGAAGCAAAGGGAATTCCTTACCAAAGCCTGATAAATTTGTACTTAAGAGATTGTGCACAAACTCATCGAGACTTGAAGCTCCAGTGGAATTGACAGATAACAATAAAATCAAGGAGATTCGCTGCGCGAACTCTTTATTAAAAGCGTTATGTTTCTCGAAACTCTCGGGTTACCCATTTTCCGATCAGCATATAGTACTATAAGAAAATAGATGAAGAGATATTCACTAAACGAAATTGCACAAATTGCCGAAGTTGTCGCAGCTATCAGCGTCGTGGCGTCATTAATTTGGGTAGCTGTAGAACTAAGATTAAACTCTGATGAAATTCAAAATGCCA
>NVVJ01000038.1 GCA_002402175.1 SAR86 cluster bacterium
GAAGTAAGTTGAAGACCTTCGATGAACATTACATTACAACTGGCCTTAAGCACGGAGCGTTTTATAGACCATTAGAAGCTTGGCTAGTACACATTAGAGCGTGGATTCTGTGAATGTGACAGCCAACTATCAAATAAAAAAGAAGCGCTACGCGCTCCTATTATTCAGGGCGTTATGTGTACGTATAGCCGAGAGTTTAGGAGAAAACAATAGATCGAAATCCTTTCAATAGTGCAGTTTGGAAAACTATAAGTCTAGTCTTCAGGCTCGTTAGCATATTATTTTGGATTGCTATATGTTTTGAAGTAGCTGAAGTGTATTCGAATATGTCTATCCGAGTTCTTTTTTTAGCGTTGGCAGCTGTATTAACGGTTATTTTATTGACCAATAACTAAATCAAAATTCTCTGACCTCTTTGATTTTTCTTGGCGCTTCTCAAGTATTCATGGAATGGTAAAATGAAAAAGGGTTACTTAATACTGGATTTTTCAATTAGTGATACACAAGGGTTTATGGAGTATGTCCAGAGAATACCTGCACATATTGAAAAGCATGGAGGAAAATATATTGTTGAAGGTATGGTGCCAGAAATATTGGAAGGAAATTGGAAGCCGGAAACGATAGTGGTGCTTGAATTTCCATCGAAAGAACATGCTAGAGCATTTATCGATGATCCAGAAGCCGAATTTCTTTTTGATATAAGGAAGAACACTACAAATAGTAAATTAATTTTAGTAAGTGGCGGTTCCTGGATGGATGCCGATGAATAGGGAAATTAGGAATTTGTCTAGAAAGCACATGAAACAAGCAACTTTGGTGCCGAATACACAGTTACGATGCACGTGGTATAGGGCGGCGCTAAGAAACTAATAGGAGCTAAACGTGATTGAAGCAGTATCAGCACACAATTTAGATGAAGTGCTTCCATTGATAAGGGCGTATCAGGAATTCTATAAAGTAGCTGAAATATCTGATTCCGCGAATAAAGAGTTTTTCTCTCAGTTTGGAGAATCAAATCCAGTAGGCTGTCAGTTTGTTTATCGAAGTGACGGTATAGTAGTCGGTTTTGCGACTGTGTATTTTACATTCACCTCTACCATTGCCGCCAAGGTCGCAATACTCAATGATTTGTACACAGATTCAAATTTACGTGGTACGGGTATCGGTAGAAAACTAATTGAGCATTGTCATAAGTTTGCTTCTTTAAATGGCGCGGCAAGGCTTCAATGGGTAACTGCTCCAGATAATGAACGAGCACAAGCGCTTTATGATTCAATGAATACAAACAAGAGCACATGGTGCTTTTATACGTACAACACATAGTAAGTTATTGTTGCCGATAGGCGAATGTCCCTTTCGTTCGGAAAAATACTTTAGAGAATCAATATATCGAATGCCATGTAACCAACTATTGTAGTGACATCAGGAAAGATAAATGATCTACCTAACTCAGCTGATCTATATTATTGAAGGCCAGGAAGGCGCTCTGGATGAATTTGAATCCATAGCGATCCCAATTATACGAAAGCACAATGGTGAGCTGGTGCTGCGTATCCGGCCAGGGAAAGATTCGCTAATTGAAGGTATTGCTGAACTGCCCTACGAAGTTCATATTGTTTCTTTTCCTTCACAGAAAGATTTTGATAATTTCGCGATAGACGAAGAACGAAAAGCCTCTATTCATCTAAAAGAAAAAGCCATTAGGGATGTGGTCTTGTATCAAGGTGTACTATTGTAATTCACGGGTCATTTGTGAAATGGCGTAGCAGGTTTAATGGTAGTGAGGTAACTATGATCAATAAAGATAACCCGGCATTAAAAATCATCACTGATTGTATTGTATGGCCTTTAGTTGCTATTCAAATTATTGTCTATTGCGGTTTGATTTTTATTTCTCGTTCTTTTCTAGGAGTATTGCCTACAGTTATATTGCTGGGACTGGGTACAGTCGCGTTATTCTTATGGACAAAGATGGCGTTGGACTATAGCAAACAAGAAAAGTCCAAAAGCTAATAATATTATTTCGGTTTAGAGCGACTCATCAAAATATGGAAGTTGGTAGCTTAGAACCTACTTTCCACTTGCAAGTTCTTCAAGCTTTCTAGCTCCAGCCAATATTCCTATCATGCCGTAGTTGCCTTCATGACATGCGTATTCATATAACGGCTCATCTATTCTTGACAGTGGGTACTCTCCCGAGAACTCAGTTGTGAACAGAGTAGGGTCGTTTACAGTAAATCCATAGATCAATTTGTTTCCGGTTTCTCGTCGAAATGTTTCAACCAATGTCATATTTTCAACCGGCATGCCGCGTAGCGTGTGCCAATTGTTAAAATATTTGGTTTCGACTATCAACGTATCTCCTTCCCAACGACCAATTGAATCACCCATCCATTTTCGATGTTCTTCTCCAGCGGGATTACGTTGGTCGGTGATTTTTATAATACGTGTGTCGTGCACCATTTCAGCAGTAATGGTTACATAACCTGGAGACTGAGTGAACTGTAGGTGGCTGTTGTAAATCACCGGGCTCATTACTGGCCCAGCAAGGTTGCCAAAACCCACCAGACAGCGCTCACCCAGGCCGCGGCCTTCTGGCCCATCGCTGCTGCGTCCAGTTCTGCCTCCACGACGCACTTGTATTCTTTCGGTTATTCCCGCTACGCGCTCGGGCATTCGGCCATTGGGCGGGTCGATAATGGCGGAGGTTCGAAACTCTCCATTAATGGTAGGAATAAACTTTGCGTCATCGCGCCAGAACAAGTCGTAGTTACCTATGGGGGGTAAGGAGTCGGCAACTACTGGAGGAGGACGGTTAGGGTCGAGAGGTTCGTTATTGTCTGCGAATTTTTGCTGCACTGCATTCTCTAGTGCCAGTGCTTCTTCTTCCGTGTAAGCGTGTTTCTCTCCCAGTTCCTCAGGACGCTCCAGTGGCATCACCGTTGCGTGTTTCCACACACCTTGAAGATCAGGCACACCCCATTCGGTCATTGGAGTTGGATAATTTTGTGCGTCCGCAACGCTGATAAATACAATGCTAGTAACGAGTAGTGGCAGTAGTTTTTTCATTTTATTCTGCTCCGCCTGATAGGAAGTTGAGCTGTTAGCCCATTAAATTTAACTTCGTGTGTGTTCAGTCATTACGCGCTTTCCAGATAATTTCACCAAAAAACATTTCATCCCAACTCTGTTCTCCCCACGGCACAGCACGGGACGGATCGGGGTTGGCAAGATTCTGCGATGAATTATCGAAGTGCGCCACAGTCGTAATTCTGGTTCCTTTAGGCATGGGAATCGGTTTTTCTAAGTCATAAGTCAGCTGCCACGCATAGGAATAGTTGGCGATGTTAATCAGTTCCTCATGAGTGCCATCAGGGTAATCAGCAAACATGCGTAAATCTTTTCCGCGAAAATGCATATGCGGATGGTATTGATAAACATCGACATCTTCAGGAAGAATAAATGAATTACTTACTTCAAAGTTTTTTGCGTAAGGGGGTATATCATTCCACTCATTAGCAAAATTACCTATCAACCTTGCTTTCATGCGTTCTTCGGGTACAACATCTTCCGGGTAAAACCACAGGCCAAATTCACTTTCATCTATCGCGGCCTTGCCACTTGTAGTGTAGTGAAGAACTACATTTATCACGCTGTCTTTTTTAAGTAAGCCGCCAGTATTGGGCGGCTCTATACGAGGCTCGGCGCCAGGCACATAGCGATTCAATACGGCGACGTCCGGGTCGCGGCGTGCCGTTGTTTCGCCGGCACTGGAAATGCCTCCGGTGGCGTGATGCACAACCGTACGGTCACCGGGAATAAATTCACTGGCGCGCAACCATCGGTCTTTTTGCATGCCAATAATTGGAACTTGAAGGCGCACGTATTCCAGCACGCCTGTTGCGGGTATTTCTTGAGCAGGTATTTTTACTATTAAATCAGGTTCTCCTTCCACATTCCATTTCGTGTCTGGCCAGCTTAATTCAGCAAGCAGATCGTGTGTCCCGTCTCGTTTAGAGCCATCTTCAATCCAACGCACAATATTCTGTGCATCTTTAATGTTCAGGTTTCTACCGTTAGTAAACTTGTGAACATGGGGGTCTACCTGGCCCGGTGGCATACGCTTGGTCATCAGTACTTCACGAATCATGGGCGACCAGCCCTGTACCATGGCATAACTATCAAGCGCAAAAGGTGCGATTCCGCCTTCACGGTGACAGGTCGCACAGTTCTGTGCTATTACTGGAGCAATGTCATTCTGGTAAGACACAGCCACCGCACGACTGTAGTGAACATCCGAGCCTTGCATTGCTACTTTAGAAATTGCTATTTTGCTATCGCTAAGTATCGCCTCCATGGCTGATTCAAATTCGTCTCCAACAGGGCCACGAAAAACAACTCTGAATGATTTGGCATTGAATAAAAACACCTCACCACTTTTATCTATGTCTAAGGCCTCAGAGATTAATTGAGTGTCATCCATGAGCACAGGAATATCTGTAGTCAGAGCGCTAATCTCAGCGTTAACGGCATCTCTGTTAAGGCGGCCCATTGGATTTATCATGAAAAATTGAATGCCCTGAGAAGCAAAAGATTTTTGCAGGGCTATATAACGAGGTATGGCATCGAGAGTGGCTTTGCTGCCATTGGCCTGAACTAGCAACGCAATAGATTGATTATCGTTGTACCAGCTCATTTGGTGGAAATTGCCAATCTGGTCAATCAGAGAAAAATCTCCAACGCGGTCAGCTGCCTGACTTATTCCCGAGTTCAACAGCAAACAGAGTAAAGCGGTTTTCAACTTGAGTGAATTTTTCAAGAGTAGTCCCTCCAAGGCCGACGCTAGTGGGCTTTTTATTTTTTTACAGACTATCACGCGGCTGCGCCAAGTCAATTGGACTAGTTTCCGTCGATTCACTTTCCGTGAAAATTCAACTAGTTAAGGTGTGGAACAATGCAACAATTTGTAATTTTCCAAAGTTTATTGAACAAGCCGTCGTTTATTTGTCATGATAGCGAGCCTGATACTTGTCACAACAATAAACATAACATCAGTTATAACCACAGAGGTCGCCCAAACATGCGTAAACTAAATCAATTGCTAGTCCTGGCTCTGGCCACGCTGGCATCTACAGCCGCTTTATCACAACAGGGCAATGCCCGTGGGCCCATAGGCGAAAGCCCATACGATGTGGTTTCACTTTGGCATAAGCCGTTTGCCGTAGAAGGCTTTGCATTTGGGGGCAATTCTGGCATTTGGGCGGAATCTGCTGACCGAATCATCATTGCTCAACGTGGCGAAACAGTTTTACCGTACCCCATTCCTGATGACTTTCTTGGTTTTGCCGGGCATATGGGTTTGAACGTACTGCGCGATACCACTCGTCGTACCTGGCAGAACTGCCTGTACACAGTAAATGGCAATGGCGAGCTGTTAGAGCTTTGGGATCAATGGGACTATCTCTGCGAAGGTTCAGATGGCCCGGGCCCACATCGCATTCGTATAAGCCCTTATGATTCAGAAAGCCGTATCTGGCTGGTAAACGAGACTTTTCATCAGATCTACGTATTTTCTAACGACGGCAGTGAATTGCTGGCGACTTACGGAGAGAAAGGCGTGTCTGGCAATGACGAAACCCATTTTGGCCGACCACAGGATATTGCGTTCCTTCCCGATGGTCGAATTCTGATTGCCGATGGCTTGGACAATAACCGCATCATGATCATGGACAACGACATGAACTACCTTGGTGAGTTTGGTGGTGAGGGCGCGGGACCAGGCGAGACCAATACCATTCATGCAGTTGCTGTAGGCCCAGATGGGCTGGTGTTTGTACTCGACAGAATGGGTGGTCGCGTTAACCTGTTTCGTACAACCGACAGTCAAACCGAATTCGAATTTGTAAGATCAATTGGTGACCTAACCCTACCGTTGGATATCATTGTTAACGAAAATGATTTCTGGATTACTGACCTAGGTCCTCTTCGGTTCGTTAACTTCGACTTCGAAGGAAATCTGAAATACACCTGGCTGGTTCCTCTCGAGTTGCCAGATGGCTATATCGAAGTGCATACCTTTACGGTTGATCCAGAGGGTAATTTATACGGTGGCGACAATCAGTACGGCCGCACACAGAAATTTGTACCCAAAGCTAGCTCGGGTGCAGAGTTACTTATTGAACCACCCTGGAACGGCTTATAAGCCACAGGATAATCGAGAATAAAAAAGCCCGCCTGCATTGGTAAATGTAGGCGGGCTTTTTTTAAGCTTTAAAAACTTAGTCTTTGTCGCCGTAGAAAAATATTGGCACAAACACTCGTTTGTCTATCTTCCAGCCTTCGTCGGTGAGAACAAAATCATCGTGATACTCGCCAATGGCGGCAAAACCCTCAACTGATCGTTGACCTTGTGGCGCATTGTAAACCGTTACATAGCTCACTCCGGTAGCGTGATCATCATCCACTGGGAAAATACGAATAGTACTCATCAGGTGACGGTAAACCGGACCGCTTCTCGTGCTTTCCAGTCGTTCTAAAATTGCTGAACGCCCGGTCCAGGTATCCGCGCCAACAGTAAGTGAGCCATGCTCGGTGAACAATTGAGAAAGCTCTACTGGGTTGGGTCGGTCACGGTGATACGCATAGTCAAGCACCAGGTTGGTACAGTCTAGCTGTACGTCTGCCGCAAAACTATTTGAGGCCAGCCCTAGTGCGAGCACAGTACATAGCAGAAATCTCTTAAGCATGTTCATCATTCGTTTCCCTGCTTAGTTGTCCGCATCAACGGCGTCAATTTCCAGTGGAGCATAATACACCCCGCCGGCACTCTCGATTTGTTCACGTCGAGCTTGCCACTGCGGACCTGCCGAGCCACCTTCTTCATACTGTAAATCCTGACGCAGATAGTTCCAGCTAGTTGGATCTAACTCTTGAGCCATGGTCCAGTACTGTTCCGCCTTGGTGTCATTGTCGGCGGTGAAGTAATAGGTACCCAACCTGAATGCGGGTTGAGCGCGTTCGGCGTCGGGAGTGCGCTGAAAAATGCTGCTCCGAACTTTTTCACGGTCCCAAACATATTCGCTCTCAGCTCCTTTTGCTACCCAGTCTCGAACAATAGGCACATAGTCATCAGTACCAAACTGGCCATTAAAGTGAGTCTTGGCGTAGGTGCCTTCGTTCAGGCGCACGATTTTGCCTTCTTCATCAATCCATATACCGGAGGGTACGTTGACAAGGTTGTACAGAGCACTGATGTGATGATTCACATCGATGATAGAGGTGTAGCTAACATTGGCGTCGTCAAAAATTGAACCCGCCGCTGCTTCGCCGCCAGTATCTTGCGCGACAGAAATAATTTCGAAATTGTCAGACTTGAGTTCTTCGTAAATGGACTGCCACACGGGCACGTCTAAACGACATCCTCACCACGAGGCCCAGGTTAGAAGTAATACTTTTTTACCTCTAAAATCTGAGAGTCTAACGATATTGCCATCACGATCTGGCAGAGCAAAATCGGGTGCCACAGCACCGCGGAAAAAAGATTGACGCTCGAGAGGTAGTACACCAAAGCTCCAGACTCCGTCCGCGTAATCGGTAACATGTGCTTGTTGTAGCTTGTCAGCCAGTTCAGTCACATTGAACCAGCCCTGGCCCTGTCGTGTAACGAACATGGCGCTGTCTCTGTCCTGTAAAACCGGAACACATAGCTCATCAAGGCATGCGCCTTCAGGTTTTAAAACAAAGTCATTCACGCGAGTCAGGTCTTCAGGTTTTACCCAAAGATCAGTCGCATCTGGTAATGTTTGTTCAATTTCAACAACGCGCTCGTTGTACAACACAATGGCGCTTTGGGCATTGATCAAACCACTAATAAGCATTAGGCCAAGCAAGGTGGCAATGCTTTTAATATTCTTCATACTGGTTTCTCCTAAGCAGGAATTCAGGGGCCGCAGTAACATTGCAAATGGCCCCAACGTACTATTAACAATAAATAGAATGGCCAATATAGCAGCTGCCTACAGGAGTTGGTATAGCCCAAAACCACACAAGGGTTCCGGTTATCGAATATCCCGCCAATACCCGATACTATGGCGAACTATCCGGCTTTATTAAACTCGCACGTCTCAGCGGAGTAACAAGATGAGTAAATTCACAAAATCAGCGCCATGGTCATTTGTCTGTCTATTTTTATTGCTGCAGACTTCGACTTTATTTGCGCAGGCGCAACGAATTAACAAAGCCATTGAGTTGCTGGAAAATGATGAAGTAGCTTTTGGCCTTCTGTCTTTTGATTACTCGCTTAATAATGCCCGCTCGCTGGCACGCTCTGGCCTTGATTTCATCATTATTGACATGGAGCATGCTCCGTTTGACGTAGAGCGTTTGCGGCAGTTTCTATTAGGCATGACAAACAAACGTGCCATTCTCGAAAAAGGAAACCTGCAACCTAATGTAGTGCCCATTGTGCGTATTCCCGCAACCGGCAGTGAAAATGTACTTTCTCAGGCTAAGCAGGTGCTGGATGTTGGGGCGTATGGGGTGATGTACCCGTCGGTAAATACCGCCGCAGAAGCCGAGATGGTTGTGCGTGCTACGCGCTATCCTCAAATAACTGGAGCGATCGATTTTGAGCCAGCGGGCCTACGAGGACGTAACCCTTCCAATGCGGCCTGGTACTGGGGCGTTGATGATTATCATGCCCGAGCTGATGTCTGGCCACTAGACCCCCAGGGAGAGCTGCTGGCTATCATTCAAATCGAGACACCTCAAGGCGTAGATAATATAGATGACATAGTTTCTGTTCCTGGGGTGGGTGTAATTTTTATTGGGCCCTCAGACCTGAGTGCAGCAATGGGCTACGCAAGCTCTGGGGCGGATGAGGTCGAAGCCGCTATTCAGAGAGTACTTGCCGCTTGCCTGGCACATGATGTCGCCTGTGCCATCACCGCCAGTTCTCGCAGTGTTGAGCAACGCATAGAACAGGGTTTTAAATTTGTCACTGTCGGTCTTGACGGCGGCCTGTCTGCGCGCACTACCGATGCTCTATCCCGAGGGCGTACTGCAGCCGGGCGTTAGCGTGCAGCAAGGCCTCTTATAAGGTCAATATCTGACCTTCACACCTCTTCAAATTATTACTTAAGTTTTTCTCCCTTTATGTCGTAGTAGCGGTGGGTCTGCTGTCCACGGCTTTTATGCAGAGTTGTTTTGTAGGACTTTTGCTATAGACAGCCATTTGCTTAGAGGTTACTTTATATTGCCACTAATATGACGGGTTTTAGAATGGTCATTATTTGTGAAGCAAACAGCATAATCGCAAAGAAGGGACCATGGACGGACAGTAAATCAGTAGAGTTGATTCAACTTGTGGGATCTGTTTCGAATTTGAATTAGCAGTTAAGAATTTCGACTAGTCTCAAACTGGCGCAGCATTGACAGAAATAAATCGTTCTGTCCCAGACGTCGTTGAGCCTGACAGTCAATAAGGCATATACATGAATCAAGCTCAAATAGGCACGGAAATCATCATAGTCGATGATAATCAATTTCAGTTAAAACTATTGTCACATCAGCTATCAATGGTTGGTTACAAATGCGTTACCGCTTTCGATGACGGGCAGACAGCGCTCGATCATATGGCTGATCGCTTTCTAGATTCCACCGTTGTAATTCTCGACGTCAACATGCCCAACATGAATGGTCTGGAGTTTCTCCAGCAGCTTAGTAAAAATCAGTTCTCTGGTTCCTTGCTGTTTGTGAGCGATGAGAATGAAGAAGTGCTCCATTTAGCCGAAGCCCTGGCATCGTCTGGTGATTTACAGGTGTTAGGCCAGTTGAGAAAACCAGTTCAACAGGAACAACTACAAAAGTATTTGAATGATCTTTGCTCCAGCAAAGAGAATTTACTTAACCCCGCAAAAAAGCACTCATACACCGCCGAGCAATTGAAACAGGCCATTGAAAACGGCGAATTGTCTAATGTATATCAGCCTAAGGTGTTGTTAGATACAGGTGCGCTGGTTGGCGTAGAAGCCCTTGTGCGGTGGCAGCATCCGCAAGACGGTGAAGTATTTCCCGATAAGTTTATTGATCTGGCAGAAGAGAATGACCTAATTGATGACATTGCGCGGCAGGTTCTACGTAATGCATTAAAGGATAGCCAAATCTGGAAGAAATCTGGCATGGATATTAGCGTTGCGGTGAATATCTCCATGTACAATTTAAATACCAGGCAATTTATTCGCTACCTTGAAAACGAACTATTGAGTTCTGGAATGAATCCACAAAATTTGATACTCGAACTAACTGAAACCAAATTAGTAAAAGATTATTCGCTGGTACTGGACATGCTGACCAGGTTGCGGCTGCGTCGTGTAAACCTGTCAATAGATGATTTTGGTACTGGGCAATCTTCGCTTATGCAGTTGCGCGACATTCCTTTCAACGAGCTCAAAATAGATAAAGGCTTCGTGCACTCTGCCTGTAACGACGAAGGTTTACATGGCGTACTCGATGGCAGTTTACAACTGGCAAAAAATCTGGGAATAAAAACAGTTGCTGAAGGTGTCGAAGACGAAGCAGACTGGAGTTTTCTAGGTAACTCTGGCTGTGATCTTGCGCAGGGCTATTTTATCGGTAAACCCATGAAAGCCGAGGAGCTAGCCGGATGGCGTGGGCAATGGATGACACGATACGAAAAAATATCAGTAGCAGCTCAAGCCGAAAACTAACCGCAAGGTTAGCTTTCACCACCTGTCTTGTGTTTGTTTGCTTGTACTCAGGTGGTTTTGAGCAGTAATTCTTCTAAGGCGTCTGAGAGTTTTTCCCGAGAATAGGGTTTGGTAATAAGTGGAGCGTCCAGATCGACACCTGACTTATCTGCATGAACACCAGAAGGGAAGCCAGACATATACTGAACTTTCAATGTAGGTATAATTTTTCTCGCTTCCGTTGCCAGTTCTACTCCGCTCATACCACCGGGCATCACAATATCTGTTAACAATACTTCAATGTCTGTATTTTTTTGTAAGGTGCGTACAGCCTGTTTGCCATCGGTTGCAGCCAGCACTTCGAATCCCATCTCTTCCAGATAGCTTACGGCAACTTCCAGAAGTTCGTATTCGTCATCTACAATCAATACTTTTTCGGTAAAACTCTTTATCGGAATATCATCGCCGTTATCTGATTTCGGTGCACTCAATACGGCTTTTTCTTTAGATACTGGTAAAAATATCTCGATGGTGGTGCCCACTCCCGGTTCGCTGTAGATCTGAATGCTGCCGCCGGATTGTTTGGCAAAACCATAAATCATCGCCAGTCCGAGCCCCGTACCTTTACCTCTTTCTTTAGTGGTAAAAAAAGGCTCGAAAACACGACTAAGCGTTTCAGGGCTCATGCCTTCGCCCGTGTCGGTGAATACCAGTTGCACATAAGACCCCGGAAGCAAGTCGTCCTGATCTGACAACGGGCTTTTTTCTGACAGGTCCAGAACGTCGGTAGTGATATAGAAGTTACCGCCTTTGGGCATTGCGTCTCTAGCATTAATCGCCAAGTTTAAAAATACATTTTCCAGCCCAGATGGATCAACCAGAACGTCAGGAATATCTTCCTTGATATCGTATTTCATCTCGATATCCGGCCCCAATGTGCGCGGTAACATATCGGCCATTTCAAGTATGATGGAATTAATACTAGTGGGTTTCGGTTGCAGCGGTTGTCGACGCGCAACAGCCAACATGCGTGTGGTTAGTTCGGCACCTCGCTCAGATGCCTTTCTGGCAGTAGTCAATCGTTTGCGAATAGGGCTGTCTTTATCAAGCTTTCGAGCAGCCAGGTCCAAATTACCCATTATCACGCCGAGTAGATTGTTAAAGTCGTGAGCCATGCCTCCAGTAAGTTTGCCAATAGCATCCATCTTTTGGCTTTGGCGCAACTGAGTTTCAAGACGTGCTCGTTCACTCATATCTCGAATCAGGCAGGTAATTGATATTCCATCGCGTGAGTCGGTTGCAGAGAAAGCTACCTCAACTGGCTTGGTAACGTTGTTGCTATCAACGGCAACCAGAGAAACAAGATTCTGGTCGTCAGCTTGTGTGTCTGTGTTGCCAGTGGGATGAGACGCTATGTACTGTGGAAGATTGAAGCCAGGTAACAGATCATCCAGCGATTTTCCAAGTAGCTCCTGCCGACCAATTGAAAATAGGGACTCTGCGCGTTTGTTCACCAGAATCACATTGCCGTTAATGTTGGTTATTAGCACAGCATCAGGGGCCGACTCTATAAGTGTGCGAAATTGCTCTTCGCTTTCACGCAGTGCTTTTCGCGCGTTTACCTGATCAGTTCTATTGCTCGCAATTCCACCAATAGCAACGACTTCGCCCTTATCATCAAAAAGCGGGAAGCGAAGAAAATTGAAATACTGAGTGCTCTGTCCTTTGGCGGCGGGCCATTTACTTTGAAACTCTATAGCTTGTTTGTATTTAATGACCTGCTTGTCCTGCTCCGACATAGATTCGACTATTGATTCAGGAAATGCTCGTGCTTCGTCTTCTTCAGAAAAACTGTCCCCTGTAGATTCCAGAAACGCACGGAAACTATTGTTTGCAAGCTGGTACTTACCGTCCAAATCTTTCACGTACATAATGGCAGGACTTCGCTCGAAGAAAGATTTGTGCAGCTCTACATTTTTGCTCAGGCTAGTTTCTTTTGTTTGCTGGTTTTTAAGTGTGTCAGCTAGCTTCCATGCTACGAAGGCAGAAAGAAATGCCGTAATAGGTAGAACTACAGCGAACAACGATGACTCCTGCAAACCTGAGCCGCTTAGATTTACAAGAACCAAAATACATAAAAGAATGGTAGGGGAATACGCAAGAACTGTAATCCATATATTGCTGGAATCAGCAGCGGCTTGCTTATTTTCTGAAGGTTTCATTATAGTTATTTTACCAGTAGGAATTTTTTTCAGATTTTCGGTGTGAATTTTTACGCAAATTTTCCGTCAGTGTATAACGGTAAAATTGTTGGAGCTGTTCCAGGTGAAAGTATCTGTGTGCCTCGTGCGCTGTTAAAATTGCAACGCTGTACAAATTCAAATTGATCTTTGGTATTTACATTTGTAGCGCAGGCAGTAATACCTTTGTTTTTAGCGACAGAGGTTAGCGAGCTGTAAAGAAATTCAGTTTCCATATCTTCCAAAAAATTAGGCTTATTCGCCAGGGAAGACATATCCACTACAATTTGGTCAACAGGTAAGCTGTCTAGCATTGGTAGAATGACTTCACCTTCATTTTGAATAAAAACCGAAAGTCGAAATCCTTTTATTCGAAGTCGAGTAAGCACATCGTTCACAGAATCCTTTTTGTTAGACACATAGGATTCATCAATTTCTATTGCAAGCAATTCTCTTGGTACATCGAATTTGTCGACCATGCCCGAAAGTACATCAGGTGTGCTCAAATCAGCCAAAAAATCGGCGTCTAGATGAATAGCTATTTCGGGACTAAAATTATGAGTAGTCCAATCATGAAGAGTTTGCAAAGATTCGGTAAGAACCATTTCTGCCAGGCCCTTGCTGATTCCTGCCTCCTTTCCCCAATTAGAAAAACGTAGTCCTGCGAGAATTGAGCCATCATCACGCCGCCATTGTGCGCACACTTGTAGACGATGTTTGGCAGAATTCTCCATAGCTTTGAACAGAAACTCAGGCTCATAAAGAATTTTCAGCCCATAATCAAAAGCAGGGGCTTCGGGCTTCGCCGCTTGAATTACATGATTTTCTTCTTTTGGAGTCAGATAAAGAGACAGAGTGGCTTCAATGTCAGCTACCGACATTGGTTTGGTCATAGTATTGTTGATTTCGAGATTGGCTTCTCTGCCCAGGGACTGTACAGAGGTTAACGTGCGTTGATCCAGGCCGCTCATGAGAATGAAGCTTGCACGGCATTTCTTGCTGCCGAGCTCGCGAATAATTTCAACGCCATCGGCTCCCGGCATGCGTAGATCCAGTGCCACCACATCAGGCTTGATTCTTTCGATCATGTCTACGACTTCTGAGCCTTGGGTAACACAGGTTACGTCGAAACCAAGATCTTCGGCGACAGCCTGGAAAATCTCGCCTATTTCGATCTCATCGTCAGCCACTAACAACGTGGGCTTTACCGTGGGTGCATTCATTTATTGCCTAAAAAGCTTTATATATCAGTAAGATAAAATTTTAAGGGTATTGCCTCGAAGGCTTGAAAACACGCATTAAGCTTATTTCTGCGTTATTCAATCCTCTCTGACAATAACTAATCTCACATCACAAATGTCATAGGAAAACTCTTTAATACTCCGGGTTTATCGGCAGCTAAACTGTGAGCTGGATCACACAACTAACTATTTGAAATATAACGAGATTAGTGTGAGTAAGTACTGGTGGGTCTATTTTAATACCACGACGGTCCCGTTTGCCGCTTCGGCGTCTTCATGATCATGGGTGACCAGAATTGTAGGTAGGCCAGTGGCTCTTAGAGTATCGAAAACCTGGGCGCGTAGTTCGCGTCGTAAATGTGAGTCCAGTTTGTTAAAAGGTTCATCGAGTAATACGGCGTTGGGTTCAGAGAGTAACAGGCGTAGCAGTGCGACTCGGGATTTCTGCCCACCTGACAAAGTATGTGGATCGCGGTCTTCAAAACCAGCCAGGCCTATATCGCTCAAACCGGAGGAGATAAGTTCGTCTTTGTTATTGCGCTTTTGGCTAATTCCAAATCGAAGATTCCCTGCTACAGACAAGTGAGGAAAGAGTAGTGGGTCTTGAAACAAAAGGCCGACTTTGCGCTTTTCGGCGGGCAGGTGAGTCAAGTTTTTACCGTCGATGAAAACTTCACCTTGTGTAGTGAATGCGGGTGAAAGAAAACCAGCGATAAAAGAAAGTAATGAAGACTTACCCGACCCGGACGGACCCATAACAGTATATATTTCACCGCCTGAAATTTCGCAGTCAATATCTAGCAAGCTCTTTCCTTCGATTGCGATTTTTATATTCTGAAGTTTGAGTAAATGTGGGCTCATTGAATTTCTTTCATTCCTGCGCGATTGCGCCACAGTAGTCTTGGAATAAATAGCGCCGCTATAAATCCTAACATTGGAAGTAGTAGCTGCACTACAGACCATACAGCAATTAAATTTCGACTGCCGGATGACGACAGGGCAATGGCTTCTGTTGTAATAGTAGTAATTCTTCCTGCACCTAATAATTGAGTTGGCAGAAACAGACTAATACTAATTGCCATACCAATTGCTATAGCGGTAAGGGAGGGCGCTAGCAGTAAGGGAATGCGAATGCGCCAAAAAGATTTTGTGGAGCTAGCACCTAGTGTTGCTGCAATTTGTGACCAGCGTGGATCGAGATGTCGATACGCTTCAGACAGGGATAAGAATACATAGGGTAGTACAAAAAGTAGGTGTCCAAAAATAACCAGCGGTAAATTTGCCTGCAATTGTAGAGACTCGGCAAACACAACAATGCCAAATAGAAAAACAACCTGAGGCACAAGTAGTGGTAGATAAAGGAGCCACATTGCCATGGACATTTTTAACCCACGGCGGCGTTCGTATTCAAGTGCCGATAGAACTAGTGCGATCGCCAGAGAGGTTGCGACTATTCCTATAATTAATGTGTTGGCTAGTGGTGTAGCTAATTCGGCTATTGATCCGGACCAATGTCTTAACGTCCAGCTTGAAGGCAATAAATCAGGGAAGCGCCAGAAACCAGCGAACGAATTTAATACCAACGCCATAAGACTTCCCGCTGTGAGCAGTAACACCGCGGGCATACCGAAACGGCCCGCGATAAAGCAGAGCGGTTCCAGTGTTGATCTATCACCTGTGTTGATCCAGATTTTCCAAAGCAGTGATGAAAATTTCTCTAGCGCAATCCAGCAACCAATGGCGCTTAAACTAATACACAATTGTAGCAACGCTGCCGCCGCTGCCAGAAAACGATAGCTAAGGTCTGGGTCATTAAACCAGTTCAAAATCATAACACTTAATGTAGGAGGTAGAGTCGGGCCAAGAATCAATGCCACGTCGACCGTGGCCGATGCAAATACGATTACCGCAAATACAGGAAGTCGAACTAATGCGTATAAACCTGGTGCCACGGTTTTTAACCAGGCAATGGTAGGCCGGTAACCCAGCGAGCGAGCCATGGTCACGCGCTCTACCGAGTTTGTTTGTGGCAGTGCTGCCATAGACATTAATAACAGAAAAGGAATTTCTTTTGCGATGAGACCAAGTAATAAAGACAATCCCCAGCCATCATTTACAATTAGTAAATCAGGTGGCCTTTCCCATCCACTTAGTTCAGGAGAAATTAAACGGCTAAGTAGCCCCGAAGGTGCAATTAGAAATGCCAGGCCAAATGCAGCGGCGGCGTGGGGGAGAGATAAAAGCGGAGATACCAGGCGCCGAATCCATTTGTCCAGGCGGCTACCGGAAGCGCTAGCAAGAAATAGAAACACCAGTGTTAGGGCAATCAACGGCGTAAGTAAACCTGCCATAAGGCTAATGCCAATGCTTTTTAGTAGTCCTGGTACCTCGAAGAGGTCTTGCCAGGGCGCTAGGGAAAAGCTCTCACTTCCCAGTGTTGGAAAATAACCGAACGCGGGCAAGCCGGCGATAAGAGTTCCTATCAGTACCGGTGCTGCTAGCAGGAAAATAACCGCAAAAGAAATCCATCGAAGCATAATTTATCGAGCGCCGTAGCGCTGAATCCACGCTCTTTCTAGAGCCGTTGTCCAGGATGGATGGGGCTCTAGAATTTTTCGATCCAGGTCCTCAGCTGATGCGGCGGCGAGGTTCTTTGCCGTGCCTAAAAACAATTGCTGAAATTCGCTGCTTAGCTTTTGCATCGACAAAACTGAAGTACTGCCCATATATTCTTGATTGCTACCACGAGCCTGAGCCTCGGCTGACAGCAGAAAATTCGAAACGACTATTGCCGCCGCTTTGTGCTGCGCATTGAAAGGAATAGCAAGAAAACTGACATTATCCAGTGTGCCACCATCAAGCACATAGCTTCTTACGCTCTCAGGTAATTCGCCATTTAGTATTCCCAGACTCGCTTCGTTGGGGTTAAATGAAAATGCCAATGAAGTTTCACCATCACCCATAAAGCGCCGTAAATCGGCAGAGCCTAAGGGAAAGTAGCGACCTGATCTCAGCAAATGTGGATGCAATGCATCAAGATATTTCCACAGTGGTGCAGTGACCAGGGCAAAATCGGATTCTTCAACGTGGCGGTACAAGGGCTCAGAAGATTGTGCCAATTCAAGAAGAGCCTGTTTTAAAAACGTACTACCAAGAAAAGAAGGTGGCCGTGGATAAGTGAATTCGCTTGGGTGATCTTGCGCCCACTGAAGTAACTCCTTGATTGAGCCGGGTGCATTCGTTACGACATCACTGTCGTAATAAAACACCAGTTGTGATCGCGTCCAGGGAGATTCAAATCCTTCTGTGGCAATCGTAAAGTCTTCGCGCATTTCCGGGAATCGATCCGCATCGACCAGAGAAAAATTTGGTTGCACCTCGGCCCATGGTCCGTATAAAAGTGCATTCTGCTTTAGTGCCGAAAAGTTTTCCCCGTTGATCCAGAGCAAATCAATTGCACCACGCTCACTATTGCCGGCCTGTTTTTCTGCAATAATTCTCGAAACCGCCTGAGCTGTATCTGTAATTTTTACATGGCGAAGATCTATGTTGTAGAGTGTTTTTACCCGTTTGGACGCCCAGACAAGGTAGCGATTAATTCTTGTTTCGCCCCCCCAGGCATTAAAGTAGACAGTTTGACCGCTGGCTTGTTTTTCGAGTGTTTGCCAGTTTGATAAGTCGGGCTCAATTGCACCGCTGGTATTGCTTAGACACAATCCAGATATGAATAAACACACACAAGCTATTTGTAAGTTTAATTTCACGATGTTTAGCCATTACTGGCGAGAACGCCCAACCGTTGAGCTCGCCTCTCTCGCCGTTTGTCGTCCAGTACACTACCTAACACCTCTTCATGAAAGCGATCACAGCCGATGCAGAGATTGGCATAAGACTCGCCCTTGGGTGTCGTTGTTTTTGACGCCTCAATAAATTTTTCTTCATTCCAGTCATGACTTAAACCCATGCGTTCTGGTTGGCCGGCGTTTATCGCTTCGATGGCAGGTATTCCAGCCAGGCTGTCGAGAATTTCAAGTAGCGGTTCTTCGACCAGATTACCCAATGGATGTGCAGTCTTGATACAGCACGGGTAAACATCCCCTGTCGGGTCGATTGAAACTTCTGATCCTGCATATCCATGCTGCAGAAAATTTAATCCGCCTGACCAGGCATTGCAAAAATTATCATCCAACGTGGCATGAGAAAGACCATTCTTCCATGCGCGTCCTCTTGGCCATAATTTTCCTATCCATGTGTCTTCATTAGCACCAAACATACTAAATATCGGACCTTCTTCCAGAGCGCGTTCTTCGCGATCTGCTGCCGGATCGGCCTGCATGACGCCCGCAGCTTCCAGCATTTGTGTAATACCTTGCGCGATAGCTTTCTTTTTATCGCCTTCCATACCAACGTGAAAGTCATCCATGCCAGACACAGAAATGGACCACACTCCCAGGCTGAGTAACTCACCAATTATTTTTGGTGTCAGCAGATCACCCGTGGTTTGAACCACGACCTTTATGCCGCCGGTATTCTTGTATTTGTCGCGTAGCGCTTCAAGGACAGGATATAACACACGTTCTCGTACTGGATCGGTGAGAACGTCGCCGCCCGAAAGAATTATTTTGCCTGTTTTCTCAATAAAGGGCGCTTGACCAGCGCCCGGGTTTTCCACTGCCTCAAGGAACGTCATGGACTCAGGTAAGTTAGCAATGATCCGAGGGAAATTATCTATCGCCTCGGTAACAACCGCCTCTAGTTCATCCCTGATATAAGGGCGAAAGCGATCTTCATAACAATGCTTACAACGTCGGTGACAGTGCCAGCAAAGCACATAGTAAATCGATTCCATTAGCGGTTCTCTCTTGGCGGTTCTTTGAGGTGGTCTATGCTAGAGCTATTTTAGCAGGTTACCTAAGGCAGAGTAGACCCGACAGAGTCAATAATTAGTGCGCGGGATGCCGATCGAATTTCTCCAGCAGTTTGACCGGCAATTTCTCGACCAGCGGCTGGAGATAGCACTTCCACAACTAGTGCCAGATTTACCAGGCAGGCCAATACATGGGCAGCTACTAATTTAGCGCGTAAACAACAATCGCAGCACCTTCACGCGTCAACGAGTGCACCGGGCTGTTTTCCTGCCCCAGAAAACCGGTGACAGTGCCAATCCATATATTTGTGTGTATGGTGGGCTGACCAATGACTACGGCAATATATTGTTTTCCATCAACGCTATAGGTAATAGGGAACGATGCGGCGATATCTCCCATATCAGTTTGCCATAGTACATCGCCGTTGCGATCGTCGAAGGCCTTGAGCGACTGGTCCAGCGCGCCACCAAAAACCAGGCCACCGGCCGTTGCCAGCACAGCCGATGTCGGCGGAACTACTTCGCGAAAATCCCACGCTACCTGCCTTGTCTCAAGGTTTATAGCCTGAAGTCTGCCAAATTTCCCGTCGCTCTCTAGCGGTGGCGTTGGGGTAAGAGTCACGCCAGTGCTTAGCAGGCCGCCCTGGTCAGTTGTTGGCCCAGTGTCCATGCAAATTTCAGCAAGGGGCAGGTATAACATTTTGCTTTCAGGGTTGACCGCTGCCGACTGCCAGTTTCTGCCACCGTTGGAAAAAGGGCAGATTAAATGACCCTGCTCTGAGTTTGGTGTCGCGTTTGGGTGTAGAGTTTTTGCGCCTGTTATCGGGTCGATGGCGGTAACAACATTTTGAATGCCCACATCTATAGAGAATAAATATTCGCCGGTCTGCGCGTCGAGGGCATCATACAGCGCCATTTTACCTGCAGTAACTATCACCCTGCGCGAAACGCCGTTCACTGGCAGATCTATAATCTGCCTTTCATATACCCAATCAAGATCCCACTGGTCATTTGCCATGTGCTGGTAGTACCAGACCAGCTCGCCAGTTTTTGGGCGTAGCGCAATAGTTGCATTGGTATAAAGAGCATCGTTAGTGACGCCAGGAATATCCACCGGCTTTAACAGGGGGCCGGTATCATAAGTAGGTGCAGTGCCGAAATAGATCAGATCCAGAGCAGGCTCGTAGCTTCCAGGTACCCAAACCGATCCACCGCTGCGCTCTGCTAGGGGAAGATTGTTCCAGGTGTTGCCGCCGGGACCATCAGGCCTGGCCACGGTATGAAAACGCCACAGCTCTTCTCCGCTGTTGATGTCCAGCCCCACAATAAACCCACCTTCTGGAATCATCGTGGCGGTGACGCCCTGAATTACAATGCCGTTCGCAATCAGGGGAGCACCTCTTAACGCATAGGGAATAAGGTCGGTGGCGTTAGCGCTGATTTCGTGATCCCACAGAACAGCACCTGATTTACTGTTGAGTGCAACAACATGTAAGTCCTGAGTTGGTATTAAAACCTTTTCGCCATGTAAGGCTATGCCAATTCTGGCGCTGGGGGTCGCGTTTGATTCATGTTTGTAGGTCCATAATTCATTGCCAGAGCGTGCGTCCAGCGCCAACACCGTATCTTCAGTACTGGCGAGAAACATGACGCCATCATGTACTAACGGAGTAGCCATATTCGGCCCCGGTGCCAGCTCTGTACGCCAGGCCAGGCTCAGTTGACTCACATTTTGTCTGTTCACCTGGTCCAATGGGCTGAAGCCCTGACTGTCATAGGTTCGTCGCCAGAGCAGCCAGTCTTTATCAGCCGGGCTACGTAGCATGGCATCTGAAACTGGACTTAAGTTTGCTAACAAGGCTGCATCAGACTGGCTTGATGAGCTGTCGGGTTGAGCAAGAGCAGCGGATTGCCATAAACAAACAAGCAACGATAAAGTCAGTAGAAGTGTTGGCCGTTTAGAATCAAACATAAGTTTCACCCCCTTAGTGAATCATTTATAAAAAGAATCTGTAGTCGATAGTGAAGCCTAATCTTAAATCATGACTCTAGCTTGGCGTATTCCGTGACTGGCGCATAATTCATGGTGTTTGACGAAATCCTCGAAAGGCAAGGCCTTACAGCTTTCGCCAGGTGAGTGTGCCAGTAATGCGGCCTTGGTCATTCTTCAGAGACAGCTTTAAAAAACCATCGGTGAATTCAAAATAGCGAATATTCTCCCCGCCAACCCATTGAGGCACCATCGGCGAGCCTTCAACGTGATGAATTACAATGCTGTTTTCAAGGTCGTAGCTAACCTTGCCCCAATACGCAAAGCCGCCGCTTAGTCGTTCTGAAGACTGGGCATTTCGTTCAGGCAGGTCACGAGGCATGCCAATACCAGCCATATTGCCACGTGTATCATAGCTAAGCCGCCCACTATAATTCATATCAATTTCACCGCCAGCTTCCGGGTATTGCATATAGCTGACGAGTTCATAATCACCAATAAATTTTTGCTTAATGCTATCCAGTGATTCGACCGCGTTGGCTGATGAGTGCGTTGATAGAGTCATAAACAGAGCCATAGAAATTAGAAAAGATGTGATAGTTACGCGCAGAATTTGGTGCGTGCAGGTCGATGTATTCATAGAATGCCTCGATGTAATTGTTCAGAGTAAGTCATTCAGTTCATTTCTGATAAATTCAGATTAGAAGCAGAGCATAAAAGCACTGCGTTCCTATGTCCATTAAAGCCCGCCCGTTTGCGAGGGAATCTACTCTTACATTGTTCTTGTCTTTTGCTGTATAACAAAAGTGTTGTATAACAGAGATTCTCTGAGCTTTGAAAAACAACAATATATAGCTCAGTATTTTTTCGTTGAGGAACTGATATGTCAAATACAATCAAATCGACTTTTTTACGTGGATTCGTCTTAATAGCCTTGCTGCTTACGGGCATTCAGGCCATGGCTCAGGCCTTGCCAAACCCTTATCGTGCAGTAGACACCTGGGCAAAACTACCCAACGGCCGCACCATGGGCGCGGTAGGTGGCGTTACCATGGATCCAGACGGACGCCACGTATGGGCAGTAATTCGCTGTGACACTATAGCGCCCGGCCGTTTCGGCGATGAATGTTTAGATTCAGACCTTGATCCGATTTTGAAGTTCGATCCAGACGGCAATGTAGTAGAAAGCTTTGGTGGCGGCATGTTCATCTGGCCACACGGCATAGCCACCGATTCAGAAGGTAATGTGTGGGTAACCGATGCGGTATCCGAAGCTCGCCAACCCGATGGAGACCCACGAGGACATCAGGTCGTTAAATTTAGCCCAAGCGGCGAAGTATTAATGGTATTAGGAACGCCGGGTGAAGCAGGTAATGACGAACATCACTTTAACGCCCCAGCTGATGTAGCCATTGCGGACAACGGCGATATATTTATTGCCGATGGCCATGCGAACACAACTAACAATCGCGTAGTAAAATTTACTAGCGATGGCACTTACATAAAATCCTGGGGAAAAACCGGATACGCACCGGGTGAATTTAGAACCTTGCATGCAATTGCAATTGATTCACGTGGAAGGATATTTGTAGGTGATCGTTCCAATAACCGAATTCAAATATTCGACCAGGAAGGCGAGTTCATTTCTCAATGGACGCAGTTCGGACGACCTAGTGGCATATTCTTTGATGAACATGACAATATATTTGTAGCCGACTCAGAGTCAGATGACGTGCAAAACCCTGGCTGGGAAATGGGCATAAGAATTGGCGATGCATTATCTGGCTGGATAGACTATTTCATTTTACTGCCAACCGGTGACCCAAGAAGCACCGCGGGTAACGGTGCTGAATTTGTCGCCGTCGACCGAGATGGAAACATGTACGGCGGCGAGCCAAGTACACAAAAGCTTCAGAAATATGTGCGGGTCAGGCATTAGGGTTTTAAATCCGACTTCGTTACTTTACCCATAGCATTTCTGGGTAGCGCATCAATAATTTTGATCTCTTTGGGGATTTTATACGAAGACATTTTGCCTTTACACCAGGATTTCAGGTCTGCGTATTCCATGCTTGCGCCCGGCTTGAGTCCGATGAAGGCCATGACCGATTCGCCCCAGGTTTCATCTTCGACACCTATCACCGCACATTCGGCGATGTCGTCGTGGGTGAGCAATGTGCCCTCGATTTCCAGCGCTGAAAGTTTGTAACCACCAGACTTGATAATATCAATCGATGATCGGCCCATGATTCGATAGTAGCCGTCTTCAAGTACCGCAACATCGCCAGTGCAGAACCAGCTGTCGTGAAAACTCTCGATAGTGGCTTTTTCGTTATCCCAGTATTCAAGAAAAAGATTATCGCCCTTGATTCGAATTTCACCGGGTGTGTTCTCTTCGGTAATTAGCTTGTTATCTTCGTCAAAGAGTTGCACTTCAACGCCGGGAAGCGCCTGGCCTACATGGCCTGCTCTTCGCTCGCCGCTGTACGGGTTGGAAAGCCCCATGCCAATTTCTGTCATGCCATAGCGTTCCAGTAATACTTGTCCGGTTAGTCCCTGCCATTGTTCAAACAATTTTACCGGGCAGGCGGCGGAACCTGAAATATTCAGGCGCATTGGTCTAAATCCATCGCAAATTTTCTTCACTTCGGCTTCGTCAATGGTGTCGAAATACTGAATCAGTTTCACATAAATAGTTGGCACCGCCATAAAGACGTTATAAGTACCTGCCGCAATTTCGGCTGTAATTTTTGGAATATCAAATTTGGCAAATAGATGCACAGTCGCACCAGCCCATAAACCACAGCTCAGTATATTAATAATGCCGTGTATGTGATGCACCGGTAAAAATAGCGGAATTGTATCTTCTTCGCTCCAGCACCAGGCTTCGACCAATGTAGTGATCTGGGCGGAAATGGTTTTGTGTGTACTCACTACGCCTTTGGGTTTATTAGTTGTGCCGCTGGTAAACAGCATCATGCCTCGGCGATTTTCATCAATGACTGGCAGGTCGCCAGCTTCTTCAGCCATTACATCTTCAACCGAAAGTAATTCGATATTCATGCTGGCACAGAGTTCTCGCAGCGAGTCCTGATATTTTCCATTGGCAATCATTCGAGTGACGCTGGCGCACGAAAGATAATGATCCAGCTCTGCAACGGCGGACGACACATTCAACGGCACGGCAATGCCGCCTGCTCTCCATACACCATGCATTGTGGTGACATAATCTAAACTTGCCGGCATAAAAAAGGCAATGCGTTCTTCTTTCAAATCCTGTTTGCCATTGAGTAAGCCGCTGGCGAATTTATCAATGCGTTGATTTACGTCTGCATAAGTGTGTGACGCGTCACCTTCAACCAGAGCGATTTTATTATTGTTGTTATTTAATTGCGGAAAACTGTTTTCTGACATTTGGCTTAATCCAGTGTGTAGCTACTTGTTAGTAAAAGTTAAGTAAGAGTTAAGTAAAAACTAAGTAAAATTATTGTGCGTGCTCTCTACATGATTGCATCGACAATAATGAATAAGATTGATGGTCCAAGCAGGCAACCAACGCCAGTATAAAATGTTGCTGTCATCGCTCCATAAGGAACCAGCTTCGGGTCAGTAGCAGCTAAGCCCGCTGCAACGCCGCTAGTAGTGCCCATGAGGCCACCAAACACCATCGCCGACTGGGGATTGTTAAGACCAATAGTTTTGGCGATCATGGGTGTGCCAATCATCACCAGAATCGATTTGATCAATCCTGCGGCAACGCTAAGCGCAATCACGTCGGAGCTAGCTCCTAGCGCCGAGCCAGTAACAGGGCCAACAATATAGGTAACCGCGCCGGCACCGATGGTAGTTATAGCAACCGGGTCGGTGTAGCCATACACCACAGCCACAGCCGCACCTATAACGAAAGATACGATTACTCCGGCGAATATAGAAATCACTCCGGCTATGCCAGCCTTTTTCAATTCGCTCAGTTTAACGCCGAATGCAGTTGCGACAATAGCGAAGTCGCGCATCATGCCGCCGCCCATTAAGCCAATGCCGCCTAAAAGAGTAAGGTCGGCAACGCCGGTGCTGCCGCCAGTGGCTTTGCCTCCGAAATAAGCAGCAAGCAGGCCCAGAGCAATGGCAATAGCCGAGCCATGAATACGACCGTTAGTTAATTTGTCAGCAATCAGGTATGAGAACCAGATAGTCACACCCACTACGGCGAAGGCGACAACAAGAGAGTTTCTAACAAAGACTGTTTCAAGGATTTCCATTAGCTACTCTCCTCGTTTTGGTCAGTATCAGCTTTTGGCCGACCGATTCTGCTGATTACTGGGACAAGAGCGAAACTGGCAGTTACCGCCAGAACGCCAGCCCATACGGCCAGCATGCCACCTTCAAATGCGGCAACCACGTTTTGCCTTGCGGCCATAGCCACCACAATAGGTATATACATAGCGCTCCAGAATTGAATACCGGTGCCAGATACGCCGTCTACCATACTTTTAAATTTCTCCGAGTTACTGGCCAACACTAGAAATAGCATGGCGATACCTACACCACCAACGTTGGCTTGCACGCCAAGCGCTATACCAAGCACCTCGCCTATTAGCATGCCCAGAATGAGACAGGCGGAAAGCAGAGCTACACCATAAACAATCATTATTTTTATCCTTATTCTGTTTGTAGTAAGTCGCAGGAAATGCCTAAAAGAAGGGCTGATGATATGACGCAGTTGGTTTTTGTGCAATTTACTGTGAAAGGAGGCGAATTGTTGTATTTTGTCGCGAATTTTGGGGGTTTCCCAAGCATGCGAATTGACAGCCTACGAGGTTTATAGCTTAATTGTCCTCCGTTCTGCTGGGGGGCTAAGAGGAACACTCGCCAGTTGTACGCCAAATTTACTACAAACTGCAAAAGCATATGAATTCAATTGCCAAAAGGTTTTTCAAATGACTAAATTTACCGGGTCAATTCTGGCTCTGATATTGAGTATCAGCCTGTTCTCGTCCTTCGCTCAAGCTCAGGATGTGTCTACAGACATTCTGGAAAATGCCCAGGACTATTCCGACCGCTGGGTGACCTATGGCAAAAACTATGGCGCCTGGCGTTATATGCCAGACACTGAAATTAATCGCGATACAGTAGCCAATTTGCGTCCGGTGTGGATTAAGCAAAATGGTGTGACCGGGGGAGCGTACGAAGTTACTGCTCTGGTAAATGACGGACGCATGTATTTAACCACTGCTAATAGCCACCTTATTGTAGTCGATCCCATGACTGGCGATGAGCTATGGCGCTACGACCACGATTTCGAAAATGTAGACCTTTGCTGTGGCCCACATAATCGCGGCGTTGGACTTTATGAAGACAAAGTATTCTGGGGCACACTGGATGCTCACCTCATGGCATTTGACGCCGCAACTGGCATTCAGTTATGGGACGTAGAAGTAGGCGATCACCGTGAGTCATTTTCCGTAACCGGCGCGCCATTGGTAGTCAAAGACATGGTGCTTATAGGTGTTGGCGGCGGTGAGTATGGCATTCGCGGGTACATCGATGCTTATGACGTTAATACAGGTGAGCGTCGTTGGAGGTTCTACACAACTGCAGGCGAAGGCGACCCTGGTAACGATACCTGGGCAGGTGATTCATGGAAAACAGGCGGCGCACCAACGTGGGTAACTGGTACCTACGATCCTGAAACCGACATGGTATTTTGGGGCACGGGCAACCCATGGCCTGATATCAACCGTAATGTACGAGCTGGCGATAATCTTTATTCCAACTCTGTGGTTGCACTGGATGCTGACACTGGAGAGCTACGTTGGTATTTCCAGACTTCCCCAAGAGACGAATTCGATCACGATTCCACTTCTGAGCCCATGATCATCGAAGAAATGTTCGAAGGGCAATTGCGAAAAATGATAGTACAGGTTTCACGCAACGGCCATGTGTATGCATTAGACCGCATGGATGGTTCTTTTCTGTACGCGGGTGAATACACTCGAGTGAACTGGGCCGATCGTGATGAGCGCGGCAAGCCAGTGCTTAAAGAGTCGTTGCTTAACCCGGCTGACACCATGATATTCCCAGGCTTATACGGTGGTAAAAACTGGCCACCAGCATCCTATAGCCCAGATACTCACATGCTGTACATTCCAACCACCGAATGGGGCACGCGCTTTATTCGCCGCGAAGGTGAAGCACGCGCAGGCACCATGGACCTCGGTGGCATTCCTCAGTTCGATACTACCGGCACAGGTTGGGTAGTGGCTTTTGATATGCTTTCTGGTGAAATTGCCTGGCAGGTCGAAATGCCCGGTAATTTCAACTGGGCTGGCACATTGTCCACAGGTGGCGGATTAGTATTCTCCGGTGCGCCCGATGGTTATGTTTACGCCATGAATGACGAAACCGGTGAAGTACTGTGGAAGTTTCAAACTGGCAGTGGCATCTACGCGCCGCCTACTAGTTTTACCATAGACGGCAAGCAGTACATTGGCGTTGCCTCAGGTACTCGCAACCCAACAACACGCGAAGGTGTTGCTACCGGAATTTCTCCAGGCAACTACATTTTGTTTAGCCTGTAACTCAACTTAATTGGAATCAGTGATTTTATGCAGTATCGATCTACGTTTCTAAAAGGCCTGGCTGGTATAGCGCTTGGCATGTTTTCGCTATCGGCTTCGGTATCAGTTTATTCTGGAGTAGGCGAGGGGCAGGAGCTTTATAATGCCTATTGCCAAATTTGCCATGGAGGCTTAGGCGAAGGCCAGCAAATGGGCAAGCCTCTAACTGATTCAACAGCAAACCGTCTTACTGATGAAGGTTTACTTAGTGTGATTACTCAAGGGCGTTCGGGCACCGGTATGGCGGCCTGGGGTGGCTCTCTAAGTGACATCGAAATATTCGATGTAGCCAGTTACATTCGAAACCTTCAGGGTAAGCCGGCAATGATTCTTGATGATGGAGATTCTGGCCCTAGTGACGATCCGTTGGTGTTAGCTGGTGAGCAGCTGTTTAATAATTCGGCGGCTTGTGTGACTTGTCATACCTATGGCGAGAATGGCGGAAGTGTCGGCCCTAAACTGGATGGACTATCTTCCCGTCTGAGCGATGACGCATTACTACAGGCTGTGCTTAGCCCTTCGGCTACTATTGTGAGCGGCTTCGAGACGAAAATAGTTGAACAAAATGATGGCACTCAAGTTCGCGGGCGTTATCGTAACGATTCTGACCTTGCGGTACAGATTCAAAGCGAAGATGGCCGACGCTGGGTTACTTATTTTAAAGATCGAGTAAAATCTATTACAGATTCCGCCGAGTCCTTAATGCCGGATACTTATGCGAGTCTTGGCGCAGTCGAGCAAGAACAGCTGCTGGCCTTTTTAAAGTCTTTGTAGAAATTAATAACATTACAATAAAGTCATAACAAAAAAATATAAGAGGTCACTATGGAATTTAATTCAGAAGAAGTCATGGCGTTGGTTGTAAGTTATGGCATGCAGCTGGCAGCGGCTGTCGCAACATTAATAGTCGGTTTATATATAGTTAAAATCATTATTGGTGTTATTGGCAAGATGCTCGACAAGGGAAATGTTGACCCATCGCTACGAAGCTTTTTGACCAGCATGGTTTCCATGCTACTTAAGGTTATGGTCTATATTACTTCGCTTGGAATGCTTGGCGTCGAGATGACTTCTTTTGTGGCAATTCTTGCGGCAGCTGGTTTGGCGGTTGGCATGGCTTTGTCTGGAACCCTGCAAAACTTTGCAGGTGGCGTTATGATTCTTCTATTCAAGCCATATAAGGTTGGTGATGTTATCGAAGCGCAGGGCTACACCGGATCGGTAAAAGAGATACAAATTTTTATTACCATATTAACCACCCCCGATAATAAAACGGTGCTAATTCCCAACGGTGCGTTGTCGAATGGTTCTATGATTAACTATTCTACCCAGGCTACGCGCCGTGTTGATTGGGTTATAGGTATAGCCTATGGCGACGATTTAGACAAAGCCTATGAAGTGATAAACCGCCTTGTTGCTGAAGACGAAAGAATACTGAAAGATCCCGAGCATTTTATCGCGGTGTCGGAATTAGCAGACAGTTCGGTAAATATCGTTGTCAAAGCGTGGGTTAATGCATCGGATTACTGGGGTGTATTTTATAAAATGAACGAAGAGGTTTATCGACAATTCGACAAAGAAGGCCTGTCTATTCCTTACCCGCAAATGGATGTGCACATTCAGAAAGACAGCGGCTAGCGTTGTTTCGCTAAACGGAAAAATCTCTAGAGCAGAAAAAAGTTCAGTATAATAAAAATGGCGATACCGATAAGCGTTGCCATGCCATATAGAACAGAACCAGTTAGAAATTTCAGCAGGGTAATAAGCTTACCCTGCTGAAAAAATACTTTAAGACTCATGTACAAATAAATCCCCATCCATATATACAACGCAGCACCAATGTAGCTAAACAAAGTGCTAAGCAGAGTTATCTGCATACCTTCTACCAGGCCTGTTAGCATCGACAGGAATACAACGAGCAGCACAAAGGTGTGATTGTGTAAAGTCAGCACCAAGTGTTCTATGTAGAACCTCCCCGACCTTATATATAAAATCTTCTGTATCAATGCCATCACCGGCATTAACAGCAAAGTCAAAGCAGTAATGTATTGAAGTGAGCCATAGAAAAAATCCGCAGGGTCTTCGGTGACTCGAGCATAATTCGACTCAGCCTGTTGTTTGAGTGCTGTACGAATAGTCAGGTTTTCATCTTCGGAGAAAAAGGGCAAATTAATACGGTCTATCTCGTTCAAAAGCCCTAGCACTTCGCCATCGCTGTCTGTGTTGTCTTCATCGCTACCTGAATCCAGGGAGAGCTCGATGTTGATAGCGGGTTCAGGCTCTGTAGCAATTGATACTGTCTCTGGGTCGTTAATCTCAGCAGCACTATCCAATGTTCTCTGGATGGATTGCAGCGAAGTGACTAGAGACACTATTAGGAAAAAGGAAATGCTAATAACCAGAAACAAGCGAAGAGGCGGCGTAAAGTCGGCTCGTCTGCCTCTTACATATTCCTTGCTTAGGAAGCCCGGTTTGGTAAGCAGATAGAAAACAGTTCGAAAAGCCCTGCCATCCAGTTCAAATACAGAATTGATAGCTTCCGCGATAAGTAGAAAGAACGGTCGCCTTATCTCCTTGCTTTCCTGGCCGCACTGGCTACAAAACGCGCCGGAGAGTGAATGGCCGCAATTGTCGCAAAGGTTTGCTGTAACTGGTAAAGAAGCAGGGCTGTCGTCAGCGGTAGATGCAGGTTCTATTTCGGGCATATTGGTCTGGAGTTTGCGAAATTACTCAAAGTGTAATTCTATCAGTTATCGATCTATGTCTCTAAAGATGATTACAGGCCTATATAGTAAAGTAATAACTTTACTATATAGATAAAAATACACACCTTTTGCAATTATGAGTTTTTCCTTGTTGTAGGTAAAAGCTTGATATAGGTCAACAGCGCAAATTTTGCCTGTGGTGTCATGGTGCCTCGCGAAGTTAGTCGCTGAGGGAATTAAGAAGCTTCTCTGAGTAATCGCAAACGCCTATAAGTTGCTCTCATGTCGAAGAACAGCATGAGGAAGTAACGCACCGTGTCTCAAGCAGGGACGGGACTGTCGCAGGAACTGGGCAGTCCCATTTTTTTGCCTGAAATTTGCCGCGCTATCGAATGCAGTCCGGGTTCAGCCCTGCGGCATTGGCAGACTGCCGCAAGGCATTTGCGGCACCCATGAGTCGGTTTAGCTCGGCCATTCGTGACGTAGGTGAAGGGTGGGTTGATAATAATTCCGGCGGGCGCGCCCCACCTTCGGCTGTCATATTCTGCCAAAGCGTAATACTTTCCTGCGGGTCGAACCCTGCATTAGCCATTAAAATAACGCCAATTGAATCGGCTTCACTCTCCTGGGTTCGATTAAATGGCAAAAACAACCCCAGTTGTGTGCCCAGATCCAGCGCCTGCATGGTGGCGTTAGATACGCCAAGAACTTGTGCGGCGGCAACGCCAATGTTGCGTAGCGTAGATTGGCTGGCCCGCTCATTGCTATGATTAGCCAGCACATGACCTACTTCGTGGGCCATAACGGCAGCTAGCTGGTGTTGATTCTGCGCTACGGCCAACAAACCGTTATACACGCCGATTTTACCGCCTGGCAAGGCAAAGGCATTGGCCTGTTCGTTGTCGAATACGGTGACTTCCCACACAGACCCGCTGCGCTGGTCTTCGTCCAGTGCCGCAATCACATGGTTAGCCACGCATTGTACGTATTGAATTTCTCGTTGATTATTAGACTGAGGCAGCTCTGCCTGCATCTGGCGGTAGGAGCTGATTCCTTGTCTGGCCATTTCGGCGTCTGAGTAAAGTACCACCTGCCGCCTGTTTAAAGGAGAACTGGCACAGGCGGTAAGGATCAAACCAAGGAAAATAGAGAATACAAAGGTCCTGAAGTTTTTCATGTGTCGCTAACCCCTAACAATAATCGCTGGCAAGAGTATAGCGCAGTACAACTTCAGGTCTTAGAAACTGCACTCTGCCGCTTCTAGCTGTATACGAACTTCGTTACCTTCTTCGTCAACAATCCTTTCGAAGCAGTTGCCTTCTAGGTCGCGTAGTAGGCGGCGTCCGCTTGGTACTGGTGCGGAGCGTTGAGGAGCGGTTCTGTTAACGTACACAATCTCACGGGTAACAGGTGCACTTCGGTAGACTTCTCTGTCATAGCGCCTGGAAGAATAGCTAGGGTAGGTAAGTAATGAGCCTAATACCAGTCCACCCAAAAAGCTTCCGGAGTCATGGTGACGGCGTCGACCGTAGTAATCGCCATAATGACTTCCGTAAGAGATGTTGAAATAGTTATTGCTACGACGGTCACGGCGCCCGTAATGATAGGAATTACGCCGTTGAGAGGAATAACCGCGATAATGGTTACCGTAGCTGTGATTATTATAGCCATGGCGATTGTGGCGGCTACTCCAGCTATCAGCAGATGCTGCCTGGCTTAATAGCGCGGCCCCAATAACTGTAATACCTAGCAAAACCTTTTTCATCATCATGATACTCACCTTCATTTTGAGCTGAATTAACTGACTATTCAGTAGATTACAAACTTTCTCGACTTTCATCATACTCTTTCTTGATAGTGATCATACTTAGGTGCGATGAATATAAGCTGAATGACCATATTGCCTTGTTTCTAGCGTGATAAGCTGACACATAGTGGTGCTATTTGTAAACTTTGCCGTCGCGGGGATGGACTTAAGCACGGATAGTCTCTATTCTTCGCACCCTCAAAAACCCCCCACCACGCTCAGGATCATCAAATGACTACCGAATCGGCAAGCACATTCGACCAGTTAGGGCTGTCTGCACCTGTTATGAAGGTGTTGAACGACGTGGGATACGAGACACCATCGCCTATTCAGGCTGAGACTATTCCTTTGTTGTTAGAGGGTAGAGACGTGCTTGGCCAGGCTCAAACTGGAACCGGTAAAACCGCGGCATTTGCACTGCCGGTTCTGTCAAAACTGGATATAAAGCAGAAAGACCCGCAGGTAATGGTGCTAGCACCTACCCGCGAACTAGCTATTCAGGTGGCTGAGGCCTTTCAGAAGTATGCGACACATATCAAAGGCTTTCATGTGCTCCCGGTTTACGGTGGGCAGGAGTACGGCGGTCAGATTCGAGCATTAAAGCGAGGTGTTCATGTAGTAGTTGGTACCCCGGGCCGAGTTATGGACCACATGCGCAAAGGCACGTTAAAGCTAAGTAATCTCAGCACATTGGTGCTGGATGAAGCTGATGAAATGCTACGCATGGGCTTTATCGACGATGTCGAATGGATATTGGAGCAAACCCCAGAAAATCGGCAGATTGCACTATTCTCCGCCACCATGCCTCATCAGGTACGGCGCATCGCCAATCAGCATCTCAACAATCCGGCTCATATAACTATTAAAGTCACTAAGGCCTCGGCGTCTCTGATTCGTCAGCGCTTCTGGCCTGTTAGCGGTATGCACAAGCTGGATGCCTTAACCCGCATTCTCGAAGCCGAAACCTTCGACGGTATGATAATTTTTGTACGCACTCGAATCTCAACAATAGAATTAGCAGAAAAACTGTCCGCCAGGGGCTTTGCGGCAACAGCGCTTAACGGCGATATACCGCAGAAACAGCGCGAGCGCACCATAGAGCATTTGAAAAAAGGCAAACTGGATATTCTGGTTGCTACCGACGTGGCGGCGCGCGGACTTGATGTAGATAGAGTAAGCCATGTAATCAACTATGACATTCCTTACGACACCGAAGCCTATATTCACCGAATTGGTCGAACAGGCCGCGCAGGTCGCCAGGGTGACGCTATCTTGTTTGTCGCTCCACGCGAAAGGCGCATATTAAGCGCCATAGAAAAGGCAACCAGCAAGAAGATTGAAATGATGGAGCTGCCTTCCACCAAATTAATCAACGACAAA
>NVVJ01000119.1 GCA_002402175.1 SAR86 cluster bacterium
TAGCAGAAAGCTCTTCACCCATAGCCTCGGCGTTACTCAGCAGCTTATTCAATATGCTTCTTATTTCGTATAGGCGCTCGGTCTTTTTGTAGTTAAGCTTTGGTAATTCTTGTTCGATTACGGGTAATTCTTTTTCAGGAACCAAGGGTGGTTTTGCTGCGGGTTTAGGCTTTGTTGTTTCTTTTTCTTTTTCTTCTTCTTGTTTATGTTCTTGCTCTGCCGCAGGCTCAGGTGCTTTCTCTGTGTTGCTTGCTTCGATGTCTTGTTTGTCCTGGTCAGGTTTAGTGACGGGGACTTCAGTAGGTGCTGCGGGGGTTTCATTTAGCGACAAACGTTGATCGATAACTTTGAATACTGTTTTATCTTTGTTGCGAACTTTCTCGCGAATCTCTGCAAGCAATGCAGGATCTTCGATTTTGAGCGCTGCACTTTTGCGAACATGAACGCTGGCTGCAAATAAACTCAAATCGGCCAGGTCTTCGGGCAATTCTATTTTTGAAACAGCGCTACTGCCTATTGTCTTGCTTTTTGTTATCAATGAGATTTGCTTTAACGCCGGCAGGGACATGTCGGTAAGCTGGGAGAGGCTCTGCTCTTCACTAAGACCGCTAGCGGATGTGCCTGCAATTATTCGATAGCTTTGCTGAAGCGCGCTGTCTTTAATCGGGCTTTTTTCGTTCTGTAGTTTTTTAAGTTCATCGAGACCGCTGAGCCGCATTATGGCGCAGCAACGCACTTCGTCGGTTTCATCGGTGGTTGCTATCTGAACGAGGCTTGCCTGAGCGGCGCTGTCACTACTGTCCAGTTCTTCTATTGCGCGAATTCGCGCCTTCGGATCCTGGTTCTCCCAGGTACCGTCGAGAATACTGTCTGTTGTTTTATCGGATGCAGTTGTCATGTACTACTAATCGACTCTATTTCTTACCAAAAAGCTAAAAACACGGTGATAGGATTGAGGTGCAAGTGTACAGAAGTTGTTTCCAACGAAACAGCAAAGATTTCAATTGAGCATTGACCGCAATGGGGACATTTTCAAGGGCATAGCTCATTCAGGTGCTATAATTTGTAACTCGAATACGCGATTTATACGGAACAGGTTTAAGGATCATGCTAAATGCTGGCAGATGAAGTAAAAAACACGATTCAATCTGCCTATCGTCAACTGCTCGAGTCTCGCGAGTTAACACCAAGGTATGGTCAGCGGCTAATGATAGCCGAAATAGCTAAAACCCTTTCTGTTCTGGCTAGTGACGATGACCATGATCCCCCTGTTTGCGTTGTAGAAGCTGGCACTGGCACAGGCAAGACCATGGCCTATGTACTTGCTGTTCTGCCCCTGGCAAAAGCGCTGAATTTGAAGGTGGTTATTGCAACGGCTACGGTGGCTCTTCAGGAGCAGGTTGTTCTCAAGGATTTACCTGAGGTTCTCGAAGGGAGCGATCTCACCTTTAGCTATTCTCTGGCCAAAGGCCGAGGCCGTTACCTGTGTCTATCCAAGCTGGATATGTTACTTCGTGGCAGTGACAGTATGCAGGCGATGATGGATTTATACGGCGAGGAGCTGGACGATCCAAATGCTGGCGACCATGCACTGTATGAAAGCATGTTGGACGAGCTTAGCGCCGGCAACTGGAAAGGCGACCGAGATGACTGGAAAGACCCCATCTCGGACCTGAACTGGAAGCCAGTTACCGTCGACAATACTCAGTGCATGGGACCAAAATGCAGCCATTTTAGAAATTGCTGCTTTTATCAGGCCCGTGACTCTATGGATAAAGCTGATTGCATTGTTAGCAATCACGATCTGGTGTTATCTGATCTAGCCCTCGGTGGTGGGGTGATACTTCCTGAACCACAAAAATGCATCTATATTTTTGACGAGGCACATCACCTGCCTCTCAAAAGCAATAATCATTTCTCATCCTTTACCCGTATAAAAGCAAGCATTACCTGGCTGGAACGCAGCGAAATAATGTTGCTGCGTTTGCAAAAAGACGAATTTATTGATGCCACCGAACAAAAGTCTATGCAGGTACAAATTAGCAGAGCAAAGGGGCTATTGGACAATGTATGGGCTCTACTGGAACAGACTCTTGAATCACTTGAGAACATAGACAGCTACGAGAATCGGGCGCAGCATGCGTTCAAGCTAGGGGTGGTGCCAGAAGCGATTCAGGTGGCCGCCGTTGACCTTGCAAATCAGTTTGCTCGCCTTGCGTCAGGCTTTCAGAATATTACCGATGGTTTGAAAGACGCCATGGAAGAGGGCGGCGATGTTAAGTACCGGCAGCTAGCAGAGCAATGGTTCCCATTAATAGGCAGTCAATCTAGACGAGCTGAGGCCAATCTGGAGTTATGGCTAAGCTATGCCGCCACCGACCCGGAAGGCAAGGCTCCATGCGCGAGATGGCTTAGCTTTAACGACAATGAAAACTTTTCTGATATCGGGCTTTCATCCAGTCCGGTGTTGGCGGCCGAAAACCTGCAGCAGCGACTGTGGCAGAATTGCGCGGGAGCTGTGCTTACCTCTGCGACTCTCTCGGCCCTCGGCCAATTTGATATGTTGAAAATGCGAGCGGGACTTCCTGAGCACACACATTATTTAAGCATTCTCAGCCCTTTTGATTTTGCCAACTCGGCTAGTTTGGTAGTGCCGCGCATGCATTGCGACCCATCTGATTATGAAAAACATACCGAAGCTATCGTAAAGGCATTACCGAAATTGCTGAACAAAGACATCGCCGCACTAATGCTATTCTCCAGCCGACGGCAGATGCTGGATGTCATGCAGAGAGTACCCGGTGAATGGAGTGATCTGATTCTCTGTCAGGATGACTTTCAGAAATCCCAGTTAATTAAATACCATCGCCAACGCATAGATAAAGGTGAGGACAGTGTTATTTTTGGGCTGTCGAGTTTCGCCGAAGGTGTCGATTTACCGGGTAAATATTGCACCCATGTGCTTATTGCCAAAATTCCGTTCGCGGTACCTAACGACCCTATTGAGATGACTCTTTCTGAATGGATTGAGCAGAAGGGTATGAACCCTTTCATGACCCTGGCAGTGCCGGATGCGGCATTTAGGCTTGTTCAGGCCAGCGGCAGATTGCTACGTAATGAGAATGACAAAGGGCAGATAACGTTATTTGATGAGAGGATAGTAAATCGCCGCTATGGAAAAACGATTCTTGAGTCGATGCCACCCTACAGGCGAGAGATATTTGAGTACGAAATATAGTTTCGACTCAGAGTCGAACTTACTTCTTACTATGGGAGTGTTTTTTGCGACGCTTCTTTAAATGGCTAAAAAAGTAACCTGTCCCCGCACCAACAGCGCCCCCGGTGAGGCTGCCATAAAGCAAGCTGCCCATCATTGGGCCAAGGCCTATTCCAATAATAAGCCCTACGGTTATACAAAGTGCATAAGTACCTTGCTCTGCCTGATTTTTGGATTTTTTTGACATAGATAATCCTCAGAAATACGATTAAATCTTTTGCAACTCATCCTTATTAATTTACTCGTCGTATAGAGTAAATCATGGTGCTTAACCGAGAAAATTCAGAATCGTCAATTGCCGTGGCGCCAATTGTATCCGCCACATCCATGCCTTCAACTACTTTCCCGATGACTGTGTGCTTGCCTGTTAACCAATCAGCGTCTTCAAGGCTGATAAAAAATTCAGGGCCATTGCTATCGGGGCCGGAATTAGCCATGGCTATTACACCCCGGCTCACCTTTCTGCTGCTATTAGCAGGGCTATACCGATAACCTTGATTCTCGTAGGCTGTTTTCACTGTTAACTGCTGTAATTGAGTAAGTACTTCATTTTGCCGAGCCAGTAAGTCAGCGGGTGTATCTATACGCATCTTTAGATACAGCGGCTTTAGGATTTCAGTCTCGAAGTCCTGTTTGGAGGAGATATTCAACATTTCATTAAATGAGCCATCGGCGTTAAGCACAGCTAAAGTATCAAGCCCGAGGTAATCTGCATTGATTTCATCAGCAAGTAATTCCGCCGGCGCACCAAATGGGTTGTATGCAGGACTACCTCCCTGAATAACAAACCCCGGCACAACGCGATGAAAACGCATGCCGTTAAAATATCGCCGGGTAAAGCTAATGCCAGACTCAGGTTCGATAATGTCGACTTCACCCTCAGCCAGACCAATAAAGTTAGCGGTGTTGAGCGGCGCCTCACCAGGAAATAACTCCAGGTAAACCTCACCTTGGGAGGTGTTGATTAGCATAAGCGGGTTTTGTGAGTCTTCCATCGCTAGTTGTGCCGATGCGGCATCAGCAAAAACTGCATTGCTAGCAAGAGTCAGCGACAAGGCCAATAGCAGCGAAGGGGCGAGGTTAAGTAAATTTAAAATTCGGCTCATTGCAGCAAATGATGGTCGGCAGGCAGGTTTTTAGAAATCCAGATGGCCAGCTTGTGACGCATATTCTTCGGGTTTTCATCCTTGGTGGCTAGAGGCTGAATGACCTTGTCTTTAACCAGTAGTAAATAGATGGCACGAACCCGTATATCGGCATGATCGGTGGTCTCGAACTTACCAGCTCCTCGCGCCTCAAAGTAGCGGGTACCAACCCGTACGGCTTCTTTGAGTAGTTCTGTTTCGTTTTTGATTTTTTTCATAAACGGTAAATCTGATGTATGTATGAAGATTGTAGGGCTAAGTATTGGGTGTTGCAATAGGTATGGTCGCTGGTAATTTGGTGTTCTTTGACTGTAGTGGAATCAGGTTAATGTTTTTCGAAGGTGAACAAGTAAATCCTTCCGAATCTACGCTTTATTTCCGAGTGCCGGATATCGTGGTTGCATATGAAGAGCTGCAAAAAATTAGGAGTTGTGTTTACTCGTGTTCCACACATGATACATAAGCATGAAGATGGTTCGGAGGACACCCTTCTATTCTTTGACCTGTAGTGGTAAATGGGGAGAGGGGCAGATTTATCTTTCTCCGTTCGTTCTTCTATTCAAATTTTTCATCATTAGAGGTCAAGGCCCCTGACCCGGAGGTAGCCTATTCTCAATGTCAGGATATTTTACACCTCTGTTCTGATTAGATGCGCGATTTCAACTGGCCTAACTATAGGTAACTGAATTATAACAACTAATATATTATGGCATCATAATTGCTGCATTAAGTTTG
>NVVJ01000120.1 GCA_002402175.1 SAR86 cluster bacterium
ATTTTCTCCGCAGCTTGCACCCGTCCCGGGTTCTCTCGGTCGGTCAGGAGCCCAAAAAGCCGGTCTCCTTCTGTCGCTCGATGCTACGCTTTAATTGCTACAAAAATAGGGGGCCCTAACCCAGCGCTCGCAGCTCCCACCTAACATCATGCAATGTGTACATTCTAATAGGTCTAATTCACTGAATTAATTAATTATTTTCGTAGGGACATCTCAGACTCTGACCCCTTTTCCTGTTGTCGTGCATGGTCAAATTCGGCTTAAAGAGTAATTGACTAAATTACTAGGTTATTGAGATAATCTACCTTGAAGCTGATGGATTATCGTTTTAGCGGTAAGGTCAGCATTGAAATAATCGAGATGCCTCATGTCAGTAGTCCAGTCACAAGAACCCATCATCATGTCTTTCACAGACAATGCGGCTGATAAGGTTCATAGCCTTATTAGTGAAGAAGGTAATGACAAACTTAAATTGCGAGTCTTCGTTACTGGTGGTGGATGTTCCGGGTTTCAATATGGGTTTTCTTTCGACGAAGAAGTTAACGAAGATGACACTGTAGTTGAAAATAAAGGCGCAAGCCTGTTGATAGACCCACTGAGTTACCAATATCTAGTTGGTGCCAAAATAGATTATGTCGAAGGTTTGGAGGGTTCGCGTTTTATCGTAAACAACCCTATGGCAACCACAACCTGTGGCTGCGGATCTTCTTTTTCTATTTAGGTTTTTAACCAGACGTTTAGTTTTTACTCTGCTGGCTAATTAGCACGGCAGTCTCACGCCTGATATATCCCGCCGAGTATGATTGCTTCACTGGCGCCGGTGAATGCGCTTGTGTCGAGAGCAATACCTTCGACAGTTTGCTTTGCCATCCAGGCAAATGCGATTGCCTCAACCCAATCGGGATCTATTCCGGCAGCGGCAGTTGATTCAACTGTGCAGTTATTGAGGCTCTGCTGTAGTCCCTGCATTAATGCGCCATTGTGTGCGCCACCTCCACATACATAAACCTGGTCCGGTGATACGAGTTGCTTGATGTCTGTGACGATTGAGTTGACGGTGAGAGCTAGTAGCGTTGCCTGAACATCTTCGGCAGCTGTCTGTTCACCAAGTTGTTGTAATTTACCGAGCAGCCAGCTGGAATTAAATAATTCTCTGCCGGTGCTTTTAGGGGTAGGTCTTGAAAAATATTCTTCATCTAAAAATAATTCAAGAAGAGCCTGATTCACCTTGCCAGAACTAGCCCATTCTCCATTTTTATCAAAGGTTTTTTGCTGATGCTTTTCTATCCAGTAATCCATTAAAACGTTAGCCGGGCCGGTGTCAAACGCGCAGCACTGCCCATTTTTATGTAACACGGTAATGTTAGAAATTCCACCGACATTAAGTACTACGCGATTATGCTCTGGTGAGTAAAAACAATTGCGGTGCAACAGTGGAGCCAGCGGGGCGCCTTCTCCTCCTGCCGCCATGTCTCGCCTTCTGAAATCGGCAACGGTGGTTATTCGGGTGAGTGCTGCAATGCTGTTAGGGTCGCCCAGTTGTAGAGTGAACGGAAATTCTCCGCGAGGATAATGAAAGACAGTTTGTCCATGGCTGCCTATTGCGCGAATCGACGATGCGGCAATAGAAGCTTTATCTAATAGCTCGTTAGTAGCGCTTGCAAACAATCTTCCGATTTCTGTATCTGTTTGCCCATAAAGTTCGAGATCAATTTCTTTGCCTCGACAAAGCTGTAGTATTTTTTCTCTTAGTTTCTTGTCGCTGGGCTTGAAGTGTGTCGCGATTACATTTGGCTGATCATTATCAAATTGCACAAGCGCACAATCAATGCCGTCGACACTGGTGCCTGAGATCAACCCAATATAGTAATCGGAGTTTGCCATGTTGGTTTTTAGTCAGCGCTAGGCTGATTCAAACTAAGTAATTGAGTGCCATTTAGCTCTGTAAACCGTTTCAGGAGTGCGGCGGTCTGAGTTCGAAATAGGTCCATTTCGGCCGGGTCTATGGATTTAGCCTTGGGTAGTTTGTCCAGAATGGTGCGCGGGTTCTTATGCACACCACTGACCAGAAATTCGTAATGCAAGTGTGGTCCTGTGGCGCCGCCGGTGGAACCTACGTAGCCGATAATATCGCCCTGCCTTACACGTGTGCCTTTTTTAATGCCGTTGGCGTATTTGGACAGATGCGCATATTTTGTTTCGAATCCGCCTGCGTGTTGAATAATGATCAAATTTCCAAACGAGCCATAACGTGAGGCTCTGGTAACGCGGCCGTCACTTGTGGCCATAATCGGAGTGCCTCTGCTGGCAGCGTAATCTGTTCCTTTATGTGCTCGAATAGTATTAAGAATCGGATGACGACGGTTGGGATTGAAGTTAGAGCTGATACGAAATACATTGAGGGGGCTGCGCAAAAAGGCTTTGCGCATGCTTTCTCCAACGATATTGTAGTAGCCGACTTCGCCTTCTTTATCTATGTAGCGCACGGCGGTGAAAGTCTTACCTTGATTGGTGTATTGCGTCGCTAGTATGTCGCCGTTACCAATGAACTCTCCATCCAGGTATTTCTCTTCATAAAGAATACTAAAATCATCTCCGGTGCGGGGATCAAGGATGAAATCGATGACACCGCCAAATATATTTGCCATTTCCATAATGGTAACTGCTGGAATCTGCTCTCGCTTACCTGCCATAAAAAGGCTGTCGGCTATGATGCCTACTTTGAAAGCTTGTTCGACTTGAGGGTATTTTAGAATCGATTCGACTTCGTAACTGTTTTCGTTAAGCGTAAACAGATAACCTTCTAACGGTGATTTTAGAATTCTTAACTGTTCTAGCTCTCCATCTTCTGGAATTCTAAAATCCAGCTGATAACCCGGGTAGAGTCGATTGAGTACCTCCGCCTCATCGCTGCTGTTTAGAACTCGAAACAAATCCTGGTTTGAGAGGCCAACCTTGGTGAAAATGGCTGAAAGGCTATCGCCACTCTCAACTTCCACATTCTTCCAAACCGAAGTGTCAGCAATTACTGGAGCGACCTGATTGTCGTTCTCATCTTTTATTTCAGCAATCTCGTCATTTAATTCAACTATAAAGTCAGACAATTGAATGGCTTCTTCCATGTCTGAACTGGTAGTCGTGGGTATACTGGCAGTGATAGGAATTTGCACTTGAGTGGGGGCCGTTGCTGACTCTGCGCCATCTGGAAGAATCAGCAAGATCAGGAATAGCCCGCCTAGCGCCCCTGCTATAAGAAGGTGACGTCTGGGGTAATGGCTGACCACATGAATATGCCCGTGGGCAAATTTTCTAATTAAATCAATAAATTCCATATAAATAGCTACTGCAAAAGCTCCTATGACCCTGGAAAGCGCGAAATTATAGCAACAAGCAGGGTATTTCCCAGACGTTTTTGCCTGAGTTGCCGCACAATCGGTCAGTTCTGGTGTAAAATCGCCGCGTTTTAGCCTGAACAAAACGCGGTTCCAGTAGCTTGGGTCGGCTAAATCAGCAAATTAATTAGTTTTACCACATAGCGAAGCCTGCAATATGAACAGTTCGACAAAGGATATAATCAGTGATTTAGAGAGCCGCGAGATGATCGCGCAGCTGACCGGTGGTGAAGAACTGAAAACCCACCTCAGCGAAGGTAGCAGGGTAATCTACTGCGGTTTCGATCCTACGGCCGAAAGTCTTCATATAGGTAACATGGTTCCGTTGCTTGCTCTAAAGCGCTTTCAAATGGCTGGACATAAGCCTATCGCTCTCGTTGGCGGTGCTACGGGCATGATCGGTGATCCTAGCTTTAAAGAGTCTGAGCGACAGCTCAATACTACTGACACTGTGTCCAGCTGGGTGGAGCGGCTAAAGCCTCAGCTGAGTCAATTTCTGGATTTTGATTGTGGTGAAAATTCGGCGTTATTAGTTAATAACCTCGATTGGACCAAAAACTACGACGTGCTGAGCTTCTTGCGTGATGTCGGCAAGCATTTCTCTGTTAACGCCATGATTCAGAAAGAATCAGTTAAACAGAGAATCGATAGAGAAGGCGATGGAATATCTTTTACTGAATTTAGCTACATGATTTTACAGTCCTACGACTTTGCTGAACTCAATAAGCGTTTTGGCTGCACTGTTCAAATCGGCGGTAGTGATCAATGGGGAAATATCACCGGCGGTATCGATCTGACTCGCCGGATGAACCAAAATCAGGTTTACGGTGCAACCTTGCCGCTGATTACCAAGTCTGATGGCAGCAAATTTGGCAAGTCTGAAAGTGGCACTATATGGATGGATGCGAACAAGACATCCCCCTATGCCTTTTACCAGTTCTGGTTGAATACAGCCGACGCTGATGTATACAAGTTTCTGAAGTATTTTACTTTCCTGCCTGTGACTGAGATTGACGAGATCGAACAGGCGGACAAAGCGTCGGGCGCGAGGCCTCAGGCGCAGAGCATATTGGCGAAGGATGTTACTGCGCTTGTTCACGGTGAGCAGGGGCTAGATGCGGCGACTCGTATTAGCGAGGCGTTATTTTCAGGTGATATTGCAGCGCTTACTTCTAGCGATCTTGAACAATTGGAGCTCGATGGTTTGCCCTGTTCCGATATTACCGGTGATGCTAACGGCATTGTAGATGTACTGGTGGCAGCTGGGCTGGCGAAGTCGAATAAGATGGCTCGCGAGTTTATAGGCAATAAGGCTGTGAGTGTTAATGGCCAGCTTGTTGACTCTCAGGACTTCCAGTTCACGCCGGAGAATGCACTTAATAGTCGCTATTTCGTGATTAAAAGAGGCAAGAAGCTATTTCATCTGGCGAAAGTTAATTAGTTTTCCTGCCGTTTTTTCAGCTTGTTTTGCTATTAAAATTAGGTTCTGAATTGAGTGTTGATTCGGCTTCAAATCCTGTTTTAAAAGCCTGTTAAAATTCTTTAATAATAAAGCGTATCTGTTCTTGCCAAAGACGCGCAGATGCGTATAATACGCCGGCTCTGGGTTGAGAGACACAGAGACTGTTCTTTAAAAATTAGATTAAGCAATAGAGG
>NVVJ01000039.1 GCA_002402175.1 SAR86 cluster bacterium
GGTTCTCTCGGTCGGTCAGGAGCCCAAAAAACGGTCTCCTTCGGTCGCTCGATGCTACGCTTTAATTGCTGCAAAAACAGGGGGCCCTAACCCAGCGCTCGCAGTTCCCATTTAATATTGTGCAATGTTCGCGCTTTAATAAGTCTAATTCACTGTATTAATTAATGATTTTATGGGGATATCTCAGGGACAAAGTAGAGGTCGTGATAAGCTGGGATCGTGCGCAACCTTGAGCGTATCACCATGGAATTTCGAAGGAGAAGGCGCGCATGATTTTTCGGCAATTGTTTGAACCTGTTTCAAGTACCTATACGTATCTGGTTGCTTGCGAAGACACTGGTCAGGCTGCATTGATAGACCCTGTAGTGCCAACAATGAGCAGAGATATGAAGTTGCTTGCTGAGCTGGGTCTTCAGTTGGTAATGACAATTGAAACTCATGTGCATGCAGATCACATAACCTCAGCTTTGCATTTGCGTGAAGAGCTTGGGTCAAAAATAGCGTTTCCAGCCATTAATAAACTGTCCTGTGCAGACATTCAAATTGTAGAAGGGACTCCGCTTAAAGTTGGCCATGTAGTAATACGTCCTCTGTTCACACCCGGTCATACAGATGATCATTTCAGTTACGTTATGCAAGGCCGAGTTCTTACTGGAGATAGCTTGTTGATCGACGGTTGTGGAAGAACTGATTTTCAGAATGGCAGTGCTGAAAATTTATTCAACAGTATACAAGACAAATTGTTTACACTTGATGATGACACGCTGGTGTATCCCGGTCACGATTACCATGGTCGCTTTGTTTCTTCTATTGCTCAAGAGAAGGCTCGGAATCCCAGAATTGGGTCGGATACCAGTATAGATCAATTCATTAAAACCATGTCGGAACTGGAACTACCTCATCCCACTTTTATTGAGTACGCTGTTGCGGGTAATCAATTGTGCGGCGAATGTCCTGGAGATTTACCGGAGAACATGGAGAAATATTGTCAGCAAATGACCGAAAGCCCACAAGGCTAATCAAGTACGGAAAATATTTTACTTAAACTTTACTACGACACTAATTTATTACGACACTGTGAACTGTCCCATCATGCCATTGTCTTCGTGTTCGAGGATGTGGCAGTGATACATGTAAGCTGTTTCGGCATCGGAAAAATCTTCAAACTTCATGATAAACCTGACGGTTTGGCCAGGGCCGACTTTAACGGTGTCCTTAAAACCCATTTCCTGTGGGGCAGGAGGTCTTCCGTCTCGGTCCAGTATTTGAAATTGCCCATGGTGAATGTGAAATGGGTGCATCATCATAGAGTCGTTAGTGATTTCCCAAATTTCTGTGTCCCCCACGGATACCCGCTGGTTAATGACGTTCATATCCATAGCCTCGCCATTAATTTGAAACATGCCGCTCATCATGTTGCCTCCACCCCTTCCGCGACCACCGCGCATGCCCATACCCATAGACATGCTAAGAGTAAGTTGTCGTGTACGATTGGCTTCGCTCTCCTGCATACGTTTAAAGCTAGTTAAGTTAGTAGCTGGGCTTTGGGACGCTTCAAGGTTTGATTGTGGTTGCAAGGCGAGAATGTTGAAAGCCTGGTTGTTCATAGCACGCATATTGCCCATCATGCCTCGTGGTGCAAATTGAGACCCTGGGGCCATCGGCAGGCTGATTAGGTTTACTGCTTTACCATCGCTGAAATCCACAACAATTTCGGCGCGCTCGGCAGGTGCTAATTCAAGACTTTGCAATTCAACAGATTTCGGTAATAAGCCACCATCGCTAGCTACGAATTGAAATTTTCTGCCGTCATCAAAGGCAAAGCTGTAGGTTCTGGCATTGGACGCATTAAGTAGGCGGAATCTGACTTTCGATGTGGTAGGTGTGAATACCGGAGAAAGAGTGCCATTGACTAAAATTGTGTCGCCAAACAATCCACTCATAATGTCCATTCCCATACCAGCGTAGCGAAATGATCCATCTTGATTAAATCGACGATCCTGCACAATAAGAGGAATGTCATCGACACCATATTCGCTGGGAAGTTGGATTGCAGCGCTTTCATCATCTTCGATAATTATCAGACCTGCCAAGCCTCGATAAACCTGTTCTCCAGTTTTTCCAAGCAAATGTGAGTGGTACCAGAATGTGCCTGCTTTCTGCATGACCTTAAAGGAGGGGTCCCAACTCTTACCTACACCTATAACCTGAGCTGGTCCACCGTCAGCTTTGGCAGGAACATGTAGCCCATGCCAGTGCAGTGTGGTTTCTTCGTTGAGATTGTTTTGTATATGCATGGCAATGTCATCGCCATTCTTGAAATGCAAAGTTGGACCGAGAAAATCACCATTAATACCGATAGTTGGTGTCGTTAAGTCAGGAAGGAATTTTGATACACCAGATTGGGCTGCGAGATTGTAATGTAATTGCCGGTCTTTTCTGACTCCGGGTAATAGTTGAGGAATTTTTAATTCATTGAGAGACTTTTCAATACCTTGAGAAAATACAAACTCAGGTAATAGTAGTCCGGCAGATCCAATACTAAAATTTTTCAATAGCTGACGACGTTTCATTACTTGTTTCACGGTGGAAAGTCCTCTAAACAGCTTGTATTCAATTGGCTACATAAACCGAGCAATTAATTGTATCTATTCCCTGTTTTGTGGGTCTGACTTAGGTCAACAAAGCTTCGTGTTGTACCTTTAAACGGGGAAGTATGTGCTTTACAGGAAGATATTTAAGATATAAAAAAAGGGGTTAAACCCTATGGCTTAACCCCTTGTCGAATTGCGAAAGTATTCTTACTGAGTAGACATGATCATCGAGTGTTTCATGTCCATGGCGGCGCGACTTCGATTACGCTCTGACTGCATAAGTTCGCCCACAGCCGGACCACCTTGATTGTAAATTCCACCACGTAACGCAAACAACAGATAATCCATGTATTCAATATTGTCTTCAGTTTTATTGGTGAACCTGGCGATTGTCGCATCGACCAGTCCATCTCGATTTTCCACGTTAGGGTAAGAAAGAATATCGGTAATTACTGTTTCCAGTACATTCAGATTATCGATAATGATCGCTGCATCTTCAGACTGACTGTATAGGTCTGGGGCAATAGCAGGGGCCATGGGAAGTTCGCTTGGCGCCGGGAACATAGTCATGCCACCAGATGAGCCTACCTTGTTCCAAAATCGCTCAAGGGCTACGTCTACACCACCTGAAAACTGAGGATCGACATTTTCAAGAATAACCGCTTGAAGTGCAGCGAGTTGTAGCCACTGCTGGCTCCAGAGAAATCCACTCAAGAGTGGGAAAGCAGTTTTAAAGCCATTAGCCTGTAAATGCTCTATCAAATAGGTGCTTTCTTTCGGTATGGAAGCAACTGAATGTCGATCGTCGCTAAGGTAATCTTCAACCGCTGCTGCAACCGCCGCTTGCTTGTCATTAATTGAATCGTCTATGTATATGTTAAACAGGTTGGTTTCAAAACTCCGACCTCTTTTTAAGACTTCAGCAGTATGCCGGTTTACCGGAGCACTGTTGTCGTAGGCAGCTTCAGCTTCCTCGTCGGAATACTTGCCTCGCATATTTTCCAGTAGCTCCATGCGAGCCTGAACTTCCAGTTCCTGATAGGGGCCGTTCATGCCCATATCCATACCACCACCAGCGGCCATCATTTCGCTCATGCTCATGCTGGTCGACATATTCAGGTTCATTTGCAGCTCATCACGTGCCGCTTGAGTGGAGGGGTTGGCATTGATGTCAGCAATTTTTTCAAAAGCATTAGCCTGAGTGACATCGAAAGCGTTAAACAAATCAGCCAACTGTGGATACAGGTCTCTGATATTTGACTGTGCACTAACAGCAGTTGTGAAAAGGCTTGTTGTTACAACAATAGATAAAGTAATAGTGCAATGCTTAACAAGCTTTAGATATTTAGTTTTATGGTTTGTCATTCTCCAATTCCTCGACTGGTTTTGGTTCATACTTGATAGTTCTAGTTTAATTAAGGCTGTAGTGTCCAAGCAGTTCAACCCCGGAACTACTGTTGCAGTTGTTACTATAAGAGTAACTATATAGCCGGACTTAAGGGTCTAGTTTACCTGAGTTTCATTCTGATCGCAGGAAAAGCGAGAACCAATACAGCGAATACCTGACCTAACAGTGCCACCTGTGAAGTGAACAAGCCTAAAGGCAGGTAAAGAGCAGGGGTTTACGGCAAGCTGTGAGTCGCTGAGGTATTGTGATTTTTTGTGACGTTGCGCCTGAAAGGCGAGGGATTTCAGTCTATGACTGGGTGCAAGCGCAGCACCTTGCTACCGCTTTGTAACTCATTGGAGGATTAGTCTGAAGGGAGTTTCACGATTGGAATAAATTCTCTTACCGTGAAACTCACTTTACATCAGATGGGCCAGACTCTAGCGTTGGAACAAATAGGAGAACTTAACAAAAATCTGATCGCCATCTTTTCTAAGATCATTGGCAATTACAAGCTCTCTTTCGCCTTCCATTTCTACAATATCAAAATTGCTTTGGTTGGAATTGTAACCCACATAAAAAGCTGACCATGGATTAATAACATAGCGCAGTAGTAGATCGAAATTCAGGTTTTCGTCATCTACCAGTCGAGATCCAGGGCCGGCATCAGTTTCATCATATTGTGCGATAAAGCGCAGAGACCACTCTCGAGTAAATTGATAATTCCAGTTACTGCGAATTATTTTATTACTGAATATTTTACTGCTACCACTTCTGCTTTCCAGTTCGGTATGCAAATAAGTATTAGATATACGCAGTCGATCTATTGGCCGCCAGAGCATATCTAAATCGAACCGAGTCATATCCGCTACTGTGGGAAGAAAGCCTGCAGGTGGCACGAGATTCAGTGTGGTTCCTGTGCGATAGCTAACATCAAATGACAAGGTATTGAGCGTACTGTTGCCATAACTTACCTGCCAGTTGTCGTATTTATAAACACGATTACTAGCTAGTCCGGAGAAATCCTTTGGCCTTAATATTTCACTAAAATCAGTAAAACTTAATCCAAAATTACTGGTGTCCAGGCGAACATTCAAGCTTGGTCCGACCTGGGTATAGATTTTGTCTCCGCCTACATCTTCCAGGTATACGGCCATAACTGTCGTGTTCCAGCTATTGATTACCGAGTTCTCCGGGTAAAAAGTGAGCCCTGGACGTTGATGTATACCGGAAGTGTCTGGTCTAAAAAAACGGCTCTGAAAACCAAGCTCGGTACGAAAATCTGAGGTGGTTTCAATAAAGTGTGTGTGATTGCTGAACATACGTCCAGCTCTGTTGATTTGAATATTGCGTTGGTAACCTGTTGTAGTTTTACCACCAGCGGCAGGCTCACTTTCTGTGCCAACAAGCTGTACCTGTGTTGTCCAGTTATCAGTAAGTTTGAAGCGCCCATCTAGACTGGCAACTCTATTGTAACCATCACCCAACTCGCGATCAGTCAGTAGAACGCCGACACGATCTTGTTCGGAAATATCCATGAATCCCCGAAGTATCGCGATGTTGGCCTTTTCGCCATTTAAGGGGTCATTCGCGGCGCGATTCAACCCTGGCGCTTCGTCGTTGATAAGAATAGTACCGAATCCGAAGTTTCCGGCGCGTCCTGTAAAGCGAGCTCCACCTTCTGGGTCAACAATACGGCGAGTAAAAACCAGATTTGAATCGGTTGCGAAGAAATCCGCATTTTCTACAAAGAATGGTCGACGCTCTGGAAATTGAACTTCAAAACGCTCGTTCAAAGTAACCTGAGGCTCATCAGATTCTACCTGACTGAAATCAGGGTTCAGGGTGATATCCAATACCATGGAATCGTTAAAAATAAACTTAGCATCAAGACCGACATCCTGTTCGGAGCTTTGTCTAAACCTGGGGCCACCAGTAGCGCCGGTATCGATAGCATCGACTTCGCGGGCGAAGATAAATGGTATTATCTGTGAATTGTTGCCAGGGGATACGTCGCGAATCCCGGTTAGCATAGCTGTTTGATTCAATCGTCCTTCAACCGCTATGGAATACGGAGGCCAAAAACTCTCTTCGCTAAGACGTGGGACATAGCGGCCAAATTGAATTCGCCACAGTTGCTCTGTGGAGTCAGGGAAACGCAAGCTGCGTAAAGGAATGGCCATTTTTACCATATAACCCTGATCGGTAAGCTGACCTTCGCTATCCCAAACGGCCTCAAGGGTAGTATCGAATCCAGCACGTCTAGATGAGCCTTCAGTCCACCGGGCATCCCATTGAATGCCTAACGGTGTTGATCGAAATGAGAATGCAGCGCGTTGGTCGTTGAATGTATCGATGGTAATTTCAACGTTGTCATCCCCATCAATATTTTCTCTTGAGGACAAGTTGGCGCGAATCTGATTTGGATTACTGTCGAACGCGAGAAAAATGACATGAAGTTTTTCATGATCATAGCCAACGTAAACCTCTGTGCGCTGAGTGGCCGGGTCGCCATCATCAGGGTTTCGTTGAACAAAATTTTCAACTTTGGCCATTGACCTGGCCAATACCGATGAGGGGCTCATATTGTTGAAGTCTGCAAACGAAGGCTCACCCTCTATAAGAGGCATAATAAGACCTTCATCGGCAGCAAAAACTGAATTTGAAAACAGGAAAGTTACTACAGTGCAAAGTGCACATAACATCAACCACGACTTTCTCATTGGATCCTCTCTTGAGTGATTTTCTTGGGCGGGGGGAGTGTACTGATTTTTATCGGCCTAGTGAATAATTATTGCACCTGGCTGCGGTCAATAAAGCCGTCTTTATTGGGCATATTGATCTCTGTCAGGGTTTCACTGTTCAATATTGCGTATTGATTGATAATACCGTTCAAATACAGCACATAGGCTGTCACCTGATAAACTTCGGTATTACTCAATGATTTTGGTGAATCTGCAGGCATAGCCCGGCGGATAAAGTCGAACAATGTGCTCGCATAGGGCCAGTAGCTGCCTACTGTTCTAATGGGGTTCCCTTCGGAGTGCATATCACCGCCAACCAGGCGCGTATTGCCGCTTGTGCCCTCGCCACTAATAGCATGGCAAGCTACGCACCGTGTTTCGTATATTGTTTTTCCCTGCAATGCAGTACCACTGCCCGCAGGTAAGCCATCTCCGTCGGGGCTGATAATCAAATCAAAATCTTCTAGTTGGCTTTCGCTTATAGGGGTGCCAAGTCTCACAACTTGTTCTTGAGAAAGCGCATTAAAATTGAATTGCACAAGTGCCATGAAAAACAACAGGCTGAATATTTTCTTAGGCAAAGACATTGCTCACCTCTCCAGCTGTGTTTATGGCCCAACTTTGAATACCATGAAAATGATAAAAGTTTATAGAGCCGCGTTCGTCAATGAGAGTGTTGCGAGTAGGTTGTACATTGCCCTGGCTATCTGTGGCACGACTTTGGAGAATTGCATCTCCACCGCTCCATTCCCAGGGAATGCGAAATCTGGCCAGTGCTTTATCGCTCTGATGTGATTCAATCATGGCATCTGCCCAACTGCGGCCTCCGTCTGCGCTAACTTCTACGCGTCGAATGCTGCCGCTGCCAGACCAGGCGATACCGGTTACCTGATAAATGCCTTGTCTGTTTAGGCTCATTTGGCCCGAGGGTGAGGTGATTAATGATTTTGTTCCCATAGGGAAAGTAAATTGCAGGCTTTTTCGGTTAGGAAGAGTGTCGGTGTATTTGCTGGTTTCATCTCTGAACTGGCTGGCTTCGCGGGTTAGTTTTAGCTGTGTTAGCCATTTCACGCTGATATTTCCTTCCCAACCGGGTACAAATAAGCGCATTGGGTAGCCCTGTGCTGGGCGAACCGGTTCGCCATTTTGGAATAAAGCTATAAGCACATCATCCATTGCCTTGTTCAGTGGAACCGAACGACCCATGCTTGCTGCGTCGGCACCTACGGCGCTAACCCATTGTGCTTCGGGTTCAACTCCAGCCTCGTCGAGTAAAGTGGATAAGAGAACGCCTGTCCATTCGGCGCAGGAAACCAACCCGTGAAGACTTTGCGCCGTACCATTGACTGCATTCGCTCCGTAGCCTGAACCACTATTGCCTGAGCATTCCAGAAAATAAATCTTACTCACCATGGGGTACTTCAGTAAGTCTTCATAGCTGAACACCAATGGCTGTTTAACCAGGCCATTTATAACCAGCTTATGTTGGGCAGGATCGATATCAGGAATGCCTGAGTGGTGGCGCTCGAAGTGCAGGCTGTTGGGTGTGATTGTGCCTTGAAGAAGTTGCAAAGGGGAGCGCGAAGCACCACCACCGGGATAAAGCGGATTCGAATTACCGGTGGCACGCTGCATATCCTCAGTGAATCGAGAACGACTTCCGTAGCCACTTGTGCCTGGTCCAGGCTGCTGTGACCAGGCTGGTATTTCAAGCTTAAGAGCCGAGTCAGCGCCAAGCAAAGCACTGGATGCTATAGAGCCTGCACCGGCCAATCCCAAGCCAAGAAGGTGGCGGCGGTTCAAGAGTCCGTTACCGGCGACTTTCTCCAATTTACTGTCAGTCATGGTTTATCTCTTTGTACTTTTGATCTTTGTTTATGCGTCTGTGTGTTTTCGCATTTATGTCGTTTAGTTTATTTAATAGCCAAGGTATTTTTTTGCTTCCTGCACGGCTGGATGACTGTCGTTGGTCCATACCGCTAATAAAGCCTGATACATCGCGCTGGCTTTGCCAATATTATTTAATTGCTTATAGCTACGTGCCGCTCCCAGTAGCGACCATGGACGATTAGGCATGCGCAATAGAGATTGCTCATAGGACAGCACAGCTTTTTCAGCATCGCCTGTAAAAAGAAATGCCTCTCCAGCTAGTTCATGTACCGGTTGAAGCGGATTCGCCGCGCCATTAGGCATTCTGCCCTGATCGGTGAGTGTCATGGCTTCGCTTAGTAAATCCAGAGCCTGTTGCTGCTTGGTCATATTCACCGGCGTCTCGCTAATTGCAGTGGCGAGTAGTGCCAATGCAGCGACTTCCATGTGGCTGACTTTAAGCGCTGTATTATTGGGGCTACCGCTAGAGAGAGTGCCTAGTTTGCTCGCAACCTGATTGGCAAGGTCCAGTTCGCCCAGTCTGGCGGCGCTAAGTCCAAGCGCGAGTAATTCATTGGCGTTGAGATCGTCAGTAAATGGCTGTGTGCTCCAATGCTGGCTTTCTATGATGTGGCGCGACTTCATGATGCGCACTGTGTTTATTGAGCGCCTATCGTTAGGGTTATTTTTCAGTACTTCTTCGGCACGAGCAATCCAGTTCATGGACGTTTCTAAATCGCCAAGTTGCAAATCGCCGTATTGCCCCCAATCGGACGAATGATTCAGGTCACCTACGGTGTCTCCTGGCTTCCATAGGGCCACGCCAGCATTGAAAGCAGAATCGTTCCACTGGGAAACTTTATCCCACATGCCATGCTGAATAAAAATATGAGTGGGCATATGGCGAGCGTGAGATACAGCGGGTGCAATGCTGGCATATTTAGTCGCTGCTTCCAGCGCTATTGGCGCGTGTATAGGGTCATCAAAAGCGTGAATTGCGTAGTGTGCAGCACCGGGGTGATTGTCATTTTTCTTGAACAGCTCCAATGCGAGAGCGCCAGCGCGCATGTTAATTCGAGCTCTGGCAGGCCCAGCAGCAGTCGCTCCGGCAAGCATAGCCACTGTGTAAAAAGCTTTGACTTCATCGTCGTCTGGAAAGTTTATGTATAAATCCTCCATGGCGTTCATCCACGCGGTACGTCGCTGTGACATATCGCCGATGGTTAAGGCATAAGCCTCTGCCGCTCGCAGAAATCCTTTTTCTCTTTCAGTCGGTGCCTGGGCGAGGCGTTCGGCGCTAGTAGCGCCTAATCTCATAAGGGCTTCGCCAGGTCTTTCATCTTTTTGTCCAAAGAATGGGTGCTGATAGGTAAAGGTTTCACCCCAGTAGGCCATGGCAAAATCGGGATCAAGTTCCTGCGCTTTGCGAAATTCGTTCCGAGCCTGAGTTAGGCCAAAACTGTGCAAATAGCCAACGCCAAGAATAAAATGTTCCTGTGCTGCTGGAGACCCTGAGGTTGGAAAGTCGAAAGTCCCGATTTGATCGAATTCGGCGGCTTGAGTGGTAGCACTTATAACAGCAAGGGAAAGGCTGGAAAACAGCACCAGCGCCAGGTTTGAAAGGCTTCGCTTAGGCATGATGATTCCTCAGATTATTGTTCTTCTGGACACGTAAGGGTGCCAATTCCACATGGTCATTGCAATCAATTATTTGTGACCGATTGTGCCAGTTAAATATAGTCGCCTCGGGAATGGCTAGGTGGCTAGATGATCGGCAATTACTCGAATAAAAGCCGGTCCATATTTCTCCAGCTTTCTTTCACCTACTCCGCTGATTAGCCCGAATTCTGTCATATCTTGTGGCAGAGTAACGCACATCTCCTGAAGGCTGCTGTCGTGGAAGATTACATAGGGTGGAACAGCTTGATCCTCAGCAAACTCTCGTCGGCATTCTCTTAAAGCCTCCCATAGAGCGACATCCACATCGGATGCCAGATGGGTCCTGGTTTGTTGTTTGGCTGATTTTTGTTTTATGTCGCGGCGAAGCTCAATCGTTTCTTCCCCACGAAGTAATGGACGGCAGCATTCTTCAAGCCGCAATGCGCCGTATCGCTCAAGGTCTACACTTAACAGACCTCTGGCTACTAACTGCCTAAAAACAGAACGCCACTGATTGTTATCCAGCTCTTTGCCGATGCCATAGGAAGAAAGGTTGTGGTGATCAAACTGGAATATTTTGTCAGTTTCGCCGCCTCGTAATACGTCTATTAGGTGATTGACCCCAAATCGCTGGCCGGTGCGGTAGGCAACACTTAGCGCCATTCTTGCAGCTTCTGTACCGTCCCAGGTTTGTGCAGGTTCTATACAGCTATCACAATTACCACAAGGCTTTGCAAGCTCCTCTCCAAAATAGGCAAGTAGTGTCTGGCGGCGACATGTGGTGATTTCACACAAGCCCAGCATGGCATTCAGACGATGTTGTTCCGCGCGCTTGTGTTCCTCGCTGCCTTCAGAGCCCTCCATCATTTGTCGAAGTTTTATGACATCCTGCAAGCCATAGATCATCCAGGCATTTGCGGGTTCGCCATCGCGTCCGGCACGGCCTGTTTCCTGATAATAGGATTCGATAGTTTTGGGCAAATCCAGGTGCGCCACAAAGCGTACATCCGGTTTGTCTATGCCCATTCCAAAGGCAATAGTAGCTACAATAATTACACCTTCTTCTCGTAGAAATTTGTTCTGATTGTCTGCTCGGGTGTTCACGTTAAGCCCGGCGTGATAGGGATACGCATTAAATCCCTGTTCCTGCAACCAGTAGGCAATGTCTTCAGTTTTTTTGCGTGACAGACAATAAACAATGCCTGCATCTTTTTCGTGTTCTGTTTTCAGGAACTTAAGGAATTGTTGTTTTGGGTTGTGTTTTAACGCAATGCGATAGCGAATATTGGGCCGGTCGAATCCCGCGATAAATTTCTCAGCGTGATCTAATTGTAAACGACTAATAATCTCCTTGCGGGTACGCTCATCGGCGGTAGCGGTAAGCGCGATACGAGGGATTTCGGGGAACAATTCATGCAGTAAGCTCAGGCGTAAATAATCAGAGCGAAAATCGTGGCCCCATTGTGAAACACAATGTGCTTCGTCAATAGCAAAGAGTGAAAGCGCAGATTGTTGCAGGAGTTTAAGCGTTCTGGCCTGACTGAACCGTTCGGGAGCAATGTAGAGTAAATCCAGTTCTCCGGCTAACAGAGCTTGCTCGATTTTTGTTGCTTCACTTGCGCTTAGTGTTGAGTTTAGAAACGCGGCACGAACACCAAGTAAATGCATTGCACTCACCTGATCCTGCATTAGAGCTATGAGTGGTGATATAACCACGCCACAACCTTCGCGAACGATAGCTGGAATCTGATAACACAATGACTTGCCACCCCCGGTAGGCATTAGCACCAGGGCGTCGTCACCAAGTATCAGAGATTCAATTATTTTGTCTTGGGGTGGACGAAAAGACGTGTAACCAAATACGGACTGCAGAATGTCATGTGCACTACTCATTGCTGTTTAGTATAGCGTATATTCCATAGGGTTCCTGTTCTAAGCTGTAAGTATAGAGTCTATACTCTTCTTATTTAGCGCAACTAATTAAGTTGATGTTTGGCTCAGATCATAGTCGGTATGAGATTTTTAGATTTGATAGTGAATTTATATTTAAGGTGCTCACTATGTTTAAGCGTTATTCAATGGCAGTTGTCTATTTGTTGGCGACATTGCCTTTTGTGGCATTCTCCAATATATCTTACGCCCAACAAACTGGCTGTGAGGGTGAGGCAGACTTTGAGGCGTTTAATTTTTGGCTGGGTGAGTGGGATGTTACCGACATCACCACTGGCAAGCTGGCGGGTAGCAACGTCATTAAGCAAATGGAAGGTGGTTGCATGCTTCTCGAAAGCTGGACTAGTGGTAGTGGAGGCACGGGTACCTCGGTGAATTACTACAACCCAGTTAGGAAAGAGTGGCGTCAACTATGGATATCTCAAGGGCGTTATTCTATTGATATCGCCGGTGGTATCAAAGAGGGCTCTATGGTCCTTACGGGGAAAATATACAACTTTGCCGGAGGTGATGCCGACTTTCGTGGCACTTGGACGCCAGCAGAAGACGGCAGCGTGCGTCAGTTTTTCGAGCAGTACAATGACGAAACCGAAAGCTGGGATGCTTGGTTTGATGGACGTTATGTGCGAAAACAATAATTCCAGCTTAACTACAGTGTAATTATCCAATGGCAAATCTCTTTAATTACTATGAAAAATTTAAGGCGAAGCGACTGGGCGTTAAAATCCAGGACTTCGGCAATATTTCTGTTGATTCCCACCTCATTATGGAAGAGAACAGCAGGCTTGGTAATGTCAAAGTGCGGCTGCCCGAGCGCAAGCAACCATTAACTGTTGGTGCTTATAGTTATGTCAGAGGAGGTAGCGAAATTAGCCACATTAGATCCATCGGTCGATTTTGTTCTATCGGGCACAATGTAGTGCTGGGCCAGGCGCCGGATAATCATCCAATCTCCTGGGTGTCTACCAGCATGTCGGTAAGTAAAAATTATATTGCCAGTTGTGAATTCGCCACCATCGGTCATGATGTATGGATTGCCCACGATGTAGTCATAATGGCTGGGGTCAATATTGGCAACGGAGCAGTAATCGGTCGAAATGCCGTAGTTACCAAAGATGTTGAGCCCTACCAAATAGTGGTTGGTAATCCGGCAAAGGTAGTTAAAACACGATTTCCATTTGAACAGATTGGTAGCTTGCTTAAGAGTCGGTGGTGGGAGTTGGATTTTTCGACGCTAGGTAAACTGCCCTTTGATGATGTTGATCAGTTTCTAGACAAGCTTCCGGAAGTAGGCAGTCCTGCAATTTATCGAACAGCTTCAATAAAGGCGCGTAAGGTCAGCGTATATACCAAATAAAAAAAGCCACCTGTAAAGAGGTGGCCTTTTTTTAGTTTTGGGTAGCTGGTTTAGCTAGTGATTTTTCTGCGGCGAGATATTCCCAGTCCAAATAACATCAAACCGAATAAGGCAATAGACGAGGGCTCAGGAACCTGAGCAACTGCTTCTTCAATTCCAGCATACAGAACTTGCGACTGGCTAAAATTGTAGAATCCAAAAGAACCGTTGTTAAATGAGCCAGACAAGCTGATCTCTTTTACATTATCAACATACACTTCAATTAAATTTGAGGTAAAAACCAATTCAAAAGAATAGGTTTGATTGTCTGTCCAGCCAGTACTTCCGAGGTTTGTAGCCCGCTGAAGTTCGGTCACATTGTTTGCAGGGTTATGCGACCACGCGCCGGAGTTGGGGCCAAGCGCACCACTCACATGGGAAATTGACAGCCCCGCCAGTCCTACCCCCCAATTAGAATAATTTTGATCAGCCTGCTTCCAGTCGATTAACATATAGTCTGCTGATGAATTGGCTAGGTCACCCGAGGAGTAACCAAGTACAAAACCAATGAAGTCGTCGTCGCCGCTCGTCTGAACAGTAATTTCTCCGGACAACTGTAAACCCTGACTGTCGGCTCCATTGTAAAATACACTGGGGTTAGTGTTTACAGATTGTCTTACAGCTGTATTGCCAGAGAGTAACGACCAAGCCCCAGGTCCTTCAGCTGTCCATGACGACAAGTCAACGGGTGTGGCGTTTGCGCTTACTGCAACGAATCCTACAATTACAATGACAGCCCGTTTTAAAAAATAGTTCATGTTAGTTTCCGTAGTTTGTTGTATATAACTGTTGTTACAATATTGAAGCAATTCACATGCCATATATGTAACTCATTGAAAAAAATACATAATTAAATTACGGATTTGAATTGCGAGCTACAAGTTGTAAAGTTTTTCGACACTGTTAATCCTCACTTTGATAATTGCAGGCGCCTTTCTCAAAGACGGCTATTTACTTCATATTTTACAATGACTTGGATTAATGGGCCTGGAATCGATAGTGTTAAAAATATTGACAGTTCAATAGCCGAAAACTCAACAATTTGGACTATGTTTCTGTATTTGGTACATCTTGATTAGAGAAATCGATCTATGCTATCAATATTAGAAAACATGCCTCAGCCTCTAGTAGTGGACAAATGCCGACATTGAGCCCTCAGACAAATTCACTTTTCCGTTACCCTTTGCGGCTCGAATGCCTAAGTCTCATAGCGCTGGTCAGTGTTCTTATTTACATCCTTGTCGCAATGAGCTTATTCAGTTATTTGATGTCAGGCGGCGCGCCCATGTATTGGCTTTCTGCGTATGCAATTCTTATGCTTGTGAATACCGTATTTGAGTATGGACTTGAGATCATTGAAGACTCAGCAATCGGCAAATCATATCCACCTCAATTCTCTAATGATTACTTCAAAATATTTACAGGCAGAGGTCGGTTTTCACGACAAATGCTTATGATTTTGATATTAGGCGGGATTGTGGGTCAATTGTTTTCAGCTGGTTTTGATTATCTCGCTTTATTTATGCTGTGTTTCATAGTGGCGATTTTTCCGGCGTCACTGGTGATAAACTCTCTTTATGAAAACTTACTGGAAATCATTAATCCAATATCTCTGATAGGTTTCATCGTTATAGTTGGTAAAAATTACGTTTTGACAGTTGCCGCGTTAGGTGTCTGGCTTGCACTGTTCTACGTCGCTTTCTCTATTGGTTTAGGTGTATTTTTACTATATTTTCCCGTTGGTCTTTTCATGCTGTTTGTCTATTTTCGCTATTTGGGACTTGTGGCATTTCGACGCATGGATAAGTTATTCCCTGAGCGAGACTATCAAGCAGAAGACAGGGATATCGATCAACGATTCGATGACGATGCAAGATTGCATGAATTTTTAAGCGGCGTGTACTGGCGAATGAAAGAAAACCAGGTGAGCGAAGTCATCGCCTTACTCGATCCGGTTATAAAACTAAGGGAGTGGGCTCGTTTCGATATTATTTTTTCCTCGATTTCAGATTGGCCAAATAAAGAACCAGCCATACACTTTATCAAACTGTATGTTACCCATTTAATGAAACACAATAATGCCATGAGGGCGCTATCTCTGTGCGAATGGGCGTTGGACCAAGATTTTGAGTTTTATATTGAAAATGAAACAGTGTTAGAGGACATGCTTAAGGCTAGCGTATCAAAAGAGCAGTTTGTGGTAATGGTGAAGTTGTTAGAGAATTTTGTAGCGAACAATCCTGGTCACGAATATTCAGCGAGATACATAGCCGTAGCCGCCGATATCTGCCAGTCGAAATTACATCATGAAGAAAAATTTAACCAACTGCAAAAACTTTTGGATCAACTGGAACGTGATGCTTGATGGAGAAAAATGAATAGTAATTTTCACTCAGATTTACCTTTCTTTAAAATTTTACGGCTTTTACAGGTTCGTCAAATTACCTGGCTTGCCTGAGCACTGGTGCATTTTTACTGCGGATATAAAGGGCTCACTATGGCTGCGCGACAATTGAAATCGCAGCAGCGAGAGTAAAACAGCAAAACCTTAAATAAAAAACCACACTCCCTGTTATGCTACTCTGGCTTTAAAGCCGAAGAGGATTTTCCCTTGCTTGACCCAATGTTGACTGAAATCATTACTCAATTTTTCTCTGCTGAAGATCTTCAGCCGCGCCGAATTTTTCATGGACGTGGGCAATTGTTTCCGGGGTTGGCACATATATGTATCGACTGGTTTGAGCCCATTGTACTGATCACAGCCTATAGCGAAATCGAAGAACCGGAAGACCTTCTTAATGCGATTTTAAACGCCGATCAATACAAAAAAATTGAATCAGTGGTTTTACAAAAAAGGTATGAGAAAGGTGCGCCGGTCGAGTTACTTAAAGGTGATAGTTTGCTGGAAACGGTTGTTAACGAAAATGGATTATTGTTCGAAGTGCATCCTGGCGCACAACAAAACGCGGGCCTGTTTCTCGATATGTGGCCCTTGCGCGAATGGCTACAAGCTAATTGCGAAGGCAAGAATGTATTGAATCTTTTCGCCTATACCTGTTCTTTGTCTGTGGCGGCGATGGCCGGTGGCGCCAGTGGAATCACTAATGTGGATATGAGTAAGCCCAGTATTAAATGGGGGGAGAAGAATCATCAGCTCAATAGCCAAAACTTAAGAGAGGTTCGGTCTATTCCACATAATCTGTTTAAATCCTGGGGCAGAATCAAACAGTCTGGACGTTACAATTTGGTAATAATTGATCCTCCCACAAGGCAGCGTGGTAGTTTCGATGTGGCGGTAAATTATCCGGCGGTGTTGAAAAAGCTACGCAGTTTATGTGCCCCTGACGCTGACATAATTGCCACAATCAATAGCCCGTTTCTGGATATTGATTTTCTGCCGGAAAAATTTGAACGTCATGTTCCAAACGGTAGTTATTTAGGTCAAATAGACGCCGCACCTGAATTTGCCGATAAGTTTCCGGAGCGGGGGCTAAAAATCTATCACTTTAAAATGCCCCCGGCGGAGTCAGAAGATTCCTAGGGCGTGATTTCAACGCTGGTAGTATTAACAGGTCCCATGCCGCGAATTTCAACAACTACCGGGCCACTTCTTGATCCGTCATAGTGAACATTACCAGCAGGATGAAACATAAAACCGCCGGCAGGAATTGCTGTTGTATTAGTCATATCGTGACTGGCGTCTATGCCGGCGTTCCATATTCCTTCGATTACCGTCACAAAACGGTCCTGGCTATGATAATGCGGCCGGCTTGATCCGCCGGCAGGAAAGCGCACGCGAATAATGTAGAAGCCTTCGGATGATGGGTCGCCGTATAGAACACGTTGTTGTACAGCATCGCTGCTAGCATCCCAGTTCATGTCCTCCAGTTGAACAACGACAAAGCCGTCACCCAGCTCAGCAGTAAAACCCGTGGGAACAAGAAACATAAACAATGCTAATAAAGCAGATAACTTAACCATGAATAATCCCTTCTTATTATAGTTGTTGGGGTCTGATTATATACAAGTCTGACTTCACATAATCAAGCAATCTATCCGCGGTATTGCCGATAATAGCCTCTGCTATTAATATCTTACTGATAGTAGTCATTGTTTTTTCCTTTGAATGCGTTCATTCTAAACTTCATATTGAACGCATAATTAGATCCTGCTCAGTAAAATTCATTATTTTTTACAGTTTTTGAGAACATTTTTCCTGCCCAATTCTCTACTGGTGGCAAACATGACTAATGACGATTCGAATGAGCCTACACTCGAGCAAGCTGATTCTGCAAAGGAAGTGTCTGACAAAAAAGGGGCGGCGGTAAAATTTCCCCCACCATTAATTTTCGTAATATTGATATTTCTTGGCGTCGGGCTTGGCTATATCTTGCCCGTAGGTTTGGGTGTTCCCGAATCTTTTAAAATACTTGGCATATCAATAACATTATTCGGAGTGGCGGTTGCCATTTTGGTGAATGGCTCATTTAAACGCAAGGGCACTGCTATTGAGCCGTGGAAACCTACCACCGCAATAATTACAACCGGGTTTTATGCCTGGTCTAGAAACCCTATTTATCTCGGCTTCTGTCTGTTCAATATTGGCATTGGTATTGCCAGCAACAACTTCTGGATATTTATCAGCTTCATTCCCGGTGCCTTGCTAGTGTATTTGGTTGCTATTGCCAGGGAAGAAGCCTATCTGGAAGACAAATTCGGCGACGAATACACTGCGTATAAAAACAAGGTTAGACGCTGGATTTAAATTTTGCTTGTTTGCTGCGTAACTATTTCAAAGCTGATAGCCCCGCGCCTAGCCTGACCGAATTCGTCTTCACTAAACACTTCGATACGATGTACGCCCGGCATAAGTGTGTCGGGTAGCAGATACTCCCAAATATGACCTGAGAGGGTAGGTCTGCTTATCTCGCTATCTGAGTCTTTAAGCTCTTCATAAACTCTTTCTGCGAAGGGGTCGGTACGCACAGTATAAATCATGGGTGTTCGCTCCGATTGATCAAGCGATATCCATAGTGAATCTCGAACTCCTCCATCAAACAAATTCACCACTACTTTACTGCCTGCCTGTAAAATGCCGCGATTAATGCCAGTGCCAGTGAAGGACAATTGAGGGTCGAGCACTATACGCATAGCCTTTCCGCCATCCGCACCAAATGGAAAGGGAATGAACTCAGGAACCACTTGATCGTCGTCAAATTTCAATAGATAGAACCCATTCGGATTGCCATCTTGCATCATGGCATCGCGTACGCCGCGCAAATCGGCCGGGCCTGTTAGCCAGCCATTGCCGCGTACTTCGGCCAAGGTATGAGCAATCCATGGTTGCCCCTGCCAGCCATGGCTATGATTAATCTCAACCTTCCAGCTATTACTCGTGTCATGACCGGCAATAGCGTACAGATTCTCGAATGGCTTAAGGAGTTCCAGTAGCGCGGCAAAGTTTTTGGTGCCGGGCCCAATAGCAGGTGTCGGCCCAATGTTGTCAGTGGCACCAGCAACAAGTGGGATATGGGTAGCGATAACAATCAATTTGTCTTTTGCTACCTTGGCAAGGTCTTGCTGTAACCAGTAAAGCTGATCGTCGGGAATCCATCCACGATAACGCGCCCCATCTATTTCCTTGTCCGCACCAGCGTATTCAACATTATTCAATGAGATAAAATGAACATTGCCCTGATTAAACGAATAGTAGATTGGCCCGAAGTGAAGCTTATAGGTTTCATTAGCAAACAATGAATCAGGTGATTCATAATTAATGTCATGATTACCAGGAAGATACCACTGGGGCACGTCCATCAGCGACATCATGTCTTTGTGCCGGTCATACAGACTCAGAGTATCAAATACAACGTCGCCAACTGTGATGCCAAAGGCGGCTGAGTAAGGGTTTCCGATCAAGGTGTTAACCAGGTCTTCTCGCATCATGTCTTCGCCCAATTCGAATTTTGCCTGGGGATCGGCAAAGCCGTAGGCTGTGAACTGTGTCGAAGCGCTTTCGTCCAGTGTAAGGGCAAAGTCGATAGAGGCTGGGAGTGCGCCAGTGGCTTCAGTAACTGGCCAGCGCCACTGAACAGAAGTGCCAGCTATAACCGAAGGAGTGCCATCAGGATAGTGTCGGTAATAAAATTGAGGAATATTGTTTTCATCTACCGAAATTTTATAGCCCGAGGGTTGGGAAACGAACAAAATATCCATTGGTGCTAGCGTTATATCGTAGTGTCCGGTGTTGTCAGTGAGAGTGACTTCACAGCCATTGCTAACACTGACACCGACGATGCCGGTTTCGCTGTTTTCTCTTGTACCGTTTTGGTTTTGATCTATATAGACATACCCGCTTGCAGTTTCGCTTTGAGAATTGACCGTACCGCATTTTGCCAGTGTGCTGTTGCTGATACCTAGCAATACAAGTAGCGAAATCAACCCTCGAGTCGACTTTCCAAGCTTGTTTAACAAGGTGCTGTTTGCTGAGATTTTTGGCATAGTAGATATCATAGTGGATATAACTCAGTAAAATTGTGACCAGTAGTATTACCTGTATATCACGAGACAAGTACCTCGCCAAACGCCAGTTAAGATTGCTACACGGATATGCCTTCTAAGATGTACCCGTGTTTGATTTGCATATACCAACTAATTACTAATAGTAGAGTGAGGGCCCATTGGAAGACTCAACGCCAATATTGATCGCAGCGGGTCAATTTACCGAAAAAAATATTGCGCCTAGTCTGGCACTCTCTCCTATGGGTATCGCGGCTGAAGCGGCAAAGGCCGCCATAGCCGATAGCGGTATAGGCGAAAACCTGGCCGAATTGATTGATACCATCGTTGTCATTCGAATATTTCCTGATTCCACCAACCGTCCGCGCATGCGTAACCCTTTTGGTCGGGCCGAAAACCCTCCTCGAGCGGTAGCCAGACGCATTGGCGCTAATCCCAGCACGGCTATTTATGGCAATGTGGGTGGTAATACGCCGCAGAAATACATCAATGAAATGGCAGAGCGAATTAGCTCTGGTGATGTTGGCGTGGTGTTGATTACCGGCTCCGAAGCGATAAAAACGGCGCAGAATGCACTACGAAATAATATTGATCTAAACTGGCAGGAAGAAGATAAAGGTTCGCAAGAAGATCGTGGTCTGGGTGAAAAATTATTTACGCCCCATGAATTTGCCCATGGCCTCGGAGTACCTATTCAAACCTACCCATTGTTTGAAAACGCAATACGAGGGAATAAGGGCAGTTCCATAAAGGAGCATATGCTTAATATGGGAAAATTGTTTGCGCCTTTCACCGAGGTGGCGGCAAGCAACACATTTTCCTATTACGGAACTCAACGTAGCGCCGAAGAGCTTGCTACAGTAACCGCTGAGAATCGATGCATATGTTTTCCTTATCCCAAATGGATGAATGCCATGGACGGCGTGAATCAGGGTGCAGCGGTAATCATGACTTCCGTTGGCAAAGCGAAAGCGCTGGGCATTGATCCTGCTAAGTGGGTTTTTCTCCATGGCTGCGGTGAAGCGAATGAGAAGATTATGATGAGTGAGAGGGTTAATTATTATTCTTCTCCAGCAATGCGCGTGAATGCCGCCAAAGCATTTGAGATGGCAGGCAAATCGATTGATGATATGAAATATATCGATATTTACTCTTGCTTCCCTTCGGCGGTAGAAATTGCCTGTGATGAGTTAGGGTTGAACTACGATGATCCCCGGGGGCTGACTCTCACCGGCGGCCTGCCTTTTTTCGGTGGCCCTGGTAATAATTATTCCATGCATGCAATAGCCTCTCTATTACCGAAACTTCGAGAAAACCCTTTGAGTTTCGGTTTGATAACAGCAAACGGCGGCTATCTCTCTAAGCATGCAACAGGTATATATTCGGCGACGCCGACAATTGGGCGGTGGCAAAGAGAGCCGGCGGCGGGTTACCAGCATGAGATTGATCAGATGGAGAGTCCGGGGTTCACAGAAACCCCACAGGGATTATCCCGTATTGAAACCTATACGGTTTGCTGCAAGAAGGGCGTTCCCTATCGAGGAATAATAATTGGCAAAGTTTGCGATAGTTCTCAGCGCTTTGTTGCCAACACGCCAGATGACAGTGCCTTGCTAGAATCCATGATGGAGCAGGAATATCTTGGAAAACAGGGACAAGTTACATCGAGTGAAGGAATGAATACATTCACTCCCCTATGACTTTCAGTTAAGGTAAGTGAACAACGACATCAAATGTAAAAAATGAATTAAGTGAGGTTGCACTATGTCAGCACGGGAACAGAAAAAAATTGATTCTGGGTTTAATGCCAAATCTGAGGCCTCTGAAATATTGTCAGGAAAGGATTTAAGCGGAAAGGTTGTGGTGATAACCGGTGGCTATTCGGGAATAGGGCTGGAGACAACTCGCGCACTAGTTAATGCGGGTGCGAAGGTGTATGTGCCAGTAAGAACGCCAGACAAAGCCAAAGAAAATTTGCAGGACATTAGTGGCGAAGTCATTGTTGACCCGATGGATCTTGGAGATCTAGCCAGTGTTCGCGCTTACGCTGAGTCTGTGGCTGCCAGAGAATCCAGTATTGATATTTTAATTAATAACGCCGGTATTATGGCTTGTCCGGAAACCAGAATCGGCAATAACTGGGAATCACAATTCGCGGTTAATCACCTTGGGCATTTTATGTTGACTACCGGTTTGTTACCTCAGCTATTGGCTAATGGTGGGGCGCGTGTGGTTAGTTTGTCTTCTATCGGGCATCGACGCTCAGATATTTTATGGGATGATATTAATTTCGATTCAACAGAATATGAAAAATGGACTGCCTATGCTCAGGCAAAAACCGCAAATGCYTTATTCGCCTTAGGCCTTGATATGAAATATCGCGAYCAGGGGCTTCAAGCATTCTCGGTRCAYCCTGGGGGYATTCTTACACCATTRCARCGTCACCTGGRAAATGAAGAGATGCAGGCWCTGGGYTGGACCGATGCCGATGGCAATCTTTCTGARCGGGCAGCGGCCATGTTYAARTCAACTACCCAGGGTTGTAGTACAACCTTATGGGCRGCYACTAGYGAAGAYTTAAAYGACACCGGTGGTTTGTACTGTGAAGACTGCGATGTRGCTAATCTGGYAACAGARGAYTCRCCGCCTTAYTTTGATGTTGCACYKTGGGCTGCCGATGAAGATGCYGCCATGAAATTGTGGGACATCACTGAAAAAATGCTAGCTTCATAATGAAGACCAACTCAGATTTAGGAGAATATTGTGGCTCAACCTAAAATTGCTATTAATGGCTTTGGACGCATTGGGCGAACCATTATGCGTATTGCAAAGCTGCGGAAGCATTTTAATGTGGTGGCGGTAAATGATCTGGCGAATCCGGATCAACTTGCCTATGCCTTCAAGTACGACAGCACTCATGGAATCTATCCCGGTGAAGTGAATTGCACAGATGATGAAATAGAAATAGATGGTGATTCATTCAAGGTGCTTTGTGAGCGCGACCCGGCCAAGCTTCCCTGGAAAGAAATGGACGTCGATTATGTTATCGAAAGCTCAGGTGTGTTTCGTCATATTAAGGATCTGGAAAAGCACCTAAGTGCGGGTGCAAGACGTGTTGTACTGACCGTGCCTTGCAAGGACGCGCTCGATGCCACGCTAGTAGCCGGTGTGAATGATCATGTAGTCACCGACGCCAGTACGATTATCAGCAATGCCAGTTGCACAACAAATTGCGCCGCGCCGCTGACAAAAGTATTGCATGAAGCATTCGGTATAAAAAAGGGATTGCTTACAACGGTTCATGCTTATACGTCTAATCAGAGGTTGATTGACTCACCCCATGGTTCGGATAAACGTCGGTCACGCAATGCCGCAACCAATATTGTCCCTACGTCCACCGGCGCCGCAAAAGCCATTGGCATAGTTATGCCTGAGTTAGCTGGCAAGCTGGACGGTATAGCCATGCGTGTGCCTGTGGCGGATGGCAGTATTGTGGACATGGTAATTGAGCTAGAGCGTGATGCCAGCGTTGAGTCTATTAATGCAGCAATGCTTGCCGCGGCATCGGGGCCATTGAAAGGAATTTTGCAGTACTCAGACGAGGCCATTGTTAGCAGCGATATTATTGGCAACTCGCATTCAAGTATTTTTGATTCGCTGTTAACTCAGGTGATGGACAAGCGTTTGGTGAAGGTAGTGAGTTGGTATGACAACGAGTGGGGTTATAGCACTCGAGTTGAAGAACTGATTGGGCGCTTGGCAAAAATGGATGGCTTGTTGTAGCACAGACTCTGAAAAATCTATCTCATGACAATTACTTTTACGACATCGCTTATAACGCAGGAAATACGTTTTGGAATTTACCGATAGTACTGTTCTGATTACTGGTGGGTCTCGTGGAATTGGAAAAGCTATTGCATTGGCCTTTGCCAGCAAGGGTGCCAGAGTTGCCATTCTTTACCGCTCCAACCAACAAGCCGCCGATGCAACACTAGCTCAGCTGAGCGGTGATCAGCATATGGCGTTACAGGCGGATGTGACCGATGCGGAGGCTGTTAGCAATGCCATTGATAAGCTTGTCGCCAAGTTTGGCAAGCTTGATATTGTGGTGAACAATGCTGGCATCGGTGAGTATCATCCAATTACCTCAACGAACTACGAAGACTGGCAACATGTATGGCGGCAAACTCTAGATACCAATCTGATTGGCCCAGCCAATGTGTGTTTCTGCGCCGCTAAGCACATGATCGATAGTGGTGGTGGGCGTATTGTTAATATTACTTCGCGGGGAGCGTTTCGAGGTGAGCCAAATAAACCGGCCTATGGCGCGAGCAAGGCGGCACTTAATTCGCTTAGCCAGTCGCTAGCCGTAGCACTGGCACCACACAAAATCTTTGTTGGCGCCGTGGCTCCAGGTTTCGTCAATACAGAACTGACGGCAGATTTGCTGAACAGTCCCGAGGGCGATCAAATTAAATCTCAAAGCCCATTTAATCGCGTCGCACAACCGGAAGAAGTGGCACATGCTGTTTTATTTCTGGCATCGAAGGGCGCTGAATTTTCAACCGGTACAATCATTGATGTGAATGGCGCCTCCTACCTAAGAAGTTAACGTTCCCATTGGTTCACTGTAATTTTGCTATCGGGTTTTGCTCAGTACAGCTCACTGATTGCAGTAGCAGAAATTCTTTCTCCTTCGTTTCCCCAGGAGTTGCGCACATAGTTAATAATTGCGGCCATGTCTTCGTTGGAAATTGATCCGGCAAAAGAGGGCATTTCGCCTCTGCCAATTAACATTACCAGGGCAACATCAACCCCGCTGCCCGACACAATCTCGCTAGTAGCCAACGAAGGATAAATATTTTTAATGCCACGACCATCGCGTTGATGGCACTCAGCACAGTTATTTAAAAACAATTGCTCTCCTGATTCAGCCGCGAAGGATGAGCTGATTAATAGCATCATTAAACACAGTGCCAGAAAACTGTTAATTTTTTTGATCAATGCTCAAGCCTGCTATTGTTAAGGAATAGAAAATATAACATTGGATGGATAAGGAGAGAATAGAAACAGAGGAAGCAGCAGGTAAATAATGCTATAAATGCAAACTTGCTAGCCATTTATTCAGAGCAAAGAGTTTTGACTCAAAAAGCCCAGACATTTTTTTCTGCAATCGCCCTGACTCTGACCTTAGTTTTGGGCGGGAGTGTGTTTGCCCAGAACCTGCCGGCTTTAGTTCCAGTAGAAGCGCCAATTCCTCCCGGCATGCAAACAGTAGAGTTTTTCAGCCCGGCGGTAGAGCGAAGAATGAAATTCGATATCGTGCTTCCCGAAAATTACTATCAAAGTGAAGAGCGCTACCCGGTTCTGTATCTACTTCACGGCTATATGCAGAACTACACGGTTTGGGGTCGCAATCTGGCTGGGGCTTTTTATGCGCGAAACTTAAATGACCTGATTCTGGTGCTGCCAGATGCGGGCAACAGCTGGTATATCAATTACGCCTCCAGTGAAGAAGGGCAGAAAGACAATTGGGAAGACCATATCATCGAAGATGTAATCGGATTTGTTGATGCCAACTATCGTACCCAGGCGAGCCGGGAAGGTCGTGCAATAGCTGGTTTGTCTATGGGCGGGTTTGGTGCTTTTTCCATGGGCTTAAGGCATACAGACTTGTTTGTTTCTATTGGCAGTACCAGTGGTGCGCTTAGTCATGCGCGCACGGCAGCGGCGGCAATACGAGCCGGTATAGATCGTGGGCCGGGGCAAATCGATGCGCAGCGGCAGGCGAGAATTGACGAAGCCGATGCCTTTATTTCTAAAATTATCGCTATTCCTGGGTTCAGTACGCAGAGTGAACGCACGCCCGCTGGGGTAGATTTTGAAACTGCCGAGCAGGCTGATGCCTACGATCCATTTATTATAATTTACGATGTGCCAAGGAGCCAGATGCCACATATTTATATGGATGCCGGCACTGAAGATGGATTACTGAATGAGGCAAGAGAGCTGGCTAATTTACTGATGGTGAATAAGGTCCCTTTTGACTACATGCAATCTCAGGGTCGACATAATTCAGAGTACTGGCGTCGATCGATTGGGCACATGATGACCATTCAGCATGAGGTCATGCAGAGGGCGCTGGGAAACAGACCTTGAGGCTGTCCCTGAAATTATAGTGGAATTAACTGACCTCGATAACACAAATATATACTGATTCGTATCAAAGTTAATGCCAGGGATATTACCTAGTATTGCTCTGGTGATCTATTTTGCTTAAGCACAGGACTTACGACATTTGAAAGCAGCTGTTGATGGACAACTATCTGAAGACCAAATCGCCTCATTTCATGAGCGAGGCTATATCGTGGTTGATTTCTCGCTTGATCAGGAAATGTTGGATCAGATAGTAGAGAAAGTCTATCCGCTATATGACGAAGCCTATCATCAAAATCCGCAAGCACCTGCCAGGGTTCAGGATGCCTGGAAAACCATAGACGAAGTACGACGACTAGCGACAGACTCCAGAATAGCCGTGGCTCTGGAGCAGCTACTGAAAAGAAAGCCGCTACCATTTCAAACCCTAAATTTCCCCATTGGCACCAGGCAGCATACGCATTCGGACTCCGTGCATTTTAGTACCATCCCTAAAGGCTTTATGGCGGGAGTTTGGGTTGCCCTTGAGGACATAGACGAGAATAACGGCCCTCTAAGTTACTATCCTGGCAGCCATAAGCTGCGTGAGTATTCAATGCAGGATTTTAATATTGAGCCGGGCGTGGGTAATTACCAAGAATATGAAGAATGCATTCAGCAACTAGTTGATGACGAAGGACTGAAGCCTGAACTTGGATTATTAAAAAAGGGTGAGGCACTTATTTGGCATGCCAACCTGTTGCATGGCGGTGCGGCGCAGGAGGATCTGTCCAGAACTCGGCATTCGCAGGTGACTCATTTCTATTTTGAGGGCTGTCAGTATTATACGCCTATGGAGAGTACAGAGGATAAGCCAAGATTTCGACACCCGTACTGGATACCCAATACACCTGACTTCAAGCTCCCTGAAGACAGGCCTTTCCCTATTAGAGTATTGATACGAGTGCTGAACAGGCTTGGTATTAGAGGTGCATCCTAGTCAAGCGGCCTAGTCGAAAGTAACTTCGTCTTCATCATGTACGTTTTTGACCATTCTTGCACTGACCATAGCTTTTAACGAGCTGGATAAAAACTCCCGTCGATACAGAATAAACACTATGACGGCGCATGCCGCCATGAAAAACCAGGCGTTAATAAACCAGGCCATGGCAGCCATGGCGAAATAATAGGCCCGAATTCCGTAATTGTAACTATGGGCGGCTCTATCGAGTACTTTGGTTAAGGCTTCGAAATCACGCTTCATTGCCACGGCTTCATAGTCATCGGCTTCTTTGTAATATTTTACTGTATTAAAGGAAGAGCTAAATAGAATGAAGCAAAATCCGTATTGGCGGATGGCCCAGGTAAAGGTAAAAAAGCCGTAAACGAAGATAAAAATAAGGACCATTAATTTGAGTTGCACTACATGCAGAGGAACTTCTGTCACAAACCACAGTGATGATGACAGGTTCATGAACATGCTGCTCGCCGTACTAAGCACTGTGACAAGACTTGCAAGAATAAGCAGAGATGTAGAGGCAAGAAATGAAACCTGTTTTTCAAGCGACGATAACATTTCGGCATCCACCTCGCTCATGCCACTCCTGCTGAGTTTTCGCACCCACTCCTTACGATATCGATAAAGCACACTGGAAAGGCTGTTTCTTTTTTTAGCGGCACGACGCGCGAACAGGGTGTAACCCATCCAGCAGGTAATGAACCAGACAAAGCCTATAATATCTAAAGGGTTTATATCCATGGCGGGCAGCTTACTTATAGAGAAATTGAATTGCAACACGCAGGTGCTTGCAACGGTAAGTTTATCGCAGTTTATTTTGTATCAGCTTAGTTATGCATAGTCGTTTTAATTCCACCTGAGGCCTGACAAGCGTAATTTCAGGGAATTGATAGAATTTGCCTGTATCTGTCTTTAATCTGCTTATTCTATTCAGTCTTTATTACTAAATTATTACAACAAGAGTGATTTTTCATCTGGTTTTAAGTCGCCGCTCTGTGGCAACATCTATAGCCATGCCTCCAATACTTTCTATTGAAAATGCACAATGCCGAATTGGGCGTCACTGCGTACTCAAAGTTCAGAAATTTTCCATTGCGACAGGTCAGCACTGGTGTGTTTTCGGCGCAAACGGCACCGGCAAATCACTGTTCGCCAATTTGATTTCCGGCAAACGTGTTGAGTCTGGCAGTTATGTCAGGTACCAGCATGGTTTTGATGTTGCTCGCGACTTACACATTGTCTCCTTCGAAGAGCAGCAGCGGCTGTGGCAACGAGATAATCGGCTTGATGTAAGCGATTTCAGTGACGATGCTCAGGACCAGGGAACGCTTGTGGAGAGTTTGATTCGTGGGGTTCGAGCGCAAACGGAGCAAGACAATGACCTGCTACAAACTCTGGTAAAAACGTTGGCACTGGAAGCGCTGCTTGGAAAAGGAATACGTTTTCTATCCTCGGGGCAAACTCGCAAAGTTCTCATCGCTCGCGCTTTGTATGCCTATCGCCCCGATGCATCACAGCTATTGATTCTGGATGATCCGCTGGAAAGTATAGATAGAGATTCTCGCCAACGGCTAACTCGCTGCATTCAAGAACATTTAACAGACCAATTCAGCAGCCTGCAACTTTGCCGTCGACAACAGGATATTTTACCTGGAGTAACTCATATGGCATTAATGGCTAGAGTTGAGGATGAGCTAACGATTGTGCAACAGGGAGAACTTGCAGAGGTTCTTGCTAGCGATAGCTTTGCTGATATTGTAAGCAGAACACCCGCTGTATCAAAATATCTGCCATTGAATAGAAACAACAAGAAAGATACGGCTGATGAGGAACAGCCATTGATTCAACTGGACAATGTTTCTGTGAAATATGGCGATCTCGTTGTGTTACACAATATTCAATGGCTAATGAAGCAGAATCATCATGTGCTGATTGAAGGCCCGAACGGATGTGGAAAATCAACTTTGCTGTCTTTGATTGATGGGGAAAACCACAAGGGTTATGGGCAGAACGTGTTTCTGTTTGGTCGACGCAAAGGCAGTGGTGAAACGGTATGGCAGGTCAAGGCCAAATTCGGCGTCGTTTCTAATGAACTGCACAACAAATATATAAAAGGCTGGCGTGTTCTTGATGTGGTGGTGTCTGGCTTCTTCGACTCGGTAGGGCTCTATGACGACAGTGGCAGCGCAGAGTCTGAACTGGCCACACAGTGGCTTGCGGCTCTGGGTATTGAGGGTTTACAGACATGCTACTACGATGAAATTTCTTTCGGGCAACAACGTTTGGTACTGCTAGCCAGAGCAATGGTGAAGCATCCCAGAATTTTAATACTGGATGAGCCCTGCGTGGGTCTGGATGATTATCATCGTCAGCTTATTCTACAGACGCTTGATTTAATCGCAGATCAAGGGCACACACAGATAATTTATGTGAGCCACGTAACAGATGAAAAGCCTGCTTGCATAAACCAGACGCTGACATTTATTCAAAGCGAGTCAGGTGGCTACACTCTAGAGCAATTAGAAATTTCACTCTAAGCAATTTTGGTTTAAGCGGCTTTAGTTTAAGCAATTTTAGTTGAAGCAACTACAGCCTAAACAACTACAGCCTAAAAATTTCAGGTTCGAATATAGCTCTGCAGTTGCTCAATAGTCGATTGTTGATCGCTTATCACGTCTTTAACTAGATCACCGAGAGATAAAACGCCCACAACTGCGCCATCGTCGACAATAGGCAGGTGTCGAATGTGATGGTTGGTCATTAGTTCAAGCGAAGCATTGACGGTGAAGCTCGAGGGTACGGAAATCACACTGGTGCTCATTATTTCTTTGACCAGAGTTTCTTTTGACGACCGTCCTTTAAGAATAACTTCGCGCGCGTAATCTCTTTCCGAAATTATTCCTTCGAGGTTTTTGCCCGTCATCACCAATAACGCGCCCGCTCGCCGATCTGCCATTGATTGAATGGCATCAAAAACAGTGGCGTCAGGTGTTATCGACCAGATTTCGTTAAATTGTTTGTTTACTAGTATTTGCTTAACAGTGTGCATTGTTCACTCCTTGTTGTGGAGTGGCGACAATCATTTACCCAAGACAGAGAAAAGTTTGCATAACTGCTTTACTACTATGAACCATGGCTGCCGTACACAAGCAGGGATAATTTGCCGTCACATATTGCGACGAAGTTGTAACTACCACTAGCTTCATCAGTGTTTATTTCGACGGGCTTTATGCTCAAAGGCCGCGAAACTACTGCGTTAGCCCAATGGCCTGATTCTTAATTCTTGCCATGAAATAACACAGTTAGTCCCATACTACTCCTGAAAAACTTATAGCTCAATCATTGATAAATGGTGTAAAACCTTCAAAATGAGCTTCCTGGAAACAACGTATTTCACAGAAGCAGAGGTAACAATGGCAGAGATAGATTGGAACGATTTTCAGAAAGTGGAGCTGCGCGTAGGCACAATTATTGAAGTTGAAGATTTTCCTGAAGCACGCAAACCAGCATTCAAGCTAAAGGTGGATTTTGGCGAAGAAGTTGGCGTTAAAAAATCCAGCGCTCAGATAACCGATCTATATAGCAAAGAAACTTTGTTAGGCAAGCAGGTCGTTGCGGTGGTTAATTTTCCGCCCAAGCAGATTGGACCTATTATGTCAGAGTGCCTGGTAACCGGATTTTATGACAGCGAGGGCGCGGTAGTATTAGCCGTGCCTGATAGCAAAGTTCCAAATGGCCAGCGTCTTATATAGGTGGGTTGACAGTTACTAAATGAAAATCACTATTCTTACAAATAAAGACCTTGCTAGCTGTGTTGCACTAAATTATCTGGTGCCTGCTTTGCTTGAACACGAGCTGACTGTTTTTCTGTCATCCCGCGTTGGAAAATCTAGCAAGTTATCCCCTGGCTTAAAAGAACTGAAATTCTACGAGCAAGAGCTGTTCAACGACATCGTGTTTCCGTTGATCGACAATCAAGCAAGCAATGATTCAGAGCTACTGACTTTTAATGGGGTTGCAGCATTGATAGGGAAACCAGTTAATGTTCTTAATGCTATAAACACTCATGAGTTTGATCAATTTCAGCAGAGCCAACCGGACCTGGTTTTATCCATTCGCTATGGTGTAATTCTTAAAGAAGCGGCTATAGCTGTTCCAGCGCTTGGTGTTATCAATCTGCATTCTGGCTTGCTACCAAACTACAAGGGAGTCATGGCGACGTTTAGAGCGATGCTAAATGGCGACAAAGAAATTGGCACTACGCTGCATTTTATCGATGATGAAGGAATCGATACAGGGGGCATCATTGGAACTACCGCCATGCAGCTCAATAGTGATAAATCCTATCTTTGGCACGTTCTGGAATTGTACAGGAGTGGCTGTGAATTGATGCTGGATAGTGTCAGATCAATAGCGAACTCTGGTCGGGTCGAATGCAATAAACAAGGAGAAGAGGGCAATTACTATAGCTTCCCCTCAGCTACCGAACTGGCGGAGTTTAATGAAATAGGTGCCAAGCTTGTTGATACCGATGAAATATTGGAGATCGTCAAGCGTTTTCAAACACGCTAAACTAATCACTATGAATATAAGCATTCCAAAATTTATAATACTAACTACCCTGGGTTGTTTTTTTATCCTTTCGTCGTCAGCTCAACTTAATTTGGCAGGAAGGGTTGTGGCTACCATTGGTCAGATCGAAGTAGTTCGATTCGATGGAACTCACCAAGCAGTTATAAGGCGCTCCGATATTAATGTTGGCGATACGATAAAAACATTTTCTGATTCAATGGTGCAGTTACGTTTTGTTGATTCAGGTCTTGTCTCGCTCTGTAGCGACTCAGAGCTCAAAATTGTGCAGTACCAGTATCAGGGAGCCAATTCAGATCGCGTAGAACTTTATCTGGTGAAAGGCAAGTTGCGCACTATTACAGGAGAAATAAAGGGAGAGGCTTACCTCTTAGTGGTGAACGGTGCGCGGATTTCTAATCGAGGAACCGACTATGAAGTAGCCATAGTTGGTGATGAACAGGCATACGTTGGAGTGTACACCGGTGGAATTACGATTACTAATGAGCTTGGTGAGGTAAATTTAGGTATTGGTGCAGATTACGATTTCGCCAGCCTTAGAAAGAATTTTGCATCTGTTGGCAGTTTGCTGCAGCCGCCTGACCTTGGAGGAACTTGTTAATACGGGTGCTGCTACTCCTTGTTAACGCTGAAGGTGCCGAAGAATGGAGGCGAATAGTCTCAGGTTGGTGGCCATTTATAAAATACCGCCAAGAGGCGGAATACCTGGTGGAATACTCGATGCACAAAAGTAAACTCGCTGGTTTCATTATTGACTGCAATACAGAAGATTTGCAGGGTGCCGCTGAATTCTGGGGTTCTGCACTGGGCATGAAGACTAAGCAATTCTCTGGTGAAGAAGGCGAAAAATATGTTCGACTCATGGACTCATCAAGTGATTTACACATAGAAGTTCAGTCGGTAAACCACCAGAGCCGCATTCATCTTGATATCGAAACCGATAACATCGAAGCAGAAGTCGCTC
>NVVJ01000040.1 GCA_002402175.1 SAR86 cluster bacterium
TGTCTCGTTACAAGCCGCTGAATATTGAAGGATTGAACTGGGGTATGCTGGCTGAAATAGATATTGATGAATTTTCAGCGCCAGCAAATTCTCTTGCGGCCAGCACGGCTCTGGTGCTCGCCCTAACACTTTTGCTAGTTGCATTCGTATCCAATGCCGCACTGAGGCTTTGTGTGGTTCGACCCATGAGTCAACTCCTGGCTGCCGCGAAGAAAATTGTTGATGGAGACTACAGCGCCAGAGTAGATATTGTGTCAGATGACGAATTTGCAGTGCTAGCAGATCGTTTCAATCTCATGGCTTCGTCAGTACAGATGCACATAGACGATTTGGAAAAAGCCCTGAGAGAGGTTAAGGAGCTCAAAGGATTACTTCCGATATGTGCCTCTTGTAAGTCCATTAGAGATGATGATGGATATTTTCGGACAGTGGAAACTTACTTTGTAGGGAAATCTCACCTTGAATTTTCTCATACCATTTGCCAGGACTGTCTACCTCATTTATATCCGGAACTTCACCCCATAAGTGATAAAGGCGTGAACTAGGGTAACTAATCCTATAGTCTTGCGTCTTTACTATGGGGTTATTACTAGAAGGTTTGTCAATGGATGCTGAAAAATTTTGGGACAAGGCTGCAGAAAAATACGCCAAATCGTCAGTAGGAAATGAGGCGGTCTATCAGGAAAAACTTGAAGCTACGCAAAAATATTTCAACGCGGAATCTGTAGTTCTGGAATTAGGTTGTGGCACGGGCACCACTTCGATCCATCATGCGCCTGCGGTGAAGCATATCCTCGCGACCGATATTTCGAATAACATGTTGGACATCGGAAGGCGCCGTGCAAGCGAAGCTGGTGTTGAGAATGTTACGTTTCAACAAGCCACTGTGGAGAATTTGGAAGCAGACCTCGCTTCCTTCGATGTTGTGTTGGCGCTCAACATACTCCATCTTATTGATGACCCTGCTGGCGTAGTGAACAAAGTCTCTGCCTTGTTAAAACCTGGAGGAGTATTTGTTACTGGTACTCCGTGTCTTGGGGATGTTCTGATTAATTATTACCGAATACTGATTCCGATTTTGCGCCTGATAGGCAAGGTACCTCCTGTGCATTATATTAAACGTAGTGAATTAGAGAGCAGCTTTGCAGATGCAGGCCTTGAGATTGAATTTCAGCGGCCGCCCATTAAAGGTGAAGTGGCGTTTATTATAGTTAAGAAACCTGTTTAGGATTAAGCGAATCAGTATTGTGAGAGATTGATGCCTGGGGTCGACGAAGGTGTTTCAGATGGGCTTTAATAGTTCAAATGGAAACTAAATTGGAAGCAGTTTGTGTAATAAGAGTGTTCGGTATGAACCTTATTTTTCCGACAATGCGTTGGAAACTTGTCTCTTAAGGTCCTCAAGATTAAACGGCTTCGTGATTGCATCTATAGCGCCAAAGCTCGAGGCTTCAGATTTATCTTCTATATAGGCGCTCATAAAAATCACCGGAATTGAAGGCTCAATTTCTTTGAATTGTGCGAGTACATCAACGCCGCTGACTCCAGGTAAGGCAATATCCAACAGCGCAAGTTTGATTGTATTGCTATTTTCGCGAAATGCTTCCAGGCCTTCTTTGCCGGTTTGCGTGGTTAAAACTTCATATCCCTCGTGTTGCAATGTTAACTGCACCAATGCACATATGTCCGGATCGTCATCCACCACCAAAATAAGGGCTCCAGCCTTAACTATTTGATTATTCATAGCTACTGTTACTCCTTCTTTCTTTAACTGTACCATCAAGTTTTTGAGCTCATCAATGCGATTTTTTGGCATCATCTGTATATCGTCGTCGTATTCTTTTATTACAATATCGATCTGTTTGCATATTCTGGAGACTTCGGGAAACCCGTAAGAGCCGGCCGATCCTGACAGTTTATGCGCTGATGACTGAAGGCTCGCTAGCAGTATGTCATGTTCGTTCTTATTCGAAACATCGCCCAGCCTTTGCGAAAAAGACGTAATATCTGCGATACGCCCTTCAAGGTTGCTGGCAAACTTCTCTTGCAGTAGGGCCAGCTCGCTTAATTTGCTTTCATTGTTAATTGGCATAGCGTTTCAATAAGCCTATTCAGGTACGAATGTGGTTTTGGATAAGAGTAGCCACCTGCTCTTCAAATTCTTCAGTCATAGGCTTAACGATTATATCGTCGCAGCCAGCCGCTATAGCTTCATTGGTTTCAGAGATCATGACCGATGCGGTTAACGCGACTATGAGACCCGTATAGCTGCTATCACGTAGAATTTTGACAGCTTCATGCCCGCTCATTATCGGCATATGCATGTCCATAAGTATTAAATCATATGAGCCCAGGAGAGCGGCCTCCACGCCAATCTTGCCATTTTCAGCGAGGGTGACGTCATGCCCGGCTATTTGTAGGCGTAGAGTAACAAGGTCGCGAATCGCCTGGTCGTCATCAATAAATAATATCTTGGCCATCTAAGCGATACCTTCTTGATCCGTAGGAATTGTGAAGCAGAAAGTACTCCCTTTACCTACCTTGCTTGTGAAATCAACTTGGCCACCGTGAAGCTCGACAAGTAGTTTTACAATGGCCAGGCCCATGCCTGTTCCTCCGGCCTTTCGCGTAGCCGATTCGTCTGCTTGATTAAAGCGTTCAAAAACTTCAGAAAATGCTGATTCTGAGATGCCGCAGCCAGTGTCCGAAACCAGGCATTCTACAAATGCACCGCTGCTTCTTGTTCTAATTGTGATACTGCCACTGTCGGTAAATTTTATCGAGTTTCCTACTAGATTAATTAATATTTGTGTCAAGCGGAGCTCATCTGCAATGACAACTTCTCCATTTGTTTCATAGTGTAATTTGAGGTTTTTGTCCGCTGCTGCTTTTGTGAATTGCTCAACAATTGTACCGACCATCGTGTCGATGGAAACAGATTGAAGATCGAGTTTGAAATTCCCAGTTTCAAATTTTGAAATGTCGAGCATATCGTTAATTAGTTTAAGCAGGTGACGACCCGAAGAGGACATTTTCTCGGCGTAGTCTGCAACGTCATCAAGAACGGTATTTATGTTTTTCCCAATTTCGTCACGGTCTAAATCCTTGGCTTCCAGAGTTGCCACTAGATTCTTAACAGATGGTAGATTCCTGGCGTTTTTAAGCACCGGAGTATAGCCAAGGACGACAGTCAATGGTGTACGGAATTCGTGGCTTACTATGTTTAGAAAATTAGATTTTGCCTGACTTGCCTGTTCAGCTTTGGCATAGACATTGGCCATATTGTATAACAGCCCCACTAGGACACAGATGTAACTCGCTTTCTTCAATGTGTGCGCCGCATCAAATTCAAAATCGAACAACACGTCGGAGAAGGTCATGAAAGCAGCTTGCCCTATAAAGCCAATAATTAGTGAAATCACCAGCCAATGCTCAAAATTGTCGTAACGCCAATATCCCTTGTGTAGATATCCTGCTAAGGCAAGGCCAAAAAAAAGCGCAGGGATAAAATCTTCGGGGCGATAAAAGATATATTCCTGATAATAGGCACTTGGTAAGGGAACCAGGAAAAAGAACAAAAAGCTGGCGCTTGTGAATGCAAGCGACAGCAGATAAACATTATGTTCAGAAATTCGACCTGCAACGCCAAGCTTGTCTTCTCGTCTCCATGCCAAATAACTAAAAAACATGAAGAGTGATAAATATGCACGCGATGCAATCCAGCTCCACGGAATAAGCGAGTCATTATCAGATGGCATAAAGGGTTCGAAATAGGCGGAGGTGACAACGGCATGGTAGCCATCGAGGAAAGCCGTTCCAAGAAAACCGGTGCCCATAAAGAGGAAGAGATTGTTCTTTCTTGTGTAGTAACGTACCAGCGACAACACGCCTACAATCAATGCCAGAGACGTGGCTAGTGTTTCCATCGTAGTATGAAGTTGTTGCGAACCCTGCCAGGTATTGCCGCGAAGCAGGATGTAGCTAACAAGCAGGCCGATGGCTGTAGCTAGGTAAATGGCGATCCTTTTGTGCATATTTTTCCGCTGCCTGGTAAATCGAGTGAGTGAGAGTAGGGGTGTATTTGGCTTTCCTACTGCTATTACGACACTTTCTCATCGATGATTAAGCGGATTTTAACTTGATGTGTGCGGGTCTAGGGCGTGCCAGGTATTGGCTTAAGATATCAAGCAATCAGCTGTACAGAAGGCCATTGGTTGTTGATTTTAATTGTATGAGTCGCAGCAGAGGAAATATTTGAGGTCAGGATGAATAACGATATAGGTCAAAGGCGATTACACATCTTTCAGTGTCTTGATCAAAAGGGATAGTTCGGTGAAAAAGAGAAGAAGGGAATAGAACAATATCACCTACCTTGGGGCGATGGATTTTACGAGCGTAACTATTGTCCAGAATGGGCAGGTCATGGCCATGAAGGCTCAACTCAATCGAGCCTTCATCGGTACCTGGCGAATCTATTGTTTTTAGATAGATGACGCCGCTTAACCAACCCGAGGGGTGATTGTGTGGTGTCTGGTGGCCATTTTTCACTAGTCGAGAGAACCATCCTCTAAGGTTATATTCGTCGGGCCATGAATTCATATACACACAATCTTCAGACTGGAATTTTGAGTAATAAGAATCTATTTCTTTTCGTATAATTTTTTCAAGAGCCTCGCAGTTCTTGCCAGCTTCAAAAATAGTGGGTGATGTCTGAAAGCCAAATTTGGTTACTCCGTGTGTCGGTTCCCACACCTGATTTTCTTTCTTGGCTTCCAGAATTAGGTTTTCTACAAAGCCGCTCACATCAGAAATGTGACTATTCAAGCTGCCTACATGTAAAAAATCCAGGGGCTTTTTACAAAATGGATAGGTGTCTTCGATGTTCAGTTGATTGGTGACAAATGCGCTGACTGCGGCTACACGAAGATTCATGTCGTCAGATTCGGCAAGTAGATCTAACCTTTCTTTTAACTCTGAATAGTGACCAAGGATATAAAGGCATTCAAGAGTTTGAGATTTTGAATTAAACCAGAATTGGGGCTTAGATGGATTGATCTCTGATGTTGCAAAAAAATCAAAGTGTTTAATCGCCTCTTGATACTCTCCCATCTCTTTTAAAATATTGCCCATATTGTTATGGGCTTGAGCAGAGTCAGGCGTAATCTTTAGTGCATTCTTGTAACAGTCTATAGAGGCTTTCAGGTCGCCCTTATCATGCAGGGCATGTCCCATATTATTATAGGCATTGGCATAGTTAGGCTTGATCTTGAGGGCCTGTTTATAGCTGCTGATTGCGGCATCTAAATCTCCTTTATCTTGAAAGGAGATTCCCATGTTGTTACAAGCCTCAGCACACCTGGGGCTAATCTTGAGGGCCTGTTTGTAGGTGTCTATGGCGGCGTCTAGTTCACCATTATGTTGCAGGGCGGCACCTAAGTTGTTCAAGGCATCGGCATCGCCAGGCTTAACTTTGACAGCCTGTCGATAGCAGTCTATGGAAGCTTCTAAGTCACCTCTATCTCGAAGTGCAAGCCCTAAAATATAATAGACTTGAATGTAATCAGGTTTGATCTTGAGAGCTTGTTTGTAGCTGTCTATGGCGGCCTTTAGTTCTCCCCTATGTTGCAGGGAAACCCCTAGATTACTATAAGCCTCAACTATAATGTCTCTATCATGTGTAGACGTGGGAGGTGTTGATTGCGACTTCAAAATAGCTCGATAATATTTTTCGGCTTCGTGAAGTTTGCCTTCTTTATGTGCTGCCACCCCTCGCCGGAGTGCTTGGAGGGCTGTTAGTTCCACCATGGGGATTACCGTAACCAATTAATATAACTAAATTAATACTGCTTAGGTTACGTCAGATATTGATAGATACCTGAAAGCTAGATAATTCTACGCAACCAATTAATAAAACCGTAATAATACTGCTTAGGCTTTGGCTAGAATTAGATGTAAATTTACATCTGCTTTTCTGTCAGTCTTAGTCGCTGTTTTTTAGGATTAAGGCTTAACTAGGAAGGCACTCTATTATGAGTGAAAGTTACTAATAAAAAAGATACAAAGTGTAACAAGCAATTTTGGTAACTTAAAAATTATGTTTATGAGGATCAATTTAATTTACGTTTTCGAATTTGAAAATAATAATTCAAATCGAGGGTTGCAATATCTTGGATAGATTGCGTGAAGAACTTTCTATTTGGTTTGATTTTTATGTATCGCTTTGACTTGATCTTTCAGCGTTCTTTTGCAAAATTTCAGACTGAATGTCTTCTACTACTTGATGGTGGACTTCGTGGGAAATGATTGACACGTTACTTGCAATCTCGTGATCAATTTTGGATTGGTTCTCTAAAATTGACTTGCCCATAGCTGTATCATAAAAATTTAGTAAGGCTTTTATCTGTTCGGGTGCAAAATGCTTTAATCGAAGGTCTACTTGTTCTTGTCGAATTTTTTGCTTCATGCGGCTGGCAAATTTATAACCTACCTTCGTAAGCGTATCAGATTCACTCACTATGTCTCGCACGGTGAGCTCTACTAATTTCTCGACTAACTCTTTTTTTTCGTCAAACTGCATTGATATCCCCTAAATATATAACAACCTTGTTAGAGAGCGCCTGCAAAGCAAAGCATCTCTTCTGAACGGATCGTTAATTCGCACCTGTACTTCGATGTCTATTTTTTTATTAGGTACCACCTGTGTACTTAGTATAAAGCTTTATGTATTGCGAGGAGGTGGTAAATGGAGCTGGCCACGCAACACGAATTTGTTTCATCTAGCTTGCAACAAACTTCGTTCTAAATAATATACCGTAGACACGCGCCCTTTCCAAATTGCGCGTCCTTACTAATTTATTTGTATGGTCAAATTTAGCAAGGAAAAGCCTTTATCGGCAAGAGAAAATTCATTTATTGGTCCAGCTCTTCTGCTATCACGTTCAGGTAAGCAGTTTCCAGCCTTTCGATTGCCTTAATGTAGCCCATTGGGTCGACGAAGGTGTACGGGCTATAGGCTTGTCCAGGCGTATACTTTTCATGCATGTTGTATTGGCTAGCATGGGCTGACACCCATACATCCACGTCCAATTGCTTCTGTTTGTTGTAAGTAGTGGCGAAATCCACCGCTACCCCGTCGTAGGTCGGGTCGACCACTATTCGCTTGCCACTGTTAATGGTGCCCATATTGGCGATGGCGACATCATAGGTTCGTTCACCTTCGGTAATTTGAAATGTATAGCTAGAGCTGCCTTCGGTGTGGCCAGGATGCTCATGTACGATGATGCGTAGATCACCCAATGTGATGATGTCACCTTGCTCAATGATTCGGTCAACTTCTACCGGCACGAAAGTCTCGCTTCCGCCAAAATGAGCATCGCTAAACCCGCCATCCTCCAACACTCGTGCGTCTTTGGGTGTGGCCCACACTTCGGCGCCGGTAATCTGCTTGATCTCGGCCATTGCTGCCGTGTGATCCCAATGGGCCTGCATGGTGAGCAGTATGCGCACATCTTCCAGCTGGAACCCTAAGGATTCAATGTTATTGCGGATATATTCGGTTGAATCGGCCAGACCGGTATTAATGAGGATATGGCCTTCCTCGGACGTGATCAGGAATACGCTAAGGTCTAGCATGCCAACACCGTACAGGGGGCCGATAACCCGAAATGCCGGATAGGGTGTGACCCATCCTTCTGGTGGATTAGATTGGGCATTGGCGAGTGAAGAGATAAAAACAAAGGTGCTAATCAATGTAGCAATAAGAAACCTACGAGTAATCGATATGTTCATGGTTAACCCTTTTTCTGAATTTTTATTATTTTGTCAGTATGTTGTACCAGATGTGTTGCAGATGAGCACTAATAGTTTAATAGCTTAGAAAATTAAATTGGAAGTGGTTTGTGTAACTAATATGTTCGGTATGGCCCGAAGAGAAATGGTGACCAGTTTTATTTATATATAGCAATATGCTATGAGCTCAGTACTCGAGTGTGCGGAAAAGCGTGCTATGGAATTTGATTAAATTATGTAAAACGCCCTAATCAAAGAGGTCAGTCCGCTGGCACTGTGACCGGTACGCCAACAGATTTCAGCATGTGCACAACAATGGTTGCCGATTTGGTGCTGCTGGGATTGCGTGATACTTGATGGATATCAGTTGGGACTTCCTGAAACATTTCGCCTGGTCCGAGCAGCATGAGCGGACCGCCTCTTACCTGCATCTCAACTTGGCCTTCGATCACATAGACATAGACATGAGCGTTATGACGATGGGGCGACGACTCTTGTCCTGGTGCAAGTACTATTGTGGTGATGCGCATCTCTTTACCTTCCAAAACGGCGGGCAAGGGGAGAATGGTGTCGTCGTTATTTTCAGCAGCGTGTAGTAAACCAGCACTCAGGATATATAAGCCAAGTACGCTCAACAAATTTAATCTAATAAATTTCAATTGATTCTCCTTATTGTGTTCTGTTGCGGTCTCTTTAAGTTTTGTCTACTCAGTGTACTTTCTTGCCGCTGCCTACACTACGAGTAGTTGAGTAAAGTTTGCAATTACCTCAAAGGTAATTGCATCGAGCTAGGGGATATTGATAAAGCGGCATCATCGGTTTGGTTCTTAGTCGAATTTTCAATATTGTAATATTCTGTGATGAATGGGCGATCCACCTATCCAGTATAGTTAGTAAGATGTTAGCTTGTGCTTAGGCCTGTCATTTCTCGAAATCTAACAACGACATTCACTAAATTAAATGCCCAATACAACGAGCAGTAAATCACTATGAAAAATATTTTTGTCACGATTTTGTCTCTTCTGATAACAATGTATCTCTCAATAGCAGTAGCGCAGACTGTGCCCGATTTCGGTGCAGCTGTTAATGAACAACGACTAACTAACGCAGCCGAAGACCCAGAGGTCTGGTTGAACTACGGCAGGACTTACGATGAGCAACGTTACAGCCCGCTGAACCAAATAAACAAAGACACAATAGATCAGGTTGGTTTGGCCTGGTATGCCGACATGGGCACTAGCCGCGGTCAGGAAGCGACACCGATTGTGGTGGATGGGGCTCTGTATATATCTACCGCGTGGAGCAACGTGCTGGCCTTTAATGTGCGCACGGGTGAATTACTATGGGAATTTGATCCGGAAGTGGATCGAGCGAACGGTCTTAAAGCGTGTTGTGATGTTGTTAATAGAGGGGTTGCGGTGTGGGAAGGCAAAGTCTTCGTCGGCGCACTTGATGGCCGGTTGATCGCGCTTGATTCCAAAACGGGTGAAAGGCTGTGGGAAACACAGACATTCGATCCAGAAATGAACTACACCATCACCGGCGCGCCTCGGGTCATTAAGGGCAATGTCATCATTGGTAATGGAGGTGCCGAATATGGGGTTCGTGGTTATGTCACGGCCTACGACGCAGATACGGGAGACTTGAATTGGCGTTTCTTTACTGTTCCAGGCAATCCAGCTGAGGGATACGAACAAAATATATTATTTGATGCAGCGAGCACCTGGACAGGTGAGTGGTGGCGGCTAGGTGGTGGTGGCACCGTGTGGGATGCCATGGCCTACGACGTAGATCTGGATCTGCTTTATATCGGTGTCGGCAATGGATCTCCGTGGAATCAATCCATCCGCAGCCCTGGTGGTGGAGATAATCTGTTTTTGACCTCCATTGTTGCGCTCGACCCGGACGATGGCACTTACCGTTGGCACTATCAAACGGTGCCCGGCGAAACATGGGATTACACATCCACTCAGCATATTATGCTGGCCGATCTAGAAATTGCCGGTGAAGAGCGCCGTGTGGTAATGCAAGCACCTAAGAATGGATTTTTCTACGTTCTCGATGCCGCCACCGGACAACTCATTTCAGCAGAGAACTATGTGCCAGTTAACTGGGCTACACATATTGATCTCGACACTGGGCGTCCAGTGGAGAACCCGGATGCGCGCTTCAACGAAACCGGAGTTCCTTTTATTGTGTCACCTAGCGCCTTGGGGGGGCATAACTGGTATCCAATGTCTTATAGTCAAAACTCCGGGCTTGTTTATATTCCTATAACCGAAAACTACATGGGATATGTGAAAGACTCGGAGTTCGTGGTTAGTGCAACAGGTTGGAATACTGGTGTCGACCTGGCTCGTGGGTTTGGCTTGGTGATGAATACACCTGGGCTTCCTGAGCAAGGCACGTTTCTACAAGCTTGGGATCCTGTCGCCCAACAAGAAGTCTGGCGGGTGAAACATGAGGCGGTAAATGGCCCTGCAGGTGTACTCTCAACTGGCGCGGGGTTAGTGTTTCAGGGCAATCGAGCTGGTGAGTTTGTCGCTTATGATGATGGTACTGGAGAACGCGTATGGTCAACACTTACACAAGCCGGCGCAATGGCTGCTCCCGCCACCTTTGAAGTAGATGGCCAACAGTATATCGCGTTACTGGTTGGCTCGCCTGCTTTACCTAGTGAAGGCCCAGGTGCCGCAGTAGCCACAACGTTAGCGTCGACGAATAACTCACGCCTGCTGGTTTATCGTATTGGAGGCGAGGTTGAGTTACCTAATATGCCAGTACAAGCTAAGTCAGATGTGGAATTTGAAATTCCTCAGACCGATGCATCGAACGAAATCATTGCAGCAGGTGAATCATCCTTTAACCGGAATTGTGCTGTGTGTCACGGTAGCAATGGCATCAGTTTAAGGCCGGACACCTACCCCGATTTACGTCAGAGTAGCCGTATGGTCACTGAAGAAAGTTGGAGCGCCGTGGTACTGGGAGGCGAGCTCCAGGACAATGGCATGATTTCATTTGCAAATGTGTTAGATGATGGTGAGGCCGAAGCAATACGGGCTTACATAATCTCTCGTGCTAACACTGAAAACTAAAAACCCCTTGGACTTTTGTTGCAGCGTCAATTGTCAATTCGTCACGAGCGAATTGGCACAGCCGTAGGCCGACATGGATGCACGAATGAATCGTCACCGACCCGAGGATTTTCAGTAGGCTATGTGATAAATATCTATTTAATATCAATAAGTATATGAATGGATACGGCGCGTGCTACAAATTTGCTTCCAAGAGAACTAAACCAACTGTTGTTTTGCTCTGCCCCGCTTATTCGAATTCTCAACTCGAAAGAATTTTTTCTAAATTGTTCAGCGCTTGCATAACCCTTTCTTAAGACCACTTCACGGGGCTTTGACTCATATCTAGCACTTTATTGTTCTATAAGTTCATGCTAATAGAAATGATTCGCATTTACATTCGTATTAATTATAAGTATGCTGCGCTTGATTAATATTAGCCTTTTTATTGGAGCAATAACGATGAAATCCACTTCAGTGGCGGTATTCGCAGTGACTAGCGTTATCGTATCAACTCTTCCCCAGACTATTCTGGCTGCAGACACAGAACCTTCATATATTGAAGAAATCATTATCAAGGCGATTCGTGATGATCGTCAAAGCCGCGGCGCCACCGGTTTGGATTTAAGCAACTACGAGACACCTCAGTCTCTGACTATTCTTGATGCGGAATCTCTCGTGGATTTTGCTCTAGATGATATCAACAGCGTGTTGCAGATGACGACGGGGGTTAATGTTGATGCAACGGAAACCGATCGCACCTACTACAACTCTCGTGGATTCGATATTACTAGCATGCATGTAGATAGTAGTGGTATTCCGTTCGGAACATTGATCGTTGGCGATCTCGATACCGCTATTTATGAAAAAGTAGAAGTGATCCGTGGTTCAAATGGTTTGATTACTGGCCTTGGTAACCCATCAGGCACAGTTAACTACGTGCGGAAACGCCCGAGTAACGAGTTCGATATAAATACGATAATGACAATTGGTCGTTGGAATGACAATCGTATTGTTGCCGATGTTTCTACGCCACTTACTGAGTCGGGTAGATGGGCTATGCGTCTTGTTGGGGTCCATCAGGATAAGAATAGCTGGCTAGACCACTATTCAAATAAGCGCAAAGTAGGATCCATCGTCGTCGATGGCCAATTGGGCGACACAGTAACCCTGGCAATGGGGTATACATACCAAGACAACGATAGCGACGGTGTGCTTTGGGGGGCAGCTCCAATTATCTATACAGATGGCACACGGGCGAACTTTGATGTATCGACGTCTACCGCCATGAATTGGACCTATTGGAACACCCTAACGGAAACAGCATTTGTGGAAGTGGGTTGGCAAATCGCGGATAACTGGGATTTCACTAGCACACTAACTCAGACAGATTATGAAGAAAACTCTGAGTTATTCTATGCGTACTGGAATACTGGGTTAGAGGCTGACACCGGCCTTGGCCTGTTCGGCTACCCTGGGAAATACGACGGTACTCAGGAAACACTGATCTGGGATGCCGCATTGCAAGGAAGTTTTAAAGCCTGGGGTCAGCAACACCAACTTAACCTTGGCTTGAGTCTCGCAGACAGTGAGTCCGGTACGATGGATTCCGCTGCGCTAACAGGTTTCGACGAAATGCCGGCGTTTCCGGGTTGGCAGGGAAATGAGGTTCTCAGGCCTACCTGGGACGAGCCCTTTGCTGCGGCGCAGGACGATATGTCGCTGAATCGATTATATGGTTCCTTGTTATTGTCTCTGACTGAAAGGCTCAAAATCATTCTGGGCATGAGCATGGTTGAACACGAAAACAAAGGCGTGAGCTGGGGTGTAAGCACCGACTCTGACGAAGACGGTGGCAGCCCTTACCTTGGTCTAACTTGGGAATTATTTGATACCGTAAATCTTTATGCTAGTTACAGCGATATCTATCAGCCGCAGTACTACTTGAACGACAGCTTGCAACCTCTAGGTTCAGCCGAAGGAAAGAGTTATGAATTTGGATTGAAAAAGCAATTCAATAACAATTTGTTAGCAAGTGTGGCGATATTCAGAACCGAGCAGAATAATCTTCAGGAATTTGTAGAGTACAGTGATGGAGATGGTGTAGATGACACTGACTTCAGCGACGATTTCAATTATTCCATCTACCGTGGAATTAATGTTGAGGCAGATGGAGTTGAGCTGGAAGTTGCAGGAAATGTCTCCGATGACTTGAGAGTTCAGGCTGGTTATACCTATCTTAAAATGGAAGACCCTAATGGCGATGAAGCGCGAACATTTATTCCGCGCAGATCATTCAAGGTCTTGGCGGCATGGAACCCCAGTTGGCAAGCGAAGCTCGGCTTAGGCCTGTCTTTTCGTTGGCAGGATGATGTTCACTTTGATTCCGCCTTTGGACGCATAAGTCAGGACAGTTATGCAGTAATGGGTGGTTATGTCAGTTACGAGATTAGCGATTCGATGAGTCTTTCGCTGAACCTGGACAATATTAACAATGAAAAATATTTGAGCTCGGTGAAGTACGAGCAGTCCTATTACGCTGAACCGCGCAGCTATAGCCTGTCTATTAATTGGGACTACTGATTACGTATCACGCTGCTAGGCGCTCTGTGCCTGGCAGTGTGATGAGTAAAACAACCGTTATATGAAAAACGATCTTTATAATTTGAAGCTCTGCCAAGAGGGCGATCTACATGATTGAGGGTTTGATCGCTTTTGTTTTTTCGCTCGCATCGGTAATTGTAATTTACTGGAGCTGGCGACGGCCCGGACGTACAGTAATAGCGCTGATAGGGTGGTTGTTGGCGCTGGCATCAGTCATCATCTGGATAAGGGCATTGGGGCCGGAATTCGGTGTGACATATTCGACCATTGTTTTTGTTTGTCTAATTTGGCTTGGCGTTATTCTGAATAGGCTGAGTAGTCAGAGCAAAGAGAAAATGCAGAATGCCGACCAAACTCCACTACGCCCCTATCAAGCTTTGACATTGCCTACCCTGTCAAGCCAACTCAAACATGGCTCTCTATTTCTTCTATCAGTGCCCTTGTCAGGTTTGCTGACTATGATGTTGAGTGTGGCCCTAGTGCTCTATCTGCCCTGGACGATGCTGCACAAAGTGACAGCCGCTATTTTTCTATATCCAGTACTCTGGGGGGCATTAAGTGCCTGGATTTGCGCTCAGAAAAACCCACTAAGACCAGCACTTGCAAGTGCTGGATTGTTAGTGATTTCTAGTTTTTTGTTATTTGTCTAATTATGAAAATACGCTTGTCACCACAACTCATTAAAAGCTCACTGTCTAGTCATTCCTGGTTGGGTCTTCTCGTGGGTGGTTTGATGTATATCATTTGTCTAAGTGGCACCTTGGCAATTTTCTATGAGGAAATTGAGCGCTGGGAGCAACCGGTGGCAGATGAATACCTGACGATTGATGCGCATTTGCTTGAAGACAGCTTTAATCGCTATGTGTCAGAAGGCGCTGAAGTTACCGAGCATATGTACTTAGTGTTTCCGAATGAAGCACTTCCTCGAGCCAAAGTTTCCAATGAATTCAATGGCCGCTACATTAATGCCGACGGTAGTCTGGGCGCTGATGCTTATGATGATTTGTCCGGTTTGTTTACTGGTTTGCATATCAATCTTCATATGCCAGTGAGTATTGGCGTCGTGGTCGTGAGTGCACTGGGTGCGCTACTTTGCGGTCTCATCATAACGGGGTTTCTGGCTCATCCTTCAATCGTCAAGGATGCTTTTAAATTGCGTACAGGTAGTACTGGGCGAATGGGTCAGGTTGATCTACACAATCGCCTGAGTGTCTGGGGCGCTCCATTTCATTTAATGATCGCATTGACCGGCGCATACTACGGGTTAATCCTTCTTATAGTGGGTATGTTTGCCAGCTCTATTGATGGTGCTAGTCCTCAATCTATTAACCAACAAATATTTCCATCGGAACCGGAGGTTGAAAATCAGGCCTCTGTATATAGTGTAGCCAGGGCGCTGGAGCAAGTTAGAGAATTGTCCCCTGACGGGAAATTGCTCTACCTAATTGTGCATGATGCCAATAGCGAAAACAGATTCATGGAATTCTATGTACAGCAGCCCGGCTTGCTGGCCTGGTCGGAAAACTACCGCTTTGATACAGCAGGTAATTATTTGGGGGCGGCAGGATATACAGAAGGTGAGGCAGCTCAACAGGTTTTATATTCGGTATACCGAATACACTTTGGTCACTTTGGTGGTTTTATAACTAAGTTGTTCTACGTGGTTCTAGGAATGTCACTAACTGTTGTTTCTGCTACGGGTATCAATATCTGGCTGCAAAAACGTAAATATCGCGATGCACTGAACCTGATTTGGCCCGGCATTGTGTGGGGAATGCCTTTGGCATTGGTGGTAGCAAGTTTTACCCAGGTTATTTTTCATTTACCCTCAAGTCCGGTCTTCTGGGGTTGCATGGTGGTGGCTATGACGGCAGGTTTATTTGTTCAAAACGAAGCTATTTACAAACGCTACCTACTGAATCTAACAGCTCTTTCTCTTGTATTTCTTGTGAGTGCTTACGGCATCAAGTTTGAAAGTTATGCACTAGTACCCGCGGGATTGTCAATAAACCTGGTTCTGCTTGCTGCTGCAGTATGGTTTTTTCTAGCGGCTTACGACAATCGTCGCAGAGAGCTGGCAGCTCAATTGATAGCGGAAGATGTTTGTTAACAATTTTACTGAATTGCGGTGACAACTACATTCGCGCTGCATAACTTGCGCTTAATCCTGTCTAACTATAAGCCTGCTTCCATTCATTGTCCCAAGCAGGCTTATTAATAAGGGTCACTGTAAAAGCCCATTACTATTGCAGTAGTGCAATTGACATACGGGCTTCTTCAATGGCTTTATCTCCGGCACGGTTTATGGCTTCGGCCTGAATAATTTCGACATTGTTAATGCCAATGAAGCTCAGAAAATGACGTAACCACGGAGTCAGAAAATCTATCTCACTACCAACCTTAGTACCTCCAGACGTGACTGCTACATAAGCCTTTTTGCCATTCAATAATCCTATTGGTCCCTTCTCGGTGTACTTGAAAGTTTCTCCGACACGCGCAGCGAGGTCAGACCATGTTTTAAACCCGGCTGGCATGGAGAAGTTATAGATCGGCAGACCAATGACTATCGCATCGGCGGCTATCAACTCCTCAACAATCGAATCCGAAAGCGCAACAGCCTGGTGTTGCTCCTCGCTGCGTTCTGCTTTTTGTGTGTAGTAGGCGTTAATCATTTGCTCGTCTACAAAAGGTAAGCCCTGACTAACATCGCGATACGTGACTCTGGTTTTTTTGCCGCTGATTTTCTGCACGATCTCGTTACTCAACGCTCTGGACACTGACGGCTTTCCACGTCCGCTGGCGTCGATATGTAATATGTGATTCATTGGAATTCTCCTGATTCTCGTTCAAAAATTACTGTGGATTGTTTAGTGGCACATCAATTACCAACACCCTAGTATTACTCAATGCCTTCAAGTTGATAGATGACAGATCGGCGACTTCCAGACCGTCTCCTTTGTTGAGCAAACGCCCTTCTAATTCGAGAGACCCTTCAGACACCAGAACATAGGCTTGATGTTTTATCTCATGGGTCAGCTGCGTACCTTCGGTAAGATAGCCTGCATAAATGAAAGCATCTTGATAGATTGATAACGGCGCATTGCCATCACCGGATACTAGAAGCATGAGCGAATCTGCAGTCGGCTCTTTGGGGAATTCAAAACTGTCCCATCGAGGTTTAACTTCCTGCTGGTTTGGCTCAATCCATATTTGGAAGATGTTGGTGTCTTCGCTCTCAAGATTGAATTCAGAGTGGAATACACCTGTTCCTGCGCTCATCACCTGAACGTCACCGGCCACCGTGCGGCCAACATTGCCATTACTGTCTCGATGAGTAATGGCGCCTTTTCTGACATAGGTAATGATCTCCATGTTTTTGTGCGGGTGGGTATCAAACCCTGCGCCTGCTTTTATTACATCGTCGTTAATGACGCGTAACACTCCAAACCGCTGTCGTTCTGGGTCCTGATAGTTAGCAAAGTTGAAATGGTGTCTGGCATCGAGCCAGCCATGATCGGCATGACCAAGGTTTGCATAGGGATAATGAGTAATCATTGTTGATGCCTCATGTTGATTAATGGAGAGAGCATTATATAAGTTCCGTTTGGAATGATAATATGCAATATTATTATATGATTAATTCCTTTTGGTAACTAATATGGACCATATCTCTCGTGTTGGTATTTTTCTTGAAGTAGTCAAATACGAAAGCTTTGCAGGGGCCGCGCGTTCCTTAGGCTTAACCGGACCTGCCATCAGCAAGCAAATACAGTCCCTTGAAGATCAGCTAGGGGTCAAACTATTGAGTCGCACAACAAGACATGTCGGACTGACTGAGGAAGGCGCGATTTATTTCGAAAAGGCCCGACAAGCGTTAGCGGATTTGAGCGAAGCTGAGCAACAAATTCAGGAGTTGAAGGCTTGTCCTACCGGCAAACTCAAAGTGAATGCCCTTATGTCATTCGGCACTCAGTTTCTAACTCGCCCGATTGCYGCGTTCGCTGAACAGTATCCTGAGGTAGAACTTGAGATCGAATTTAGTGAYCGYTGGGCCGATGTRGTGGGGGAAGGAATTGATGTAGTTATTAGAATTGGGTCGCTGGAAGACTCRACYYTGATTGCCCGAAAATTAGGARCCTGCCCGATAATTTTATGTGCCGGGAAAAAGYTGATAGAGAAAYATGGGCTRCCAGAATCGGYCGAACAGATTTCTGACTACCCCGGAATTGTYTACAACGTGCATTCACAAAAAGAAGAGTGGCGTTATCGTGATGAYAATAAYGTWATYGGAACACAAACTCTGAATCGACACTTCGCTGCAAACACAGCGGAGATGCAGTTGGAAGCTTGTTTGCACGGCATCGGGRTAGCATTGCTTCCGGCCTTCAGCGCGGAGGCCTATYTGAAAACAGGTGAACTAGTTGCGTTGTTTYCCGARTACCCRACTGTTCCCGAACTAGGCATTTACGCAATGTATCCRCAGAATCGTTATCTCTCTACTCGAACGCGATTGTTTATTGATTGGCTAAGCGAGGCTAGTGAAGATTTTTCCTGGTGYTAGTTTAAGTTTGAAAGTATTTGGGGTCAGTAGGATAAGAAATCGATYAAATTATTGTTATTCCTGCAAAAGAAATAATTCTGCCCCTAATTATTTGTCCTTAACCCCCTTAATGTAGTAAAGTCCGCGCCCTCGCTGTACTTCCCTGTCCTAACGGAGGTTTTAAACCCTCCTCCAAAGATCTTAAGTACTGATTTTCTGAAAACTACAAAGTTTTTGGTGCCGCATTCTATTGAGTTAAAAAAGTTTACATGAATTACGTTCTAAATCTGTTTGATCGTTCGAAAAAAATAAATGTATTAAACGAAGTGCTTTCCGGGCTGACGGTTTCATTAGCTTTAATACCTGAAGCTATAGCGTTTGCACTTATCGCCGGGCTTTCGCCTCTAACCGGGCTTTATGCCGCGTTTAGCGTTGGCTTGATCACCTCTGTGTTTGGTGGCCGGCCAGGAATGATATCTGGTGCTACTGGAGCAATAGCGGTAGTTATTGTTAGCCTGGCACAAAGCCATGGTGTCGAATATATTTTTGCCACGGTAGTGCTAGCCGGGCTTATTCAGATGGCGGCGGGTTTTCTAAAGTTAGGAAAATTTATACGCCTGATGCCGCACTCGGTCATGTTTGGTTTTGTAAATGGTTTGGCAATCGTAATCTTTTTGGCGCAATTGGCTTCTTTTAAAGTGGCCGGTGCTAATGGCGAACAAGAATGGATGTTGGGACCCCAGCTTTATTCCATGCTTGGTTTAGTCTTATTAACCATGGCTATTATTTGGGGGCTGCCAAAATTCACCAAGGCAGTGCCGGCGTCTCTTGTTGCTATTTTAGTGGTGACGGCGATTGTTATCGGACTTGGACTGGATACCAAAAGTGTTGGTGATATCAGCTCCATCAAAGGAGGCTTCCCGCCGTTTCATATTCCCGATGTGCCTTTTACTTTTGAAACATTAAGCATCATTTTTCCCTATGCGTTTATTGTTGCAGGCGTTGGCCTAATTGAAAGCTTACTAACCTTGAATCTAATTGATGAGATCACAGAAACTCGAGGTAAGAGTAATAAAGAAGCAGTGGCTCAAGGCCTGGCAAATGTTGTCACCGGGTTTTTCTCGGGCATGGGCGGTTGCGCCATGATTGGCCAAAGTCTGATTAATATCTCCTCTGGTGCACGAGCGAGATTATCCGGCATAGTAGCTTCTGTCATGCTACTGATTTTTATTATGTTTGGTGCCGAGTATATTGAGAGAATGCCCATGGCGGCGTTAACTGGTTTGATGATTATGGTGGCCATCGGTACCTTTGAATGGGCAGCCATCAGAGCCATTGGCAAAATGCCTAACCACGATAATTTTGTGGGTTTTGTGGTTGCGGCTATTACCGTATTCCTGCACAACTTAGCCCTGGCGGTGCTAATCGGCGTTATTATTTCAGCCCTGGTTTTTGCCTGGGAGAATGCCAAGCGTATTCGTGCCAGAAAATATGTGGACGAGGACGGCGTAAAACATTATGAAATATATGGCCCCCTGTTTTTTGGTTCGATTCAGGCTTTTACCGACAAGTTCGATGTGCTCAATGACCCGGATATCGTCATTATTGATTTTAGAGAGAGTCGGGTAAATGATATGTCTGGCATCGAAGCGTTGAATAGAATTACCGAGAGATATTTCAAAGCTGGAAAAGAGTTACACCTGCGGCATCTGAGCCCAGATTGCCTACAGTTACTTAAAAATGCCGAAAAAATTATCGATGTAAATATTATCGAAGACCCTACTTATAAGGTGGCGGTTGAAATTTAGTAATGTTCATTAAATAGATGTGCGCGTGAATAGACGCGATGATGGAATGCTGAACTCCATCGTCCGCTTAAGTCGGCGATTTTACTTGAGTCCTATGATCTCGTAATTTCCCTCGGTTTTGAGATGCACGTACACATCTTCATCGCTTCCATTGCGCCAATACCAGCCGTGTGAGCCGGCAAAAGGAGCAGTGATTGAGCCCTTCATTGCGTTATTGTTGGCGGAGGCAAAACTTTCAAAATAACCGGTGGTGTCGCCTTGTGGCTCGCCGTGCAAGTCAAAATATAGGTCATTGTCACCACTACTCCATTCATAGATAAGCTTGCCGTATTGTTGCAGAGAAAATTTATACTCAAGTCCGCTATTGGCCGGAATTAAGACCATAGTCTGGTCTTCGCGATAGTCGGGGTCATCTGACAAATCTGGAATTCCCGACGCTTGCTCTTGTGAGTTTGCTAGAATGGTTAGTCCTAAAAATTTCCCAATACCCGTTGGGTCGATATTATATTCCGCGGGTAGCACGAAGCTTACAAATATCACTGTCGCTAACACAACAGCAACCAGTAACGCCTTTACTAACGTTCCAGTGGATTGAACAGCGAGGTTCTCTTCGCTCATTTCAGACTCCRGGGCTTATAAAGAAGCCGGTAAGTTGATACATRGTYAAAAYAATCCCGCCACTCATCAGCARWGTRTTGCTRGCCGTTGAAAAYTTGAGATAGCTGTCGTAGTTACGCCARAAGCTAAGTGCAATAAGCACAAARCYAAGCGCAATAAACTGTCCTATTTCAACGCCKACGTTRAACGCWAGCAGGTTCKGTAATARGCCRTCGCCACCAAATTCAAAYTCCTGCAACTTGGTKGCTAGTCCAAAACCGTGAAACAARCCAAAAACTAATACSGCAAYTCTGGTGTCGGGTTGATAGCCTGTCAGGCGTTTGAAGCCRCCCAGGTTRTCGAARCCCTTGTAGACKATWGAGAGCCCKATYACTGCATCAATAAGGAAGGCATTCACGTGAATATCRTTRTAGACGCCGAAYAACAGGGTGAGRCTATGRCCAAYGGTAAAGAAGCTAACGTARATCAGCACGTCYYTGGGTCGRTACARGAAGAAAATWACGCCRACCAGAAASAGTARATGRTCATAGCCKGTGACCATGTGTTTTGCGCCAATRTAGAGRAAGGGRAYAATAGCYACRCCYTCGTTATTRATCAGAAATTGCTGCGTGCTCTCATCTACRCCATGRGCSARGGCGATAACAGGAAACAGRCTAATCAATAWTAACCAGAGATAGCGTGGATAAATTTTCATTCAAGCGGCTCATYATAAWKTSGGGYRTTTTTCGRAAAGYCYATTCTGCGCAATYGRCGAAGAATAGACAAGCCTTGCTGTAGGCGTTACCTTTGATAGTGTCTATCTCAGGAGCCGTTATATGAAACAGTTGTTAATAGGTTTGYCCCTAAGTTCTTTCTTGCTTGTCTTTAACCCTGAAGCTGCTCAGGCTCAGCACATTCTGCAACCTGCTGACGACTGTCGAGACTACGCCGCTTCTGCAATAGTGACCTTTGCTGATGCAATTCTGGAAGGGATGGTACGTGAGGCTCTGTCTATTGGGCCACAAGACGAGCTCAGTTGTGCCCTGGCTGCGCAGTTGACTGTGCTGAGTGTTCCTGGGCCATTAGTTGTAAGAACTGTTTCCGGGTCTCCGAAACGGGATGAGCCTGATCATGTATTTCACGATCTTTCAGGAATTCAAAATCTCACTGGCTTGAACAGCCTCACTCTTAATAATCGAGGTCTCAGCGAYATTAGCCCATTAGCTACGCTTACCGGGTTGACAGAGCTGAACCTACATACAAACTGGATCACTGATATCAGTGCGCTGCAARATATGACGAAGTTAACYCGRTTGTTTCTCAGCGAGAACCCTCTGTCTGACATCAGYCCTCTGAGCGAGCTTATCGAACTGAGRGTGCTTAGACTCCATCGTCATGGYGATTTTATCGGTGARCAAAGTACAAGATCGTATATGGGCGTGTCAGGAATTCTTTTTAGTAATGCTATTACAGATATTRGCCCGCTTTCGAGGCTCACTAAACTTGAGGATCTAAATATTCATACRCAAGAAGTGAGYGACCTGACGCCTYTWAGTGGACTAACGTCTCTAGTGGAATTGCGGCTGGCCGCAAATTCATTCACTGATCTAAGYCCGYTRCGTGGGCTCACGTCATTGCAGAGCCTCGAACTTACTGGTAATTCCATTACCGAYATCACTCCGCTCAGTGGGYTGCCAAACCTGCTCCTGCTTGATCTTCGCTTCAACCCYGAGTTGAGCAACATTCAGGCTCTGCTAGAAAACCCYGGYCTTGGCGCTGGAGATATTGTTGAGCTAAGGCAAACTAGAGTGACATGTGCAGATCAGGCATTATTGGCTGCAAAAGGAGTGGAGGTTCGTACGGAGCTGTTCTCGTCTTGTGCAACCATTAACAGACGAAGATAAAAGTGGTACTCAGATTAAAATCAAAGCGTGCTTTGAATCTTGGTTAACTGCCTTTCAATTTACAATGTTTTCAGAATTATGAGAGTAGTTAACAAAACTTATTAGAACAGTTTTACTACCGAGAAAATAAACTGGCTTCAGTTAAACGATTTACATTTATATCAACTTGGTAGGTACTCTTAGTACCTAATTTGAGGATTGAAAGCTATGCCTAAACTTATCCGCAAGCCTTTGTGCGAAGCCAGATCGGGTTATTTCGATAGTGCGCGCTGGGATGATTACCAACCTAGACCAGACGATATTATAATCGCCACGTACCCCAAATGCGGCACAACCTGGACTCAACGTATTGTTGGCATGCTGGTTTTTCAAAGCGACGATTCCTTTGCTGTACAGGACAGTTCTCCCTGGCCGGATATGCGACTGATGCCACCTGGAGCTATGCTGGAATTGGCAGAGAGTCAAACTCATCGCCGCTTTCTTAAGTCTCATTTGCCCTACGATGCATTGCCGGTTTTCGAAGGAGTGAAATTTATTCATGTGGCTCGCGATGGACGCGATGCGGCCATGTCGTTTCACAATCACAAGTTAAACTACACGGAAAATCTCATCAAAGAAGCTACAAGAATTTTGGAGAATGATCCAAAATTCGGAGTTGGTTCCGAGCGGGTTGACCCTGACCCGGCCAAGCACTTCCATGACTGGGTTCTTGGTGAAGAAGATCATATGGGAGATCCATTGTGCGGATTCTGGCATATGGAGAACAGCTACTGGGAAGCCAGAAATGAACCCAGCGTTCTTCTACTTCATTACAGCGACATGAAAAAAGATTTGGACGGCGAGATGCGCCGTATCGCCGACTATCTCGAAATCAAAATCAACGAAGAGTTGTGGCCCAAATTAGTGGATGCAGCAAAATTCGAAAGTATGAAAGCGAAAGCCGCTGAGTTGATGCCAAGTGCCGGCGAGATATGGCAAGGTGGCGGAGATACTTTTCTTCACAAAGGCACGAATGGCCGCTGGCGTGGCGTGGTTAATCAAGAAGACCTGGACTTATACGATGCCAAAGTTAGTGCGGAGTTCTCGCCGGAACTGGCTCATTGGATAGAGTTTGGTCGTCTTGGATAATTAGATAAGTGAGTTTATTAGACGCCCCTAAAGTCAATCGGCGATGGGGCGTTTATAGTGTCGGGCGTATTCGGGTACTGCAATATCATCGGCTAAATCCGCCGACGGAATTGGTTCACCATATATTTGTTGCACAGGAATTTCACCGGCCCAATAGGGTGTTGATAAATCTTCCTTGTCATCAATCGGGCCACCAGTTCTTATTTTGCTGGCGCCCTCTTCAATAGGGACTCTGATAAGCGTTGTTGCCTTCAATTCTTTCTTGAGGTGATCCCGATAGTCTCCCTCGGAGCCCGGAATCAAGCGATACACCACCTCGTGCAACAGTTTCGCTTTTTCTTCTCCCTCTATGGATTGGCCCTGTCCATGAATCATCACCGAGCGGTAATTAGCTGAACAATGCATTCCTGAGCGCGCCACAATAATTCCATCAACGTGGGTGACGCAAATACACACCGGCGCTCCCGCTGCCAAATGCTGCATTATTCGTGAGGTTCTCAATCCATGTAGATAGACATACTCGCCTACTCTTGCGATAGCCATCGGCATCACAAAGGGTTCGTTATCTACCGCTATAGAAACCGTTGCGATAATGGCCTGATCCACAATATTCTTGAGGGTGTCTAAGTCATACACGGCGCGGTCAGCAGACTGACGAATAGTTGTTCTGTTGCTAGGGGCTAAGCTCTGATTGTTGCTCATGTTGTACTGCCACTTCTGTTGGGGGTTGTTTTGATGTTCGTGACATTGTGCCGGAGCAAATGGCAGCTGTGACGCTCTGACCCTTTTAGTTAGATCAGGCGCTAGTCTCCAAACGGTCGCGACCCTGTGCCTTTGCCAGGTATAGTGCCTGATCTGCGCGTTTCAATATGCCCTCAGCATTTTCGCCGGCTCGCCGCTCAGCGAGTCCAGCTGAGATGGTAATACCAGGAATAGGCTTGCCGCTGCCATCACATATCTTAGCGTTGTGAATAGCCTTGCGTGTGCGTTCGCCGGCGCCGATGCCACTTTGCAAATCGGTTTCAGGTAAGAGCACGCAAAATTCTTCACCGCCGTACCGTACGACCAAATCAATTGGCCGTACATTCTTAACCAGAGTGTCGGCGACTATACAGAGTGCGTCGTCGCCTACGGCATGACCGTAACTGTCATTAAATCTCTTAAAGTGATCGACGTCGATCATGAGCACACAGAAGGGCTGATCATCTTGTTCGGCGCGTTGCAGGAGTCGTGGCAACATCTGGTCCAGCCAGCGGCGATTATAGACGCTGGTTAAACCATCGGTCAGCGCTTGTTGCTCATACTTCCACTGCAGATTCTCACTCGCTTCCAGTGAGATATTGTTGGAGCGCATGCGCAGAGAAAGTGCCATTAACATATTTGTACAGAAACCATGGGATGAGCGCGTTAGGCGCCAGAAAGTCTTCTCATCCACGCACAACAGCGACGTTTCGCCAGTAGAAACGACGTGGGCGGAAGCGGCACTGCCATCGATAACCGAGAGCTCACCGACGGTTTGCCCTTGCCCTAATTCGGCCGCCACCCGTTGATATTCGTCGTCGAGATAGACCTTTAGCGTGCCGCCCAGAACTAAAAACATAGTGCGGTTAGACTGATCCTTCTTAAGCAACACCTCGCCTTCGCTGAGGTTGCGTACTTCGCAATGTCGCAACAATTCCCAGACCGGGTCCATCAACACATTGTGAAAGACCTTGAACTGATTCAGGTGTTCGCGGGAGATTTGTTCTGGCGAGGTCATGTTAGTGTGCTTCTTGATTGCGCTGATTCGAATACACTAAGAATAAAAGCTATCTCAATTAATGTCCACGCCTCCCTTATCAGAAAAATCATCTAGCTTGCTTCGGAAACCATCAGTCAGTCTCCAAATCACCAAAGCGAGTTTTCTGTTGCTGTATCTCTTTAGAGATAATGGGAAATTCATTTTTTTAAAGAGAGTGAGCCAGTTGATAACGGCTATTCTGAATCATTTCTGTACCGCTTGCACCATAGCCCAGATAAAAATTGATTGCGCCTAGACCGGTTATATCTACTCCCGACAAAATGGTTAACACATGCTCAGCGTTAAGGATGCCGGTGTAATAGGCTGGATAGTCGCCCATTTCCTGTGTATAGGGTATCCATGATTCTCCATCATTGAAGTAAGTTAAATCACCGGATTGTGCTGCTACGAAAATATTCCCTGTAGTTCCGACGTCGTCATTACTAATGGTCAGCGTAGTGATTAAGGTTGGTATCGAAGAAATACCTCCGACTTGGGTGCTAACAGCAAAACTGTTGTTCAAAATGGAGTCGGGAAGGTTGGAAAGACCGAAGGCGATTTTTCCAGTTACTCCCCCTTCGGTATTTGCGCTAAGTAACAAATCAAGAGGGGAATTAGCGCCACGGTAGATATTGTCGCTGTTGTTTAAGGTGTTTCGCGTTCCCCGGGTATTGTAAGGAGAGGTGGCCAGGATATCGTCGCTGATTGAGTCGTCAAAAAATAGCTGGCTGCTAAAGTTGTAAGTGTTGTTGCCTATCTGGTCGTACACGCGGGCACGCAGGTGTATGTGTATAGCGCGGCCTGAATACCAGCCTGGATAAATAGTTCTAAATCGTACCTTGCCACTGGCATCTGTGACTTGATTTCCGCGCAGGAAATTCTGACCTGCCGTGTTTGACTGTCCGTTGCCAGAAACGCCAGAATATTCCCCAGCCGCATCGCAGTGCCAGATGTCTATCACGACATTGGACGCTGGTAGAGAGCCACAACTAGAGCTTTCGTTATTAAAGACATAGATATCCAGATCTAGTGGGTATCCATCCAGCACTGATGCGCGTGTCGTACCGGTTGTGATATCTGACTGGGTCAAATTTTCATCCACCCAAAAAGGTCCCTCGGTCATCGCCGGTGCAAGAGTACAGTCAGGTATTGCTGCATGTGTTTTAGACATAAAGCCGGTCATCCCTAATCCCAGCGCCGGAATAGCACTCAGTAATTTTAGGTTTTCACGTCTGCTTTGCCGCGAAGTTAGTAAGCTGGATCTACGGCCCTCAGTTTCAAGTTTGTTAATTGTGGAGTTTAAAGATTTCATGTGTGTCCTTTAAGGTGCCAGTAAGTAAGTGTTGGGATATATATGCCCCGCCAATGGCACGGGCTTGGTCTTGAAGTTGTCTATACGTCTTACTTCGGGGAAACCGTCGGTTATCCTGCGGCCTTGAGAATCAGAATCAGAATCAAAAGAGGTCAGATACCGTCTTGAATATCAAGCGAGCTCCCATGTTAAATCAAATTACCCTGACTTCTTTTTGTTTCTAATCCTATTAAGAGAGTCCCTGCATTCCATCACATCAACAAGCGCCTAGACTTGTTGGAAGATAATTCTTATCCTCATTAGCAAATAACCTAGGAGGAACATCATGTTCAGAGTCATTGCCATTGCTGCCCTTTCCACCGTATTGCTCGCCTGTCAGCCCGAGACACCTAGTCCCAACGCCGCTGCAGAAGACCTGCAGCCGGCTGCGCCGGAATACATGAACCCGAATCCACGTGCGCCTTATTCCGAAGGTGTCCGCTATGGCGGACTTATCTATCTAGCCGGCAAAACAGCTGGGCCCGGAGAGCCAGGAGTGCAAGCCGAAACACGACGTACTCTGGAATCAATTCAGGACGCTCTCGAGCGCTTTGGCTCGTCGATGGATCGAGTTGTGAAATGCACGGTGTTTCTAGTCGACATGGCACAGTGGAGTGCCATGAACGAGGTTTACGCCGAGTTCTTCCCGGAGAAAAAGCCAGCCCGTACGGCCGTCGGCATCAGCCTGGGAGGAGACACCCAAGTAGAGATCGAGTGCATTGCAGCTGCGTGAGAAATCCAAGGGATCGAATAAATGGGCTCGCGCTGATCAAGCTATTTTTGAATATTTTTAAAAAGTTCCTCGCACCCCAAGCGTGAACTGTCGTCCGGTAGTAGAGCAATTAGTCTCTTGTTCTATCAAGTTGCTCACGATGACATAACTATCATAACGACGACGCATGTTGCATCCCTCATAGTCTGTTAGATTGCTCCCTTCAAATCGATAGGTAAGCCCGCCCCATCCTTGTTTCTCAATAAACAGATTCAGTGTATGAGGCACAAAAAAGGAATATCGATTGTTAATATCATAAGAATGGCGACCATCTTCGATGTGACCTACATAACTAGCGCCATAGTTCAATTTATAGGCCGGCACATCGTGACGAAATCCAAGCCGATAGCTGCCGCGCTCAAAAGGTTTGAATCCATGTTCAGTGGGTGTCAGTGGATCATTATGAAATTCTGCTTCCTGTAATCTTAGCGCGGCGGTAACCAATATCTGAGGTAGACCAAACATGCCTAGTCTTACACTAGCGTTTGTTACTAAACCGTATGCAGCAGCCGACCCAACATTCCCATTGGTTGATACTAAGTTAGTTGGCGAAGGCGATATATCGATTTTTCCAGTTTTATTCTTAAAATCGTAATAGAAATATCGAGCGTTTAGAGCGCCGCCATCATTTGGTAATCGGTAGTCGAGACTTACTTCCGCTCTTAGGCTTTCTTCAGGATTCAAAGTTGGATTGCCGGCTACAGTGTTCTGGTCATCGTCGTCACTATTTGTAGCCCTAGAAAAATCCGCAAAACTGAGTTGTGAAACAAACTGTTCCAGAGTGGCTTTGATCTGCATCGAATTGGTGAGGTCAAAACGAAAATTCAGTTTGGGTTTTACAAAGTTGAAGCTTCGGCTTACTGATAAATCTCCAGATTGTTCAATCTCTGAGGATTCAATAACCACAGAACTTTCTAGTGACATTCGCGAATTTAGCTGCCAGTTGTGAACCAGAAATGGCTCGTAGCGAAGCTCCTGCACGGTTGAGAATGCGTTGGAAAATGCAACAGGTGTCAGGCCGCCGAATTCAGGAAAACCTGCTTGAGATGTCAGTACCCCAAGGCGTAACCCTGAGTCCTGGGTTGTCTCGGCGATTTCAATGCCAAGCTCAAGACCTTGATTCGGGGTGAAGTTCATCGTGTAAGATGAGCGCATGATGCGCTCTTGATATGTGCTGTTTGTGTCCAAAAACAGATTTTTTATCTCAGCACCTTCTTCAGCTAAGGCTGTGAATCGCTCGCGCGTAATGTTTTCCTTCTTTTCGTTTGCTATCACTAAGAGCTTGAAGCGGCTACCGTTTTCGAAGCTGTGTTGATAGTCGCCACCCAACTCCCAATTTGATGACGTAGAAGGAATCGCTTCCCGTTCGTAGCGTTCTAGTGGGGAGCCCGTATTAAAGTCGGTAAATAGCCGGTTGATCTTGGTGGGTGGGTCGTTTTCAGAATAGAGAAAATTGACAGCGACTCGATCCTGATTGGATGGAGCGTAAGTTAAATTACTATTGATTGTGTAATTGGTTTGATCGATATAGCGATCTAATTTAATGGTTTCATTGCTAGAAAGGTCACCATTGATACTGGTTTCGAAGCTTTCAGTGTGTTTATAGTTTGTCGCGACTTCGCCACTGAGCAAATATGTCCAATTGCCAGTTTGTCCGCTCCATGCTACCGAGCCACCTGGCTCGGAATTACCATCGTCAAAATATGTACCACTTAATTGAGCAGTTACGTTACTGCGAGACTCAGATTCCAAAAGTACGATATTAACTAGCTGGCCTGTATTTTGAACATCTAGTCCACTGGATGATCCGCGGATAATTTCTACTCGCTCTACATTGTTTGCTGAAATTCGATCCAGTTGGGCGCGAGCTTCATTCGCCTTTCCGGCCAGGCGTCTGCCATTAATCAATACCCGAGCGGTGGCGCCCAAACCACGGTCTCCATCACTACTGGAACCACTGCTTTCTTGTAGTATCAACTCAATACCAGGTATGCGGTCTAACATGTCGTTCACAGTGATGGGGGTGTACGCATCAAAGTATGCCGCCGGATACGTTACAGTGGAATCTTCACTGGATTCCTGTGCTAGTAACAGAGCCGGAAAAAAGAGAGTGACAATTATCAGGAAGCTGCCAAACAAAAGACAGGCTGACTTTTCGCTAGAATAATTGAGTTGAAGCCGATTGATCGCTGACATCGAATTACCTTCCAGTATAGGCTTTTAGAAATATGGGATTTATGTTCTACTGAGCTGAATAGTGCATATACACTATATGATAAATTATTAGATGTATATACACGTCATAGCTGTGTTACAAAAAGACATAAATTAATTTCAGCTCCACGTCCAGGATAGTGAGATGACCATCAAGAGCAGCACGTCTACCAGTTTGCCTACGCCCTCTGACGACCCATGTAGTTGCTTCTACCTGCGTCGTGCCGCACGATTGGTAACTCGGCAATACCTTGAAACCATGAAGGGGACCGGATTGAAGTCAAGTCAGTTCAGTATTCTTGCTATGGTCTCTCATCATGGCAGTCTGACAATCACAGATTTGGCAGATAAGATGGGTCTCGAGAGAACATCCTTGAGCCGAGCTTTGCGGCCGATGGAAAAGGATGGATTACTTAGTATTTCGGAAGAGCGGGAAAGGCGTCGTCGCTTTGTTGAGTTGACTAAGCAGGGTAGAGAGGATTTCAAAAAGGCTCTTCCCTTGTGGAACAAAGCTCAGCAACAGTTTAAAAAACAACTGGGAGCGCAAGAGTTGAAAACCCTGAAAAGCCTTTTAAAACGTACCGCAGAATTGATAAGTGACTAGATGAGCATAAAATCAATTAGGCCTCAAACGTACAGGTATTACTAAAAAATACATCACGGCATTTCAAGTGTTGCAGACTAAATTGCTTGGAAAAAGGGAGTGTATTGGTTTATGTACAGCTGTTTAGGGCGCAGCTTGAAGGCATCATTGCTAACGCAAGTTTTTTGGATTCGGTCTATACGGAAAATCCTCGTCGAATCTCGCATATGATCCCATGCGAGGATATACCATATCGGCCAATTCAAAAGGATATATTGTGCTTCTATCACTCGAACCGTTTGTTCGTTGGCCTCAGTTTGATATTCGATCTCCAGACAATTTTGCCGCAAGAAAGATTCCGCGATGTCTTCGGAGACTCGCGGCTTTGGTGTTACGTATCGAGAAACCATGTTCGCTGATGCATTGTCGCCAATCATTATACGCTTGCGAATGTTGCTGACTTTTCGGCGCTGTTCTTGAGGGAAAGCCTGAAAAAGTTTCTGTCGTATCGCTTTCAGGTTGCCGGTCAATATTGGAGACTTTAAAGATTCCATAACTGCTAACGCTAGTACTAACTCAACTACTTCCTTGTGGTTTAAATGAAGGCGCTCGACTCCCCATCTTCCCTGCAGGCGAACGCCTCCACCACGCCCTCTATCGGATTCAATTGGATAACCTGCTTCCCTAAGCTCCGCTAATTCGCGCATCAATGTGCGCTGACTTATGCCTAGATGATTACGCAGTTCCGAGGTCTTCCAGTAATCCTCAGATCGGAGCAACCCAATCAGGCGATCACGTCGCTCAACACGTTTATCAAAGCTGACTTTTGCCATCAAATTAATATGCCATATAACGGCATATATATCCATAATATTGAAATCACAAGGCGAGTTCACTAGACAGCAAAAGCCAATAGAGGATGTTTGAATATGAAACACTATTTCAGTGCAATGAGCAGGGGAGTTACTACCGACTGGATGCTAAAAGAGTTAGATGTTCCACACGAGCAGATCATTGTCGATATCGCAGCTGGCGAAAACAAGTCGCCGGAGTTTCGGAAGATCAACCCAATGGAGAAACTGCCAGTCTTGGTGGATGGAGAAATAGTGGTCACGGAGGTGGCTGCAATCTGCGCCTACCTGGCTGACAAATTTCCAGAGAAAGGATTAGCGCCTGAGATAGGGTCTGCTGAACGAGGCGCTTATTATCGTTATCTGTTTATAGCGGGGAATACCCTAGAGCCGGCTTTCTCACTTGCGGCCTCGGGTATAGAGCACCCTCAGCCCAACTCGGCTGGATGGGGAGACATGCGTCGCGTATTGGATACTATAGAAACAATGACACCCGATGTTGACTGGGCGCTAGGTGAGCAGTTCACTACTGCCGATATCGTTTTTGGAGGGTTGTTAGACTTCTCGATGACCTTTAATTGGATCGAAGCATCACCTAAAGTTGCTGCCTATGTTGAGCGTATTCGCAAGCGTCCAGCTTATCGTGGTACTCATGAAGCATTCATTAATATGAGTAGTGGAGCGAATTAGCCTGGCCGTAGGCAGGGTGCAGTTCGGGTACATTCTACAACTGGTTTGCAGCCATCTTTTACCTCTCTTGCTACTTCACCTGCAATGGATAAATTAAATTTTCTAATCCATTCACTTTAATTTCATAAGTGAGTAGTAGCAATTCGCCGATTTGGCCTTGTGGAAACCCCTGTCTGGCAAACCAAACCAAATAGGGTTCTGGTAATTGAATCAATGTTCTGCCCTTGTACTTGCCGAAGGGCATTTTCATGTTGGCGATTTTTTTGAGGTTATCTGGGTCATACATTTTCTAGTGTCTTTTTCTGTAGGATAAGGGCCGTGAATAAGTAGCAACAAATAGGGTCGAGTAAATATACAGTAGTTTTGGTGCG
>NVVJ01000041.1 GCA_002402175.1 SAR86 cluster bacterium
CCATTGGGCCATCCCTGGCCCTCCCGCGCTCCATCCCTGGGCGCTAGTCACTACAAAACAGCACCCCTTCCCAATCCCCTGTCTAATTCAGTATCCTTTTCAACTGCAGGTCTTTCTGCATTTGTAAGAAAGGCACAATAGGTAAATGATCTGTATTCTAATCTGTGGAGTTAATTCATTATTTTGTGGGGATATCTCAGGGTCAGAGTAAAAATTCTTTACATTAATACTTCGTACTTAACCGCAGTTAAAGAAATTTTACCCTAGCCCCATTTTACATCACAACCCTCGGCTTCTCGCTTCGGGCGGCTGACGACTAGTATTCAGTGCATCGCTGTCGTCCTCTAGTTCATATCTAAATACATACTGAACACCTTCAATTTCCACTGCCTTGCCGTTTCGAATTCGAGGTTCAAATTCGAAACGAGACGCTGCGTTAATTGAGTTTCTATCAAAAATATCAGCAGGCTCTGCATCGACAACTACTATAGAGTTTTTAGCCACCTTACCTGCTTCAGTAATAGTAAAGCCTACTAGAACCCAACCTTCGATTCCTTGCTCTGCGGCTTGTGATGGGTATTGTGGAATTGCAGTTAAAGTCGGAACAACCTCCTGATCACTCTCATCATTGCCGAACAAGTCGACTCCGCTACACGCACTAACAATAAGCGTTGCACTCAGCAGTAAGACACCTCCAAATAGTCTACTTGCCCTTCCTGCCGATGATCCATCCAAAATATTCTTTATACGTAAGGACAGACTGCTTTCGTCAAACATGAGTTGTGCAAGAACAGGTGTTTGCATATTCCTGCGACTGTTTTTTGCAAGTCTTAACAACTCTTCGGCATAATACACACCATCTTTTCCGTAGCTTATTATCGCTGAGTCACAGGTCTGCTCGGCGGCTTCGTTAATCTGTGCTCGAGCCAGCCATACCAATGGGTTGAACCAAAAAACACTTGTTAGCAGATGACTGAATAGCATCGTCAACCAGTCGAGCCGCGCAATATGACTCGCTTCGTGTACCAGCACATCCTCCAGTGTTGACTCGTTCCAGTTAGAAGCGTCTGTTGGCAATAAAATTATCGGGCTAATCAAACCGAAGGACATTGGCGAAGCAATTTTAGAACTTAACTTGATAGTTATGTTTCTGGATATATCAAGACGAGAAGCGACTGTGCTTAGCTGCTCAGAAAACCTTGAGTCGACGGGCACTATCGAGGAGTCACGCAGCCGCCCCAGCTTAAGCGCAGCTAGCAGCAAACGCGCAAGTAAGCCCACAGTTACTAATACATAAGTGGCGATAAAAATAGAATTCAAACTTATTCCGGCTGCCTCTATTTCTGTTGCCATGTTCGGCTGAACGTTTATAAATGTTACCGAGCCCACGTCAAGAAAACCGATAGATAACCAACCTAGCCAGCTACCAACGAATGGGAGTAGTGCCATACAAAGCAAGCTGTTCATCCAAAGTAAATGAGAATTGGCATTAGATATTTTGCTGCGAAATAGTGATGCCACTACAAGCGTAAGCATGAAAATCATTGACGATTTGAAGACAATATCCAGAAGTTCTTGTAAAAATGGTTGTGCTATTAGGTTTTCCATTTGCCGTTACCCCTTTCTTTTTTTATTAGTCAGGTTTTTACCTGAGAGTTTGTTTGCTTTTTTCTTGTCCTTTATTAATTTCTCCAATTGCTTTAATTCTTCATCAGAGATATCTGTATTTGACATGTCTAGTAGCGAGTTCACGGCCAATAGTGGTGAGTCGCTGAAAAATGTTTTAACGATGTTGGACAATGCTGTCCTGGATGCAGCCTTGCGCGCTACCAAAGGGTAGTAAACATATTTGAGCCCGCTTTCGCGGTGACTTATATGACCCTTTTCTACTAGCTTGCGTAGTAGCGTGCGCACTGATGAGTAGCTGGGCGGATCTTCCAGATTGTCCTGCACTTCCTTAGCACTGGCTTCCTCAAGGCGGTAGATGATATCCATCATCTGCCGTTCTCTACGACTTAACTTACTGGCTTTTGTCATTATTTAATTCCCGCAGAACATTCAAGGTGTTAATTTATTAACATAGTGTTAAAAATTTAACACATGGGAATTCAAAGTCAACAATTTTTTTCAATGACTAAAATAATCGGTACATTAAAGAGGTTGGGATTGAACTCAGGAACGGGAAGAACGAAGGCCAATAAAAAGGCCGGAGAAGTGAATACTACTCCGGCCCCAATTTCTTTCTGTGTTTTCTATGCGGCTATAATAGCTACGATGCGTGACTACTGCGTATAGTCGTAGCGCAAGTTGTAGCTGATATTTAGCCCATTTGCTACGGCAGTAAAACTAACATCGAAGGTACGCTGACTGCTGGTATTGTTCACTACTGTGATAGAAATAGAGCTGATACCTGTCGCTACTCCTGCCAGAGTACTGTTAATTTCCTGATTGATCTCACTGGTGTTATCCAGGTTTGGTGCAGGAACACTGGCAATAGATATTCCACCAAAGTTAACTTGCGTCCCGAATGTAGTCACAGTGCCGGAGATGGATAAATTCCAAAGGTCCGCGCTGGTACCGGGGTTAGGGTTAGCTGCTTGGTAGGTTTCAAGTGTCGCTAATACGCTGCTTATTGTTCCAGCATCAACAATGGCCTCACCGAATGTGCCGCCTCGAAGGAAAACATTTCCATCGGAAAATGCAATGTATATACCAGTGGACTCATAAAAACGATAAACGTAGTTTTCGAAAAATTGAGTGATAGCGCCCGATGGAAAATACTCACCGACTTTAGATTCTGCCAAAGCGAACACTTGATTCATCACATCGGTGACAACAGGCGTGCTGGAGGAACCATCGCAGCTTGTAGAATCACTAACTTTGCTGCCTCGCAGCTGCCCGAAAAATGAACCAGCCGTGCTAGCAACATTAATTTCGTTATAACCGCTAATCAAACTTGATAGCGCATACTCTAAACTGCTCGCACTATCGGTCCATATGGCTTCGTGGCCGTTGCCATTGCGCAGTATAGGATTGCTTAGCACCAGGCCTGCCACGCAGAGAGTATTGTCAGATCCAACCACAACTGTCACAGCCTCATTGTCCGCAAATGATGCTCCTGCACTCGACTGACTGTAAGTTAAATCATAAGTACCAACAAACGATGCAGGCACCGTTGCGGGCATTTCGGTTTGAGCCATTGCGAACTGGCTTACCAAAACCGCTATTAGCAATGTGGTTATTTTCGATACTTTTGATTTGAATACTTTCGATAAGGGCATTAAATCCGCTCCTGATAAATTGTTGCCTGTAAGCCACAGACCAGCAGGGTCACTGTAACCAGACAGACTCAGTTTAGAGTTGATGGTGCGTCAAGAGTATCCCCCGTTCGGGGGTGAGGACGGGGGTAAAAGTAGACTGGAGCGGAAGCTCTGAAGAAAGACAATACAGCGTGAACTTTAAATCAGATAGAGGTTCATTCAGGTTCGACCAAACCCAGTTTTATAGCCGCCATGGTGACTTCTGAGCGATTATTTACATCTAGTTTTTTGTAGATGTTTTTAACATACCCCTTAACAGTATCGGGCGATAACTCCAACAAATCGGCGGTTTCTTCAACGCTATAACCTTTGGCGACAAGACGTGTTACCTCAATCTCTCGCGGAGTTAATTGAGACTGTTCAAGTTCCATGCCTTTGCTATTGAAATGATCTATTAAACGAGCAGAAGACGCTGCCGACAAGGCTGGCCTGTTCTGCTTGATGCCTTGTAAATAACTGACAATTTTATCTTCGTCCTGGTCTTTTAAAATATATCCTTTAGCCCCTGCACGAAGTGCGGTAAACAGGTTTTTGTCATCGTCGTAGATTGTTGCAACTACAATATGGCAATCAGCATTCTTTGCTTTCAGTAATTTGATCAAGTCCAGACCAGAGCCGTCGGGTAAGCCTAGATCAATGAGTGCCAGATCAAAGTTCTTGCTGCTAATCAAATCACTGGCACCAGCCACAGTATCGACTGCGCTTATCACCATGTGGCTAAACGCAGTAGCAACACAGGATACTAGCCAGTCCTGTGTTTCGAGGTTGTCTTCTACTACCAATGCGATACCGTCTTCAATCATAGTAAGGTCTATAAAATACCTGAGTTGCTATCAGCCTCTAACTGGCGACAGAAGAAAGCAGTTACAGTAATGATCTAAAATCCAATTGTATACCCCCATTATGGGGGCGTGAACCAGGTCAATTTGTAATATGATTAGAGCATGTTCAAGCAAGCACAGCAGATGACAATAACTCGACGCCTAAGCGCCCTGCTTTTGTTTTTCCTATGTGTGCTCGGAAATCAATGTGCACTGGCGCAAGATACAGATTCAGATTTCCTGATATTGGATAATGTGGAGTATCTGATCAGCCACAGCAACACTCCTCCTGCCGACTCCCAGACTTGGCAAAAGTTACCATTACCGCTCGGAACTCTCTTAGCTGATGAGGACGAAAGCAATCGAATTATCTGGATGCGGTTTGAGTTAAACCAGCCTTCTAATAATGAGCTACATAGTCTGTATTTCTATCGATACAATCTCTCTTTAGAAGTGTTCTTCAATGGCGAAAAAATCGGCGGTGATAGCTATCAGAAAAACCGCCAGACCGTTGCATGGAACCGCCCCAAGCTAATCGATATACAAAATTCAAACTGGCTCCCTGAGAACAACATTGTCCATGTAAGATTTATCACAAGTTATTACGGAGGCACGTTCGCACCGATTATTTTTGGAAACCACAATGATCTTGAACCTCTTTACCAGGACAGGTTGTTTCGTCAGATTCGGGTTAATGAATGGCTGCAAGTTACTGGCATTATTGTCACCCTTCTGGCATTTACTCTCTGGCTTGCCCGAAGAAAAGACATGATTTATTTGTTCTTTGCTGGAATGACTGCCAGCTGGACTCTGCTAACAACACACATGGTTATTTATCACAATCCGATTGATTACCAGTATTGGTTATCGCTCATCCATCTCTCAATTGATATATGGGTTCTTTTGTTATTCAGTTTTCTTACTCGGCTAACCAATATTAGTAGCCCAAGAGCAGAGAAAGCCATTAGATACTGGGCGGCAGTTGCAATAGTCTGGAATTTGCTTGGATCACTTGAGTACTGGTGGGTAGGTGTCTATGCAATCCATCTTATTGGTAATTTTTTTATTGCCTATATACTCGCTCGCATTGTTACTCAAGCACTTCGTCACCGGGACAAACTGGCAATAGCCATTAGCCTGACAGTGCTATTGCAGCTAGGTTTTTTTGCTCATGACCTGCTGATGATATTTCTAACTAATAGTGATAATTGGCAAAGCGCTAACTATTATAGTCACCTTGCGTTTCCGTTAATGCTAGCTGTATTTATTGCAAGTTTATTGAATCGTTTTACTTCGGCTCTTACTCTTGCAGAAAGCTTGAATAAAGACCTGGAAGCAAAGGTCGAGAAAAGCCGACAAATTATCGAAAAATCTTATGCTGAGAAAAGACAACTCGAACTAACTCAGGCCGCAGAAAAAGAAAGGCTCAGCATCTACCGCGACCTGCATGACGATGTTGGTTCAAAGTTGTTGTCCATCGTGCATGCCGACAGAGATAGTAAGCTTGGGGAATTGGCCAAGGCAGCACTGGAAAGCTTGCGGCATGCAGTATCCAGGGCGAATAGCCCTAAACAAAAGCTATCGATTTTTCTATCCCAACTGTCCGAAGAAGCCGGTCTACGACTTGAGGGCTCGGGCCACCAACTAGACTGGGCTCAACCGGAACATTTGCCCGATATAACGTTGCCGTCGGAAACCGTATTTAACCTCAACCAGGTATTCAGAGAGTTGGTGAGTAATATTATTCGTCATGCAGACGCTAACACAGTAAAAATCGAACTATGTACTTTGGATAATCAATGGTTTTTTGAGGTACAGGACAATGGTCGCGGAATGAGTTCAGAAACAAAAATAGGCAATGGATTGAACCATATCGATCACCGAATGAAGGAATTAGGCGGTCACACCGAGTGGATTTACAACACTGGTTCTGGCGTTAAAGTAAGGCTGCACCTCGCTTCCTTTTAGTTTTTCGTCTAAGTACTATTTATATCTCTCCGTCCTTTCAGTCGCCAATTACTACTAATTAGCAGAAAAAATGGTTTGTGCAACTGTTAGACCTTGTTCTTGTGAATTAAGAAAAGCATTTGCAAGTTCAAATTGATCTGCTGGCAAACTCGCTCTGATATTGTCTCTGGTATTGTTAATCGCTTCTATCTGTCTCTGAAAATTTGACACCATATCATTCGGAATACCCAGGCTATTTGCACTACCTAACAGGTAAGTTTCGATAAATAATGTCTCCAACAATTGGGCGCTGTTATTTTCTGAAAGCCCTGATGCCAATAAATTAACCTGAGGCTCATACATATTTAGAAATTTATTCCTGGCACTGTCTTCCATCCAGGTTTCTATTGCCGTGAACTCGGAAGGAGATAACAGCTCGGCCACTTTGTTAATTACATAGTCAGGGTCTGCTACAGCATCCACTTCGCTGAGAGAAACTTCACCTAGTCCTACGGTTATGGAAAAATCAGCGATGTCGAGATAGGCGTCTATTAATGATTGAGCAATCTCGCTATGTCTTTGCTGGTCTCCAGACAAACCTGCAATAAAATCACCAAAGTTCAACTCTACTTCAGAAGCGATAGCTTGCTGGATGTTTAATGACAACTCAGTAGCTTCAACTAAGAAGCCAGAAGCAGGTTGAGTACGTGGTCTGTTCAGCTCAGATGAGATTACTGAATCAACAGGTCTTTCTATTCTTCTGTTTAAGTCAACCTGAACAAGTTCTTGTTGTATCTGTTCTGTGCTATTTGGCAATACATACCCTGCTACCAAATTCTCCTGCGTTGGCTTTGTATTGAATATTGCAATTGCCAAATACCCACCGAATAAAATAACCAATATGGTCATAACGGAGAATTGGGCCTTTTTATTAGAAAGATTCATAACAATCCACAAAAACAAATATTCTAAAAATCGAGTAGAAACGGGCATCACTCTACCGTGACGTTAAACTAATTAAAAGCCTGGAGGTTAGGCGATGCATACTCTCGTATCTAAAAGATATATCTCAACTGCATTTCAGCTAGGACTCACAGTGCCAAGCTTGTTTTGATATCCAAAATCACCCTGATTTGAGCTATACTCCTTCAATCAATCCACATCGACAGCTGGTTCTCCATTAGCGAAGTAGAGATCAATATGCATATATTCAAATCAAAAGGTTTACTCATAATTCTCAGCGCACTACTTGCTGCCTGCGGCGAAAGCACTCCTGAACAAGGCCTGGACACTACGGAAGTAGAGGCCATTTTACACAAACACATCGCCGTTTTAGCTTCTGACGAGTATGAAGGTCGGGCTCCTGCTACAGCCGGCGAAGAAAAAACCATTCGCTATCTACAGCAGGAATTTGAAGCGCTGGGAATCGCACCGGGTAATGGTGATTCGTATTTTCAAAGTGTCTCAGTAACAGAATCCATAACCGCCAGTGATGCAGTTTTAACAATGAAGGGTAGTAATTACGAAGCGTCCTTTAATTATGCCGAGGGAATGATAGTTGGCAGCCAACAACAAATTGCCAGCATTGGCATATTTGATAGCGAGGTTGTCTTTGTAGGTTACGGTGTAGTAGCCCCTGAACGTAATTGGGACGACTATGCTGGAATCGACGTAACCGGAAAAACTGTTGTTATTCTGGTTAATGACCCAGGCTATGCCACTCAGGATCCAGAACTATTCAACGGCAATGCCATGACCTACTACGGTCGTTGGACCTACAAGTACGAAGAAGCCGCCCGCCAGGGTGCTGCCGCTGCATTTATCGTTCACGAAACCGGACCCGCAGGTTACGGCTGGGACGTAGTCAGTAGCAGCTGGTCTGGCCCGCAAATTGGACTACAGGCAGCGAATTTGAATCTTGATCGAGCTGAGATCGAAGGCTGGCTTACACTGGACTCGGCAAATACTCTATTCGCCGGCGCTGGACTGGATTATCAAGAGTTAAAGAATGCTGCCGCGCAGCGAGGTTTTACTGCTGTACCAATGGCCGACATAAAGGCCTCAATTAATATACAGAACTCGGTTCGTGTTTCCACTTCACAAAATGTAATAGCCATGATTCCCGGCACTCAGCGTCCGGAAGAAACTATAATTTATACAGGTCATTGGGATCACCTCGGCGTGAATCCCGAACTTTCAGGTGACAATATCTACAATGGTGCTGCGGACAATGCCACCGGCACAGCTGCGCTACTGGCATTGGCAAAGCTGCATTCTGATCAACCTGCGCCCCAGCGCAGCATTGTCTTTCTTGCTGTAACCGCTGAAGAGTCTGGGCTACTAGGCTCACGCTGGTATTCAGAGAACCCAATTTTTCCATTGGCCACAACAGTCGCCAACATCAATATGGACAATTTAAATACCTTTGGCCCAATGCGCGATATCGTAGTTGTTGGAAACGGCAGTAGTGAGCTGGAAAATTATCTTGAAGATGCCGCCAGCGCCCAGGGTAGATATCTCGCCGCCGAACCAAACCCAGAACGCGGTTACTATTATCGTTCAGATCATTTTAATTTTGCCAAAGTGGGTGTCCCGGCACTTTACGCTGAGTCAGGCGAAGACAGTGTTGAACACGGCAGAGAATGGGGAGCAGAGCAGGCGCAAGACTATACGGATAATCGCTACCATGCCCCTTCTGACGAATATGATCCGGACTGGGATCTAAGTGGCGCCGCGCAGGATATTTTTCTGTACTTCGACATAGCTAACAAACTTAGCCAGGAGTCTACTTTCCCCAACTGGCTGGAAGGAAATGAATTCAAGAGTATTCGTGATGCATCCAGCTCTTTACGGTAAAGAGCTGGACACTATTAATGTGATTAACAAAATATAATCTAGCAAATTTCTGTTAAGAAATTTTACGCTGTAGCCACTCCACGATTACCCGATTCACTTCATCGGGTTTCTCTTGCTGAGTCCAATGACCACTGTCCATCACCGTGTACTTTTCCAGATCCGGGATAAAATCCTCCATGCCATTAGCCGAAGACGGCGGTAGTATCACGTCGTGCTCTGCGCCGATGTAAAGGCTAGGTACATTTATTCGTGATGCCGCATTGGCCATAATAGCGCCTATTTTCGGTGCAGCACGGTACCAGTTTAAACCACCGGTAAACCCGGTAGCCTCATAAGTCTGAGTAAAATATTCCATTACTTCGTCCGGTAAGAAGGGATCACCGGGCGGATCGTCTCGCTGAATCATAGCCAACAAATTCATTTGTCTTTCGTCCGAAGTCTCAGGCATCTGCGCGAATGCCTCCTTGTTCCAGATGCCACCGCGGCTGAGAATAAAATCAAAGGTATGACGCACGTCAGCCTCCAATACAGACTCAGCATTACCGGGAGTCATAAAAGTAGCCACATAGTAGTTCGGCGTCATTTTGATCAGCGAAGGCACAGGGTTAGCTACTGGAGGCAAGTCTCCCGGGCGACCAGCTGGCGTATTCAGGCCGATAACGCCACTACAGCGGTCGGGGTGTAACCTGGCCATGGCCCAAACTACTGCGCCTCCCCAGTCATGACCGCAGAACACTGCTTTGTCGATGCCTTTTGCATCGAGCATACCCGCCAGATCATCACAGAAAATTTGCATGTCGTATTCGTTCGGGTCTGTAGGACCTCCAGTTAAGCCAAAGCCGCGCTGGTCGGGGGCTATGGCATGAAACCCAGCTGCCGCTACGGCGTCTATCTGGCTGCGCCAACTAAAAGCCAGTTCAGGCCAGCCATGACAAAAAACCACAGCCGGACCACTGCCCTTTTCGTAGACAGCCATATTGATGCCGTTGGTCGCGACAAACGCTGGCACGGGCATCATAGGAGCAGGCTTAACTGCTGAGCTAGCTGTTGTATTAACAGCGCAAGAAGACAACAACGGTAAACTGGCGCTAATGCTTGTGACAATACCGGCTTTTATAAACTCTCGACGATTTGCGACCATTTCAGCTCCCTATTTCATTATCATTACTGTGATTTTTTCGCACGACTACACTGCGAACTACGCTTTAAAAGTACAACAGGTTTCAACTCAGAAGGCCAGCTATAGCACCCGTCATACAGGTTGCCAATGTGCCTGATATTAGCGACCTTGGAGCCAGCTGAACAATTTCTTGAGCGCGCTCTGGGCACATGCCACTTAAACCAGCGATCATAATTCCAAGGCTACCAAAATTAGCAAAACCACATAGCGCATAGGTAATAATTATGGTCGATTTTTCTGACAAAGTTCCCACCGGTAATTCAGCTAGCGCGAGAAAGGCCAGCAGTTCATTCAAGGCTGTCTTTGTTCCCATAAGCCCTCCTGCGGCCTGGGCTTCCTCCCAGGGAATACCCATCAACCAACTAAGAGGAGCGAACACAAAACCAAACATTCTTTGTAGAGTAAGGGGCTCATCTCCAGGAAAAGGAATCAATGAAAAAGCGCTGTTTAATAACGTCACCAGAGCAATTAGTACCAGTAGTAACGCACCTACGCTTACCATTAGTTTTATGCCGTCGTGAGTGCCTTTAGTAATAGCATCCATCAGACTGTGGTATTGCACCCCCAGTTTGATGTCGTCATTTGAAGGAGTCCCTCGTTCAGGCACCATAATCAGGGCTATCATAATGGCCGCAGGGGCGCTTATCACCGATGCTGTAATAATATGACCTAGAGGATTATCTATAATTCCTTGCAAAATTACCGAATAAAAAATCATGACCGAGCCTGCTATGGTTGCCATTCCACACGACATGACAACAAACAATTCGCTGCGGCTTAGCACGGCAATATAGGGGCGAATCAATGCTGGCGACTCTACCATTCCAATAAATATATTAGCCGCGCTGCTTAATCCAACTGCACCACTTACTCCAAGGCTCTTGCGTAATACCAAAGAAAAACCCTTAATAACAACCGGCAATACTCGATAGTGCCAAAGTATGGCGGACAACACCGTGAACATTAGGATTAGCGGCAGTACTCGAAAAGCAAGAATAAGTGTGGCACCCGGCTCGTTTATCGAAAAGGGATAACCAACATTGGCCGGATCACCACCGAGGTAACCAAACACAAATAAAGTTCCGCTTTCGGTGGCCGCAACAATAGCGCCTACACCTTCATTAACAAACCCAAGCAATTGCTGCACTACGTCAAGATTAAAGACAGCAAAGGCAAAAACAAACTGCAAGCCAAGCCCTGCTACCAGCAATCTCCAACCAGGCATGAACCGATTCTCACTGCTGGCGACAGCAATGCCAACAAACACAACAATACCAAGCAGAGCCTGCGCAGAGAGCATTATATCCATAGAGTGAGAATCTCTTTATCTAGCAAGTCATGGAAACACAAGTGGATTATCAATTGAACTGTGCTGGGCCTGAAACCACTCTACCAGTGGCTGACGATAGTGAATTTCGGTGTCATAGCCAGCATCATCAAATTCGGCAATAGAGGTGTATTCAGCCCCTCCGGCGTACATAAAACTATTCACTAACACTTTGTATGTGCTTTCTTCATCTAGCGGCTGGTTCATACCAGCAACGAAGGGTCGCTGCCCTTCTTTGATAATTTGCAATATTTCTGCACCGGTTAGCTGTACTGCAATAATGGTATTTTCAAAAGGTAAAAGACCCACCACATCAGCCAGAGTGATAATACCCTCTGGCAGTGGAGCACGTAGCGCCAGTCGATTATTTATAGCAATGTCTGCCGATCTGTCTATGTCTAGCCAACTGCTTACAACTAACGACTGCAAGCGATCATCGTCAGGCTGTATTTCAATGGGCAAAAAACCCAATTCACTGCTCAACTCAGCTTCAGTTGCTTTGTGCCAGCGAGATATTATTTGCTCAATTGTTGCATTGGCACTTCCATCGGTGTTTATTACCGCCGCATAGCCCATGGAAACCATTTCATTACTTTCAATGTCATAGCGAAAATTTGCACGAGCATAGGATCGATAATGGCCACTGCTTTCCAACATTATCGTGTCTCCTATTTGCCGGGCGACTAATTCATTGCAATGGCCGCCACCCATTAGACTAATGTTCAAATCTGCCACGGCGTTGGCTAACGGCTCTAGACTTGCCATGCATACATGAGCAATAACAAAAATCATATCTACCGAACTAGCATCAAGGCTGGAAACCGTTTTCCGCAATACCGGTTCATAGTCAGCAAATGTCAGATTTGCCACATTCACAGGGTTCGTTGTTTGTGGCGTATAAATAGTGGACAGGCCAATAATGGCTATTCGCAGGCCGTTGGTTTCCACAATAGTTGAAGCGAGAATACCGAGGTCAGAGAGAGTTTCCTGCGTATCATTTCTGAAAATATTGGCAGCAAGATAGGGGAAGTCCGCCTGGTTAATTCGCTGTTGTAGATTGTCCAGTCCAAAATCAAACTCATGATTGCCTATGGCTGTGGCGTCGTAATGCATTGCATTCATTACCTCAACCATTCCCTCGCCCTCAAACCAGGTTGAAATCGCTGGGCCAGTCCAATGGTCACCACCACTTAACAGTAAAAAAGGGCCATCCTCGTAGTAGCCTTCTTTTTCCTGCCATAAGCCCAGCAGGTTTGCAGCGCCTTTGCCAGGCTCCCGCCCTTGCATCCAGCCATGTTCATCATTGGTGTAAAGCACTGTTAGCTCTCGAATATTTGAATCATCCGATACTGAATCACTAACATCTGCGGCATAGCTACCCACTGACCGACAAGCTGAAAGCTCGGTCAATAAAACTACAAAGAGTAAAAATCGAAACATAGGCTTTGAGTCTACCACAGCACAAAATACGTGGAACAGATGAGCTGTCCGGTTATGCATGGAAGTCAAAGTGCTGTATTTTAGGGCGACAGGAACTACAAAATGAAGCTCAACAGTTCAGGCCCTCCCATATATTTTCCCGAGAACACGCAATCGTCAGTTTTGCGCCTTGGGTTGCATTCGTTGGCCATGGAAGACTGGATTCACACTGAGGATGATCTCGATATTTTTCACCAACACAAGGTATCACTTCGAAAAGTGCACGACAGGAAATGCTTTCAAGCTCTGGAAGAATCCCAGGCCGCACAAGAAGAGTTTTATGATTTTCTACTTCAGCATCTAGTAAGCGGTAAAAATACTAATTACAAACTAGAGGGGAATACTCTAAGCAACACCAAATTCAACCTAAGCTGGAATCTACAGAATAAAAATCTGTGGCTCGCCTCCCTGTGGCTAGCCGATGATATTTGCTTAATGGAAAACTCACCCAATGGCTACTTATTAACTGCTGCCAGCGTTTGCTCGCCTACTAACTGGGACTTGGAAGAGAAAATTGGCAGCTCAATGGGTGCTATACACAAGCCTGTCCCCCGATACGCCGACGTAGTAGGCGCACGGGTAAATCGATTATTGGATGGCTTAAAAGCGGAAAAACCAGTTATGCGATTCAACTGGTCTATTCAACATGGCAACGAGCTGTTCTGGAGAGATGACCTTAATACACCACCGAGCTCCGCTGGTAGGTATTGGCGTATAGAGCGACAAACCTTGCTACGACTGCCACATACCAACGCCGTAGTATTCTGCATCCGTATTTTTCTGCACAGTTTTGAGTCTATGGAGAAGAATGCGGACTTTACAGACTCAATTAAGCAACTCCTGCAACAACTCCCAACTGATGAAAAGCGATATAAAGATTTGAACGATGCATACAGTTAGAAAGCAATTAAAACTACACAGTGATAAAATCAACTTAACAGCTAAGCAAATTGATTAATCGGGAAAGAACTAAATTAGTTTCACTGAAATCTTGCTATTTGGCAAAGATTCGATAACATTTTAACTGTGATTAACCATTCATTTGGAGTCTGGTATGGATTGCCCAAAGTGTAGCGGCGAAATGGTAACCAAAACCCATGATGGCGACATCAGCATTGAACGATGCCGTGTTTGCTATGGCTTGTTGATGGAAGACTATATGCTTGAACGCATGCGTGATGAATGGATGGCTGAAACCTTCCTGGACATCGGCTCTGCTTCTCTGGGTAAAAAATTCGACAAGATTGATAACATTAAATGTCCGGTTTGTAACATCAAGATGGACAAAATAGTTGACCCTACCCAAACCCATATCTGGATGGAATCATGCCCTAAGTGCTATCGTATATTTTTGGATGCGGGGGAATTCACCGATCTAAAATACGAAACATTATCCGATAAATTTAAAAGTCTGCTTAAAGGCAAACGAAAATAAAATATACTCTCCATTCCTATCTCATACAAAGATTCAACAACTCTAAGGTTACCTGATGTTTAGTAGCAAACTTTCTAATTTTTTATGGCTTCGCTTAATTGCTCTACCACTACTAGTTATTTCACTTTCGATCCAATTCGCCTATGGGAACACTATAGTCAGAGTGTCAACATCGGTGGGTGATTATTCAATAGAGTTATTTGATGATATTACACCTGGCACAGTCACTAACTTTTTAAACTATGTTAATTCCGGGCGCTATAACGGTACTGTCATTCATCGTTCGGAGCCAGGCTTTGTAATCCAGGGTGGGTGGATGTTATACGATGACGCCCAGGCAAGCTTCTTTACCATAGCCACCGATCCAAATATCGCCAATGAGTTTAATCTTTCAAATATCAGAGGCACATTAGCCATGGCGAAACAGGGTGGCGACCCAAACAGTGCCAACAGCCAGTGGTTCATCAACTTAACAGATAACAGTTTTCTCGACTCAGATAATGGAGGCTTCACAGTATTTGGCAAGGTATTAGGTGACGGCATGGATGTTGTAGATGCTATTAGCAATCTACCTAGATGGATATTAACCGCCAATAGTCCCTTCCCCACCATAGATTTTAACGGTGCTAATCTGAGCAATGCCAATATGGTAAACGTAACAATGTCTGTCGTTGAACAATCCCCAGAACCGGCAAATTTTCTGGATGCATCAACCGGCTTATTGAGAGTAAAAGTCGATGCAGGAGAATCGGGGCTTGCCGCGATTACGTTTTCCGTCAATTCTACTGAACCAGAAGTCATTATCCAGCTAGACCTCAACAGCATCGTGCCGTTAACAGAAACTGTAGAAAATATTGCAAGCTTTGATGGCGCAACCGGTCGCCTGGTTCTACCTGAATTAGTAGTTGATGGTGTGGTGGCCTATCGGAATGTGATTTTTCTGCTAAGCGACGAAGAGCAATTTCTATTTACACTGGAGTCTTTTGACTAACAAATTTCGCTGTATCAATGAACAATAGACAATGAACAATGAACAATGAACTTACAAGTCTAGAAATCGCCGAAGAAGTCGTCAAAGAATTCAAGCTGTAACAGCTCTGCATACCTGGTTTGTGCAATATCGCTTTTTTGCAACTGGCCATTCAGCAAATCATCTACATCTTTAGTGATCACCTCGATTGACCGAAGTTGCTGATCGTAGTTTTCCGACAGTTGTAGTGTCGAACCCCAAAGCGCAAGCATACGGCTATCTATCAGCCTTACTCTATTGTCCTTTGCCCATTCCAGGCCAATAGCAGCTCCCAGCTTATGTAGCTCCAAGTCGAGCCTGTCGATATCTTGCGGCGCTACTGTGTTCAGTACCTCTGCTTCAATATCCAGCCAACCAGAACGGTAGACGAGACTCCCTTGATAGAAATTCAAAACCCATTCAAGGTATTCATTTCGAGATTGTAATTGTTGATTGTCGATGTCGGCCTGATAAACATCAATGAAGAGTTGTTGCTGCGGAATGCTATCGGGCCAGTTAGACARGTYWGTACCAATACAGGAAGACAACAAAAAGCTAACAGAYAAAATCGACAGCTTTAACCTGTTAACATTTTCTATAAAGCCTAAGCCCCACACMTTTTGCATAACATGATYTTGCATAGGGTTATGAATTTCGTGATCTGWTGCCATTAATTTCTCNAAAAAAAYRGGGRAAGRTTTTACACTTCCCCYGCTTTTTCAAATTAAAATAATTTTRTTAAAACGAATATTTTAACGAGGYACAAACTTGGTCATTCCCTTAATCGGGCCAACCTCACCTGCRTAYACAACACCGTTTCGATCAACGGTAACACCYTCGCCCATTGATCCRGTTCCRCCCATRCCCGAAGCTCGCTCAGATTCATGSGCRGGAACAAAATACAATACCTCGCCTGTTCGAGCACTACCTACTCTTAGGCCTTTTTCCCAACCCGGATTGTAGTTTGGATCAGATTCGGAATCGATTGCATACAGCATATCGGTATTTGGATCGATATAGATGCCACTAATGCGACTGAACTGATACCAGGTGTCCAGATGCTCACCATCTTGAGTGAATATCTGAATGCGTGAGTTACCACGGTCCGCTATAAACAGACGACCCTGAGAATCCATAGTTATAGAGTGCGGAGAGCGAAATTGTCCGTCTTCGAAACCCCATTCACCAAATGTTTTTATAAAAGTGCCATCGGGTGCGAACATGGATATACGGCTCTTCGAGGTCGGACCTGCTTCTTCTTGAAATTGAGCGCTATGCGTATCGCCGACATAAATAGTGCCATTAGGCGCTACAAACACATCATTTGGCGAATCAAAATGAGTGGGCGGATCACCGGCTTCACCACCAGTTCCTAGCGTCATCAGCAGCTCACCTTCTGGGCTGAATTTTAATACCGTATGGCCTTTACCAGCTGCCCAGGGATTCTCTTCCAGCTCGTTAGCGTTTGCAGCACGAGCATCGACAACCCAAACATTTCCGTCCTTGTCTACATCCATGCCATGTGGCCAGATGATTAAACCTGCGCCAAAACTGGTGAGTACGTTGCCGTCTGGGTCTAGTTTCACAATAGGGTCAACATTCGAAGTGGCACAGGAGTTACTGCCACAGCGATCACCCGCCCATATATTTATACCATCAATGTCGATGTTCACAGCACTAACAGAGCCCCATACGCGATCATCAGGTAGGGTCCCAAAATTACGCTGGGTTTCGTAAGGGTTAGGTCTACTGTTTATTGGCTCTTGATCAGCATGAGCCGCCGGCTGAATTGCCCCTCTTTGTGCCATTGCAGATGCAGACAGGAAAGAGAGGATAACTCCGGTAATTCCCGCTTTAATTATAAAAGTTCTGTTCATTGCTCACCTCTTGAAACGACTAATTAACACGCTAATAAATTCTTATTCTAAAAATCGATGCTGCTTTCCAATACAGCCCTCTAGCGGACTTAAAGATTGAGTCACAATAAATCCGACGGAACTAGGGAACATGGACTCTAAGGTCAGTATTGTCAAGACAACGCAGTAGCCTACAAGACGGAATATTGCCAACTTAACGCGGTATTCCCTAGACTCACGCCACCGGGCTGTTTATGCTCTGCCCCATAATAAATGTCCAGAGGTTTCAATGGGAAATAAATTAATTTATGTAATCTTCGCAATCGTCATTTCGATGGCCTGTATATTAATTGCCATTTCCTTTGCCGAACCTGTAGCAAATGCTGGCGGCATTGCCCATCCTGATATTCCCGGTATGCGCGTGGGTGGTGATGGCATCGCACGTCTGGCACACATCGGCACGCTGGCCTTCCTGTTCCAGAGCCTGTTGCTACTGTTAGTTGTATGCCTATGCGCTCTAGGAGTTGCCGAGCGTCATCGCAGTAAAGAATTATTCCTATATTTTGCTGGCACATTCATCTTCAGCATTCTGGTGTGGTGGCAGATGTATGCCGGACATCAAGCATTCATGGAATCCGGAACAACCAGTTATTTCATGGGTTTTCCTGTAGCAACATCGTGGCAAGTGTACGGCACCTGGTTAAGTGCAATCCCCTTAGTCTTTATTTACAGCATGGGTTTTCGTAAATTTATCTTTACCAAAGAAGATGAAGAAAAGTTTAATCAGCTAATTGCTAAACAGACCAGTCAAACGGAGCAGTAACAAACATGGAAGCTTATAGACAGGAAATCATTATTGGTGCTGTAGTTATCTATATGGTTTTTTGTGTGCTAACAGGCTTATGGGCCATGAAGCGCACCAAAAGCTCCAGCGATTTCTTTATCGCGGGACGAAGTCTGGGGCCTATTGTAGTTTCCTTGGCACTGTTTTCATCGACATTAAGTGGATTCGGATTCGTAGGCGGCCCAGGACTTGTTTACTCTATAGGGGTTAGCTCTTTCTGGATGATAGTGATTTCTTCTTCGGGTTACGCGCTCGGGTTTTTTCTTGTTGCTAAACGAATTCGCATGATTGCAGAATTACGTAATTGCATTTCACTTCCAGATATCGTGGCCGCACGTTACAACAGCGAAGCTGTTAGGTTTTTGACCGCCATAACAATTGTTCTCGGGGTGATGGGCTATCTTGCAACACAGATACTCGCCATGGCCGTGGTTATGCAAGCGATCATGTCTGGCACAGAAATGTTTGCCGATATTGGTCTTGTCACCTGCGTAGTCATTTCTTCTACTGTTCTTATTTTTTACTGCGTAACTGGCGGCATTATCGCATCGGTTTATACCGATGTTGTGCAGGGCGGCATCATGATGGTTGCCGGTGTTCTTATTCTATTGACGGCCATGTCTGTATTCGACGGCGGCTTGCAGGAAGCAACATCAATAATTCTGGCAGACGATTCCGAATCGATGATGCCATTTGGCGCCGCCGGCATGATGGCATCACTGGGTTGGTTTTTTGTATTTGGCCTGGGTCTGGCGGGCCAGCCTCACCTTGTTACAAAAATGATGATGAACAGGAAAATCTCCGATAATCGCAGCATCCTGCCTATGTCGTTGTTTGGTTATGTAATGGCTGCTTTGTTATGGGTTTCGATTGGCGTAATCATGCGGGCAGCAGTGATAGATGGTGTAGTACCAACTCTGAATTTACCTGACGATGCCGCCTCGGTATTTTTATCTGTGTTTACTAATCCATTATTGGCTGGAATTGTTTTCGCTGGCCTGTTCGCCGCCATCATGTCCACCTCCGATGCTTTTCTCAACATTGGAACAGCGGCTATTATTCACGATATTCCAAAAGCAATTAACGGGAAAAGCATTCAAAACGAACTATTCTGGGCGCGCATTGTGACAGTAATCCTAGCAATCATCGCTGCCAGCTTTGCACTGTATTCACATTTTCAAGATGCAACATTAGTCGCCATTCTCGGCGCCTTTGGTTGGGCAACTTTTGCCGCGTCTATATTCCCGGTGCTGGGTATTGGACTAAACTGGAAAGGGGCAACGGCCATGGGCGCAGTTACAGCCATAACCGCAGCTCTAATAATCAACTTTGTCGTGCAACTGGCCGGCATAACCCTGCCCTACGGAATCAGCGGTGGACTTATTTCCTTTATTACTTCTCTAGTGTTATTTATCGGCGTTTCACTGGCTACTAAAAAGCCAGAACTTGATGATGATATGGAAACAGTACTAAGCATATAAGCTAAATTACCGAACATTCTCCTTGCTTGATCTTGGTCAAGCTCACTCCCTGTGAAAAATTCTAAAATGAACCACATTTTAAAATCAGGGAGTAGATTAATTGTTCACATTAAATACAATTTTCGTTGTCATCGATCCGACAACCGACGTTCAAGCCGCCCTTGTAAGTGCTACGCGCATTGCTAGCCAGAACAAGGAAATTTCCGTGCATGTTTATGAAGCCGTTTACAGTAGCGGCACCAACACTGACGCCGATGCATTGCAACGCGTAGAACTGGCACGCCATCACGCGTGGGTAAAATCATTGACAGAACCACTTGAGGCCGCAGGAAACGCTGTCAATATCGAGATCGAATGGACTGCTGACTGGCGCGATGCTATTGCTCCAGCCGCCAAAAGAGCAGGTGCCGACCTAATAGTCAAAGCAGCAAGCGCACGCAGTGGTGCCGGGCGTCGAATGCTCAAAACCTCGGATTGGACGCTACTGCGCAATTCTCATTGCCCTGTTTACCTGATTAAGAAAGACGAGCTGCAAAGCGGCATCAAAGTCCTGGTAGCCCTTGATATAGCCCGAGACGACGAATTGCACACCCAACTCAATGACCGAGTTCTTGAATTTGGGCATGCCCTTGTCGACAATATTCCGGAAAACAGCCTGCATGCAGTGAACGCCTATTCGACGGCTGACAACTTTGTTTCTCCACCGGACCTGGCTGAAAAAGCTGGCATTGAACGCACCGATGCCTACACCGTTGACGGAGCTCCTGAAAAAGTTATTCCAGAAATCGCCGAGCAGATTGGCGCCGATATCGTTATTCTGGGAACTGCCGCGCGAGCTGGTATTCAGGGAATTGTGATTGGCAACACAGCCGAGAAAATACTGGATGCCCTTAATACGAATATTCTGACGGTGAACGCAGAGTAAACACCGAGAGGATCTAAGAAAAGGGGCCTTAACGAATAAATCCTAATTTGTTTGCTACGACTCCTTTATCTTGAAATTTAGCCAATCTCCTTTATACGATCCTGAATGTGCAGCAGCTTTATCCTCTTCCTTACATAATCTTCTTCAAGAAAACTCAATCGATATTCAGTGTCCTCCTGGTAAGTTGGGTTTTCTGGGACAGATATCTGTTTCTTCTTGTAAGAAGCAATATGCTTTCATGTATGCAATGCCTCAATTTAAACGTTGAAGACTTATCAATTCCTGACGCTCTGTAGAACATCTATCGAAATTTTACTCTTTACGACCCGTTTTTGTCATTCATATGTACTATCGTAATTAGCGATAGTACATATCGAATTAAACCGTTATACCGATTACTGCTGCACTGTTACCTTTGTGCTTGTACAAGATTCTCAATCTGATTTATCAATGTATATACACGGAGAAAATTCAAATGCTTAAACAAACGATATCTGCAATTACTATTGCCGCACTTGGACTATCTGTAGTCGCGCCAATAAACCTAGCTCATGCTCAGGACCCGATGGCGACTAACGACTACTGGTGGCCAAACCGACTCAGCCTTGATCCTCTTCGCCAAAACTCGATGGCTTCCAACCCTATGGAAGCAAATTTTGACTATGCGGAAGCATTCTCAAATCTCGATCTAGGCGCGCTAACTACCGACCTTGAAGAATTAATGACTACTTCTCAGGACTGGTGGCCAGCAGATTTTGGTCACTATGGGCCTTTCTTTATTCGTATGGCCTGGCACAGTGCGGGAACCTATCGCACCCTTGACGGGCGAGGTGGTGCTGATGGCGGCACACAACGCTTCGCGCCGCTTAATAGCTGGCCCGACAATGCCAACCTGGACAAGGCACGTCTTTTACTTTTGCCCTTAAAGAAAAAATACGGTCACAATATTTCCTGGGCCGATTTAATGATTCTGGCAGGAACCGTAGCAATGGATTCCATGGGTTTTGAAACGCTAGGCTTCGCTGGTGGTCGAATTGACGCCTGGCAGCCCGAAGAAGTTAATTGGGGTTCAGAGGGAGAGTGGCTAGGCGCTGATCGACGCGATGCAAGCGGCGAGCTTGGTCGTCCTTTTGGTGCTACCCAAATGGGGCTGATCTACGTGAACCCTGAAGGTCCAGGTGGTAATGCTGATCCACAGGCTGCTGCCGATGCCATTCGCGAAGCTTTTGGCCGCATGGCTATGAATGACGAAGATACAGCCGCGTTAATTGCCGGTGGTCATACCTTTGGTAAAGCTCATGGCGCCGCTAGTCCATCACAGTATGTGGGTGCCGAACCGGAAGCCGAAGCTATCGAAGCTCAGGGCCAGGGTTGGTTGAGCAGCTACGGCAGTGGCAACGGCAGCGATACTATTACCAGCGGACTGGAAGGAGCATGGACAAGCAATCCAGCAGCCTGGACTCACGACTTTCTGGTAAATTTATATACTTATGATTGGGTGCAAACACAAAGCCCTGCCGGAGCAACTCAGTGGAAACCAGCTCGCGGTGCTGCATCAGGTTTGGTTCCTGATGCAAGCGACTCGTCCATAAGGCATGCGCCCATGATGTTCACAACCGACCTGGCTCTGAAAGTCGATCCAATCTATCGAGAAATCACCTCACGCTGGCTGGATGACCCAGAAGAGTTCTCACATGCCTTTGCTCGCGCATGGTTCAAGCTGACCCACCGAGATATGGGCCCAGCCTCACGCTACCTTGGCGATCTAGTGCCTGATCAGGAATTCGTGTGGCAAGATCCTGTTCCCGCTGTTGATTACAACCTAGTTAACACCCGTGACATTAATCGCCTAAAACGCGAGATAATGGAATCCGGATTAACCACCTCTGAACTGGTTCGAACAGCCTGGGCGTCTGCCTCTACATTCCGTGGCACTGATATGCGTGGTGGTGCCAATGGCGCTCGCATTCGACTCGCTCCTCAGAATGATTGGTCAGCAAACGACCCACAAGAACTAGCACGAGTGCTGGAAACTCTTGAGGGAATACAGGGCAATTTCAACAGTAGAAGTTCCCGTAAGCAGGTTTCCCTGGCTGACATGATCGTACTCGCTGGTGCGGCCGCCATTGAGCAGGCGGCAGAACAAGCCGGCTATGAAGTGGAAGTACCGTTCACTCCGGGCCGCGGCGATGCCTCGCAAGCGCAGACTGATGTGAATTCCTTTGCTTTACTGGAGCCAGTTGCTGACGGTTTCCGTAACTACTTCGGCAACAGTAATTCGCGATCTCCCGCAGAAATGCTAATTGAAAAAGCAGCGTTACTGGGTCTGACAGTACCAGAAATGACCGCGCTTATTGGTGGCATGCGAGCTCTCGATGCCAATGCAGGGCAATCTAGGCACGGTGTATTTACTGCTCGTCCCGGCACGTTGAGCAATGATTTCTTCGTGAACCTGATTGACGTATCAGTTAAGTGGAGCAAATCAACATCGCTCGAGGGTGTTTATGAGGGTCACGATCGAGCAACTGGTGAGCCGAAGTGGACAGCAACACCTGTCGACCTCATCTTTGGTTCAAACTCTGAACTTCGCGCAATCGCTGAGTTCTATGCTTCCGATGATGCACAGGAAAAATTTGTGCAGGACTTTGTTGCGGCATGGACCAAGGTGATGACATTGGATCGTTTTGATTTGATGTAACGAAAAAATAAAAAGGGGTGATAACGAATTATTTTTTACCAGTTCGTTATCACCCCTTTAAATTTATGAACCCTTTAAACCTACAACCTATTAACGCTTAGCGCCTCTTGGTGATTTCTGTTACGGCTAAACGAACCAGCTCATAAGTAATATCCTCAACACTCTGTCTACCTGCATCTGTATTTGCCATCGCGGCAACAGAGATACCATAATCTGGCACAAGCATAAAAAAGGTAACTCCTCCAACCTGAGACCCACCATGGTGGATAATTTCGATGGGCATATCTTCGCCCAGGAGCGAGACTGTTGTATTAATACGCCAGCCAAGCCCATAGCTTTCAGAATTGTCAGATCCATCAGCCAAGATCACTGGTGACCACATAATCTGCTTGCTTTGTTCTGAAACAAAACCATTCCCAAATAGCAATTGCCCGAGATTAACAAGGTCTGTTGGCGTTGACACAATCCCACCTCCTGCAATTTTATAACTGCTATCGGTAACATAGGCCTCGGAATACTTCCCAGTGGACGAAGTATAAAAAGAAACTCTCCCTACCATTTCACCTCGTTTATCTACTGCTGTATTTTTCATATTAGCCGGCTCAAATAATTCACTTGCCAGTAAAGTTGAAAACTCTGTTTCTGTCGCGCCTTCCATCAGTCTTGAAAGTAAAGAAAAGCCATAGGTTGAATAGTTAAATCCCGTTCCTGGAATAAAAAGAAGCTCGTCATTAATAAATATCTCTAATCCATCTTCTATTGTTTCATAAGCAGTATTTGAAAATGACGGATGCCGTGCAGGCCAATAGATGAGAAATGGCGAATTTGAATAATGCCTGACCCCTGCGGTATGAGAAGCAAGCATACGAGGCGTTATTTGCTTAAGGTGATCTGGTACATTCGGGAAATATTCCGTTGCCGGCAAATCCAGATCTATCATTTCCTTGTCCAACAATCTGGCAAGCAAACTTGCGGTTAGCGCTTTAGATGTACTGCCTATCCGGTAACGCGAATCAAGAGTTACCTGTATTTGTGCGGAAAGGTCAGAATACCCAACAGCCCCAGCCCATTGAAGCTCACCATCGAAGGCAATAGCCGCGGATACAGAAGGCAAGCCAAGCAAATCACGCTCTCTAAATAAAATTTCACTACCCGCAACAGAGAATTCGTCGGGCAGACTTTCTATAACCCAACTAACGCCTACGTCGCTTCCGATTGGTTCAAGAGTTGAAGTTGGCAACATCCACATTAGGTAGAAGGTTACAAACGGGCCTACCAATATTGCTAACAATAAAGCGCAAGCTAATACGACTTTAGTGACTTTTTTTAAAACACGCCCGCTCATCATTTTCCTCCAATGTTTTAGACAGTAGTGCTTGAGTTAAAAAGAATTTGGACGAAGCCAGTGCTAATCAGCAATTTCTGGCTCTGTGGCTTTTCTACTTAGGAACTCTGTAGAAAATTTCTCAATTCGACATAAGTCTCTTCAGGGTTTTCGGCGTGAAAGGAGTGACCGCCTGACATCGCTCTTCCCGTTGCGTTACTTGCTTCCATTTGCCAGATACCCAGCACATCATAGAGCCTGCCCATTGGCGCACGATCTCCCCAAAGAACGCGTAAAGGGCAGTTGATTTTGTTACCTGCTGCAATATCCGCGTTGTCATTATCTATATCGATACCTGCCGATGCGCGGTAGTCCTCACACATAGCATGAACTGCTGCCGGGTCGCTATAAATTCGCTGATAATCTTGGGCCACTTCACCCGATCCGCCGCCGCCAACAAACATACCCGTATTGGCGATGATGTTTTCGGCAAAAGGAGCGGGCCTGATAAACATAAACCAGTGTATATAGGCCACTGCAAACTCACGTGTCGTGTTGGCATAGAGATAATGGGCTGGCACTATATCCAGTACCGCCAGTTTTGAAACTCTTTCTGGATGATCGAGGGCAAGGCGCCTACCAACTCTGCCGCCGCGGTCATGCCCTAGCAGGTCAAAGCGATCAAAACCAAAATGTTCCATCACTTCTACCTGATCCTGAGCCATGGTGCGTTTAGAGTAATCGATATGGTTTTCACCCCCATCGGGTTTACTACTATCCCCATAGCCCCGAAGATCAGTAACGACTACGGTATAGTCTTTGGCAAGTTCAGTGGCAATCGCTGACCAGGACAAATGTGATTGTGGTGCACCGTGCAACAATAAAACGGGCGGTCCACTACCGGCGATTAAACTATGAATCGTAGCACCTGCTGTTTCGACTTTCTCTACGCTGAAACCAGGAAACAATCTACTGTCGATTGACTCAGATTGGGCGAAAGACTGACTTAGAGGTAACAATGGAGCAGCTGTAGCCAAACTGGCGGCCGCTTTCAGAAAGCGCCTTCTTTGGTGGTTTGTTTGGCCTTGCACATTAGTAGATTCGGGTTCTATTTTTCTCATAGCATTTCCTCGTTTCAGAAAAGAGTAACTAACCAATTGATTAAAATCAATTAGAAGGAGACAGATTTATCTTTAACCAACAAATCTATCCCCATTTTTACTAATCGGTATTTGCCGGCTTCTTAATTCCAAACGTCTTCATTTGACACGCCAGAGTTGCAGGCTTCCTATACTGGTAATTTTAATCTTTATCTGGTTTTGCTATTTTGGACAGTACTACTCCTCCGCCACAAAGCCTTTCCAGCTAGCCATATAAGTCACAAATTTATCGGATAAACCTTCGCTGTGCAGGTGTTCGCGCGTTACCGGTACTTCTACAGGCGTAAACTCAGCATTGTTTTTGTATTGATTAGGAAAGTCATGATGCAAAATTGCTGCGCGGCCTAGCATTACCCAATCGACTCCTGCAGCCAATGCTTTTTCAGCATCAGCGGGAGTAGTTATTTTTCCTGCCACTCCTAATCTTACATTGCCACGATTCAAATCGGCAAAATGCGAGAGTAAACTTTTTCCCTGCATGCTTTCGTCATTGGGCTCTTTAAAAACATCCCATAAGGACATATCAAGAAAATCGATTTTATCCTCAGTCATTAAACGTTGTGCCACCTGTACAACCTCCGCCAACCGCATACCAAAGCGTTCGGGTGAAAGGCGTACGCCTAGCATAAAATCAGGACGGCACTGCTCGCGAATACCATCAATAATTTCAAAGATAATTCGACTTCTATTTTCCAGGCTGCCACCGTATTGATCTTCGCGATGATTAATTTCACTACTAAGAAACTGACCAAGAATATAGCCATGAGCGCCGTGTATTTCTACGCCATCGAAGCCTGCTTTTTCGGAGCGAACAGCGGCGGCAACGAAATCTTCAACCAGCTGTGTTACTTCATCAGTGGAAAGTTCTCTTGCACCGGTTTCTTCGTTGTTAGAAGGACAAACCGGCGTAGTACCAATTAATTCAGCAGGAGAGCGCATGCCGGCGTGGTGTATCTGGCAAATAGAAACGCTGTTATTATTTTTTATTGCACTCGCCAGACGTGTCAAACCTTCCAAATGCTTATCTGAAAACACACCCAATTGACCAGGAAACCCCTGCCCTACGGCCTGCACATGCGCCGCGCAAGTCATAGTAAGGCCAAACCCGCCTTCGGCTCTCATACTTAACCACTTAAATTCCTCGTCAGAAAGCACACCATCTGTATGGCTTTGACTATTGGTAAGAGGAGCCAACATAAACCGATTTTTCATATCGGGACCGCGCGTAAAACTTAAAGACTCAAACAACTGACTCATACTTAGATTCCATCTATGGTGTATTTTTGAAAAGTTGGATTGGCAGTAGTGAAAGAATAAATTGTCAATACTGCCGGTGATCAGGCTTTTATTTTAGCATCAAATACCAGGGCTAGTTAGCTGCTTGATTAGAGCCCATTCCGACTATTGTCGTCACAGGAGTTTTGTTGATTGCATCGACAGTAGTATTAGCTCTGAGCAACAACTGCTAAAGTAGTCGCCTAGCCGAGTTTACTGATCATGCAATAATGGAGGAAGTTGAAAGTGAATAGTGAAATTTCCGATAACAAACAGAACAAATTCAAGCTCTATCTAAAAATTGTCGCCATGGTGATAATGCTGACAGGAATGGGTATTGGCTTATTAACGTTGGGTTCCGCTGCCGGTATCTGGCTGGGCCTTTGGGACTTTCGCAAGGGTTTCGAGCTGCTTCGAATATCCAACAGTTACAGCGATATTGTTGCCTGGGTTGGCCTGGTTACCACCATTGCTATTGTCATTGCTGCTAAGTTATTGAATACCGGTAATGCTGTTAGGCTCGGCAGCTTGGCTGCAGCAGGAACTGTGGTGGCAGCTATAGCCTACTCAGTACCGGAGAGCTTTCGTCCGGCCGAAGGCGTCAATTTTCCTCCAATTCACGACATTTCTACCAATCTCACCTCGCCTCCAAATTTCGTGGACGTACTACCGCTACGGATCGATGCTGCAAATACAGTAGTGTATGGCGGCTCTAATAACATGACGCCAGAACGCCTGGCCGAACTAACTTCAGAAGCCTACCCCGACCTAATTCCACGGCGCTATGCTGCCTCGGTAGACGAGGTATTCGAGCTTGCCCTGGCGGCAGTTAATAGTCTCGGCTGGGAAGTAGTTGCCGCCGCAAAGGATGAGGGCAGAATCGAAGCTACCGACACAACATTCTGGTTTCGATTTAAAGATGACATCGTCATCATAATCGAGACAGAAGGCAATCAGACTTTGGTTAATGCCAGATCTGTCTCACGCGTAGGTACCGGCGACGTAGGGGCGAACGCAATCAGGCTAAGAGCCTTTTTTGAATTACTGTAATTATTAATCAACGAGACACCTTATGACCTTATTCCCATTCAGAAGCTTGAGCGGTCACTTGATAAGTAGTTTGCTACTGTGTTTGCCGGCGCTTGCTGTTAACGCACAAACCTCTGATTCAATTTCATCCGGCGAGGAGTGGCCTTATTATCGCGGCAGTCTGTCTGGCACTGGCTATTCACCCCTGACTCAAATCGATCCTTCGAATGTTGACAGCCTAACTGTTGCGTGGCGTTACTCACTACTCAGCTCAGCCACCGAAAACCCTCGACGACCAAACTCGCAAGTGACACCACTGGTTATTGATGGCGTTATGTATTTACCCGCCGCCGACAGAATAATCGCCCTGGACCCAGTTACCGGAAAGGAAATATGGCGGCACAATGTAACCGAAGGCAATGCTTCCAGACGTGGCGTGTCGTACTGGCCCGGCGAAAACGGAACGCCCGCACGCATAATGTACACAGCTGGGCGTCGCCTGGTGGCACTGGATGCAACCAGTGGAGAGCTCGCTACAGACTTTGGTCAGGCAGGTGAAATTGACTTGGTCGTTCCCTACAACTCAGTACCCATGATATTTGAAAACACCGTAGTGGTTGGCGCCAACACACCACGCGGTGCTATTGGTGGCATCGGCAATGCTAGAGCATTCGACGCACGTAGCGGCGAGAAGGTTTGGGAATTTAATTCAGTGCCTAAACCCGGTGAATTTGCCCATGGCACCTGGGAAGGTGATAGCTGGGATGGAGCATTGGGAGCCAATGCCTGGCCTTTCTATTTTACCGTGGATCAACAGCGCGGGCTTTTGTACATTCCTTTAGCTTCCCCAGTTCCTTTTGCCTATGGCGGCGACAGAGTCGGAACTAACCTGTTTGCCAATTCATTAGTTGCTGTGGATATTCGCAACGGGGAATACGCCTGGCATTTTCAAACCATTCATCACGATCTATGGGACCATGACCCGCCCGCCCCACCGGCTCTTTTTAATATAGAACAGAACGGCGTTTCAATTCCGGCTCTGAGCCTTACTACCAAGTCAGGGTATTTATATATTCTGAATCGTGAAACTGGCGAGCCGATTTTTGATGTCGAAGAGCGCGCCATGCCAACAAGCGAAGTTCCCGGCGAGCAAACCTGGCCAACACAGCCCATTCCTGTGCACACACCTGCTCTGGCAAGAGTAAGCTATACAGCTTCGGATTTAGTAACAGCCGCTGATACATCAGTTGAACATGCAACCGCCTGCGCTGAGCTAGTTGCTAACCGTGGTGACATTCAGAACTCTGGCCCGTTTACGCCATGGGCTTATCGCCCTAACGGCGCTGGCAATAAAACCACTCTGCTATTTCCCGGATTAACTGGCGGGCCAAACTGGGGCGGCACAGCGTTCGACCCTAATTCTGGCTATGTGTTTGTGTTTTCTACCGACCTTGGCAGCTTTGGCTGGGTGGAAGAAAGTGAGCCCGGGGTTGATTTCCCCTTTCAACGGCAAGGCTTTCGCCCTGGTAATTTCGATGTAGAAATAGACGGCCAACGCCTGCCTTGTCAAAAGCCGCCCTGGGGCACTCTGTCGGCGATTGATACCACCACTGGCAATATCGCCTGGCAGCAGGCTATAGGAGTAAGTGATGTATTGCCTGCTGGCAAACAGAACACAGGCCGGCCTGGTCGTGCTGCCGCGTTAGTAACAGCAAGTAGCCTATTGTTTATTGCCGCTACTGATGACAATCGACTACGCGCCTTGAGCACTACCAGTGGTGAACAGCTGTGGGAGGCGGATTTAGAAAAACGAGGCAATGCCAACCCAATGACTTATATGGGTAGCGACGGAAARCRAYRKRWARYRATWWGYRSWRMYKAKMSMWWSMKRWMSWWTSRWKWSSYWTMGRYTRSYWWAGGCTGRYAAAGSCWGTTARTGAGGATGCTCGGCTAAATGCTGAGCCAACAGATCTTTACCATAGTCRTTGCCGTTGGGGGTTCKGACMACAATGTGAATATGATCTCTRGTTGGAGTGCCAGGTGTATTTATCTGTGTAGTGCCWACCGGGTTYTGATGATCAAACTCAATTAGAATAACCGGGCTATGTATTCGRTAGTAAAAAGGCTTATYSTCTTCCGCTGTTCCTACCCATGAAAAATARGTGTCGTCKATRTGCTGGCCTATTTCGTCCATRGTTACCTGCGCATGGGCRTCACGTAAATTTCCCACATAAACACGCACCAAATTTAACAGACTCAGCTTTTGCGARCTRCTCAACTCCGCACCGGTAATCCCTTCATAGTCTAGCGTGAGATTRTCTTCGTTTGCGGCAGCAAGYTGRTTGTTGCGTGTTTTCGCCGAGTTAATAGTTGCAGTWGCCTGTTGYSCAGAACTAAGCGATTGCATAAACGCCARRCCTACRTYYTGYTCRTCCTGCAAAATAATATTACCTGCRTATTTRCCYYGCTCGGTAAGCACCGGCTCRCCACCCCAAAAAGCCGGYGTCATRACTACCTGATCRCCTAATACAAAAAAGTTAATMACCAGATGGTGCCCGTCTAGCTGCCAKCCCCAGGGTTCATCCGCCGAGGGAGTGCCCATTATAGTGAAGTAATACTTCTCTTCGCCGTATCTTATGGGTTCGCCATTTATTTCTAGCAGCGCCTGCTCAGTTTTCATTATGCTGCGTGTTTGTTCTACGCCTTCGGCACTTAAAGACACCTGCAATAAATTCCAGGCCGCTGCTTTTTGCGTTTCTGACATTTCTTCCAGGCTAACCCCATGGCGAGAAAAAATACCCACATCCACATTGGACCAATTACGCCATTCAGGGTCATCAATGGAATATTGTGTGCGACTTAATTCGGCGGTGTTAAGCGTAGCCAGAAAATCCGCCGCCGCATCACGAACAGAGGCAGTTGACACACCGGTGGCTTTAATGGGGAACAATCCTTGCTGTATTCCTGCCGAGGTAGCCACGCCGCGAAACGGCTGACCGATGGCATTGGCCAGGCCCTGAGAAAAAATCTGTTTTGTGTTAAGCAGAGCAGCCGAATAACCATCTTGCGGTTCGGAATACACTTGATGCTGAGTTACTAGCAGCACGGCTACAAGGCAGAAGCTTGAAGTAAGAAGTTTTTTCATGAGTCGCTCGCTCTCTATGTGCTATTCATTATTCACTTGCAGGAATCCAAAAGGATTACCGGCTTATACCCTAGCAGGCTACCCGCTCGCTGATAATGCTGCAAGCGATGAAGTACAACAAACTTATAAAGCCAAGGAGAACGCCCATTTACTCTGCCATCACCTGCCGTAATGCTTCCGGGTCTCTCCATTTACCACTGTATAAGCGCATGACAAACACAACCGCAATAGCGAGTATTAATGCAACAAAGGCCAGCCAGGATGCTTTGGGGCCCCATTCAAAAACACGAATAATAAAATACTGTGCAACCAGCATTATCCAGTGCAGCGATACTGAGGCAAACATTAGCCAGCGTGTATCCCCCGCTCCGCGTAACACACCACCACAAACCTGAATGATCGCATCAGCCACGGCATAGCTGGATAGCCCCACCATCATGAAACCTGCCAACTCTAAAATCTCACCGAAATCACCCTCGGGCGGCGCAAATACGCCAACCAACGCAAACCTGAAAGTTATGTAGATTGTTGCCAGCACAGCGGAGTAAATTAACCCAATTACAAACGCGGCAGAAATAACTTCATTGGTGCGCTCCATATCCTGGGCACCAACAAAACGCCCAATCAAACTTACCACTCCAATATTCAGACCTACCATGGGTACAAAGGACAACATATCCCAATTGAAAACTATCGCAGCCGATGCACCTTCGGTTA
>NVVJ01000042.1 GCA_002402175.1 SAR86 cluster bacterium
CCGCAGCTTGCACCCGTCCCGGGTTCTCTCGGTCGGTCAGGAGCCCAAAAACCCGGTCTCCTTCGGTCGCTCGATGCTACGCTTTAATTGCTGCAAAAACAGGAGGGCCTGACCCAGCCCTCGCAGTTCCCATTTAATATTGTGCAATGTGAACACTTTAAATAAGTCTAATTCACTGGATTAATTATTTCGTGGGAGTGTCTCGGGGCCAGAGTGTTCTGATACTTATCAGTAATTGATCATGTTATTCTGATTTCGTTGAGTAACTTGGTATGAGTAATTGATAGGTTAAATGGCGCCAGTACTCAGTGAGCACTTATGATTCAATTAATAGTTACAGCTTCGATATTTTCATTTATTTCTGGTTTTTTTGGCGTCAACTGGTCAGCAGTGGACGAGAAAATCGAACTCGAATTTCCACGTGTCGAATTTGTATCTACCGCAGTGCTGATTCAGCAATATCAAGATTTGGATTCGGGCTTTCCGCTTATCATTGACGTTCGAGAGCAGGACGAGTTTAGGGTAAGTCATTTACAAAATGCATTGAACCTTGAGACAGCGGATTCCGTTGCACGTTTATATGAGGATAAAGACACGCCAATAATTGTTTACTGCTCGGTCGGTTATCGCTCGGCAAGAGTGGCTGAAGGGCTAAGTCAGTTGGGCTACACCAATGTATTGAATTTGCACCATTCGATATTTGAATGGGCTAATAAAGGCTATCCAATGGTAAATAATGATGGAGAAACTAAGAAGGCACATCCATTCAATCGAGCCTGGGGTGCCTTGCTGGATGAACCTCTTCGTTCTTATTCAATTCCCTAAATCTTCCTGAAAAACTTCAATCGTAGCAAACTATTCCAAGAGCGCTTGCGACTTAGTTTAAAACCAGTATCCTGTTTTGTGATGAATATAAGGCTTTGCTGTCGGTTAAATCGTAGATCGGTGGCAGTGTGCCGTATGTAACAGGGTAGAAAATCTCATGAGTTCTATTGACGAAGACCAGGCATTGGTAGCAGCGGCGCTGAATGGCTCTGCGTATGCCTGGGATAAGCTCGTCAAACGTTATGAAGGAAGGATATATAATCAGGGTTTGCGACTGACCGGAAATGCTACTGATGCGATGGATCTTATGCAGGAGGTGTTTTTAGGTGTTTATAGAAACCTGCACCGGTTTCGAGGTGATGCGAAGTTCAGTAGCTGGATTTTTCGAATAGCACACAACAAAGCAGTAGATATGAATCGGCGAAAGCGGTTCATAACGGCTCAGCCTAGGTTGTCGAATCTCGATGAAGACAATGGCATGGACAATTTTCCTGGAGAAGAGCGTTTTGAGCCAGATGCCAGGTTGGGCGAACAACAACTAAACGATAGTGTTTTAAATATGTTAAGTGAGCTGTCTTTGGAGCAACGCTGGGTAGTTGAACTGAAAATATTTCAATCATTTACCTTTGATGAAATTGCTGAGTTGCAGGATATTTCTGCCAATACAGCAAAGACTCGTTTTTATAGTGCACTGAAAAAATTAAAAGTGGTATTGGAGGAAGATAATGTCCTGTCCTAAAACGCAGCATCTATTGCAAGAATATTTTTCTGATGAGCTTGCGCCCGTGGTAAGAGATGAGTTGGATAAGCATCTGTCCGAATGCTCTCATTGCAGCACGGAACTGGAACTTTTGTTAATGGCTCAGGGGAACCTTCAGCAGTGGCAAGAAAAGCAAGTGCCACATTGGGATAGAGGCCTTACTCTTTTTCGCCAGGAGCATAAAACAATTTCAAATGCTTCTGGGTTTTGGAGTCGCTGGCAATGGCTGCCAACGGCCGCTTCTTTTGTGATGCTATGTGTGCTGGTTTTCAATTTTTCGATAGTCACTGATGACAATGGATTGACCATAAGCTTTGGTGGTTCGCCAACGTCAAGTTCGAGCATTCAATCACAGCTTGCGGAATTTCAACAATTGCAGAATGCGGAAATGCAGGCATTGGTTGCCAGAATTGAGGATCGTGCGGACAGTAATAATGTGCAGCTAATGCAGGCAGTTCTGGAGCAGACTCAGCGATCTACTGCGGAAAGCTTTGATCAAATATATTCCTATTTCGAACAGCAGCGACTGCTGGATTTACAAGATATGAGAGTAGGTTACGAGCAATTGGCTGATAGTGACTATAAAACAATTCGATCCTTGCAGCAGTTGGTGAATTTTGTTGGCTATCAAAGTGATATTCGATAAGGGGCGGGTGATGCTGAAACGAAAATTACTTAACTTTTTTGCGATTGCTACTACTGCAGTTTTCCCCTTTGTTGATGCGCAGGAATTGCAGCTAGATAGCCTGCAAAGAAATATTGATATCTTTTCGGGCGTGCTGGAAGACGCACTGGATTTTAAAGAATCAAGAGGGCTGTTTGGAGTGAGCCTAGGAGGAATCGATAGTATGTACCTGTATGGGCAAGGCGTGGTTCTGGAAGTGCGAACTCCATTGTCTAGCAGTAGAAATCGAATAAGTCTGGCATCCCTGAATTCTGCGATGCAATCTCTGCAATCAAGGACAAGCCTGTTTGAATCGACACCCTTTTCACGTAGTCCTGGTCAGGTCGTACAGGAATCAAGCCTGTCTCTTGCCGCGACCACGGCTGATTCATCAAGTTTTTATGCGGATATGATGGATAAGATAGCTAACATTGACTACTCGGTGATAATGAATAATGCCATTCAGCAGGCTTCAGATTCAGTTCGTGCCTTACGTTCAATAGGCAATGTAGACAGTAGTGTCCTGGAGGTTTTGTCCGCCGAGATTAGTGTATTGCGTGAAGACATGAGAGTGAGAATTCAGGAGTTGCGGGAAGTTGAAGATGGCGTACGCAGCGCGACTAGTCAAAATGCAGTGCAGGCAAATAGCAACGCCGAATCTGAATTAAGGGCTAAGCTGGACGAATTGATGGCAAAAATTGAACCTCTACGTGATCAAATTGTTACTAAGGCTGAGGAGTTGCAACAGCGCCGCGAACTGGCAGAACAAACCTATGCCAGCCAGTGGGAGCAAGAAGTTGTTGAGTTCGAATCGAAATTATATGCAGCCATGTGTGACTATGGTTCTACTTTAAGAGAGCTGCCTGATAACGAGAGCGTGACAATAATTCTGACCGGCCTGGGAGAACTAACCCAGGACCAGCGTCGAACCGATAAGCTACATATTTTCAATAAATCAGATCTTCTTTTATGTCAGTCTGGAGAGATTAATCTGACAACACTGCAACAGCGGTCAGTGCAGTATAGCTACTGACCCCCGTGTCCGGCGCTCTCTAATATGGAGCGCCAGTTATGTTTACATCCGCCGGTGCAAATTGCTTTGCTGAGTCCGAGGCTTGATAAAGCCGAGTGATAATTAGCAGAACACCGGGCACATCCAGCAGATCAATGTCATCGAAAATTAGTTTTCGGCGAATTCGTTCTCGGGATGTGAACAAACTACCGTCTTCTCGAAAATTGAGAAAAGTAAAGTTGTCATCTTCGTCACCCCAGTTGCTGGAAATCACTTCCTGGCCAATACCGCCATCCAGTCTCTGGAATGGATAAAACCAACGTCCACCTTTATACCCAGCCTCATAGCTGATTATTTTTCCATCCGGGTAATACCAGGTTTCATCAAAAGCACGAAAATAATTCGTCGCCAAATTGCCATTGGGCCAGAAAATCGCCTGATCTGAGTGCGTCCAGTGGTAGGCCATAATCCTGCCGTTGGGGTAGTACATAGTAGTGTCTTCACCAGGCTCGGCCATGAATAACTGTCCGTTGGGGAAGTACCAGGCTTTGTGATACAGGTCATTAGAGGCGAGAGATCCGTTATTGTAATAGGTATTGCCTCGTCTATATCCAGTAAGTATTACCGGCTGGCATATCAGCAAGTTCATCTGGGCAAGGTTATCCTGGGTGTCGATCATTTCGGCGACATCATCATAATCGGCTGGAAGCATTGTGTTCAGCGCTACCATTTTTGCCATGAATTCCACGCTAGCACAGGCACTGCTAACATTGGCTGACCCCTCGCGGGCCAGGGAAATGGAAGAAAAACTCAATAACGCGGTAATAGCTAATAATTGAGTAATTTTCATGGCGTACCTCCTAAATCGATGTGTCTTGATGTTTCTGAGAACGGTTAATGTAGGAGGAATTTTAAAACAGTGAAGGTGAACGCTGACTTAATGGACTGCTAGTAAGAGTAATCGGGCTCAAAGCGGAATTTTGGCTTGGGTTTGACAGGAAATTCCTTATACTATGGGCCTTGTGTCAATGCTTTGGTGCATAGACCACCAATATGCTCTTGTTGGAACTGTTCCTAGAGCAAGAAATTGAATGCCGGTGGCTAATTAGTGAACTACTAAGACAAAGTCCCAAATAATAATAAGCCGTATTTGAGGAGAATAAGATGGACTGTCCAAAATGCAATTCTGATATGCAGGAGCTCAAAATTGAGACATTGCACGGTCAGGTAGTAATAGACAAATGTGATAGCTGCAAGGGCCTTTGGTTTGATAATGGTGAGGCCGAGCAGTTGAAAAAAGACTGGATGGCTGACTTTGCCGATAGTGGCGATCCTGAAGTAGGCAAAACCTACAATACCGTGCGCGATATCCAGTGTCCTCGATGCGGTAAGCCCATGAAAAAAGTAAACGATGCCAAGCAATCACATCTGGAATATGAAGTTTGTGAGGAACATGGAATGTTTATGGATGCTGGTGAATTCACCGACTATAAACATGAAACACTTCTCGATATTTTCCGTGATGTTATCGCCTCGTTAAAACGACGATAAACCTTTTTGCGGGCAATATTCAACCACACTGACGCTTAGCGCGTAGGTTGTAGGTTTTGGTTTGCAGGGTTTAAGAATGCCATTTGGGATGTAACCAGATGGCATTTTTTTGTGCCTGCTGATCTAGCGCGGGAAACTTTCCGATGTCTGTCCAGTGAGCGTTAGCATCATGAAAGTCAGATCCAGCCGAAAGGTATAAAGAGCGTGAAAGCGCCAAATCTCTCAGGTATTTTTGCATTATAGGATCAATATTCGAATAACTGCCCTCTATGGCCTCGCCTCCACAGCTTTTAAAATCATCCGCCAGTTGTTCTAACTTTCTCTTGCTAAGGGAGTATCTTCCCGGGTGAGCAATTACTGCAATGCCACCGGCTGCATTTATACAGCTTATAGCTTTAGTCAGGCTGCACCAGTTTGATTTTACGAATATTTTGCCGCGTTTGCCGAGGTAGCTTTTAAAGGTTTTCTGTCGGTTCTTGCAGATTTTCTGCATGACCAAAAAGTCGGCGACATGGCTACGAGTGTACGAAATGCAAGGCAAGCTCTCGAAATACGCGCTCAAGCCGTGAATCCCTAATAATTCCAGTTTGTCATTCATTGCCTGAGCACGAAGCTTTCGCTGCTGTTGTTGCACATGTAACAAATCCAGCATCTCGGCGTGCTGTGGAGAAATGAACAGCCCGACGATATGTACTTCCATTGAATTCCATTGGCAGGAAATTTCAACGCCTTTGATTACCACAAGACGGTCTTGATCGGCGGGTAAGGCGGCCAATGCATCAGTGCAATCATGGTCGGTAATTGCCAGGTGACTCAAACCGTTCTCAATGGCTCTTTGTACTAAAAATTCGGGAGTCTGCTTGCCATCAGAGAAGAAGCTATGGCTATGGAGGTCTGCCTTCAAGTTATGATTTCCTTCAATGTTATTTAGTCCTTGAGTGTATGTTTGCCGCTTATGGTTTTTAGCAGCGTTACCGATAAAGGTACACACTGATGCAATAAACTATGAATAGTGATGGTCTATATAGGTTAGCAGAAACGGTATTATGAAGTTGATGACAAATTCTAAGACAATATCTCAAACAGGCAAGGCTGATCTCGCGCAGGACCATAGTGAATCATTGCTGATTCAGGGTTGTCTGCATTGTGTAAGTCAATGCGATGAGCTTATGGCATTTATATCTGATGAATTATATACCGCAGAGTCCCAGGGTAATTCATCAATCGGTGCGCATACACGCCATATTTTGGATCGTTTTCATTGCTTTTTCGCAGGCCTGCAAGGAGCGTATATTGATTATGATGACCGTAAGCGCGATAAAACTATTGAAAATAGTATTGAGGCGGCAGCATTCGCATTGGCTTCAGTAGCCGCAAGAGTTGAGAAGCTAAACCTGGCTGAATTTGCTGACACGGCTATCACAGTCAGCGAATCGGTCTATCATAAAGGCCCGGCAATGGCGATTCCAAGCACCGTGAATCGTGAATTAATGGGTCTTATTACGCACAGCATTCACCATCTGGCTATTATTGCCATCATTGCAAGATCCTTTGGCTGCCATATGGATGAAGATTTTGGTAAAGCCCCTTCCACCATCGTTTACGAGCACTCGTAGGTTACTAGAGAGCAAATCAGCCCCGTCCTTAGCCTGTTACAGCCAGTTTGTATACTTGACTATTTTACTTAGGTATTCGATAATCCTAAGCGTAAATACCGTAACGAAAAGGCTTTTCCATGCGTTTGACAACCAAAGGTAGGTACGCGGTAACCGCTATGCTGGATTTGGCTCTGCATAAGAATCAGGGCCCTGTAAGTCTTGCGGATATTTCTCAGCGCCAGGCCATTTCCTTGTCCTATTTAGAGCAATTATTTGCCAAACTGAGAAAGGGTTCTCTGGTTAGTAGTGTTAGGGGGCCCGGTGGTGGTTACGAATTGCAACGAGATTCGGCCATGATCTTTATTGCCGAAATTGTCGACGCCGTGAATGAATCGGTAGATACCACGAAATGCGGCGGTGCGGGCGACTGTCAGGGCGGTGAGACATGCTTAACGCATTATTTGTGGGAAGACTTAAGTAATCAGATCCATACGTTTTTGGAAGGTATTAGCCTGGAAGATTTAGTGGCTAAAAATGAAGTAAGACGAATTTCAGAGCATCAAGATCGAAAACATGTGACCGTCGGCAGAAGCGCCGATGGCATAAGAGTTTCGGCGACGAACTTGTAAAGCAGCAGTTGCTGCGGAGTAAATAATGCAATTCCCTATATATCTGGATTATTCAGCAACCACTCCGGTAGATCCGTTGGTGGCAAAGAAAATGGCAGAATGTTTAACGTTAGAGTCCAATTTCGGTAATCCGGCTTCTCGTTCGCATATGTTTGGCTGGAAGGCTGAAGAGGCGGTTGAGACTGCCCGTCGTCAAGTAGCAGACGTGCTTAACTGTGACCCGCGCGAAATTGTTTGGACGTCGGGAGCTACCGAGGCTGACAATCTGGCCATTAAAGGTGCTGCTCATTTCTACAACAAAAAGGGCAAGCATATAATTACTTCTAAAATTGAACACAAGGCTGTATTGGATAGTTGCCGTCAGCTTGAACGAGAGGGTTATGAAGTTACCTATCTCGATCCATCAGAAGCTGGCTTTATTACTCCCCAGGCGGTAGCAGCAGCTATTCGCCCCGATACAATTTTGGTGTCATTGATGCACGTTAATAACGAAATTGGCGTTATTAACGACATTGAAGCTATAGGCAAAGTGACGCGAGAACATAAAGTGATATTTCATGTGGATGCCGCTCAAAGTGTAGGCAAACAGGAAATAGATATGGAATCCATGCAGGTGGATCTTATGTCGCTGACAGCTCATAAAGTATATGGCCCTAAAGGCATAGGTGCGTTGTATGTGCGTCGTAAGCCTCGAGTTCGTATTGAGCCGCAAATGCACGGCGGTGGTCACGAGCGCGGAATGCGATCGGGCACATTGGCAACTCATCAGATCGTAGGCATGGGAGAAGCTTATCGCCTGGCAAAAGAGAATATGGTTGAAGAAAATGCACGTATTTTGGCGTTACGTACTCGTCTTTTAGCCGGCTTTAAAGGAATGGAAGAAGTGTATGTAAACGGCGATGTTGATAATCGAGTTGCTGGCAATCTTAATATTAGTTTTAATTTTGTTGAAGGCGAATCCTTAATGATGGCTTTGCGTGATTTAGCCGTTTCCTCTGGTTCTGCCTGTACCTCGGCTAGCCTTGAACCTTCGTATGTATTGCGTGCTATTGGATTAAACGACGAGTTAGCTCATAGTTCTTTGCGTATTTCGATTGGTCGTTTTACAACCGAAGAAGAGATTGATTATTCCATTGAAAAAATAAAGGAAGCGGTAACCAAATTAAGAGAGCTATCACCACTTTGGGATATGTTCAAAGATGGTGTCGACTTAGATCAAGTTAAGTGGGCGGCCCATTAATCACAAGTTTGTTTAGGAGAAAGAACCATGGCTTATTCCGATAAAGTACTGGACCATTACGAAAACCCACGTAATGTTGGAAAAATGGATGATAACGATATCAATGTTGGCACGGGCATGGTCGGCGCGCCAGCGTGTGGTGACGTGATGCGTTTACAGATTAAAGTAAGCGATGACGGTGTTATCGAAGACGCTAAGTTTAAAACCTATGGTTGTGGCTCAGCTATTGCATCTAGCTCACTATTAACCGAATGGGTTAAAGGGCGCACGCTCGAAGAAGCAACACAGATTAAAAACCAGGACATTGTAGATGAGTTAGGTTTGCCGCCGGTAAAAATACATTGTTCAGTGTTAGCAGAAGACGCTATTAAAGCGGCAATTGAAGATGTGAAGCGAAAACGAGATAGTAAGTAGCTTAAAGGCTGAGTAGTTTATTATGGCAATTTCAATATCACAAAATGCAGCGAATCATGTCTCTGATCAACTTGCGAGTCGAGGTCATGGTCTTGGAATTAGAGTAGGTGTTAAAACCACTGGTTGTTCCGGTATGGCTTATGTTCTTGAATTTGTAGATAAAGTAGAAGTTGGTGATCACGTTTTTGAAGAAAACGGCGTTAAGCTTGTGGTTGACTCTAAAAGTCTTGTGTACATTGATGGTACGGAAATGGATTTTGTTAAACAGGGCGTCAACCAGGGTTTTGAATTTAAAAACCCAAATGCTAAAGGCGAATGCGGTTGTGGTGAAAGTTTTAGCGTTTAACTAGTCCTGTCCTTTTTAAATCATCATCACAAAAATAGAAATGTAGCCCTTTCAGCGGTGAGCCTCCAAAGTGCAAAAAAATTACTTTCAGCTTTTCGACTTGCCCGAAACCTGCGAGCTGAATATTGATGCGCTCGCAGTCGCCTATCGAGAACTACAAAGCGAAGTACACCCCGATAGGTTTGCTACCGCTAGCGAGTCGGAAAAATTACTAGCAGTACAACAAAGTAGTTATTTAAATGAGGCTTATAGCACCTTGAAATCGCCTCTTAAGCGAGCCGGTTATTTATTGGTGCAAAACAATATTGATATTGGGAAAGTTGACCAGAACGATCTGAGTATGGAGTTGTTGCTGGAACAAATACAGTTACGTGAGATGCTGGATGAATTGCCAAAAGATGCATCGGCTCTTGCTGATCTTGAAAGTCTAAAAAAAGATGTTCAGGAAAAGCTGCATGGGCGTTATCAGGACTTCAGTGATAGCACGGGTAAATCAAATTTTCCCGAAGCCAAAATAATTTATCATGAATTGCAGTTTCTCTATAAGTTATTGGCAGAAATCGAATCCGGTGAAGAGCAAAGACTAGAATACTGATCTTAGTAAAAATTGAAATAAACTATGGCTTTATTACAAATACAGGAACCAGGTGGAAAAACGGCAAAGGCACTGCATCGACTTGCAGTGGGCATTGATCTGGGTACAACAAATTCATTAGTCGCTGCTAGTTGCGGAGGCTCTGTAGAAATATTGCCAGATACTGATGGAGACTATTTGCTGCCCTCAATAGTTCGATATCGTGAAGGTCAGCCTGCTCTGGTGGGAAAAGAAGCGAAGCTTGGGTTAATTGAAGATGCAGAAAATACATTGTCGTCAATAAAGCGCTTTCTAGGTAAAAGCTTAACAGAGCTGAAAACACAGAATAAATATCTGCCCTATAAATTCGACGAATCCAGAAGTGACACATCACCAGCAATTGTCACTGTTGATGGTGTAAAAGATCCTGTGCAGGTATCGGCCGATATTTTGCGCAAGCTGGCGAAGCGAGCTGAGCAATGTTTAAAGGGGCCGCTTGATGGCACGGTAATTACAGTGCCTGCGTATTTTAACGACTCTCAGCGGCAACAGACTAGAGATGCGGCACGTCTGGCAGGGCTTAATGTATTGCGCTTATTAAATGAGCCAACTGCAGCGGCGGTTGCTTATGGGCTTGATAGTAAAGATCAGGGAAATATTGTCATTTTCGACTTGGGAGGCGGTACATTTGATGTTTCGTTACTAAGTCTTCAGAAAGGTGTGTTTGAAGTTCTTGCGACCGGCGGTGACACTAGTCTCGGCGGGGATGATTTTGATTATGTAATAGCTGATTGGGTGGCGGCTCAACTTTCTTCAAAGACCGAATCAGAATTCACTGTAAATGCGCAACTGCTACAGATAGCCAACGCGGCGAAACATCAGCTTAGTTTTGATGAATCTGTGCAATTGAGTTTCGATGACTGGTCGGCATCATTAAGTCGAGAGGAATTTGCTAAGCTCACTGAAAAACTAGTTTCTAAAACAATTAATACCTGCCGCCGAGTTCTTCGAGATGCCTCGCTGTCTGTTGAAGATATAGACAATATTGTGATGGTTGGGGGCTCTACTAGAATGCCCGTGGTTCGCGAAGCGGTAGCAAAATACTTTAACAAAGCGCCGTTAACCAATATTGATCCTGACAAAGTTGTGGCGGTTGGCGCGGGCATTCAGGCAGATGTCTTAATAGGTAATAAGCCTGCAGATAGCTTTCTGTTACTCGATGTAAATCCTTTGTCTTTGGGAATAGAGACTATGGGAGAGTTGGTCGAAAAAATCATTCCGAGAAATACTACAATTCCTGTTGTCAGAGCACAGGAATTTACTACATTTAAAGATGGCCAAACGGTGATGTCATTTCATGTGGTACAGGGCGAGAGAGAACTAGTCACAGACTGTCGCTCGCTTGCTCGGTTTGAGCTGCGAGGTATACCACCTATGGTGGCTGGTGCAGCGAAAATAAAGGTCAGCTTTCAGGTGGATGCCGATGGCTTATTAAGTGTGGCTGCACAGGAATTAAGTAGCGGCACAAAAGCGGAAGTTCAAGTTAAACCAAGCTATGGACTGGATTCCGGGGCCATAGAGCAAATGTTGCAAGATTCCTATGACAACGCACAGACGGATATGGAAGCAAGATCCATAAAAGAAGCGCAGATTGAGGCGAGGCAGCTGATTAGCGCCATTGCGAACGCACGATCCGTCGATGAATCACTGTTGCCTATCGATGAGTCTCGGCGTATAGAAATAGCTGTCGATGAATTAGAGGCGGCATTGATTGACGCGGGAAGTAATCAAATACATGCGCTTATCGAAAAGCTTAATCTTGTGAGTGGAGATTTTGCGGCCAGGCGCATGGACCTGACTATTGCAGAAGCGCTTCGAGGTGAGTCAATTGATAAGGTAAACTCACAATAAATATTGGAAACCAATACTCATCGTATTGATAACTCCTAAAAACTTTATGGAAAAATAGACACTAATGCCTAAATTAACATTCCTGCCACATGAAGTAATCTGTCCCGAAGGTGCAACAATCGAGGCTAAGGAAAACGAAAGCATATTAGACGCGGCATTGCGCAACAATATCGCAATAGAACATGCCTGTGAAAAATCCTGCGCTTGCACAACTTGCCATGTCATTGTTCGCGAAGGTTTCGAGCAACTTGAAGAAGCAGAAGAAAATGAAGAAGACTACCTGGATAAGGCGTGGGGATTGGAGCCTGAATCGCGGTTAAGCTGCCAGGCAAAGGTAAGTTCAAACGACCTAGTTATAGAAATCCCTAAATACACCATTAATATGGTGTCTGAAGAACATTAAGCGGAAGCTGCTGCCATGAAATGGACCGATGTATTTGATATTGCCATAGAGCTGGCTGACAAATTCCCCGACACTGACCCTCTAACTGTAAATTTTGTAGACCTACGACGCTGGGTTTGTGAGTTAGCTCAGTTCGATGATGACCCTGATCGCTGTGGTGAAAAAATTCTGGAAGCCATCCAGCAGGCCTGGATCGAAGAAGTAGCCGAGTAAACCCTGAATAATAGGGCTTTTTACCTCTCAAAAGCGTACAAAATCACTGATTAACCACGTATAATGCGCGATCTTTTGCGAATACAGAATACTGGGAGTTATGATGGCGATCGAACGTACACTATCTATTATTAAACCTGATGCAGTAGCGAAAAACGTTATTGGTGAAATTTACGTCCGTTTCGAAAAAGCCGGACTGAAGATAATTGCCGCCAAGATGCAGCAATTGAATGACGATTCAGCGGGTGGGTTTTATGCTGAGCACAAGGAAAGACCTTTCTACGGCGACCTTATTGAATTCATGACTTCCGGCCCAGTGATGGTTACAGTGCTTGAGGGCGAGGGGGCTGTACTACTTCATCGAGACCTTATGGGCGCTACTAACCCGGCCGAAGCTGAGGCAGGTACTATTCGAGCAGACTTTGCTGTGTCAATAGATGCTAATGCCGTTCACGGTTCTGATTCAGTAACATCAGCTGAGCGTGAAATAGGTTATTTCTTTAATGCTGACGAAATTTGTTCCTAAAGCAACACACCTAAATAGGTAATAAATAGGTAAGTTGAACATGACGGAGACATGCAAGCCCAATTTAGCTGGCCTAAGCTTGAGTAAATTGCAGTCTCTGTTTGTTGAGGCTGGCGAGAAACCCTTTCGAGCCGGGCAAGTGATGAAGTGGATTCACCAGCGTGGTGTGCTGGATATCGATTTGATGACTGATATCAGCAAAGATCTACGGGAAAAGCTTAAATCGACGACTCAGATAAGCCTGCCTAAAATATTACAGGATTTTGAGTCACACGATGGTAGTCACAAATGGATCGTTCAAGTTGCCAGCGGCAGCAGTGTGGAAATGGTTTTCATTCCTGAGGCTGGTCGTGGAACGTTGTGTATTTCATCACAGGCGGGTTGCTCTCTTGATTGCACGTTCTGCGCAACGGGTAAGCAAGGATTTAATAGCAATTTAACCGTAGCAGAAATTATTGGTCAGCTATGGTGGGCCAATTCCAAATTGGGATGTTTCGATGGAACCACGGAACGAAGAGTCAGTAATGTGGTTATGATGGGCATGGGCGAACCCTTGCTTAACTTTGACAATGTCATGGATGCCTTGAGCATTATGATGGAAGATTGCGCTTACGGGCTGTCTAAACGTAAAGTGACTATTAGCACCTCAGGAGTTGTCCCCGCTATTGATCGACTAAAAGATTATACTGATGCTTCGTTGGCTATTTCACTGCATGCGCCAAACGATGAATTACGTAGTTCAATTATGCCGATTAACAAAAAATACCCTATTGCTGAGCTTATTCGGTCGGTAAAAGGCTACATGGCGAGCCTTCCTGATAAGCGAGTTCCAGTTATTGAATATACGATGATTGCCGGTGTTAATGATCATCGGCAACACGCTCGCGATCTGGCGGAATTGCTGGTGCAACTACCTTGCAAAATTAACCTGATACCTTTTAATCCATTTTCGCTTAGTGATTATAAGCGACCTAGTGATTCGTCAATTTCAAATTTCAGGCAAATTCTACAAAAGGCAGGCTATATCGTTACGGTGCGGACCACCCGTGGCGATGACATCGGAGCGGCCTGTGGGCAGTTAGTTGGTGATGTGAATGACCAGACTCGACGCAGCAGTAGACACAGACAAAATGCGGCAAATAGGAAAGTGTTCGGTAGTACTGATAATCTGGCCGTTTCGGCCGACAGAGTATAAAGAGTTATTCTAAATCGACTATCGTGGAGAGTATTAACTTGTTGATTCGCAAGTCTATTTCTAGGGCTTTAGCAATAATAGCGGTAGGTTTCCTGACCTCTTGTATAACTACCACCACAGGTGGGTTTCTTACTGACGTGTCTGACGAACGCGCAATATCGGACTATGTTCAGCTGGCGCTAGCCTACTATGATGCCGGCGATATGATCGGAGCCAGGCGCCATGTTGGTAATGTAATGGCCATTGATGACAATAACTCCGAAATACATATGGTGTTGGCATTAATTTTTCAGCGTGAAGGCGATATAGATCTGGCAGATGAAAATTTTCGACGTGCGATAAGGCTGAATGGAGAAAACTCCAGAGCTAGAAATAACTACGCGGTGATGCTGTTTAGTCAGGAGCGCTTTCCAGAAGCGATTACACAATTAGAGCAGGTCGTTAACAACACTGATTATGAAGGCCGTGCAGTGGCTTTCGAGAGCCTTGGGCGTACTGCGCTGCGAGTCAATCGAATAAGTGATGCGCAACGCGCATTCGAACGGGCACTGCAATTAAATAGCAACTTGTATATCGCGTCACTGGAGCTGGCTCTACTTCATTTTGGCCAGCAAGATTTTGCCAGCGCTCGAGCAGTTTTTCAAAGCTATTTGACTACCGCGCAATTCAATGACATTCCTCATTCCCCGCGTGCACTATTGGCTGGTATTCAAATTGAAGGGCACTTCAATAATCAAAAAATAGTCGATGATTTTACATTGATTCTTCGAACTTTGTTTCAATCCTCTCCGGAATATCAAGCTTACCAAAGGCTCGATGATGCCCTCTGAGTCTGAAGATGATCGTCAGCAAGGTGATGAACGCGAAGCCTCTAAGGAGACCGCTGGAGATATTCTTCGTGCGGAACGCATAAAACGAGGTCTGTCTGAAAAGGAAGTAGCAGACAAACTTCATATCACCATGCACTACGTAAAAGCGCTTGAGGCTAACACCTATGAAAAGCTACCTGGCGCTGTTTTTGCTAAGGGTTATATTAAAAGCTATGCCGTATTGTTAGAGCTGGAAGTTGACGATTTGTTTTCTCTGTACAATGAATACAATGAGCAGCTGCAGGCGCGTGCGATTGAGGCCAGTCGGCAGCGAGCGCGCAGGAAAAAAGATAGAAATAAGCCATGGGTTGTACTGTCTCTACTGGTCTTCGTTGGTGGTTTTACCGGCTTGTGGGTATATAACAGTTTTTTCAACGACGACCCTGACCCGGAAGCTTCCGGCATAGGACTAAATGCAGTAGATTCCGAGGTTATTGAAGCTATTGAAGAACCAACAATTGTTCGAGCCGCAGATCAGCTTTCTCTGGAACAAATGCCTGAAGAAATTGTTGCAGCATTGCCACTAACAAATAGTTCAACGTTGAATGAATCACCACCGGAGCAGCCCGTACAAGAAGCGATTATTTCGGCAGTTATTAATACGCAGTTACAAACCGAAGAACCGTTAAGCAACACAAATATTCTGGCCCCTGCTGTGAATTCTAATTCTGATTCACGGCTAATAGAGGTGGCAGCAGGTGGCACCGATATACTGCGTATTTCTTTTAGTGGCGAAAGCTGGATTGAAGTGAACGACAATACGTCCAGTCAGATATACCGTGATATTAGAGAAAAAGGCGATGTGCTGGAAATTACCGGTAATGCGCCATTTAGTATTTTACTCGGCGATGCCCCTTTCGCTAACATGAGCTTAAATGGTGTTGAAGTAGACGTGTCCAATAACATTCGTATTGATAACTCAGCACGTCTCACAGTAGGTTTATAACTCATGATGTCCAGGCAGCTTTATCCACGTCGTAAAACTCGTCAAATCATGGTGGGTGATGTCGCGGTGGGTGGCGATGCGCCAATTTCTGTGCAGAGTATGACAAACACAGAAACATGTGATGTAGAAGCAACGCTCGATCAAATCGAACGCCTGGTAAAGGCAGGTGTCGATATAGTTCGTGTCTCTGTTCCGAGTATGGATGCGGCGGAGGCATTCAAGGCTATTCGCGCTCGGGCTGAAGTTCCCCTTGTCGCGGATATCCATTTCGATCACCGTATTGCCTTAAAAGTTCTGGACTATGGTGTCGACTGCCTACGTATTAACCCAGGAAATATTGGTAGCGAAGAAAAAATTCGTACCGTAGTAGATAGCGCTAAAGACAAAGGTATTCCTCTGCGCATTGGTGTAAATGCGGGCTCGTTAGGCAAGGCTTTACTACGCAAATACAAAGAGCCCAACGCTGATGCCATGGTGGAGTCTGCTCTTATTCAAATTGATATTCTGGACAAACTCAATTTTCAAAACTTTAAAATTAGCCTTAAGTCGTCGGAAATTTTTATGACATTGCAGGCTTACCGAGGGCTGGCAGGGCAAATAGATCAGCCCTTTCATCTTGGAATTACAGAAGCAGGGGGTTTGCGTTCAGGCACGGTTAAATCCGCTATTGGTATAGGCTCTCTACTTATGGACGGAATTGGAGATACCATACGAATCTCCCTGGCCGCCGATCCAGTTGAAGAAGTTAAGGTGGGGTTTGATATTTTAAAAAGCCTGAGCCTGAGGCACAAAGGTGTAAACCTGGTTGCCTGCCCAAGCTGCTCAAGACAAAACTTTGATGTCATTTCGGTTGTTAATGAGTTGGAGCTACGTCTGGAAGACATTAGCACCCCGATCGACGTGGCGGTTATTGGCTGTATAGTCAACGGGCCGGGAGAGGCGAAAGTAGCAGAAATCGGACTAACCGGAGCAAGCCCCAATAACCTTGTTTACAAGAACGGGGTACCTGATCATAAAATTAACAACGAAAATCTGGTTGATGAACTGGAAGCAATGATCAGGCAACAGGTTGCCGATAAACAGCAGGCAGAGGAAAATTTAATAGCGTCTAGCTAGCATTTAATTTAAAACAAACCTATGGCAAAACTACAAGCAATACGGGGAATGAATGACATTCTTCCCGATCAAACTCCCAGCTGGCAATATCTGGAAAACCGATTTCAGCAAGTCGTTAAGCGTTTTGGGTACCAGGAAATTCGATTCCCCATTCTCGAACAAACGCAGTTGTTTAAGCGTTCGATCGGTGAAGTTACTGATATAGTCGAAAAGGAAATGTACAGCTTTGATGATCGCAACGGCGACAATCTAAGTTTGCGCCCGGAGGGCACTGCCGGTTGCGTGAGAGCAGCTGATCAACATGGCCTTCTTTACAATCAACAGCAAAGACTATGGTATCAGGGTCCAATGTTCAGGCATGAGCGTCCTCAAAAAGGTCGTTACCGTCAATTTCAGCAATTTGGAGTCGAAGCCTTTGGCATGGCAGGGCCCGATATTGATGCAGAAGTTATTCAGTTGTCGGCTAGCCTTTGGCAGGACCTTGATCTAAGTGATTACCTGACACTGGAAATTAACAATATTGGTAGCTCAGATGACAGGAAGAACTACGCCACAGCGTTAACAACATTTTTAGTCTCAAAAGCCGATTCGCTGGATGACGATGCGCGCAACCGAACACACTCTAACCCTATGCGAGTACTGGATAGCAAGAATCCCGAGGTGCGCAGGGTCTTGGAAGATGCACCCAAACTGGCAGATTATGTTAGCGAAGTTAGCGTTGAGCACTATTGTGAACTAAAGCGCTTGTTGCAAGTGGCCGGAATCGCCTTTGTTGAAAATCCACGCCTAGTTAGAGGTCTGGATTATTACAATAACTGTGTGTTTGAATGGATTACTGACTCCTTAGGCGCCCAGGGTACAGTGTGTGGCGGTGGTCGATACGATGGACTTGTGGAGCAATTAGGCGGAAAACCAACGCTGGCTGCTGGATTTGCCATGGGTGCAGAACGACTTGTGTTGATGCTGGACTCTCTCGGGAAAGTTCCGAAATCTGCACGTAAGGCTGTTGATATTTATCTAGTTGTAGTGGGTAAAGACCTTGCAGAACAAGGGCTGCTACTTGGGCAGCAAATACGTGATCGATTTCCACACCTGGGCGTAATAAGTCATTGCGGCGGCGGTAAGTACAATAATCAGCTAAAACGTGCTTTCAACAGTGGTGCAAGCCTGGCGGTAATCATCGAAAGCGATGGAGACGAGCCGGTGCATACCGCTAAAATTCGTCGATTGGATGACACAGGTGAGTCTGTAAGTGTCGAGATTGTAAATACAAGCGATAAACTTGCCGAATTTTTCGATATTCCAGGCTGATAGCCGCTTTGAGTCGTGCCAGGCGCGGCGTAAACAGGTAGAATTAGGGTTTTCATTTAGGGATAAACTGAATGATGTAGTGGTCTGATACAACAGGTCGCTATTAATCAACAGTTCCCTGATTAATTAATCATAAAGTTAAGAGGAATTTAGTGGTGGCAATACACGCGGCCGAAGAAGAATCGCTAGAAGCATTAAAGAAGTGGTGGGATGAAAATGGCAAGCAGCTGCTATTGATTGTCATTGTCGTTTTCGCCGCCTATACATCATGGCTGCTTTGGCAAAATTCCAAGAATGCTTCCGTGGAGGCTGCTTCCGATTTGTATGAAGAGATACTCACGCTGGCAGTGCCTGCACCAGGCGAACCGGTGAGTGATGAAGGAAAAACTCGTATTCTTGAAATATCTGAACAACTACGCAGTGAGCACAACAGCTCTATTTATGCCTCCTATGGCGCGCTTTTTTCTGCTCAGCAATCAGTAAGTAATGGCGACCTGGATCAAGCTGAAATCGCTTTGCAATGGATTCTTGATAATCAGGATGACGGTATGTTTGCTTCAGCGGATGAAGGGCTGGGCCTGACAGCAAATCTTCGACTTGGCCGAATAATTCTTGCCAAGGGAGATGCCGAACGCGCTTTAGCTTTGGTTAATAATATTGACCCGAAATCTTTTGAAGCTGGCTTTTCTGAATTACGCGGAGACATCTATGCATCTATGGGACGTGAAGTCGATGCGCGAGATGCCTATATCGCCGCTCAGCAGGCAGGCTCAAATAGCGGTGGTTTGCGCATGAAGCTTGACGATCTTTCCACTGAAGGCTAAGTAATGACAATAAGCCGCCGCCGCAGGTCTACTTTTCAAACTCCATTAATGAATTTACGCTCATCTATACGGTTAGTTGTTTTAACTGCCCTTGTCTTGTCGCTTTCGAGCTGCGCTGGCTTTGAAATAGGTAAATTGAACCCCCTGAGCTGGTTTGGCGATGACGAAGTAAACCCTCCAGCCGAGTTGGTGGCTATTGAGCAAGAGGTTGAATTGATCCGCCAATGGAGCGTCAATATCGGCAACGGACAGGGCGCCAATTACACCGAAATAACTCCGGTTCTCGATGGTGGATTGATTTTCGCTGCTAGCGAGAATGGCAACATTGCTGCCATAGAAGCCAGCTCAGGGGATGTAATCTGGCGTACGCGTCTGGATAGCCCGATAACCGGTGGTGTTGGCGCCGGCGAAGGCCTGGTTATGGTTGGCACCGAAGATGCCGAGATTGTTGTACTTGATGAATCGACAGGTGAAATCAAATGGGCGCATGCGGTATCGAGTGAAGTTCTTTCTCCTCCTCAAACGAATGGAGATGTTGTTATTGCTCAAACTGTTGACGGAAAGCTACTTGCCCTGGATTTTTCGAGTGGTGAACAGCGGTGGATATATGAAACTACGCTACCGGCGTTAACATTACGCGGTACCAGTACGCCGGTTATTACACCCGGTGGTGATGTTATCGCTGGTTTTAGTAACGGCACTTTAATAGCAGTATCGGCAGATGCCGGTGTGTTGCGTTGGGAAGAGAGAGTCGCCGTGCCTGAAGGTCAATATGATATCGATCGAGTTATTGATGTCGATGGTGACTTATTACTGGACGGTGCTCGTGTTCTAGCCTCCAGTTATCAGGGAAATCTGATGGCATTTGATATTTCAACTGGAAGAATTGTCTGGGGGCGCGAAGCGTCGAGCTACCATGGACTGGAACAGGGCTTTGGTAATATTTATTATTGCGATGATAAAAGCTATGTCACGGCAATTCGAGATAACACTGATGATATGGTTTGGGAAAATACTGACCTGGAATACAGGGAAATTACCGCACCAACGTCAATTAGTAATTTTATCGCGGTAGCCGATTTTGAAGGATATGTGCATTTACTCTCTCAGATTGACGGTCGTATTGTAGGTCGTATTCAGGCAGATAAGGATGGGGTCAGATCAAACCTTTTGTCTGCTAATGGCCGGCTCTATGTTTATGGCAATAGCGGTAGACTTATTTCTTACTCTATACAGTAATACCCTCGATATTTTTTTTATTAGATAAACCCAGGTTTGTACCATGAGGCCAGTTATCGCCATTGTTGGTCGTCCCAACGTTGGCAAATCCACTTTATTCAATCGACTCACCCGTAGTCGCGATGCGCTTGTCGCCAATATTCCTGGACTCACCCGTGATAGACAATACGGGCAGGGGAACCTGGATGGCAAATCCTTTATCGCTATTGATACCGGCGGATTAACAGGCGACGAGGAAGGAATCGACATGGAAATGGCGTCTCAATCCTTGCAAGCGATTGAAGAAGCAAACATCTGTCTGTTTATGGTGGATGCCAAAGACGGCCTGCTTCCTGACGACAATAGAATTCTCGATCATCTGCGAAAACGTAGCAAAAACACTTTTTTGATCGTTAATAAAATAGACGGGCGAGATCAAGACGCGGCACTTGTTGATTTCTATAGTTTGGGAATGTCAGAGATATTTCCAATAACGGCTACTCAGGGACGTGGAGTCCCGAGCATGCTAAACCATGTTTTGAGTGAGTTTGAAAAACAAGCGGAGAATGCAGAAGGTCAGACTGGCTCCGAAGATGATCAGGTTCAAGGTATAAAGATAGCCATTGCCGGTAGGCCTAATGTTGGAAAATCAACATTGGTAAACCGAATGTTGGGAGAAGACAGAGTGGTGGTTTACGACGAGCCAGGCACCACTCGCGATAGCGTCTATATTCCTTTTGAACGACGTGGTCGTTTCTATACATTGATTGATACAGCAGGTATTAAGAAGCGCGGTCGTACCAAGGAAACTGTAGAGAAATTCTCCGTAGTTAAATCTTTGCAGGCTATTCAGGATGCCCATGTTGTAGTGTTGCTAGTCGATGCGCGTACTGGAATTGTAGAGCAAGACTTGCATCTTCTAGGCTATGTCATAGAAACAGGAAGAGCACTGGTTATTGCCATTAACAAATGGGATGGAATGGAACATGACGCTAAAGAAAAAGTCAGGTCTGAGATTCGGCGCCGATTCATTTTTGTTAACTTTGCCAAAATCCATTTTATTTCGGCTCTTTATGGCACGGCTGTCGGCGATCTGTATAAGTCCATTCATGCCGCCTACGAATCGGCTAATAAAAAGCTGGTAACAAACCGCCTTACCGAATTATTACAGGATGCGGTGAAAGACCATGCGCCACCGATAGTAAACGGTAGACGAATTAAATTACGCTATGCCCACGCCGGAGGCCAAAATCCTCCAGTGATAGTGATTCATGGAAGGCAAACGGAAAAACTCCCCGGTAGTTATAGTCGTTACCTGGAAAAAACTTTTCGCAAGGCATTAAGATTAGAAGGAACACCGGTCAGGATAGAATTACGAAGTGGTGATAATCCTTTCGTTAAGGGCGAAGAAAATTTGACCCAGCAACAGGTGGCGCAAAAAAGAAGAATTCGAAAAAATCGAGAATTTGACAAAAATCGAGAATCTAAGAAAAAGTAAGCTAATAATGAGTATAAATCTCGAAGATATTCAGCAGGCGGCCAAGCGTCTTGATGGTGTCGCAATTAAAACCCCGCTATTGAGCTGTGTAGAATTAAACGCGCGCGTTGATGCCAAAGTCTTTCTAAAGCCTGAATGTCTACAACACATTGGAGCCTTTAAGTTTCGCGGCGCGTACAATCGCTTGAGCCAGTTAAGCTCAGCCGAAAAAGCTCGAGGAGTTGTTGCGTTTTCATCGGGCAATCACGCGCAAGGTGTGGCCTATGCAGCTAAATTGCTAGGAATGAAAGCTACGATTGTCATGCCTTCCGATGCACCCATTATTAAAAAGGAAGGCACAGAAAAGCTTGGGGCAAAGATTCGGTTGTACGACCGCGACACGGAATCCCGCGAAGAGATATCTGCAGCCATAGCGGCAGACACAGGTGCGGTGCTAGTTCCTGCTTTTGACGATGTGGATGTGATCGCTGGGCAGGGCACCTGCGGCCTTGAAATTATGCAGCAGATGCAAGATATTCAATGTGTTCCAGATATTGTATTAAGCCCTTGTGGTGGAGGGGGGCTGTTAGGAGGTATATCAACAGCTGTTAAAGGGTGCAATGCCAGCACTCTGGTTTATGGGGTAGAGCCAGAAAATTACGACGATCATAGTCTTTCGAAGCAAGCCGGCAAACGTGTAACTATAAACCCACAGGTAAAAACCAGCTGCGATGCTCTAATGGCAACCGCACCTGGAGAAATTACCTGGTCTATAAATAGTAAAACAGTTGAAGATTTTTTAACGGTTTCTGAAGACGATGTAGCTCATGCAATAAGTTTTGCTTTTCGCTATTTGAAACTGGTTGTGGAGCCGGGAGGAGCGGTTGCTCTGGCGGCTTTGCTACAGAATAAGCTGGATGTTGCCGGTAAAGCGGTCGCCGTTATTCTTTCTGGCGGAAATGTAGATAGCCGATCATTCGCTGAATATCTTGAAAAATTCCCATCGCCCTGATGTGAGACTACTTAGAATAATTATTTTTAGTCACTGTATATTTTAGCCTTTATAAAACAATGGAATCATCATGAAAATTTCAATTGCTTCTATGAATAAACTGTCTGAATCGTTTTTAATTTCGCTCTCAGCTCTCATTGCCCTGTTCTTAACTTCAACGGTTTTGGCTCAAGCGGAGGAAGACTGTGAAAACACATTGCAGTGCGAATCATCATGGGTTGGTATGTCTGACAGTGAACGCTCTGTGGTTTTTGAATTTGCTGAAGACTACAAAGCCTTTATTCATAGGGCGCGCACCGAGCTTACTTTTGTGCAGGAGGCCATTACCTTTGCCGAGGCGAATGGATTTGAAGAATTAACAGTAAGTACTCCCATGGAAGCCGGCGCTAAAATCTATGAAGTGAACAGAGATCGTACTATTAGTTTAATAGTACTAGGGGAAGAGCCGCTAGCATCGGGGTTTCACGTCATAGGTGCTCATATAGATTCTCCACGCCTGGAATTGAAAGGCAGGCCACTTTTTGAGAATAGTGAGTTCGCCCTGTTTCAAACGAACTACCACGGTGGAATAAAATTTCATCAGTGGACTAATCTGCCACTGGCCTTATTGGGGCATATAGATAAAAAAGACGGTAGCCGTGTTTCTATTTCAATTGGGCTAGACCCTGAGGATCCAGTGTTTATGATTCCAGAGCTGTCGCCTCATGTTGATCGAGGCAGAAATTCACAAACTCTTGCTGATTTCATCGGGCCTGAAGACCTGGATCCTATTGTTGGGCATATTCCTGGGGAGGATGACGGTGATGTGGTCGAGCAAATTCTAAAGTACCTAGATGAGGAATACGGTGTTAGTCGTGCCGATCTGGTTTCGTCTGAACTGTCTTTAGTGCCTGCTGGCGCACCTCGAGACATGGGCTTTGATCGAGGTTTGATTGCCGCCTATGGTCAGGATGACAGGCTTGCCTCTTATGCCGCAATGCGAGCCATCGCGGAAGTTGATAGCCCACAGATAACTACTATGGCGTATCTGGTAGACAACGAAGAAGTAGGTAACAGGAACAATACCGGTGCTGGGTCTGAGTACTTTGCCGATCTGCTTTCGCGGCTGTTATACGCAGAATTGGGGGGTGACTATCGCGAGCCACTATTTCGCGCTGTACTACGTAAGACCAAGTTTATATCTATTGATGTAAACCCTGGTATTAATCCAATGAATCCTGGCGCCTGGGAAACAGGCAATGCACCAAAGCTAGGTTACGGTGTGAATCTCAAGCTTTACGGACAGGGAAATACTGCTAACAGCGAGTTTATCGCCTGGACTCGGCAGCTGCTCGACAGCAATGATGTGCCGTGGCAAACGTCTACCTACAAAGTAGGCAGTGCTGGCGGAGGCACTATTGGTGGAGAGTTCTCTAGTCAAAATATTGAAGTGATTGATTTTGGTGTTCCGGTTCTGTCAATACACACACCATATGCCGTAAGTTCAAAGGTTGATATTTACAGCTTGTATCAGGCTGCACGGGCTTTTTATTCCTTTCGGGAATGATAGTAGCAACCGAGATATGACAGTTAATTGATATATTTAATTAGCTGCTTACAATAACGGAGAGTTAACGTGCCAGATCGCATTCATTATCAGGAACTGGGTAATGGCATCACCTGCATCGATACTTACCTCGACAGACCAGGACTGGCAGCCTGTTACCTAATCGAGCACGAAGGAATGGCGGGGTTTATAGACTCCGGTACAAGTAACTCCGTGCCTATACTCCTGCAAGTACTGGAAAAGAAGGGCATTGCTAAGGAGTCTGTAGCCTATGTAATGCCTACTCATGTGCATCTGGATCACGCGGGGGGCGCAGGGGAGCTAATGCAGCTCTTTCCCAATGCTACATTGCTGATACATCCTCGTGGCGCACGGCATATGATTGATCCCGCAAAGCTTGAGCAAGGCTCATTGGCTGTTTATGGTGAAGAAGCCTTCGGGAAAATGTTTGGAAGGCTAACTCCTGTTCCTGCGGTACGTGTACAGGAAACTGAAGATGAATTTGAGCTGGACTTCAATGGCCGTAAATTAGTATTTTTGGATACACCGGGCCACGCCAGGCATCATTACTGTATCTATGACGAGCAGAGTCAGGGCTTGTTTACCGGTGATACATTTGGTGCCAGTTATCCTGAATTGAACAAAGGCAAAAACCGTTTCATTTTTCCACCCACCACACCTATTCAATTTGATCCAGCAGCCTGGCTAGTTTCGCTGGACAGATTGATGTCATTTAAGCCAGAAAGAATCTATGTCACGCATTTTGGCATGCATGAAAACTTGCCTTCTTTGCTGATGCTTCTGCGAAGCACAATTGAAAGTTATGCGGATACGGCACAGGAATTATCCGATTCTAATAACCGCGAAAAAGAAATCGAGGAGTCGATTCTACAATCCAGTATTGATTACCTGACTGATCAACAGTGTGAAGTAGATCTAACCACAATAAAGATGTTGATTGGGCGTGATATGGAACTGAATGCTCAGGGTCTTGAACACTGGCTAACGACGCTTTAAGTGCAGTACTGAATGAAGCTCAGAGTCTGATATATCCTCACGAAATAATTCCACAGATTAGAATGCAGATCATTTACCTATTGTGCTTTTCCTACAAGGCGCAGAAAGGCTTGCGGTTGGGAAGAATACTGAATTCGACAGGGGCTTGGTAAGGGGTGCTGTTTTGTAGTGACTAGCGCCCAGGGATGGAGCGCGGGAGGGCCAGGGATGGSCCAATGGAACGGAAAAACAGCACCCCTTCCCAAGCCCCGATACACGCATCAACTACCTACAAGCCATTCCCAGTCAACTTATGTAATTGCTTAGAGAGCGCACTGGGTCAGGGCCCCCTATTTTCTCCGCAGCTTGCACCCGTCCCTAGAGATTCCTCTAGGAAAGATTCCTCCAGGAGGATCTGTGAGGAAGACAAGCTCGGCTCATCTTCTTATGACAGATAAGCCCCTTAGCGTGTTCTCCTTCGGTCGCTCGATGCTACGCTTTAATTGCTGCAAAAACAGGGGCCTCTAACCCAGCGCTCGCAGTTCCCTTTTTAGTGTCGGTCGTGTTTATCCTGGCAGCTAAGGCACAAATTAGCCTCCGGTTGAGCCAGTAACCTGTTCAGTGCGATTTCTTCGTCACAGCCACTGCAATAGCCGTAGCAATCATTTTCCAAGCTCTTCAGCGCCAGGGTAACTTTCTTAAGCCTTTGAGTAGCCATTTCGCGGGTTGAAGCGGCCATGCTCTGCTGCTGCATCGCGTCCACTCTAGACACTCTGCCAACCGTGGTTTGATCGAGAGTGACAATTCCGGCGGCGGCTTTACTGATGTTTAGGTGTTGCTTCAGCTCTTTTACGGACTGCAGCAACAAACGTTGCAAGTCTTGCTTGTTTTTTACGCTCAAACCTTCCACTGTATTTTCCTTGCCGAGTTAGAGCTTCAAAATGAATTCTGCCAAAATACGGCCGATAACATCCAAAGACCTGTTTACACGTTAATTTTACTGACAAACTGCCTGTTTATCGCTAAAAAGTATGACAAAATCCACAACTCCAGTGAATTTTTCAGGAAATATTTTATTAATCAGCAGGCTGGCGTTAGTATCGAGCTGATTGAACAGCCAGAATTTGGAAGAATTAAAAGAATACGAGTGGCCCCATCAAGGAGATGGTTATGAGATATCACATCAATTTCGGACAAAACAGTAGTTCCTTTAAGTTGGCCGTAATCCGCGCACTTACAGGCATTTTACTAATGACGGCTCTGGCGTCCTGTGCTTCACAGGGAGCGCAAGAGGCAGAACTGGCAGCCCAGGAGGCCGCTAGAGTTGCGATAGAACAGGAAGCGGCTAGTCTTGCTCAGGAGCAAGAACGTCTACGCGCTGCTGAAATAAGCAGACAACAGCAGGAGCAGGCCGCTGAACAGGCCCGTCTTCAGGCTCAGCGTGATCGTCAGGCCGCCGAAATACAGGCGCGTGCAGACGCAGAGAGAAGGCAGCAAGAGGAATTACAAAGGCAGGTGCGAGCACGCGAAGCAGCCATTGCCGCAGTGGAAGCGGAGCGTCAGCAAAAGTTGGACAGAATTACAGCGCTTGAGCAACAGATAACCTCTATCAGTGCTAGCGTTGGAGATTCTGAAAACAATACTGAATTTCTTCAGCAGGCCATTTCGGTAGCGGAAGAGCTGCTGGACGTACTGGCCTCAGAGCAGGAAAAATACGAAGACACCGATTCGCAAGGCAATACCCTGCGACCTTTGGCAAAGGATCTGATCGCCGAGCTGGAGGCGAGAAAAGACGAGCTGATAAGGCGCGCGGGTACTCAATAGTATTTTTGCGCAGTTGCAGAAGCGTGGCAGGGGGTGTGACTCGATGATTAGGATAATCCAACATGCCAGATAAAGTCATCGACTTTGATAGTAGAAAGCATGCTCACGTGTTTAAGCGTAAAGAGGCCAAAGTGGATGCGCTGCGTCAGGCATTTCGCCTGGCCAGAGGTGAGGCCGACAAATCTGTCGCGCCATCCAAATCTAAGAAAAGCAAAAAATCTAGAAAAAAGTAGCTAGATTCAACTCTTTCCGATGCTGCTACCCCGCAATCAATTTTAATCTGCTTCGCACCACTGATTTACTGGTTTCTAAGCCCGTTTGACTGCTATTTTTGCGGCGTGGGTTATGGTAAAGTGCGCGCCTTTAAAATAAACATTCCAATTTGGGGAAACTTTTAGATGTCGGGCATATCAATTACGGTCACACTGGTTCTGTCACTGCTAGGTTTGGGAATTGCATTCTTCTACAATAAGAAGGTAATGAGCGTACCGCTTGATCTGGACTTGGAAGAAAAAGACGCAACTCGTCTGAAGTTTATCCACGGTGCAATTGCCGATGGTGCCATGGCTTTTCTTAAGCAGGAATATAAGATTCTGGCCATATTCATGGCGGTATTCGCGGCGATTATCGCGATTCTTATCGATGATGTTCATACCCCTAATATACGAGAGGGAATTTATACAGCAATTGCCTTTCTGTTTGGTGGTTTGATTTCCGTAGCATCCGGCTTTATTGGCATGAAAGTGGCCACTCAGGCAAATGCCAGGACTACAGTTTCAGCAAGAAAGAGTATTTCAGCGGCTTATGATGTGGCTATTAATGCTGGTGCTGTTATGGGTTTTGCGCTTGTTGGCTTGGCGACTTTAGGCATGATTATCATCTATGTGGTGATGAGCTGGTTACTGGCTGACCTGGGGACTGAAAATAACCATATACTTATGGAGGTTATTGCCGGCTTTGGACTAGGCGGTTCGACTATTGCTCTTTTTGCTCGTGTAGGTGGAGGAATATTCACTAAGGCCGCTGACGTAGGTGCGGACCTGGTTGGTAAAGTTGAGCAAGGAATTCCGGAAGATGACCCCCGTAACCCGGCTGTTATTGCAGATAACGTAGGTGACAACGTAGGTGATGTTGCGGGTATGGGCGCTGACCTTTTTGGTTCTTGCGCCGAGAGCACCTGTGCCGCCATGGTAATTAGTGCGGTCGTTTTCGCAGGCAACCCTGACGCTTTACTGTTTCCGATCTTGATCAGCGCCGTTGGTATTCCAATCAGTTTGATTACTAAACTAGTCGTTGGTGTGAAAACTGAAGACGATGTAGCACCTGCATTGATGAAGCTGTTGGTTATCTCCAGTGTGTTAATGGCCATCGTCATGTATTTCTTTACCATGGCTTTGATACCTGAGACATTTAATCTCAATGGTGAGGAATACACTAATCTGGGCGTTTATTTGTGTTTTCTAGTGGGTCTTGCCTCAGGGCTTACCGTTGGCTTGCTAACGGGTTATTACACCTCAGACAAATATGCACCTGTGCAGGAAGTTGCCAAGGCATGTGAAACAGGCGTCGCCACTAATATCATCTACGGACTGGCACTTGGGTATAAGAGTACGGTACTGCCTTATCTGGCCATAGCTGTGAGTATTTTTGTTTCCTGGGAACTGGCAGGTATGTACGGTGTTGCTATTGCCTCGTTGGGTATGCTGGGAACTCTGGTACTTGCACTCACAATCGATGCCTATGGCCCGGTGGCGGATAACGCTGGTGGAATAGCTGAAATGGTTGGCCTGGATAAAGAAGTCCGACGCAGAACTGACATTCTGGATTCAGCGGGCAATACTACGGCGGCAATTGGCAAAGGTTTTGCTATCGGCGCGGCAATATTGACATCTTTAGCTTTGTTTGCGGCTTTTATCACCACAGCGGAAACATTAAGAGGTGAGCCGATTACTATGAGCTTGCTTGAGCCTCTGGTATTTACTTTTCTGTTTATAGGCGCGGTTTTACCGTTTCTGTTCTCTGCTATGACAATGAAGTCAGTTGGTAAAGCTGCTTTTGCGATGATCGAAGAAGTGCGAGAACAATTCCGAACCATACCCGGTATTATGGAAGGCACAGGCCAGCCGGATTACGCGAAGTGTGTGGCTATTTCAACTAAGGCGGCACTAAAAGAGATGATAGCCCCGGGTATTTTGATAATGGCTTCTCCAATTGTCGTGGGTTATCTGTTCGGTGTTGAGGCTGTTGCAGCCATGCTAATAGGTTCGTTGATAACCGGCGGTGTACTCGCTATTGCTTCTTCTAACAGCGGCGGAGCCTGGGACAATGCCAAGAAATATATCGAAGCTGGCAATCTGGGCGGTAAAGGCTCGGATGAGCACACAGCAGCAGTTGTGGGCGATACAGTTGGAGACCCGATGAAAGATACGTCCGGTCCTTCACTGAATATCCTGATCAAGCTTTCAGCTATTCTTAGTCTGGTATTTGCACCATTCTTTGTACAGTACGGTGGAATACTGATGGGCTAGGTTTTCAGTTAGGCAGTTCGTAAAAAAGGGGCATATGCCCCTTTTTTTGTGCCTAGAAATCTCGCCGGGTTTCGAAATGAAAGAGCACCCATTCGTCGTATTCTACTTGTTCCATGCTATTCAAGTTTGTCCACGTCGTTGAGATGGTTTTTACACACTGATAAATTCTAAATGAGTCTGTGTTTTCTATAATTAAATTTCTAACGGATGGATTAAGTGTGTAGTTGGAAATCTCTACCAACTTCCACTGTGCTTGCATAGTTCGCTCAATACATTCATCGCCGGCCAGTAAATCAATATAGTCAATTTCCAGGTCAGCATATCCGTTGGAGGGAACCTCCAGATTAAGATCAATCTTAACTTCTTCGCCTGAGTCCGATGTAGTGCGAAATACGATGGAGTTTAGCTGGATGACATCGGTGGTTTGGTTGTTGGCGACTATTCTCAATCCATCGTCTGTATTTTCGCCCCAGGCGGATGAATAGAACGCAAACTTGATATCAGTATTCTCCATATGCTCAGCCGCCATATACGGAAAAAGCAGAGAGCCTGATAGAAGAGTAAGAACTACTGGTAATTTATGCATTTTTGAGTCGGTTTAGCGCTACGTTTAATTTTGTTTTGCTGGCTTATCATCACTAAGCTGATTTTAGCGGTCAAGTAGGTGCTGTGTCATGTTCAATTTATAGGGAATAAGCCTCTATTTTTGGGTCGTCAGATTGCTGCTTGCTCTGTTTCTTATGTTCGGGTTTGTAACTGGTAATATTTGTGACTGACGCGGATGCAGTATTGCCTCCATAGACACGCCGTAAACCCATCCCTGGGGGCTCGATTCGGCATCCCTGCCTCATTACGGTCTACTCC